>CAXTBC010000041.1:0-38128 GCA_964242595.1 uncultured Acetobacteraceae bacterium | reverse complement strand
GGGCAGAGCCCTTGGCCTTCCTTCACAGGTCAACATTAAAGGCCGTTGGTATAAGTAGTCCGGTGCCCCTACGAGAGCCGAAGCTTCCCACCCGTGACCGCATCCTCGAGTCCTGCCGCATTCTGTTCAACGAGCGCGGT
Source organism: uncultured Acetobacteraceae bacterium (assembly GCA_964242595.1). GTDB lineage: Bacteria > Pseudomonadota > Alphaproteobacteria > Acetobacterales > Acetobacteraceae > BOG-908. The sequence continues at coordinate 37,988 of CAXTBC010000041.1, read as the reverse complement.
CCGCAGAAGGTCACCACGTCTGACATCGCCGAGGCAGTTGGCATCAGCGAGGGCAACCTGCACTACCATTTCCAGCGCAAGAAGCAGATTGTCGAGGCGCTGTTCGACCGGTTCGCCAGCGAGTTGGACCGTGCGGCGGCGGCGGCCACCTTGGCCGGCTTCCACTCCGCCCAGCACGGCCGATACCTGGACGGCTGGTTCGAGACGATGTGGGAGTGGCGCCTGTTCTACACCGCCGTCACCTATCATCTCGCACCGTCGCTGCGGCCCCGCCTGTCGGACATCACGCAGCGCGGCCAGGCCCAGATCGCCCGCATGCTGCAGGGCATGGCAGCCGAGGGCCTGCTCGCCGCCTCACCGGCGCAGGTCGAGTCGCTCGTCGTCAACGCCTGGATCGTCGCCAGCAGCTGGATCGACTACGTAGGCGCGCGGCAGGGCGTGGACACCGTGAGCAAGGACCACTTGGCCTGGGGCCGCGCGCAGGTGGAGGCGCTGTTCGTCCCCTACATGCCGGCGCCCACGCCGGCCGAACTGGCCAACGCTTGACCTCATTAGGGTACGCACCCTAACTTGCCGCCAGCGTGAACCGCGTCCGAGGAACCAGCATGTCCGGATTGAGCAACAAGGTGGCGGTGATCACCGGCGGCTGCGCCGGCATCGGGCTGGCCACGGTGGAGCTGTTCGCGGCAGAAGGCGCGCGCGTGCTGATCGCCGACGTGCAGGACGACAAGGGGGCAGCGCTGGCATCCCGGCTCGGCGCCAACGTGCAGTACCAGCACTGCGACGTGACAGACGAGGCGCAGATCGCCGCCGCCATGCAGGCGGCCGCCACGCGCTTCGGTACGCTGGACATCGTGTTCAACAACGCCGGCATGTCGGGCGCTACCGAGACGATCGAGTTCATCTCCGGCGAGGCGTGGGACAGGACGCAGGCGTTGCTGCTGCGTTCCGTGGCGCTGGGCATCCGCCACGCCGTGCCGCACATGAAGGCGCGCGGTGGCGCCATCGTCAACACCGCGTCCATCGCAGCCCTGCAGGCGGGTGCGGCGCCGCTGTGCTACTCGGTGGCCAAGGCCGGCGTGCTGCACCTCAGCAAGGTCGCCGCGGCCGAGCTGTCGCGCTACGGCATCAGGGTGAACGCCATCTGCCCTGGCTTCATCCTGACCGACATCTTCACCACCGCGCTCAGCCCTTACAGCCCGTCCGAAGCCGCGCTCGCGCAGGCCAATGCCGGCCTGCGCGCCATAGCCCCGCATGCCCAGCCGCTGGGCATCGCCGGCGTGGCGGAGCATGTGGCCCAGGCGTGCCTCTACCTCGCCAGCGACGCCTCGGCCTTTGTCACCGGCACGCACGTCGTCGTCGATGGCGGAATGACAGTGGGACCGCGCACTTCGTGGGACCCGCAGGCACCGTCCGTGGTGCGCGACCTGTTGCAGAACGCCGTGATGACCGCGCACGCCGGCTAAGACACCACCATGCCTGGGCCTGCCTGCTGAGTGTCGCTGGTAGTGCGGCCCTACGCCGCCACGCTGAAGAGTACCGGGACGCAGCGTGTGCTGACGCTGGTCGGCGTGGCCGGGCTGCACGTGCTGCTGTTGGCGGTGCTGACCACCACTGGCGTTATCCCGCCGATCCTGCCAGCCGTGCTGCCCGCGCAACTGATCCTTCAGCCGCGCCCGCCGCCGCCGCCGCGTATCCGGCCCGCGTTGCTGGCGCCGCCGCTGGCCGTGCCGATGCCGGAGATCAGGCTGGTCGTGCCGCCGCCCGTGCAGCCCACTGCACCACGCGCCACCACCCGTGCCGCACCTGCCGCACACCCGGCCAGCCATTTCGGTGCCGCCACCGACAGCGGGTTGGGGCTGGACGTGGCGGCGTCCTCCGGCGGCGGCGGGGATGCGCGCGGCACGCTGGCGGGGTTCGAGGCGGCGGTGCGTGCCCGCGTGCTGGCGGCCAAGCACCAGCCCGCTTTGGCATGGGACAGGCGGAACACCTGCGTAGTGGGCTACCACGTTTCGGTCTCGCGTTCCGGCGCGCTGGCCGGCTTCTCCATCGATTCCTGCGGCGTGCCGGAGATCAACCAGGCGGCGCGCGACGCGATCAGCCACGCCGGCCCGTTTCCGCCCCCGCCGGAGCTGGGGGCTTCCACTACCGAGGTGCATGGCAGCATGGTTTTTCACCCGTGAGCGAAGCAAGACAGCAGTTCTTTTTTGAAAAAAAGAACCAAAAAACTTTTATCCGTTGGGCCGCGCTAGTTTCGACCGAGCGCACCAAACTGACAAAAGTTTTTTGCTTCTTTTTTTCAAGAAAGACGGCCTTGCTTGCTTGCCTTTGCCTTCTCTCAACCTGCGCCATCCACCACGCCACGCCCTACGTCCCCGACGCCAGCAACGCCCCCCAGACCGCCGATGCCGTCGACGCCAGCGCAAGCTGCCTGGAAGCCTCCACCGCCGCCGAGACGGCCATCTGCGCCGCCCCTGAATCGCTCGCGCAGAACCGCGCCATGCTGCAGGCGCTGCAGGCCCAGTTGCGCGTCGCCACCATCTTTGGACGGGACGCCCTGCTGGCCAGCCAGCGCGCCTGGCTGCTGGCGCTGCCTGCGCAGTGCCACCTGCCGGACGCGGCGCCGGGCTGCCTGCAGGATGCGCTGGCCCAGCGCACTGCCGCGTTGGCCACCTGGCCCGCAGCGCCGGCAGCCGGCGGCGCCATTGCCCAATACGTCAGCCTGCGGCAAGCCGCCGGCGCCGGACCGCAGCCGGACCCGGCCTTCTGCGTCGCGTTCGCTCAGCGCGCGGATGCCGCGCTGCGCCGCACCGGCGCGCTGGACCCGGCCGCCATAGGCTATCAGGAGCTGGCCGGCAGCCACGGCCCGCAAGCCGCGCCGCCGGTGAGCGTGGACCTCTACGACGCTAACGCCTACGGCCTGTTCCAGCGCCGCGCGCGCAGCGTGAGCGAGGGGCCGGCCGTCATCGTCACCCCTATCACGCTCACCCAGATGCTCGAGAGCCGGCACACCGCCAACCAGGGCGGCCGCTTCTCCGCCTTCGCCAGCCAGACTGGCGACTACGGCAGCCTGGACGCCTTCCGCGACGGCGCGCGCATCCTGGTGCTGGCCGCCGACGCCTGGGGCTCCACCACGCCGGCCGCCCAGGGCGAGGCCGCCCATGCCGGCGTGTGGGACATCACCGGCCCGGCGCCCACGCCCGCCTGCCTGTTCGACATCTATACCCGCCCCGCCGAGCCCGGCGTGTTCGACATGCTGCCCAACCTGACCCAGTGGCGCGCCCTGCTGGGCCGGATACGGGATTCTGCCGAGCCGAGGCTGGGCCAGGCCACGCTGCGCGACCAGGGACAGCTTGCCGCCGACGCGGATTTCACCCTGCTGTATATGCCCCTGCTTGCCATCGAGCAGGCGGCGGGCGGCCAGACGTTGTGGCTGCGCGCGCGCCACGACGCGGTGCTGGACGCATTGTTCGCCTGGTCCGCCGCCAGCCCTGCCAACAAGGCGCTGTTCGACCAGGCGTTCGCCCTGCTACGCCCGGCCGCGGCCGAGCTGGTGCGCGGCTACCAGACCGGCCAGGCCCTGGACGCCAACGAGGCCCGCCAGGCAGGAGCGCTGGCGGTGATGGAGCTGCTGTATCAGGCGACGGCGAACATCGCGCCTGGGCTGGGGGATGATCCGGGCGTGGTGGCGGGGTACCAGGCCCGGTATCCGATCATTGCGATGCCGCAGTAAGGGTATGGCTACGCTGATCTTGGACAAGTAAGGAAGGTCTTCTTTTTCGAGAAAAAGAAGCAAAAAGCTTTTGTCTGCGCTGTCGCTGTTTGGTTCGGCGATATCCGACTCTCGTTGCGTGCGTTGCTGAGACGAGGTGTTCGGTATTGCTGAACGCGCAGAGGGTTCTGAAGGACGAAATGCTTGCCGCCTCAAATACTAGGTAAGACACCACGGACCGCGCATTCGCCGCCTCACGCCCTGGTGCTCGACGCGGTGGTGGATCCTGTGGTGGGCCATCTGTCGGACCACCTGCACTCACGCTGGGGCGGCCGCCATCCGTTCATGTACGCCTCCGCCATACCCGTGGGCGCGCTGTACTTGTTCGGCTGGATCGGCGGCATGGGCATGCTGCTGCTGACCTTCGCGGTTTCCTCTCACCCACGGCCAGGTTCCCCGTAGGCCAGCTCAACCCGGCGGGCTACCACACCTACGCCATCGTTGCGGCCAGCATCATGACGGCGGCCATCCTGCTCTCGGCCGTCGGCACCCATAGGGAGATCGGCCGACTGCCGAGTTCGCCTGCGGTGCGCTCCAGCCTGGCGGAACGTTCCGCAGCATCGCCGCCACGTTCCGCAACCGAGCCTTCACCATCCTGCTGCTGGCAGGCATGTTCGCCTACACCAATCAGGGGCTGACGTTCGCACTGAACACCTACTTCAACACGTTCCTATGGGGGCTGCCGGCGAGTTGCCTTGCGGTGTTCACCCTTCGCGTCATCGTCGGTGTGGTGCTCGCCTTCATGCTGGCGACCTACGCCTCGCGTTACTGGGACAAGCGACATGCCGCGGTCTGGTGCGCGCTGCTCTACATCGTTTTTGCCACGGCGCCGTTGTTCCTGCGGACGGTCGGCTGGTTCCCGGCCAACGGCAACCCCGTCCTGCTGCCGCTGCTGATGGCCTCCATCGTGTTCGCGGTGGCCGTCAGCGTGGCCGGCGCAATCCTGGGCGCGTCCGTGATGTCGGACGTGGTGGAGGATTCCCACGCGCGCACCGGCCTGCGGCAGGAAGGACTGTTCTTTGCGGGCTCGTTCTTCATGCAGAAATGCGTGTCCGGCTTCGGCCTGTTCCTGTCGGGCGCCATCCTGACCGTGGTGCGTTCCCGACCGGAGCCGTGCCCGGCAGCGTGCCGCACGATGTTCTGCAACACCTCGCGCTCACCTATTGCGGGCTGAAGGCCCTACTCGGCCTGGTCTCCGCCACCATTCTGTCCCGCTTTCCGCTCAGCGAGGCTGACCACCAGCGCCGGCTGGAGGAGCTGGCGCAGACGGCGAGCCGCGCGCTGCCGCTGCCAGCGAGCGAGCCGGAGCTGGCGATCACGTGAGCACTGATGCGGCTAGTTCCACCCCATCCGACAGGGAGCAAAGTCTTTTGCTTCTTTTCTTCAGAAAAGAAGGTTTTGCTTGCTGACCTCCTTCGTCATCCCAAGCAACGGCACTCCAGCCGGTATCACCTCCCCCGCCACGTAGCCACACGCCGCGTAAAGCGGCACCCCGGCCAGCGTGGCCGCCAACTGCACGCGCCCGAACCCCTCGGAAGCGGCCGCAGTCTCGCATAACGACAGGATCAGCCGCCCCACGCCGCGCCGTGCGAACGCCGGCGCCGTGTACATCGCCCTTACGCGGGCGGCGTCGCGTGCCGGGTCCAGCAGCGCCGCTTTTTCTCAAAAAGAAGGTCTTGCTTACTTGAGGACGATCTCTACCCGACGGTTCTGCGGCTCCCGCACTCCGGGCGCCGTCTGCACCAGCGGGTCGCTCTCGCCGAAGCCGTGGATGAAGATCTCGTTCTTCGCCACGCCGTCACGCACCAGCTCCGTCTCCACCGTTTCCGCCCGCCGGATGGACAGCTTCTTGTTGTAGGCGGCCGTGCCGGACAGGTCGGTGTAGCCGTTCACCTCGATCCTGGTGGTCTGGACGTGGGTGGAAGCCTGCGCGGCCGAGACGACGATCTGCTGCGCACGTTCCGTCAAATCCGAACGGTCCCAGTCGAAGAACACCAAGTACGTCCGGACAGGGATGGCCGCGGCCGGCAAGGGCGGTGCGGGCGCCGGCAGAGAGGCTGGTGCGGGCGCGTTCGCGCCGCCGAACTTGATGTCGAGCCTGGCGTAGTAGGTGCCGCCGTCGATCCCGTAAGGCGACGCGGAGATGTACTGCGTGGCGTTGTGGAACCGCGATGCGGCGGTCGTGTGATCTGCGTATTTGTCGAACAGGTTGTTGCCGCCGACCGTGAACGACACGTCCTTAGTGATCTTGTAGCCGAACTCGGCGTCGGCGATGTACGCCGGGCGGTTACGGTTGGATGTGAATATCTCCGAGTTTTCCGAATCCGGGTAGTACTCGATTACCTGGCCGTAGCGTGTGCCGCGCAGGGTCACGCTGAGAGGATCGAGGACGTAGACCGCTTGCAGGATGATCTTGCTTTTCGGGGATGATTCCTTGATTTCGGAGATCACGTCCGGGGTCAGTTCCGCGGCGGGATCGACATGAGTGATGGACGTGCTGTTGAAGTTGGCTGCAACCAGCCAATTGATGCGGCCATTGTTGTTGAGGAAGGTGACGTAGTCGACCGTCAGGTCGGCGCCCTGGTTTCGCGTGTGCACGCCATTCGTGTAGAACTGGGCGGTGGTGTTGGCGGGGATCGCACCAGGAGGAATACCGAAACCGTCCAGGTTGAACGCGGTGATGATGTTGTTGTTGGTGATCAGACCGGAGTCCACGATCTGGTCCCGAATGTCGATCTGGTAGAAGTCGAGCGCGATGTGCATGCGCTCGATCGGCGTCGACACGAAGCCCACTTCGTAGTTCTGTGAACGTTCAGCCTTCAGCGGCCTGGCGCCGAGCAGCAACGCGCCGGGAGAGTTCACGGGAAACTGGCCGCTTGCGCTGATCGGCCCGACGTTGACGCCTGAGTAGCCTTCCTGCGCCAGGGTTGGCGCGCGGAAACCGTTGCTGATGGTGCCGCGGATGCCGAAGGCAGGCGAAAAATCGTAGCGCGTCGTCAGCTTGCCGGTCTCCGTGTCCCCGACATCGCTGTAATGTTCGAAGCGACCGGCCAAGTCGACCTGGAAGTTCTTGAACGGGCTCGTGGCGAGGTCACCATAGACTGCTTCGTTGCTGCGTTCGTAGTAGCCGGAATCCTGCTTGGAGAAACCCGCATAGCCTTGTGATCCGCCGTTATAGACCGATTGCGGGTCGCCTGGGTTGATGGCGTAGGTGTCACGGCGGTACTCCGCGCCGACAGCCACGTTGAGCGGGCTGGCGAATATCGGCAGGTCGAACGGCTTGCTGAAATCGAGGTTGTTGGTCCACTCCGTGTCGTTGAACTCGCCCGCGTGAAAGTGCGTCGGCGACGTGCCGAACTGGTGGAGGTAATCGGGGTTGATCGAGTCCTGCACGCCGATATTGTCGATGTCGCCACCGTAGGTGGAGCTCAGGTCGTAGTGGTAATCGCCGAGGAAGTCACCGCGTGCGCCCGTCGTCACCGAGTAGTCGTCCTCGTTGAGGTTCTCTATAGGCTCGAAACCGACCGGAAAGTATTTCGCAGCGGTCAGGCTTCCAAAAGGAGTTCCGGGGTCGGGCTGATACGCACCGGCGACGTTCGGATCACGAAAGTTTTCGAAAGCCTCTGCGTGGCGGTAGGTATAGGTGGCGAACTGATAAAGTTGGACCGGGCCGACATCATAGCCAGCGTTGTAGCCGAGATTGACCAGGTTGTAGCGCGGATCGCCTTCGATCTGGCTGACGTTGGATGGCACCCTGATCGGTCCCAGGTTCTGCGGGTAGTCGCCATCTCTTTGCGTGTGGTCGTGGTAGCGGTAGTCCGCGGCGAAGTCGAAGTAGCCATTGTTGCCGAGCTTGGTTGCGAAGTTACTGCCGAGGTTGTTGGTAAAGCCGTCGCCTACGTAGGTTGCCCCTTCCTGCGCGAACGCGGAGCCGCCATGGTCGGCGTGCTTGAGGATGATGTTGATCACGCCTGCGATCGCGTCCGAACCGTACTGTGCAGCCGCACCGTCACGGAGAACCTCGATGTGGTCGATGAGGCTGATCGGGATGGTGTCGAGGTCCACCGGATCCGAACCACCCGAAGGCCCGATATCCGCGTTGATGTTGGCTGAGACGTGCCGCCTCTTGCCGTCGACGAGAACAAGCACGTCGTCGGCGCTCAAGCCGCGCAAACGAGCCGAACGGATAAGGCCGGCCGTGTCGAAGCCTTGCGGCGGCAGGTCGAACGACGGCAGGATCGTGTTCAGGGCGTCAAACACGTTTTCCTGGCCCGTCCGCTGCAACTCGGCCGCGCTGATGACGTCGACCGGTGCAGGGCTTTCCTGCTTCGTGCGGCCCAGCTGCCTGGTGCCCGTAACAATGACGTCTTCCGGAGCGCCCAAATTGGGCGCTGTAGCTTCGGATGCGCCGGCGGAAGACGCCGCCGCGTCAGGGCTGACGGCAGGCGTACCTTGCGCCACAACCAATTGCTGAGCGCGAGCGGAGAAGGGGAGCAGGGCAGCCAAGGCTACCGTGGTCCGAAGCATGTTCTTCAAATGAGAGCTCCTGTGCATCGTGTTCAGTGGGCCTTCGCGGCCACCAGCTCGATCTCGATGAGCGCGCCGGGCAGGGCCAAGCCGGCCACCTGCACTGCGCTGCGTGCGGGCTTGTTCGGCTGCTCCTTGGTGCCGAAGAATTTCGTGTAGCCGGTCATCATGCCGGCGAAATCCATCTTGCCGCCCTTCTGCGGGTCACCCACGAGGAAGATGTTCATCTTCACCACGTCGCCCATGGTCATTCCCAGGCGAGCAAGCGTGCCCTGCAGGGACGTCAGCGCGCCGGTCGTCTGCGTGGCCGTGTCGCCCAGCGCGGCCTGGCTGCCCTTGGGTGCGGTCTTGTCCACCACAGGCCCGAGCGCGCCGCTCAGGAACACGATGTCTGTCCCCGCTTTCACGCTGACCGCGGCGGAGATCGGAAAGTCGCTGTTCAGCAAAGGCGTCCTCTCGACGCTCTGCGCGTGCAGGGCACCGGCATAAAGAATTGTTGCTGCAATTAGACCATGGCGAATGGAAAACATATGCGTAGCTCCCCCGAGCGACAATGTTCGCCAAACGTGCCGACCGCGCACCCGTGCTGTCCAACATTTAGTTGCAGGTTTCGGCAACTATTTTGCGCTGCCAGACGCGTTGCGCACATATCGGGAGCATTTGCCGGAACGGCATGCCCAAGCGCGGAGCAGGCGAACGTGTTCTCGAGCCAGCGAGGCGGCAATTACCTGCGCGATCTAAGCGCGATCGGCCGGGCTTCTGCCCTCCCATTGAGCAGAAACGTGCATGTCGCAGGCGTTCTGGTGGAGCTGAGGAACGAGCAGTTCTTTCGCAAACCAGCACACCTCGACCAGGTTGTCGGGGCTCTGCCGGCCGGCGCTGGCCGAGTTGCGGATTCAGTTCCCGCAGGCAACGGCCGCTTGCTCCGTCACGCCTCGGCCAGCTTCTCCCGGCTCGCCCGCACCTTCACCACCCGCCGCCCGTCCATCTCCAGCACCTCGAACAGCCAGCCGCCGAAGACGATCCTGTCTCCCGCCTGCGGCACGCGCCGCAGCAGTGCCAGCACCAAGCCGGCCAGCGTGTGGTAGCTGCCTTCGGCCGGCAGGTCCGGCAGCAGCAGGCGGGCCTTCAGCTCGTCGACCGGCGTCATGCCGTCCATCATCATCTCGCCGCCCAGCTGCTCGGCCGCCTGGCTGGGCGTGCCGTAGCCGGGCTCGGCCAGGTCGCCGATGATGGCCTCCAGCACGTCGGCCGCCGTCACCACGCCTTCGAAGCTGCCGTACTCGTCCATCACCAGCGCCAGGCCCAGCGCGTCGCTCTTCAGCCGCTCCAGCGCGTCCAGCGCGCTGATGGTATCGGGCACCACCATCGGCTGACGCAGGGCGGCGGCGATGGAGAGGTCCTTGCCGTCCAGGATGCGGTCCAGGATGTCCTTGGCCTGCACCACGCCCACCACGTTGTCGATGCTGCCGTCGCACACCACGAAGCGGCTGTGCGGGGCGGCCTTCAGCGTGTCGGCGATCTCCCGCCTGGGGTCCGTGCGGTCGATCCACACCAGTTCGGTGCGTGGGGTCATGATGGCGCGCACCGGCTTGTCGGCCAGGCGCAGCACGCGCTCGATCATGTCGCGCTCGCCGGTTTCCAGCACGCCGGCCTGCGTGCCCTCGGCCAGCAGCGCGCGCAACTCGTCCTCCGTCTCGTCCTCGCGCCCCTGCTCGCTGGTTCCGATCAGCCGAAGCACCAGGTCCGACGAGCGCCCCAGCAGCCAGACCAGCGGCCCGCTGATCCGCGCCAGCAGCGCCACCGAGGGCGCCAGGCGCGACGCGATCCGCTCCGGCGAGCGCAACGCCAGCCGCTTGGGCACCAGTTCGCCCAGCACCAAAGTGAGGAACGTGATGCCGAGCACCGTGACAGCGAGCGCCACGCCAGTGGCCGCCTGCGCGAGGAACGGAATCCGCGCGATGCCGGGTGCCAGCGCGCTGGCCAGGCGCGCGCCGCCGAACGTGCCCGACAGGATGCCCACCAGCGTCACGCCCACCTGGACCGTCGGCAGGAAGCGCTGCGGGTCCTCGGCCAGCTCTCGCGCTACCCTGGCGCCGTGCACGTGCTTGCCTTCGAGCACCGTCAATCGTGCCCGGCGGGCGGAGACGAGCGCCATCTCGCCCATGGCGAACACGCCGTTAAGTAGCGCCAGCAGGACGATGACGGCGATCAGGAGGAGCGTTGTCATCGTCCAGGCACGTAGCAGAAAGCGGTGTTTGTTGGAAAAAGGTCGGGTAGGGCTTACCACGGCCGATGAACAGGGATTGTGAAACATGGGGCTCTGCCCCAAACCTCGCTGGGGCCTCGAGGCCCCGTCAGGCGAACGCGTGCTGCGCACGACGGGTTTGGAACGAAGCCCCGTACTTGCTGCCTGACCTAGCCCGCCCGGACCAACCGATGCTGCTTGCGCCCCGCCGAGAGCTTCACCGCCCCGTCCACCAGGTCGGACGCGCCCACCAGCCGCGCCTCGTCGGCCACTACCGCGTCGTTCAGCCGGGCGCCGCCGCCGCGGATCAGCCGGCGCGCCTCGCCGTTGCTGGCTGCCAGGCCGCACTCGGCCAGCAGGCGGTACACCGGGATGCCGGCCTGCAGGTCGGCCATCGCCACCAGGTGCGTCGGCAGCGTGTCGGCCGCGCCGCCCTGCTCGAACGTCGTGCGCGCGGTCCCGGCCGCCTGCTCTGCAGCCGCCGGGCCGTGCAGCAGCGCAGTCGCCTCGCTCGCCAGCACCTTCTTCGCCTCGTTGATCTCGGCGCCGCCCAGCGCCTCCAGCCGCGCTACCTCGTCCAGCTTCACCTCTGTGAACAGGCGCAGGAAGCGGCCCACGTCGGCATCCTCCGTGTTGCGCCAGTACTGCCAGAAATCGTAAGGACTCAGCCGTTCGGCGCTCAGCCACACGGCACCCTTGGCGCTCTTGCCCATCTTGGCGCCGCTCGCCGTGGTCAGCAGCGGCACAGTCAGGCCGAACACCTGCGCGCCCTGGGTGCGGCGCACCAGGTCCACGCCACTGACGATGTTACCCCACTGGTCCGACCCGCCCATCTGCAGCCTTACGCCATAGCGGCGGTGCAGCTCGCCGAAATCGTAGCTCTGCAGGATCATGTAGTTGAACTCGAGGAACGTCAGCGGCTGCTCGCGCTCCAGCCGCAGGCGCACGCTGTCCATGGTCAGCATGCGGTTGACGGTGAAGTGCGCGCCCACGTCGCGCAGCAGGCCGATATAGCCCAGGCCGTCCAGCCAGTCCGCGTTGTTGGCCATCATCGCGTCGTCCGGGCCGGTGCCGAAGCGCAGGTAGGGCGTGAAGTTGCGCGCGATGCCCGCCATGTTGGCCGCGATCGCCGCCTCGCTCAGCATCTGCCGGCTCTCGTCCTTGCCGGACGGGTCGCCGATCTTGGTGGTGCCGCCGCCCATCAGCACCACCGGCCGGTGGCCGTGGCGCTGCGCCAGGCGCATCAGCATGATGCTGAGCAGGTTGCCCACGTGCAGGCTGTCCGCGGTGCAGTCGTAGCCGGTGTAAAGGCTGACGGGCCCGGCGTTCAGCGCCTGCGCGAGCGCGTCCTCGTCCGTGCATTGGTGAACGAAGCCGCGGGCGTGCGCTTCCTGGAGGAACGGGTTGCTGGTCATGCGGCTTGCTAGCATCACGGTGCGGCAGGAAGGCAAGGCAAGCGGTTCTTTTTTGAAAAAAAGAACCAAAAACTTTTGCTCCCTGTCGGGTGCTGGCTGGTTAGACTCGCGATAGCGGAGTCAAAAGTTCTTTGCTTCTTTTTTTAAAAAAAGAAGGCCTTCCTTGCCAGGGGAGTCCAAATGCGCGCAATAGGCCTGATGAGCGGCACCTCGCTGGACGGCGTGGACGCCGCCCTGATCGAGACGGACGGCGAGTACGTAGCCGCCACCGGCCCAGCGCTCACCATCCCCTACACGCCGGAGCTGCGGGCCCTGCTGCGCGGCCTGATCGAGGCAGGCGAGGCGGCGGCGCCCGCGCTGGTGGCCGAGGCCACCACCAAGGTGACCATCGCCCACGCCCACGCCGTGGCCGCGCTGGGCGAACCCGCCGCGCTGATCGGCTTCCACGGCCAGACCATCCTGCACGCGCCGGCCCGCCGCCGCACCTGGCAGATCGGCGACCCGGCGCTGCTCGCGCGCCTGACCGGCACGCCGGTGGCCTGCGACTTCCGCCTGGCCGACGTCGCCGCCGGCGGCCAGGGCGCCCCGCTGGTGCCGGTCTTCCACGCGGCGCTGGCGCAAGCCCTGCCGCGCCCGCTGCTGGTGGTCAACATCGGCGGCGTGGCCAACGTCACCTGGATCGGACCCGGCGGCACGCTGCTCGCCTGCGACGCCGGCCCCGGCAACGCGCTGCTGGACGACTGGATGATGGCCCGCACCGGCACGCCAATGGACACCGACGGCCGCACGGCCGCCGCCGGCACGCCGGACGAGGCGGTGCTGGCCCGCCTCCTGGCCAACCCGTTCTTCGCCGCGCCGCCGCCCAAATCGCTGGACCGCCAGCACTTCGCCCGCGCGCTGGACGCAATGGAGGGCCTGTCCACCGCGGACGGCGCGGCTACGCTGGCGGCGTTCACCGCACGCGCTATCGTTGCGCTAAGGCTGCCGGACCCGCCGGCCCGCGTGCTGGTGACCGGCGGCGGCCGGCACAACTTGGCCATCATGGCGGCCTTGCCTGGCGCCGAGCCGGTGGAGGCGGTGGGCTGGGACGGCGACGCGCTGGAGGCGCAGTGCTTCGGCTTCCTGGCCGTGCGCGTCTTGCGCGGGCTGCCGCTGAGTTTTCCGGGAACTACGGGTGTCGCGAAAGCAACGCCCGGAGGACGCGTGGTGAGTTGAAGTAAGCCCAACGGCCGTAGACTTTGACCGATAGGCAAGCATGGGGCTCTGCCCCAAACCCCATCGGGCGCAGCACGCAGTCGCATGACGGAGCCTCGAGGCCCCAGACCCCCATCTGTTTAGACTCTCCTACAAATTGGTTCTAACGACTTGTCCTTAGCGGGGTCCAGGGGCAGAGCCCTTGGCGCTCGTTTTTGAAAAAAGAAGCAAAAAACTTTTGTTCGTTGGGCACGACTGGTGCCGCCGTCCGCGACAGCGCGGACAAAAGCTTTTTGCTTCTTTTTCTCGAAAAAGAAGGCCTTTCTTATTTGAGGAAGAACTCCAGCATGGCCGCCGACGCGTCCGGCCCCGCCGGCTCGGCGTAGCTCCCCTCGGCACTCCCGCCGGACCAGGCGTGCCCCAGCCCGTGCACCGTCCATCGCTCCAGCACCGCCCGTCCCGCTGCGTCGCGCCGGACGGACCGCGTATACGCCAGGCCGCCCGACGCCCGGCCGTCCAGCGTCTCGGCAGCGCTGCCGCCCTGCACCTGGTCGGCTACGAAATCGGCGTTGCGCGGGTTCACCGTGGTGTCGCGGTCGCCCTGGAAGATGATGGTGCGCGCGCGCGTGGTGCCCTGGCCCGGGCGGCCCTGGCGCATGGCGCTGAACGCGCTGCCCATGTCCGACGCGGCGCCGCTCGCCAGGCCCGAATGCACCCCCACGGCCGCGAACAGCTCCGGATGGGCCGCGCCCAGCACGGCCGCCTGCGCACCGCCTGCCGACAGGCCGGCCACGAACACAAGGCGAGGGTCCACGCCGTGCGCCGCCATTGCCTGGCGCGTCATGCCGGCCAGCAGCGCCGCCTCGCCGCTGTCACGGGCGCGGTGGGCGGGATCGAACCAGTTCCAGCAGCGCTGTGCGTTGGCCGCGGCCACCTGCGCCGGGTACAGCACCAGCACGCCGGCACGGGCCGCCAGCACGTTCATCCTTGTGCCGGCAGCGAAATCCTCGGGCGACTGCGTGCAGCCGTGCAGCATCACCAGCAACGGCGGCGCGGCCCGCGCGCTAGCCGGCAGGAACAGCCGGTACGGCCGGCTGCCGGCCGGCCCGGCATAGCTGCCGGCGGTGAACGAGCCGTCGGCGGGCGGGTCCGCCAACTCGGGCTGGCGCGGCAACAGGCGGCCCAGAACGCCGCTCAGCAGCGCGCCCAGCTTCGGCTGCGCCATGCCGCCGCCGGACTTGGCGGCCTGCGACACAACGGCTTCGGCGCCAAGGCGAGCGGCCGCACTGGCACGCATCAACCGCGCGATCAGCGGGTCCGTCATCATGCGGCCTCACCGCGAACCGCGTCGGTCCGCACGCACGCCGCCAGAAGCATACAACGCCACGCGGCGTGGTGACGGTAAGCCGTCGTGCACACGCCTGAGCCGAAAACCCGCTGCGACATCCTGACGTCCTTCTCCTGGCCGCGCCGGGTCGCGCGAAACCCGTTCCCGCCGGCCATCGTCGGCACGGCGAAACCCTGCCGAACAGACATGCTGCGCCGCAGCATGCATTACATCAGGGTGTCTCAGCGAAACTGGCTCAAGCCGGGAAGAGCAGGAAGAAAACAGTTCTTTTTTGGAAAAAAGAACCAAAACCTTGACCCCATCAGGTGCGCGGCTGCTTCAGCCGTCCGCGACAGCGCCAGCAGAAGTTCTTTGCTTCATAACCCTCGAAAAAGAAGGCCTTCACTTCCTCAACGGCTCACTAGAACAACCGAAGCCGCAACCTGCCGCGCCGACACGGTCCAATAGGCTCGGAGCAGCGCGTCCTTCTCCGCCGGCACCTGGGCAAAGCCGTGGCGCTCGTAGAAGGACACGGCCCAGGTGGCGGCCTGCCACGTCCCGACGAGCACCCGGCGCGTGGTCCGATCCGTGAGGTGCTGCAGGAGCCGGCTGCCGACCCCCAGCTTCTGCCGGCCCGGTGCCACGTAGGCGTGCCGTATCAGCAGAACGTCGCCCACGGGCTGAATGCCCATCACGCCCGCGAGCGCACCGTCCGCGTAGAAGCCGTGCATGCTGACGCCCGCCGCAAGTTCGGAACGCAGCTCCGGAAGGGACATGTAGGGCTCGTGGAAGCAGTCGTCCGGGATCACGCCGCGATAGGCCTCGGCCGCCGCGTTCACGATAACCAGGATCGGCCCTGCCTCGTCCACGCCACAGACGCGGATCGTTCCAGGAGCCAAAGCTTCGTCGCTCCCTCCCGTCACGCCAGGACACCTTGCTCCCTGGCGAACGCCGCCAACGCGCGCGGGTACAGAGCGTGTTCCGCCGCCAGCACGCGCGCCTCCAGCGCTCCTGCGTCGTCCCCCGCCAGCACGGGCACGCGCGACTGGGCCAGCACGGGCCCTTCGTCCATCCCTTCCGTCACCAGGTGCACCGTGCAGCCATGCTCGGCCAGGCCGGCGGCCAGCGCGCGGGCGTGCGTGTACAGCCCGGGCAGCGCCGGCAGCAGGCTGGGGTGGATGTTGAGCATCCGACCGGCCCAGCCTTGCACCAGGAACGGCGTCAGCAGGCGCATGTAGCCGGCCAGGCACACGGCTTGCGCGCCGTGCGCGCGCAGGGCCGCGTCCACCGCTGCCTCGTGGCCCGCGCGGTCCCGCCCGAACGGTCTGTGGTCGATCGCCAGGGCGGGGATGCTGGCCTTGCGCGCCGTCTCCAGCCCCGGCGCCACCGGGTTGTTGCTGACCACCACGCAGATTTCCGCCGGGTAAGACGGCTCGGCCGCGGCCTCGATGAGCGCCGCCATGTTGCTGCCGCGGCCGCTGATCAGCACGCCGGTCCGCAGCCTGGCACTCACCTCGGCCAGCCCGCGGGCAGCTCGAAGCGGACGGAGGCCGCGCCTTCGCCGGACTCGACGCGGCCGAGCAGGAAGGCGGTCTCGCCCATCTCGGCCAGCGCCGCACGGGCCGCACTCGGATCGCTCACGGCCAGCACCATGCCGATGCCGCAGTTGAACACCCGTAGCATCTCGTCGTCGGACACCTGGCCGGCGCGCGCGAGCCAGGCGAACACCGGCGGCACCGGCCAGGGACGGTCGATGACGGCCACGGTGCCGGCCGGCAGCATGCGCGGCAGGTTGCCCGGCAGGCCGCCGCCCGTCACGTGCGCGGCCGCGCACACCAGGCCGGCGCGGTGCAGCGCCAGCACCTGCTTCACGTACAACCTGGTGGGCGCCATCAGGGCGGAGGCGGTGGTCTCGCTGTTGGACCAGGGTGCGGGGTCCGCCCAGCCGAGCCGGGCGATGCCGCAGATGCGGCGCACCAGCGAGAAGCCGTTGGAGTGGATGCCGTTGGACGGCAGGCCCAGCAGCGTGTCGCCGGGCTTCACGGCCCCCGGCAGCAGCGCGCTTCGTTCGGCCGCACCCACCGCGAAGCCGGCCAGGTCGTAATGACCGGCCGCGTACATCCCCGGCATCTCCGCCGTCTCGCCGCCGATCAGCGCGCAGCCGGACAGGCGGCAGCCCTCGGCGATGCCGCGCACCACGCGGGCGGCATCCTCCACGGCCAGCTTGCCGGTGGCGAAGTAGTCCAGAAAGAACAGCGGCTCGGCGCCCTGCACCACCAGGTCGTTCACGCACATCGCCACCAGGTCGATGCCCACCCGGTCGTGCTGGCCGCTCTCGATGGCCACCATCAGCTTGGTGCCCACACCGTCGGTGCAGCTCACCAGCACGGGGTCGGTGAAGCCGGCGGCACGCAGGTCGAACAGGGCGCCGAAGCCGCCCAGCCCGCCCATCACGCCGGGGCGGTTCGTGGCCGCCGCGGCGGGCTTGATGGCGTCCACCAGGGCGTCGCCCGCCTCGATGTCAACGCCGGCGTCTCGATAGGTCACCATGGGTCGAACCCCCCTCGGCATGAGGCAGCTTCATGCTCGCAACTGCGGCTGGATAGGATAGAATGGCGCCATGGGGAACAAGCGCCTTGCCTGACACCGCGCCCGTCGCCGAGATCGCACGCGCGCAGGGTCACGCGATCGTCACGCTGCCCAACATCATCAGCTTCGCGCGGCTGTGCGCGGTGCCGTTCACCATATGGCTGGTGCTGCACCGCCGCTTCGGCGCCGCCTTCGCCCTGTTCGTCCTGGCCGGCATCTCCGACGGCATCGACGGCTGGCTGGCGCGCCGCCGCGGCGGCACCGCGCTAGGCGCCGTCCTGGACCCGCTGGCCGACAAGGCGCTGATGATCGGCATGTTCGTCACCCTGGCCGCCACCGCGCAACTGCCGGACTGGCTGGCCATCCTGGTGGTGTTCCGAGACCTGGTGATCGTCGGCGGCGTCATGCTCATGTGGCTGACCAGCCACCCCATCGCGATCGCCCCGCTGATGGTCAGCAAGCTGAACACCACGCTGCAGATCGTGCTGGTGGCCGTGGTGCTGGGGCTGAACGCGCTGGGCCTTGCGGTGGCGCCGCTGCGCCTGGCTCTGGTGGTGCTGGTGACGCTGACCACGCTGGTCTCCGGCGGCGCCTACGTGTGGCGCACCGCCCGCGCATGAACCACGACCCGCGCGGCCTGCCGGCCCGCCCCCGCGCCACCCGCACCCAGCGCATTGCCCTGCTGGCCGGCGTGCTGGTGGCGCTGTGGCTGACGCTCGAGTTGTTCGCCAGCATCCTGCTGCCCTTCGTGGCCGCCTGCGGCATCGCCTACGTCATGGACCCGTTCTGCTCCCGCCTGTCGAGAGTCCGCGTGCCGCGCAGCCTGGCCAGCCTGCTGCTGGTGGTGGGGCTGATCCTGGCCGTGCTGGCCTTTGCGCTGCTGCTCTACCCCATCATCCTCCACCAGATCGGCCTGCTGGTGGGCCACGTGCCGGACTACGCGCAGGGGCTCAGCGCGTTCGCCGCCCGGATGATCGCCCGCCTGCAGCAGAGCCTGGGGCCGGACTACGTGGACGCCAAGCTCTCCGAATTGGTCAGCGGCCAGGCAGGCGCCATGATGACGTTCCTGGCCGGCGCGGTCAGCCGGCTGGTGGGCGGCGGCTACGCGCTGTTCAACGTGCTCTCCCTGGTGGTGGTCACCCCCGTGGTGGCGTTCTACCTGCTGCGGGACTGGCCCTACGTGGTGGCGCTGGTGGATGGCTGGACGCCGCGCCGCTACCAGAGCGTGCTGCGGGCGCAGGCGCGCGAGGTGGACCGCATCCTCTCGGCCTGGGTGCGAGGCCAGGCGATGTGCTGCATGATCCTGGCCCTGTTCTACGCGCTGGGCCTGTCCGCCGTGGGGCTGGAGCTGGGGCTGGTGGTCGGGCTCACGGCAGGCTTCCTCAGCTTCATCCCCTACGTGGGCACCATCACCGGCGGCGTGGTCTCCATCGGCCTGGCCTTCGCGCAGTTCCCCACCTGGCAGGGCGTGGTCCGCGTGGCCGCGGTGTTCGTGGTGGGCCAGGTGCTGGAAGGCTACGTGATCTACCCGCGCTTCCTGGGAGACCGCGTGGAGCTGCCGGCCGTGTGGGTGATCTTCGCGCTGTTCGCCGGCGGCGCCGCATTCGGGTTCCTCGGCGTGATGCTCGCCGTGCCTGTGGCGGCCACCGTGGGCGTACTCACTCGCTTCTGGCTACGCCGCTATCTGGTCAGCCCGCTCTACCTTGACCCGCCGCTGGTCCCCGACGCGGAGGGTGCGTCCTCGCCGACCCTGCTGCCGTGACCCGCCAGCTCGCTTTGCCGTTCGCCGTCCGCTCCCACCTCGCCACCGCCGCCTTCGTGCCCGGCCAGGCCAACGCGGACGCCTGCACCTGGCTCGCCGAGCCGCAGCTCTGGCCCGCCGGACGGCTGGCGCTGTTCGGCCCCGCCGGCACCGGCAAGACGCACCTGCTGCACATGTTCGCTGCCCGCCTTCGCGGCGTGCTGCTGCCGGGCGAGGCGGTGCGCACCCTGGTGGACCTGCCCGCGGGCGGCGCCGTGGCGGTGGACGACGCCGACGTAGGGCCGGAACCGGAAGCCCTGCTACACCTGCTCAACGCCGCGTCGGAGGCCGGGCTGCCGGTGCTGCTGGCCGGCCGCACGCCGCCCTCGGCCTGGGCAGTGGGCCTGCCGGACCTGGCCAGCCGCCTGCGCGCCGTCACCGCCGTGGCGGTAGGCCTGCCGGACGACGCGCTGCTGGAAGCCATGCTGGCGTCCCTGCTGGCCGAACGCCAGTTGCGGGTGGAGCCGGGCGTGCAGGCCTGGCTGCTGGCCCGCCTGCCGCGCGACGGGGCGGCGCTGCGCGAGGCGGTGGTGCGGCTGGACCGCGCCTCGCTGGCCGATGGGCGGCGGGTTACGCGGGGGACGGCGGCTTATGTTGTTGCAAGGTTTGAGGAGGGGGAGGAGGAGGTAGGAAGTAAGAAAAGCCTTCTTTTCTGACGAAAAGAAGCAAAAGACTTTTGTTTACTTGTGACAAGTTGGCGAGCAGAACTCGGCAATATGGCCGATTGCGCGACCCTAATAGGAGATTGTGCCGTAGGCCGACTGTTGGGAGAAGTTCGGGTCGACGTTTCAAGCCTGATACACTGGTGTCATTCTACCCTTCATGAAGGCAGGAAGACTATTGCAACTATGAAATTGCCGTTCCGGCTAAACCTCAGCCAGCTAGTCCAGAGAACGGCAAAACGCTCTCAGGTCAGTCACGCAGCGTGCATCGTTTGTCCTCACGTGTTCCGCGACGAAAGACCAGTTAGGCTCCTTATGCACCACTACGATAAGACGTGGCAAGCGATGTGCGGCCAAGGTGACCATTTTAACGACAGACATGATTGCCGGGTTGTCGGTGTAAGCCATCTTTTTAAACCGACAAGCTGACATGGCTCCTCTTGCCACACTCCAGCCAGAGCAAATAGCGGAGTGGAGAGCAGGAGCGTGGCAAGCGTTGCCAATTTGACGAGAATGGAACGAGTTAAGCCATCTAGTTTAAGAATTAGCTCTCATGGCAAATCAAGATTTACGCACCGCATCTCTGAATACTGGTTCTTGGATGGACAAGGCAGCTTCAAGTGCCTTCAAAGCTCGGAGCGGAAAACGCCCAAACGTGAAATCCCAAGCCTCTCTATAGCCGTCAGCTCCATAATGTTCCCAGACAGTCTGTGCGGCCAATAAAACCGCATGCCCAAAATCGTCGCGGTTGACCTCAGCTTCGAAAACCAGCGCGCCTTTCTCATTCGGCGCGCTATCGCTCATATCGGGGAAAGTCCTGATATTGATTGGAAGTCGCTCCGACACAGGCAGCCCGAACCACGCCTCTCCCAAGCTTACACGCCATTCCATGGGCTCGCTATCGAGCGAGAAAGTAACGAAAGTTCCACCAGTCACTATCGTTAATGCGGCGCGGAGCAAGTCACCTAGGGCATCCGTGCAGTAGCCAAACTCTCCCACGTTGATGGTTGCTTCCTCAACGTTCAAAGCAAAATCTGCCCAACCGTTCGGTTGTATGTTGTAAGTGATTGAAACCCTGCCGGTCACGATATTCTCCAATATAGCCCGGGCAGCTTGACCAAGACGTGGAGTGAGCAGAAAGGGGTAGCTGCGCGGTTAGTCAGTCGAACAATCAGGCGGATACTACAACGATCTCCACCCGTGCAGAAGTCAAGACTTTCGGATGTTATACGTATCGATTGGAGTGACTCACAAGTTCCGCAAGATATGACCAGGATGGCTCTTAGATCGACCACAGGCAATGTGTCCTTGACAACCCGACGAGCAGATGTTCGACCAATAAATTTAAGCAGTTACGATAGGGCTACATCGATTGACCTGCTTGCCGTTCTACAATCGTCCTGTTGCTACGCGGCTGTTACACCGCAGCAAGCAGCCAAGGCCCGCACCGACGCAGTTACGCTTCGAATAGCTGCCGTTCAACTTTCGGCGCCGTGCAAAAGCGCCGGCCCGAGCAGCGCCGCGCAAGGGCAGTTACCAAAAAACAACTGTTTGCCCTAAGCTCCCCTCATGCCAAGACCCCAGGCCACGCCCCACCTCCGCCCCGTCCCCCAGTCCGAAGCCCCCGCCATCGCCGCCGACAGCCCCGAGCGGTTCATCAACCGCGAGCTGAGCTGGCTCGACTTTAACAACCGGGTGGTCGAGGAAGCCGAGAACACCCGCCACCCACTGCTCGAGCGCCTGCGCTTCGTCAGCATCTCGGCCGCCAACCTGGACGAGTTCTTCTCCGTCCGCATCGCCGGCCTGATCGGCCAGGCGCGCTCCGGCCTGGCCAAGCTCTCGCCGGACGGGCGCACGCCCGCCCAGCAGCTCGCCGCGGTGCGCGAGCGCGCCAAGGCCCTGCTGGACCGCCAGCAGCGCGTCTGGCTGGACCTGCGCGCTGCCTTGGCGGGCGCGGGCCTCGAAGTGTCCGACGTGGCCGCCCTCAGCGAGGACGAGCGCCGCTGGCTCGACACTTGGTTCATGGAGCGCGTCTTCCCGGTGCTGACCCCGCTGGCCATCGACCCCGCGCACCCGTTCCCCTTCATCCCCAACATGGGCCTGGTGATGGCGCTGCAGCTGCACCGCGAGGAGGACCTGGTCAACCCCAGCACACAGGGCGGCCACTACATGCGCGGCCTGATCCCGCTGCCCGGCCAGGTGGACCGCTTCATCCGCTTGCCGGCAGCGCCCGAGGCCACGGGCGCCATGCGCTTCGTCATGCTCGAGGACGTGGTGGGCCTGTTCCTGCAGCGCGTGTTCCCCGGCTTCACCATGACCGGCCAGGGCCTGTTCCGGCTGATCCGCGACACCGACATCGAGTTCGAGGAGGAGGCCGAGGACCTGGTGCGCATGTACGAGACGGCGCTCAAGCGCCGCCGCCGCGGCAGCGTGATCCACCTGGCCGTCGACTCGGGCATGCCGGAGCCGCTGGTGGCGCTGGTGGCCGACAGCCTGGACGCCGAGCGCGAGGACATCAGCGTGCAGCACGGCCTGCTGGGCGTCGTCGACCTCAAGCAGCTGATCGTGGACGACCGCCCGGAGCTGCTGTTCGCGCCGGCCACGCCGCGCTTCCCCGAGCGCATACGCGATTTCGGCGGCGACTGCTTCGCCGCCATCCGCGCCAAGGACATCATCGTCCACCACCCGTTCGAGAGCTTCGACGTGGTGGTGCAGTTCCTCCGCCAGGCCGCCGGCGACCCCAGCGTGGTGGCCATCAAGCAGACGCTCTACCGCACCAGCCGGGACAGCCCGATCGTCAAGGCGCTGATCGAGGCGGCCGAGGCCGGCAAGTCCGTCACCGCCATGGTGGAGCTGCGCGCACGCTTCGACGAGGAAGCCAACATCCGCCTGGCGCGCTCGCTGGAGGCGGCCGGCGTGCAGGTGGTGTACGGCTTTGCCGAGCTGAAGACGCACGCCAAGATCAGCCTGGTGGTGCGGCGCGAGGCCAGCTCCATGCGCAGCTACGCGCATTTCGGCACCGGCAACTACCACCCGATCACCGCGCGCATCTACACCGATCTCAGCTTCTTCACCGCCGACCCGGACCTCACGCGCGACGCGATGCGGCTGTTCAACTACATGACCGGCTACGCGCAGCCCGAGCAGATGGACGCGCTGGCGTTCGCGCCACTGACGCTGCGCAGCACGCTGGTCGAGCTGGTCGACCGCGAGATCGCGTTCGCACACGCGAAGAAGCCTGCCAGTATCTGGCTGAAGCTCAACAGCCTGGTGGATACCAAGCTGATCGACAAGCTCTACGAGGCCTCGGCGGCCGGCGTGCAGGTGATGGCCGTGGTGCGCGGCATCTGCTGCCTGCGGCCCGGCGTGGCCGGCCTGTCGGACAACATACGCGTGAAGTCGATCGTCGGCCGGTTTCTCGAGCACGGCCGCATCTGCGCCTTCGGCGGCGGCCACCGCCTGCCCAGTCGCCACGCGCTGGTCTACATCAGCAGCGCCGACTGGATGGAGCGCAACATGGATTGGCGCGTGGAAACGCTCGTGCCGATCCGCAACGCCACCGTGCACGCGCAGGTGCTCGACCAGATCATGGTGGTGAACCTGAAGGACACGCTGCAATCGTGGGAGCTGGAACCGTCCGGCGAATGGGCACGCGTGCCGCCGGGGCCCAAGCCGGTGTCAGCGCATGAGTACTTCATGACCAACCCGTCGCTGTCCGGCCGCGGTTCCGCGCTGCACGGCCCGGTGGTTCCGGTGCCGCGGCCGCGGCCAATGCGTCCGGACCGGGTTTTGCAGGATTGATGTCGAGTCTTGGGCAAGGCCAAGGGCTCTGCCTCTGAACTCCGCTAAGACAAGTCCTTAAAGGCTGTTTGTAAGAGATCCCTAAATAGATGGGGGTTTGGGGCAGAGCCCCATGCTTGCCGCGTGTCTTGTTTTGGAGCCACCACCATGCAACCCGACCCAATCGTCATCGTCGCCGCAAAGCGCACCCCCATGGGCGCCTTTCAGGGCGCCCTCAGCGGACACACCGCGCCTGCGCTCGGCGGCCTGGCCATCGCCGCCGCCCTCCAGGAGTCGGACGTGCCGGCCAGTGACGTGTCCGAAGTGTTGATGGGCTGCGTGCTGCCGGCCGGGCTGGGTCAGGCGCCGGCGCGCCAGGCCGCCTTTGCCGGCGGGCTGGGCGAAGCCGTGCCGGCCGCCACGGTGAACAAGATGTGTGGCTCCGGCATGAAGGCAGTGATGCTGGCGCACGACCAGATCGCCGCCGGCAGCGCCGCCATTATTGTGGCCGGTGGCATGGAGAACATGAGCCGCGCGCCCTATTTGCTAGACCGCGCGCGGGACGGCTATCGGCTGGGCCACGGCCGCGTGCTCGACCACATGTTCCTCGACGGCCTGGAAGACGCCTACAACCGCGGCCGCCTGATGGGCAGCTTCGCCGAGGACACCGCGGAGAAGCTGCAGTTCACCCGCGCTGCCCAGGACGAGTTCGCGCTGCGCTCGTTGGAGCGTGCCCGCGCCGCCACTGCCGAGGGACGCTTCCGCGGCGAAATCGCGGCCGTGCCTGGCAAGACCGAGATCGCCGACGACGAGACGCCCGCCAAGGCCAGGCCGGAAAAGATCCCCACCCTGAAACCCGCTTTCCGGCCGGACGGTACCGTCACGGCCGCCAACTCCAGCTCGATCTCGGATGGTGCCGCCGCCCTGGTGCTGATGCGCCGGTCCGACGCGCAGGCGCGCGGCATTACCTCGCTGGCCACCTTGCTGGGCCATGCCAGCCACGCGCAGGCGCCGGCCTGGTTCACCACGGCGCCGATCGGGGCGATGGAGAAACTGCTGGACCGCGTGGGCTGGACGAAGAACGACGTGGATCTGTTCGAGATCAACGAGGCGTTCGCCGTGGTGACGATGGCGGCGATGCGCGAGATGGACCTGGGCGTCGACCGTGTGAACGTGAACGGCGGCGCCTGCGCGCTGGGCCACCCGATCGGCGCCTCGGGCGCGCGCATCATGGTCACGTTGCTGGCGGCGCTGCGCGCGCGCGGGGTGCGGCGGGGGGTGGCTTCGCTTTGCATCGGGGGTGGGGAGGCTACGGCGGTGGCAATCGAAGTAAGCAAGTAAGAATTCTTCTTTGAAAAGAAGAACCAAAAAACTTTTGCTCCCTGTCGGGTGACTCAGGGCCAGCGCGCGACAGCGGAGTCAAAAGTTTTTTGCTTCTTTTTTTCAAAAAAGAAGTGCTTCCTTCACCTTGCCTTCACAAACACCAAACCCGACCCGATACCCGTCGCCTTGCGCAAAACCCCGCATGGTTACCGTGTCGCCATCCTCTAGAAAACTCCTTGTCCCGCCGCCGTCCAGCTGCACCGACCGCGTGCCGTTGAAGCTCTGCTCCAGCAGGCAGCCCCAGGAGCGCGGTTCCGGCCCGCTGATGGTTCCCGAGCCGAGCAGGTCGCCCACCTGCAGGTTGCAGCCACCCACCGTGTGGTGCGCCACCTGCTGCGTCATGGTCCAGTACATGTGCGCGAAATCGGTGCTTACGATGGTGCTGGCCGCCGCCGCGCCGTCCGGCCGCAGCGCCACCTCCAGCCCGATTCCGAAGCCCTGCGGGCCACGGGCGCGCAGGTAGTCCAGCGGCGCGGGGTCCTGCACTGGCTGCGCACACCGGAACGGCTCCAGCGCGTCCAGCGGCACCACCCAGGGGGAGATGCTAGTGGCGAAGTTCTTGGCGTTGAACGGGCCCAGCGGCTGGGCCTCCCACAACTGGATGTCGCGGGCGCTCCAGTCGTTCAGCAGCACCACGCCGAAGATGTGCGCCTCGGCCTCGTCCACGCCGACCCGCGCGCCCAGCGCGCTCGGCACGCCGATCACAGCGCCGAGCTCGAGCTCGAAATCCAGCCGCTCGCACGCTCCCAGCACCGGGCGCTCGGCCCCGGCGCGTCTGACCTGCCCCACCGGACGGCGGACCGGCGTGCCGCTCACCACGACCGAGGAGGCACGGCCGTGATAGCCCACGGGCATCTCCAGCCAGTTCGGGTTCAGCGCGCGGGCCGGGTCGCGGAACAGCGCGCCCACGTTCTGCGCGTGGTGGCGGGACGAGTAGAAATCCGTGTAGTTCGCAACGTCGATCGGCAGGTGCATCCTTGCCCGGCCTTGCTCCACCAGCGCGCGCGCGCGCAATCCGGCATCCCGGCCAAGCGCGCTGTCCTCGGCGAGCAGCGCGGCGAGGCAGGCGCGCAGGCCGCGCCACGCCGCGCGCCCGTGCGCCATCAGGCGGTTCAGGCTGGCCGAGGCGAAGCTGTCGCCGAAATCCGGCAACAGGCCGGCTTCGGCCAGCACGGACAGGTCGACGATGAAACTGCCGATCGCCACGCCCGCCCGTGACGCCGGAGCCTCGGCGGTGGAGAAGACGCCATAAGGCAGGTTCTGGATCGGGAAGTCGCAACCGGGCGCGTTGGCGCTGGCCACCCAGCTGCGCCGTTCCGGCCCTATGATGTGCTCCACCGCCCGCTCCTCTCCGGTTGCCGCGGACACTGCCCAGCCCGCCGCGCATTGCGCAAGGCCACCCGCATCGGCGATGCTGAGGGCCAGGGAGACACTTTGGTTGATCGACAAGATCGTAGGCGACCTGGCCACGGCGCTGGCCGGCATAGGGGACGGCGCCACCATACTGGTGGGCGGCTTCGGCGAAGCCGGCATGCCGTTCGCGCTGCTGGACGGCCTGCAGGAGGCCAAGGTGCGGGACTTGGTGATCATCAGCAACAACGCCGGCGTGGGCACGCGCGGCATCTCCGGCCTGATGCAGCGCGGCCTGGTGCGGCGCATCGTGTGCTCCTTCCCGCGCACGGTGGGCTCGATGGTGTTCGACGAGATGTACATGGCCGGCAGGATCGAGCTGGAGCTGGTGCCGCAGGGCACGTTGAGCGAGCGCATCCGCGCCGGCGGTGCCGGCGTGGGCGCGTTCTACGTGCGCACCGGCGTGGGAACCCGGCTGGCCGAGGGGCGCGAGACAAGGATGATCGACGGCGAGACCTACGTGTTGGAATACCCGCTGCGGGCCGACGTGGCGCTGATCAAGGGCGAGCGCGGCGACCGCTGGGGCAACCTCACCTATCACGCCTCCGCGCGCAATTTCGGCCCGGTGATGGCGCCGGCTGCGGCGCTGACGGTGGCGCAGGTGCGCCACGTGGTTGGCCTGGGGGACATCGACCCGGAGCACGTCGTGACACCGGGCATCTTCGTCGATCGGGTGTGGCAATGTCCGGAATGAGCAACCTCGATGCTCGCAACCGCATCGCCGCGCGGGCCGCGCGCGACCTGCCGGAGGGCGCCTACGTGAACCTGGGCATCGGCCTGCCGACGCTGGTGGCCAACCACCAGGTGCCCGGCCGCGAGATCATCTTCCACAGCGAGAACGGCCTGCTGGGCGTGGGCCCCGCGCCGCCGGCTGGGCGGGAGGATCCGGACCTGACGAACGCCGGCAAGAAGCCGGTGACGCTGCTGCCGGGTGCCGCCATCTTCCACCACAACGACGCCTTCATGATGATGCGCGGCGGCCACCTGGACTACGCGCTGCTGGGTGCGTTCCAGGTTTCGGCTGCGGGCGACCTGGCCAATTGGATGACCGACGAAACCACACGCGCGCCCGCCGTGGGCGGTGCGATGGACCTGGCCGTGGGCGCCAAGCAGGTATGGGTGCTGATGGAGCACACCACCAAGCAGGGCGCGCCCAGGCTGGTGGAGACCTGCACCTACCCGCTGACGGCGCCCGGCTGCGTGCGCAGGATCTACACCGAACTCGCGGTGATCGACGTGGGCGAACACTTGGTCGTCCGAGAACTCGCCGAAGGCGTCTCTTTCGACATGCTGCAGTCCCGCACGGGGGCGAAGCTGACATGGGTCTGAGGAGAAGGCCAAGGCAAGGCCTTCTTTTTTGAAAAAGAACCAAAAAACTTTCGCTCTCTTGGCGCGCGTTGCCGGACAGAACCGCGACAGCCAGATAAAAGTTTTTTGCTTCTTTTTTCAAAAAAGAAGGCCTTTCTACCCTTGCTTCCCGAAAGTCCGAAAATGCAAATTCCTGTTCAAGGCCAAGAGCCTTTCCAGGTCCGCCGCATCTACTGCGTGGGCCAGAACTACCGCGCCCATGCGCGCGAGATGGGCAACGACCCTGACAGGCAGAAGCCGTTCTTCTTTCAGAAGCCCGCAGATGCCATTGTGGCCGATGGCGGCAGCGTTCCCTACCCGCCGCGCACGCAGGCGCTGGAGCACGAGGTGGAGCTGGTGGTGGCGATCGGGTCCGAGGCGTCGGCCATCCCAGTGGAGCACGCGCTGGACGTGGTGTTCGGCTACGCGGTGGGGCTGGACATGACCCGGCGGGACCTGCAGGCGGAAGCGAAAAAGGCTGGCCGGCCCTGGGACATGGCCAAGGGCTTCGACCACTCGGCACCGTGCGGCGCGATCACGCCCGCCGCGGAGGCCGCCGCGCTGGACGGCGCGGCGATCTGGCTGAGCGTGGATGGCGAGCGGCGGCAATCGAGCACTCTGTCCGAGATGATCTGGAACGTGGCCGAGATCATCGCGGAGCTCTCCGGCTACATGGTCCTCAAGCCTGGCGACCTGATCTTCACGGGGACGCCGGAGAACGTGGGCAAAGTGCAACCCGGCGCCAGGCTGCACGCCCATGTGGACGGGCTGAGCGATCTTAGGGTGAGCATTACCTGATGTCAGACTGCGTTTAAGAGTGTGCGAAGGAAGCAAGGCCTTCTTTTTTGAAAAAGCAAAAAATTCTTGTCCTGCGCTGGCCAGCGACTTCGGTCTATCTTTTGGCACTTGGCTGTTTGAAGTGCGGCAAGTGAAAGTCCTTTTCGATTTTTCAGGAAAGGACTGCCTGCTTCAATGTGTCAGCTTTTAATGCGAACCATTGGCGCCGGCCCGCCAAAAAACTGTTCGTAGGACTGTAAACAGATCGGGGTCCGGGGCCTAGAGGCCCCAGCGGGGTTTGGGGCAGAATCCCGACCTTGCTTCCTCCCCGGATCACTCCCTTTTGGCAGCCCGCGCTGCCATCCGGCAGAGACCGTGCACCGCGGCCACGTAATCGTCTTCCGACCGCGCCTCATGCTTCAGCCCCGACGCCAGCACGCTCAGCAGGCGCGCGTAGGCTTGCGGGCCACCGAACGCGGCACAGCCCAGCCCGGCCTCCTGCAGCCCGCGTGAGAGGATGACGGCGAAACCCTCCTCCAGTTCGGCCGCCAGGCTCTCGGTGACCGCCTCGTCCACGGCGAGCAACTCGGCGCCGTGCGGCATGGCGTTCAGGCGGAACAGCTTCAGGTCCTTGGCCAGGATTGCCGCGCTCATCCGGTCCCTCAGCTTGCCCGGCGTCTCCGCCCAGGCCTGGGCTCCATCGGCCAGAGCGTTACGCACCAAATTGGCGGCCATCGCGCGGAACAGCGCCGGCTTGCCATCGAAATGCAGGTACAGCCAAGGGCGAGACACGCCTGCCTCTCGCGCTACATCCGCCATGCTCGTCCGCGAGAACCCGTAGCGGGCGAACACGGCCAACGCAGCGTCGAGAACGCGAGAGAGGCTTTGAGCAGAGGGAGGTGTAGACACATTAGACATAATGAGCTTATATTGTCATAAGTCAGGTAAACACAGGAGTAGCCCTTATGGAAGATCGCGGTCTGGTGCTGGTTACGGGTGGCTCTGGATATGTCGCGAGCTTCTGCATCGCGCAACTCTTGCACGACGGCTGGCGCGTGCGCACCACCCTACGCAGTTTGACGCACGAGGCGAAGGTGCGTGCCAGCCTTGCCAAAACCGCCCAGCCTGAGGGGCGCCTCGGTTTCG
The DNA here is from genome assembly GCA_964242595.1 of uncultured Acetobacteraceae bacterium. Taxonomy (GTDB): domain Bacteria; phylum Pseudomonadota; class Alphaproteobacteria; order Acetobacterales; family Acetobacteraceae; genus BOG-908. The sequence goes on along the minus strand of CAXTBC010000041.1, from coordinate 8,610 downwards.
TAGTTGCCGACCTGATGCAGGACGCCGGCTGGGCGGAGGCGGTGGCCGGGTGCGACTATGTCCTGCACGTCGCGTCCCCTATCGTGAGCGACGGCGTCAAACACGACGACGAGATGGTGCGCCCCGCACGCGACGGCGCGCTGCGCGTGCTCGAGGCGGCCGAGGCCGCCGGCGTCAAGCGCGTGGTGCTCACCGCGTCGACGGCCGCCATCAGCTACGGCCGCGGCAGCCGGGACGTGCCGTGCACTGAAGCCGATTGGACTGACGAGACCAACCTTGCCGACACCTCCGCCTACGAGCGCAGCAAGACCATCGCCGAACGGGCCGCCTGGGCCTGGGCCGCGGAGGGGCGCAAGACGGAGCTGGTCACGGTCTGTCCCGGCGCGGTGCTCGGCCCCGTTCTGGGCCGGGACTTTTCGCCCTCCCTCGAGATCGTCAAGAAGCTGCTGGACGGCGCCATGCCCGGCCTGCCGCGCTTCGGCTTTCCGCTGGTGGACGTGCGCGACATTGCGGACCTGCACGTGCGTGCCATGCTGGCGCCGCAGGCCGCCGGCCAGCGTTACATCGGCGCGGGCGAGTTCTACTGGATGGCGGACGTGGCCGCCGTGCTGAAGGCACGCGTGCCCCAGCTTGCCAAGCGTGTGCCAAGCCGTAAGCTGCCCGCGCTCCTCGTCCGCCTGGCTGCCCTGTTCGACCCACTGGTACGCCGGACGTTGTTCGAGCTTAGCAAGCACCGCCCAGTAGACGATACCAAGGCGCGCACGCAGCTTGGCTGGGCCCCGCGGCCTATCTCGGACACCATCGCGGACACGGCGAACAGCTTGGCTCGGGAAGGGTTGGTGAAGGTTTAGGCAAAGCCTACTTTTTAAAAAAAGAAGCGATCAACTTATGACTCCGCTGTCGCGCGCCAGCCCTGGACCATCCGACAGGGAACAAAGAACCGCTTCCTTCTTCCATCCTAATGGACCACCCTGACAGCCCGAACTGACAGGCAGCTCGATGACAACCCAAGGCAGCTCAGAACGGCCGCGCTGGCAGCATAAAGCCGAAGCGGCGCTGGTCCGCGCGGTGCTTGGCGTGCTGCGCGCGCTGGGCCCGGCACGCGCCTCGAACGTCATGGGCGCGCTGTTCCGCACCGTGGGCCCGCTGCTGCCCGTCACCCGCGTGGCCGACCGCAACCTGTGCGCTGCACTTCCGGAGCGCACCAAAAGCGAGCGCCGCCGGATCATCAAGGATATGTGGGAAAACCTGGGCCGCACCGCCGGCGAGTTCCCGCACGTTTCGGCGCTGGAGAAGGACACGGCGGCCGGCCCGGGCTGGGATGTGGTAGGCGGCCACGTGCTGGTCGCGCAGGCCGCACGCAGCGGCCCGGCGATCTTCGTCTCCGGCCACATCGGCAACTGGGAGATGCTGCCGCCGGCCGTGGCCGCGCATGGCATGGCGTTCGCAAGCGTGTACCGCCAAGCCTCCAACCAGAAGATCGACGACCTGATCCTGGGCCTGCGCCGCCGCGCTATAGGGCAGGACGTGCCGATGTTCGCCAAGGGCGCCCGCGGCGCCCGCGGCGCTTTCGCCCACCTGCGAAGGGGCGGCTACCTGGGCATGCTGGTGGACCAGAAGATGAACGACGGCATCAAGGCGCGCCTGTTCGGCCTGCCGGCGATGACAGCGCCGGCCGCCGCCGCTCTCGCGGTGCGCTTTGGCTGTCCTATCATTCCAGGCCATGTGGAACGAACCGGCCCGGCCCGGCTGCGCCTGGTCGTCGACGAGCCGTTGCTGCCAGAGCCCGGCGCCAACCCGCAGGCCGCCGTGGCCGAGCTGACCCAACGTATCAACGACCAGCTCGAGCGGTGGGTCACCGCCCGCCCGCACGAGTGGCTGTGGCTCCACCGCCGCTTTCCAAAAGATGTTATTGCGCACCGATCGGACCGCGGCCAAACCGGCCCCGCTCGCCCGGCGTTCGAGGAGCTTGGAATCGTGGAGCACAGTTATGACAACGCTGCCGAAGAAAGGCGACCACGTCACCTGGGGAACATCTCAGGGCAAGACCGAGGGTACCGTCGAGAAGATCGTCACGGGAACAACGAAGGTCAAAGGCCATACCGCCAAGGCCAGCAAGGAACACCCGGAGGTGCTGGTGAAGAGCAGCAAGTCCGGCAAGCAGGCCGTCCACAAGCCTGAAGAACTCAAGAAGTCCTGAGGGCGACGGCAGCATGGCCACCAAGTTCCGCCGCGCCGTAGATGCCGTGGTGGTGGTGCTGGCGCTGGACGCTGGCGCCGCCGCCATCAACGCGCTCGCCCGCCGGCTGCCGCAGCCCCGCGCCCGCCAGAGTAGCGCCATGCCCAGGGCTGGCGCTACTCCACAGGAAGCGGCGGCCGGCGCGCAGGCGGACTCGCCCACGCAAATCCCGGCGCGCGGCTGGAAGCAAATCGGCAAGCGCGTGTTCACGCAGATCGGCGAGGACAGGGTGCTGGCCGAGGCGGCCGCCGTTACCTACTACGCGTTGCTGGCCATCTTCCCGGCCCTCGCCGCGCTCATCTCGCTCTACGGCCTGATCGCAGACCCTGCCGATATCGGCAAGCACTTGGCCGGCCTGGGCGGCGTGGTGCCGGGCGGCGGCATGCAGATCATCAACGACCAGGTGCACGCGCTCACCTCGTCGCCGCATAAGGCGCTGGGTGTCGGCGCCGTAGTCGGCATCCTCACGTCGTTGTGGAGCGCCAACGCCGGCATAAAGTCGCTGTTCGACGCGCTGAACGCCGTCTACGAGGAGCGCGAGACGCGCAGCTTCATCCACCGCACCTGGCTCTCGCTGGCCTTTACTCTAGGCGCACTGGTGTTCGTGATCGTGGCGATAACGGCCGTGGTGGTGATACCGGCTGTGCTACAGTTCGTGGGGCTCGGGACGGCGGTCGACGTGCTGCTCAACCTTGGCCGCTGGCCGCTGATGCTGGCTGCCATCATGCTGTTCCTGGCGCTGGTGTATCGCTACGGCCCCAGCCGGGAAAAGGCGAAGTGGCGCTGGATCAGCTGGGGCAGCGGGTTCTCGGGCCTCATGTTCATCGCCGGCTCCGCAGCGTTCTCCTGGTATGCCGCCAATTTCGGAAACTACAACAAGACATACGGGTCGTTGGGTGCGGCGATTGGCTTCATGACGTGGATCTGGATATCCACCACGATCGTGCTGGTCGGCGCCGAGCTGAACGCGGAGATGGAGCGCCAGACCGCGCGCGACACGACGGTGGGTGCGCCCAAGCCGATGGGCACGCGTGGCGCCACCCGGGCTGACGAGGTAGCGGCGGCCTGAGGGGTAGGAGCGAAAAACTCTACTACCTCGCGTGGCTTCTCCGCCAGCACCCGACAGGGAGCGAAAGCTTTTTGGTTCTTTTTCTCGAAAAAGAACTACTTTCTTGCCTATCGAAACTTTCCAAGGGGCACTGTGTGTCTGACATCTACGAGTTCTCGGCGTCCGCACTCGGCGGAGAGGGCGTCTCGATGCAGGCCTATCGCGGCAAGGTCCTGCTGATCGTCAACACCGCCAGCAAGTGTGGCTTCACGCCGCAATACACCGGGCTGGAGGCGTTGCAGAACGCCTACGCCGACAAGGGCTTCGCCGTGCTGGGCTTCCCGTGCGACCAGTTCGGCCGCCAGGAGCCGGGCGACGCCGCCGAGATCGCCACGTTCTGCAGCACGAAATACGACGTCAGCTTTCCGATGTTCGCCAAGGTGGAGGTGAACGGCGGCAACGCCCATCCGCTCTGGGCCTGGCTGAAATCCGAGAAGGGCGGCTTCCTGAACAGCGCCATCAAGTGGAACTTCACCAAGTTTCTGGTGGGCCGGGACGGGACGGTGCTGGAACGCTTCCCGCCCACCACGAAGCCGACGTCGTTGACGCCGAAGATCGAGGCCGCGCTGAACGCTGCCTGACACGCGACCCGCATGACCACGCTGACTGTCGACCTGGACGCCATCGCCGCCAATTGGCGCTGGCTCGCGGCCCGGCACGGCCGCCCCACGGCCGCGGTGGTGAAGGCCGACGCGTACGGGCTGGGCGCGGACCGCGTGGCGCCCCGCCTGCTGGCCGAAGGGGTGCGGCACTTCTTCGTGGCGTATCCGCAAGAAGGCGCAGCCCTGCGGCCGCTGCTGCCTGGCGCTATGATCGCCATACTGAACGGCTTCTTCGCGGACCAGTCCGAGCTCTACATCGAGCACGGCCTGGCGCCAGTGTTGGGCAACCTGGCCGAAGTGGCCGCCTGGTCCGCCCTGGCGCGACGCCTTGGCCGCCGCCTGCCCGCTTTGGTGCACATCGACACCGGCATGAACCGCCTAGGCCTGGAGCCGGCCCAGGCTGCGTGCCTGGCCGCCGAACCGGGCCTGCTCGACGGCATCGACGTGCTGTTCGTGATGACCCACCTGGCCAACGCCGAGCTGGCCCAGGACCCGCGCAACACGCTGCAGGCGGACCGCCTGGCCGCCGCCCACGCCGTGCTGCCTGGCGTGCCGCGCAGCCTCGCCAACGCGTCCGGCGTGCTGCTGGGCGCCGGCTTCGCGTCCGACCTCGCCCGTCCCGGGGCGGCGCTCTACGGCATCAATCCCACGCCCGGACAGCCGAACCCGATGCGCCCGGTGCTCCGCCTGACCGCGCCCATATTGCAGCTCCGCCACGTGCCCGCGGGCGAGCCGGTGGGCTACAACGCGATCTGGACGGCACAGCGCCCCACCGTGGTGGCCACCGTCTCGGTGGGCTACGCCGACGGCTACCACCGCGCGCTGTCCAACCGCGCACGGGCCGCAATCGTGCGCCCCGGCTTTGACGCCGCCCGCCTTCCGCTGATAGGGCGTGTCTCCATGGACTTGGCCACCTTCGACGCGACGGATTACCCAGGCCTGCGCGAAGGCGACGAGCTGGAGCTGATAGGTCCCGCCGTGCCGCCCGACGAGGTGGCGGCGTGGGCCGGCACCAACGGCTACGAAGTGCTGACGTCGCTCAAGCCGCGTGGCGGCCGGGTTTATGCGGCGCTGTGATCGAGCAAGGAAGCAAGGCCTTCTTTTCTAAAGAAAAGAAGCGAAAGACTTGTGAACGTGCTGTCGCGCGCCGGCTGGCGGACGCGCTCTTTTCTTCAAAAAAGAACGGCTTGTCTTGACTTTTCTGGGCGCTACCGGCCGCAGCTTCCTGGCCCTGCTGGGCTCCGCGGGGGCGCTGGTCGTGTTCGGCCTTTCCGGCCTGTCGCATCTTGTGCGGCCGCCGTTCTACGGACGCCTGTTCGTGCGCAGCTTCGTCGACTTTGCCTATTTCAGTCTGCCGGTAGTGGCGCTCACCGCCGTCTTCTCCGGCATGGTGATCGCGCTGCAATCCTACACGGGCTTCTCCCGCTACGGCGCCACCAGCGCCATCGCCAACATCGTGCTGATCTCGGTGGTGCGTGAACTGGCGCCCGTGCTGGCCGGCCTGATGGTGGCCGGGCGCGTGGGCGCCGCCATGGCGGCGGAGCTGGGCACCATGCGGGTGACCGACCAGATCGACGCGTTGCGCACGCTTGGCACCGACCCGATGAAATACCTTGTCGCACCCCGTCTGCTCGCCGGCCTGCTCGCCCTGCCGCTGCTGGTGCTGGTGGCCGACGTACTGGGCGTGGCCGGCGGGTTCCTGGTGGCCACGGCCAAGCTGGGGTTCGATGCGCGCACCTACATCGGCAACACCGTCAATTTCCTACAAGCCAGCGACGTGACGCTGAGCCTGGTCAAGGCGGCAGTGTTCGGCATCATCGTCAGCCTGATGGGGTGCTACTTCGGCTACAACAGCCGCGGCGGCGCCCAGGGCGTGGGAGCCGCCACTACCTCGGCCGTGGTCTCGGCCAGCATCCTGATCCTGGCGTTCGACTACGTGCTGACCGAGCTGTTCTTCGCCCGATGAGCGGCACGCGAGACATCGGAGCCGGCGGGACGCCGAAGATCCGCATACGCGGGCTGCGCAAGGCGTTCGGCGCCAAGCAGGTGCTCGACGGGATCGACCTGGACGTCGCCGCGGGCACCTCGATGGTGGTGATCGGCGGCTCGGGCTCGGGCAAGTCCGTGCTGCTGAAATGCATCCTGGGGCTGGTGGAAGCCGACGCCGGCAGCATCGAGATCGACGGGCAGGACCTGACCCGATTGGGCCGCCGCGCGCGTGCCGCGCTGCGCGCCCAGATTGGCATGCTGTTCCAGAACGGCGCGCTGTTCGACAGCCTGCCGGTGTGGGAGAACGTGGCCTTTGGTCTGCTGGCGCAGGGCGGCACCAGCCGCGCCGCGGCGCGCGGCCGCGCGGCCGAGATGCTGGCGCAGGTAGGGCTGGACCCCAGCGTCGGCGACCTCTCGCCGGCCGAGCTATCCGGCGGCATGCAGAAGCGCGTGGGCCTGGCGCGTGCGATCGCCGGCGGCGGCCGCATCCTGTTCTTCGACGAGCCGACCACCGGGCTGGACCCCATCATGGGCGCCATCATCGACGGCCTGATCAGCGACTGCGTGCGCCGGCTAGGCAGCACGGCGATCGCCATCACCCACGACATGGCCAGCGCGGTGCGCATCGGCGACCAGGCCGCCATGCTGTTCGGCGGCCGGCTGGTCTGGCAAGGTGAGGCATCCCACCTGCTCGAGAGCGGCAACACGCTGGTGGACCAGTTCACCCACGGCCGCCGCGAGGGGCCGATCAAGATGGAGCTGCGCGGCTAGCGCAACCCCCTGTTCCGAGGAGAGTACCCGATGCGCACGTCCCTGCTCGCGTCCGCCGCCCTGGCCTGCGGCCTGGCGGGCCACGCCGCAGCGCAGCCCCAGGCTACGCAGCAACAGGCTATCTCCGGCGATGGCGCCGAGCAGGTTGTGGGCCTGTTCAGCGCCACTTGCCTGAACTTTGGCACCGACGTTGCGGCCCTGCGCGGCTTCCTGGCCGAGCAGCACGCGCCCCGCATGCCGCAGCAGGCCGAGACGGCGTTCCTCGCCGGCCGCCAGGGTCAGGTGTTCGACGTGAGCTACCAGACCACCAAGCTGGCCCTCGTCTCGCTGGACGACGGCGGCTGCGAGGCGGTGGCCGAACACGCCAACGGCGCGCGGGTGCTGAGCGTGCTGAACCAGGCTGCCCAGGAGAACAACGCGACTCTGACGCCGCAGCCGGTGCCGCCCAACTCGAAGGCGCGCCCCGGCGTCAGTCAGACCGCCTACGGGCTGCTGCTGGCCGGCAGGCCGGTGCACATCACCGTTTCCACCGAGGTGCCTGCGCCGGAGGCCATCCTGACCCTGTTTCCAAAATGACGCTGCAGGTTCGGCTGGCCTGCACGGGTTTTGCGCGCAGCCTGCGGTTCTACACGGACGTGCTGGGCTTCACGACGATGCGCTACGAGCCGGAGCACCGCCGCGCCGAGCTCGAGCGCGACGGCGTGGCCATCGAGATCGGCGAGGACGTGGCCACCGGGCCCGACGCGCCGAGCTACCCGTTCGGCCGCGGCGTGACCCTGGTCGTGTGGACCCCGGACGCCGAAGCGGTGCTGAGCGGCGTGGAGGCCTACGGCGCGCGGCTGCACAAGCCGATGGCCGAGGCCTGGCGCGAGGAGGATGGGACCAGGGTGGGCCACGTCGCCTTCGAGGTGCTGGACCCTGACGGCTACGCGCTGCGGTTCTGCCAGGCGTTGCCGCCAGCTGGGCGGTAGGCGGCCTGTTTAGGATCGCTACCACGGACTGGTTCTCATGCCAGCCTACGTTGAGACTGACCGTTGCGAAAGGAAGCAAGGCCTTCTTTTTTAAAAAAAAGAGGCAAAAAACTTTTGTCCCTGCTCTGTCGGCGATTTCGATCTGTTCTGTAGCGTCCGGCTGTTTCAGACGCGGGACGTACAATTCTTTTGGTCTTCCAAGACCAGGACTGTTTGACTTCGATCAGTCAGCCTTTACTCGTCCTTAGCTAGGGCCGAGCGCAGGCTACTCAGAAGCCGGTGCCTCAGGCCGTCAGGAGCACGCAAGCATGACCGACATCACCCTGCACCAAGCCGAGGCCATCGTCACCGGCGCGCTGGCCCACGCCCGTGCGCACGACTTGGCACCGCTGCTGGTGCTGGTGCTGGATGCCCGGGGGGCGCCGAAGGCCTGCGCGGCCGAGGACGGCACCAGCCACGCGCGCTACGACATCGCCCGCGGCAAGGCGAACGGCGCGCTGGCCATGGGCATGGGCTCGCGCAGCGTGGCCACCCGGGCGCGCGACATGCCGATTTTCGTCGCCTCGCTCGCCTCGGTGATCGCCGGCGGCCTGGTGGCCGGGCCGGGCGGCGTGCTGGTGCGCGACGCGTCGGGCGCGGTGGTCGGCGCGGTGGGGATCAGCGGCGACGTTGGCAACAACGACGAGGCGGCGGCCGTGGCGGGCATCGGTGCGGCGGGGCTGGCGGCGGACCCGGGCAAGGATTGAGCAGGCGCTTGCCTGGATAGAGAGCAAGCAGTCCCTTTTTGAAAAAAGGACCAAAAAACTTTGCTACCCGCATTTGAAACAGCCGGGTGCTGCAAGACAAAGCGAGGTGGTTGACACGGGGTAGGAACGAAAGTTTTTGGGGCTGGCCTAGATAGGCCGGAAAGGCTTTTCTTTTCTTATGATT
>CAXTBC010000040.1:0-38628 GCA_964242595.1 uncultured Acetobacteraceae bacterium | reverse complement strand
TCGACGAGGTGAACCTGCTGGAGGACCACCTGGTTGACCTGCTGATCGACGTGGCCGCCTCGGGCGAGAACGTGGTGGAGCGCGAGGGGCTCAGCGTGCGCCACCCGGCGCGCTTCGTTCTGGTCGGCAGCGGCAACCCCGAGGAGGGCGAGCTGCGCCCGCAACTGCTGGACCGCTTCGGCCTGTCGGTGGAGGTCTCGACGCCGGACGACGTGGCGTCGCGCATCGACATCGTGCGGCGGCGCGACGCCTACGACCGCGACCCGGAGCGTTTCTGCTCGGCGTGGCAGGCAGAGGACGAAAGGACCTGCCAGCGCATCGAGGCCGCGCAGGCGCTGCTGCCCTCGGTGGAGGTGCCGGACGGGGTGCTGGAACACGCGGCGCGGCTGTGCATCGCGCTGGGCACGGACGGCCTGCGCGCCGAGCTGACCCTGCTGCGGGCCGCCCGCGTGCTCGCCTGCCTGGACGGCGCGCCGGCGGCCACGGCGGCGCATGTGGAGGATGTGGCGGCCTCCGCGCTGCGCCACCGGTTGCGGCGAGACCCGCTCGACGAGGCCGGCAGCACGGAGCGCGTCGCCCGCGCCTTGCGCGAGCTCGCGCGCGTGCCGCCCGCCTTGGGTGCCGCCGCTTGACCGAGCCGGCGGCTTGGGCCGATGCGATGCTGGCGGCGCGCCTGCTCGCGGTCGATCCCGGCGGGCTGGGCGGGATCGCGCTGCGGGCCAGGGCAGGGGAGGTGCGGGACCGCTTCCTGGCCCAGCTGCACGGCCACACACGGCGCCTGCCGCCCAACATCGCCGACGACGCCCTACTCGGCGGGCTGGACGTCGCCGCCACGCTGGCGGCGGGGAGCGGCGTCAGGTCGGCGGGCCTGCTGGCCAGCCTGCACGGCGCCACGCTGGTGGCGCCTATGGCCGAGACCATGCCGCGCGGGCTCGCCGGCCGCCTGGGCGCCTGGCTGGACGGGGAGGACGATGCGGCGCTGGTGACGCTGGACGAGGGGTGCGAACCCGACGAGCAGGCACCCGCTTCGCTGCTGGACCGGCTGGCCTTCCACGTGGACCTGACCCCGCTCAGCTACCGCGACGCGCCGGCGTCGCCGCCGATGAACGACCAGGCGCTGGCATTCGCGCGCGCTGCCCTGCCTGACCTGGCCGCGCCGGACGACGTTCTCGCCGCCCTATGCGGGACCGCCCTGGCGCTTGGTGTCGCCTCGCCGCGGGCCGGCGTCCTGGCCTTGCGTGCCGCCCGCGCCGCCGCCGCGCTCGCCGGCCACGCGCAGGTGACGCCGGAGGATGCTGCCTGCGCCGCCCGGCTCGTGCTCGCGCCGCGTGCCAAGATTCTGCCCGCCGCGCAGGAGGATCCCGGGCAAGCCGAACCCGCGCCGGACGAGCAGGCCGAGTCGCGACCGGACTCCCAGGCCGGGGAGACCGAGGCGGCGCTGTCCGACACGGCCGACATCGTTCTGCAAGCGGCGCGGGCCGCGATCCCTGCCGGCCTGCTGGCCGCCGCTCAGGCGGGCACGCGGCGCGGCGCGGCGCGTAATGCAGGGGCTACCGGCGTTCGCCAGGCGGCCAGCCGGCATGGCCGCCCGGTGGGCGTGCGTGCCGCAGCGCCAGGCCCCGGCTTGCGCCTGAACCTGTTGGAGACGCTGCGCGCGGCAGCCCCCTGGCAACGCCTGCGTGCTGGTCCGTCCCGGGTGACCGACGGCTTCGCCCTGCACCTGCGCCGGGAGGATTTCCGCGTGGTGCGCACCGAGCAGCGCACCGGCAGCACGATGATCTTCCTGGTGGACGCGTCCGGCTCCGCCGCGCTGGCCCGGCTGGCGGAAGCCAAGGGGGCGGTGGAACTGCTGCTGGCCGATTGCTACCGGCGACGGGACCAGGTGGCGGTGATCGCCTTCCGCGGCCGCGCGGCGCAGACGTTGCTGCCGCCCACACGCTCGCTGGTACGGGCCAAGCGCAGCCTCGCCTTGCTGCCCGGCGGCGGCGGCACGCCCCTGGCCGCGGGGATCGATGCCGGGCACGCTTTGGCCGAGCGGGTCCGGCGCGGCGGCGCCACGCCGATGATCGTGCTGCTGACGGACGGCCGGGCCAACGTGACCCGGGCGGGCACCGGCGGCCGGGCAATGGCGGCCGAGGAAGCCGGCCGTGCCGCGAGGCAGGTAAGGGCCAGCGCGTTCGCGGCGATCCTGCTCGACACCGCGCCGCGCCCGTCGCCCGAAGCCGGCGCGCTCGCGCGGGCCATGGGCGCCCGCTACGTGCCGCTGCCCTATGCCGACGCGGCCGGCGTCTCCCGCGCCGTGCGGGCGGCCTCGGCCGCCGCATGACCCCGCGCGGGGCCGCCGACTGGCCCAACCGCGCGGCCAGCCGGTTCCTCCGCGCCGGCGGGCTCGATTGGCACGTGCAGGTGGCGGGCGCCGGCCCCGTCCTGCTGCTGCTGCACGGCACCGGCGCGGCGACGCTGTCCTGGCGGGACGTGCTGCCGCTGCTCACGCCGTACTTCACCGTCGTGGCGCCGGACCTTCCAGGGCACAGCTTCACCAGGGTGCCGTCGGGCCACGCGCTCTCCTTGCCGGCGATGGCGCGCGACCTGGCACTGCTGCTGGAAGCGCTGGACATGCAGCCGGCTTTGGCCGCCGGCCACTCCGCCGGCGCGGCCGTCCTGGCGCGCATGTGCCTCGACGGCGCGATCGCGCCCGCCGGCCTGGTCAGCCTGAACGGCGCCTTCCTGCCGCTCGCGGGCTCGGCCGGGCAGGTGTTCGCGCCGCTGGCCCGGCTGCTCGTAGGCCTGCCCGTGCTGCCGCAGCTGTTCGCCTGGCGGGCCGGCAACCCCCGTGTCGTCCAGCGTTTGCTGGAGGGGACCGGCTCGCACTTGAACGAAGAGGGAGTGGCCCTCTACAGCCGCCTGGTCGCCAACCCTGCGCACGCGGCGGCGGCGCTGCGGATGATGGCGAGCTGGGACCTGCCGCCGCTGGTGCGGGATCTGCCGCGCCTGCAGCAACCCGTGCTGCTGGTGGCTGCCGCGCGCGACCGGTCCATCCAGCCAGCCGATGCGGCCCGCGTGGCGGCCCTGGTGCCGCAAGGCGAGGTGGTGTCCTGGCCCGGCCTGGGCCACCTGGCGCACGAGGAGAAGCCGGCACTGGCCGCCACCCTGGTGCTGGACTTTGCCCGCAAGCTGGGCGTGTTGTGACAGCCTGGTTTGCGAGCGGCCGGGTGCTGGACCTGATCCTGCTCGCCATGCTGGGCGAAGGGGTCGCCCTCGTCCTGGGCTACCGCGTCTTCCGCCGCGGCGTGCCGCCGGCCGCGTGCCTGCCCAACCTGGCCGCCGGCATGTGCCTGCTGCTGGCCATGCGTCTGGCCTTGGCCGGCGCTTGGTGGGGATACGTGTCGGCTGCGCTGCTCGGGTCGCTTGTCTGCCATTTGGGCGATCTGCGCGCGCGGTGGCTTTGACGCCGAAAGAAGAAAGCAAGGCCTCTTTTTTGAAAAAAAGAAGCAAAAAACTTTTCGCCGGCTATCGCGGCTTTGTCCGGCAACGCGCGCCAGGTACGCAAAAGTTTTTTGGTTCTTTTTTTCAAAAAAGAACTACTTTCTTCCTTAACTGTCTGGCGCCAAGTGTAAACTCAGGTTTACGCTTTCGCCGATGACGCACCTCTCCCCCACTGCGCCAGGCCCCAGGCCGCATGCCGTCGTCATAGGCAGCGGCTTCGGCGGATTGGCGGCGGCCGTCCGCCTCGGCGCCCGCGGCTACCGCGTCAGCGTGCTGGAAAACCTCGATGCCCCCGGCGGCCGTGCCACCGTGCACAAGCAGGACGGCTTCACCTTCGATGCCGGCCCCACCATCATCACCGCCCCGTTCCTGCTGGAGGAGCTCTGGGCGCTATGCGGCCGCAAACTGTCCGACGACGTGGAGCTGCGTCCCGTCGATCCGTTCTACCGAATCGTGTTCCACGACGGCGCCACGTTCGACTACTCCGGCGATGCCGACAGGATGCGGGCCGAGGTGGCAAAGTTCCGCCCCGCCGACGTGGCCGGCTACGACGCGTTCATGCGCGCCAGCCAGGAGATCTACCGCGTCGGCTTCGAGCAGCTGGGCCACGTGGCCTTCGACACCTGGACCGACATGGCGCGCCTGGTGCCGCAATTGCTGCGCCTGGGCAGCCTGCGCAGCGTGCACGGCCTGGTCGCCAGTTACGTCAAGGACGAGCGCCTGCGCACGGTGTTCAGCTTCCATCCCCTGCTGGTCGGCGGCAACCCGTTTGCAGCCAGCTCCATCTACAGCCTGATCTGCTTCCTGGAACGGCGCTGGGGCGTGCACTTCGCCGTGGGCGGCACCGGCCGCCTGGTACGCGGCCTGGTGGGGCTGATCGAGGGGCAGGGCGGAATGCTGCGCTGCAACGCGCGGGTGGCAGAAATCCTGGTGCGTGACAAGGCGGCGTGCGGCGTCAGGCTGGCCGACGGCGAGGTGGTGGGCGCGGACGTCGTCGTCTCCAACGCCTGCTCGGCTCATACCTACGGCACGCTGCTGCCGGCCCGGCACCGCCGGCGCTGGACGGACCGGCGCATCGCGCGCGGCCGCTACTCGATGAGCCTGTTCGTCTGGTATTTCGGCACGCGCCGCCGTTACGAGGACGTGGCGCACCACACCATCCTGCTCGGTCCGCGCTACCGCGCGCTGCTGCGCGACATCTTTGCCAGGCACGTCCTGGCCGAGGATTTCAGTCTTTACCTGCATCGTCCGACGGCAAGCGACCCGTCGCTGGCGCCGCCCGGCCACGACAGCTTCTACGTACTTTCGCCCGTGCCGCATCTGGGCAGCGGCACCGACTGGCAGGCCGCCGCCGAGCCGTACCGGCGCAGCATCGAGCGCGCCTTGTCCGACACGATCCTGCCCGGGCTGGAAGGCGAGATCGTCACCTCGCGCCTGACCACGCCGCAGGACTTCGCCGACCGCCTGCTCAGCTACCGTGGTGCCGCCTTTGGCCTGGCGCCGCTGCTGACGCAGAGCGCCTGGTTCCGCCCGCACAACCGCAGCGAAGAGGTCGACAACCTCTACCTCGTCGGTGCCGGCACCCATCCGGGTGCCGGCCTGCCCGGCGTGCTCTCCTCCGCGCGTGTCCTCGACAAGGTGGTGCCCGATGCCAGCGTCTTTGCCTGACAGGGCGGCCGACCTCGCCGCCTGCCGCACGCTGATGCGCAGCGGATCGCGCAGCTTCCACGCCGCCGCGCACCTGCTGCCCCGCCGCGTGCGCGAGCCGGCCACTGCGCTTTACGCGTTCTGCAGGTTGGCGGACGACGCGGTGGATTGCGCGGACAGCGACGGCGGACACGCCGCGTTGGCGCAGTTGCGGACCCGGCTCGAGATGGCGTGCAGGGGCGCGCCTGGCGACAACCCGGCCGACCGCGCGCTCGCTTCGGTCATCACCCGTTTCCAGATCCCGCAATGCCTGCTGGAGGCTTTGCTGGAAGGCTTCGCGTGGGACCTTGAGGGACGCCGCTACGCCACGCTCGACGACCTGCTGGACTACGCCGCCCGTGTTGCCGGCAGCGTGGGCGTCATGATGGCCATCCTGATGGGTGCGCGCAGCCCGCAGGCGTTGGCGCGCGCCTGCGAGCTGGGCGTGGCCATGCAGCTCACCAACATCGCGCGCGACGTGGGCGAGGACGCGCGCGCAGGCCGGCTCTATCTGCCGCTCGACCTGCTGGACGCGGCTGGCGTGGACCCCGCGCGCTTCCTGGCCGCGCCTGCGGCCAGCGCGCCCGTCGCCCGCGTTGTTGGGCAGGTTCTGGAGGTTGCGGAAAGCCTTTACCGGGCATCGTCCCAGGGCATCGCCGATCTGCCGCCCGCGTGCCGTCCTGGCATACGCGCCGCGGGCCTGATCTACGCGGACATCGCCCGCGCGATCGCCCGCAACGGCCACGACACGGTCACAAGCCGCGCCCACGTCTCCACACGGCGGAAGGCGGCGTTGCTGGCCCGCAGCATGGTGGCCCTGCCAGTTGGCCGGCAGTCCGCGGCGCCGGCGTTGGCGGGCTGCCAGTACCTCGTCGATGTCGCCGCGTGGGACACCAGGGCCGCGCCGCCGCCGCCCTTGCAGGTGTTCAGGGCGCGGCTGCGCTGGACGTTCGACCTGTTCGAACGGCTGCAACTCCAGCAAGCGGAAACCCGCTGAAATGCTCGGCAGCTACGAGTGGATCATCATGGAAATGCTGTTCCTGGCCGTGCTCGTCTACGAGCTCGTCTCCGTCCGCCGTTCCTTGCGGAAGGATCGGGAGGCGGCGGCGGTCGAAGCGAACGAGAAGGACGTTTCCTGAGAGCGCATCGAAAATTCTGATTTGCAGGCAAACATGGGATCTACCCGAAATCCTGTCGCGCGCAGCACGCGCGGCCCTCTCATGACATACGGTCGCGTCCGTGCCATTCGCCATTACTTTAGCCTTTGACCCGTCAAGTGCCGTGCCGCTGGAGATCTGTGGCGGACGCTTGCCGAACAGAACATCGATTGCGACCGGCTCCAACTCGGCTACACGCCGCACGTCACTCTCGCAATCTACCCGGATGACACTTGCGTCGAGAAGATGGACGCCGCGGTGGAGAGGATCGCACCGGCTTGGAATGCGTTGCCGGTCACCCTTGCAGGCATAGGCATCTTCCCTGGAGCAACATCTGTCATCTGGGCGGCTCTGGTCGTGACGTCGGAATTGCTGGGCCGCCATGACTCTCCAGGCGACCTTGCCCGGCTTTCCGAGTCATCCACATTATTGCCCCGACTCATGGGTGCCACATGTCACCGTGTCGGGGGCCCTTCGCGATCCGGAGCCAGCTCTTGGCGCCCTGTTGCCGCGCTGGCGACCTATCGAAGGCCTGTCGTCCCGCTTGAAACTGGTGAGATGTCGCCCTGTCGAGCTCCTGAAAAGCCACACTCTTGACGCCCGCGCGCATCGCGGATGATGTCTGCTTCGAGGAACTCGAGCAAGGTTGGCTGAACGACTGACATGAGACGCGAAGCGAAATACGGTGTGCATACCGGCCATCCTTGCCGAGATCCGGCATCGCAAGGACAGCGGTGACGTCTCGAACATGGCGGCGCTGACCGTGCGGCTCCCGGTGTCCGACCACTGCGACGGGAAGCGGTTCTTCAACCCGGGCTCGCCGGCCGAGGCGAGGAGCCTGGCCGATGTGCTCCGATGGCGCCTGGCAGGCGGCCGGTCCCGTTGGCCGACGGCCATAGCCGACCCGCTGTTTGCCCCGCCCCCAACCGCAGTCGCGCCCGACGAGGCCGCCGTCACGTTCATCAACCATGCCACGTTCCTGCTGCGTTTCGCCGCGGGTGTCGTCCTCACCGACCCTGTCTTCAGCGAGCGTTGCTCGCCGGTCGCCTGGGCCGGTCCGAGGCGGGTACGCCGTCCAGGCCTGGCGCTCTCCGCCCTGCCGAGGCCGGACCTGGTTTTATTGTCGCACAACCATTACGACCACATGGACCTGGCGAGCCTGCGGCAGATCAGGCAAACCCATTCGCCGCGTTTCGTGACCACGCTCGGCAACGCCCGGACGCTGGCCTCGGCAGGCATTGAGGCGACGGAGCTCGACTGGTGGGAAACTCTGGAGGCGGGCGGCTTGCGCATCACCGCAACGCCGGCGCGGCACTTCTCGGCGCGCACGCTGCTGGACCGGGACCGCAGCCTGTGGGCCGGCTTCATGATCGGCACGGCCGGCGGCAAAGTGCTGTTCGCAGGTGATTCGGGCGCCGGGCCGCACTGGGCGGACATCAGCCAACGGCTTGGCCCGCTTGCGCTGGCCTTGCTGCCGGTCGGCGCCTACGAGCCGCGCTGGTTCATGCAGCCGGTTCACATGAACCCGGCGGAGGCGGTTGGCGCCCACCTGGCGCTCGCAGCACGACATTCGATCGGCATGCATTTCGGCACGTTCCAGCTGACCGACGAGGCGATCGACGCACCGCTGCTGGCCCTGAGCGAAGCGATCATCGCCGCCGGGCTTGGCGAAGGTGCGTTCACGACGCTCGGCTTTGGCGAGACACGTGTTGTTCCGCTCAGGGTCTTCTAGAAAGGCCAGGCTCTGCCATGACCCCGCGATGGATAATTCTTATACTGCCGCGCGGATTTTTGACTCGGGAGTTTGGTTTTGGATTCCGGCACGGGTTGATCGTCTGATTCAGTGGTGGTCCACCTGATTTGGAGGCCCACGATGTCGGGCCGTGCTCTGGCCATCTGCTCCGACCGATCGGCTTACGCGATGCGTCAACTGGCGCACAGGCAGGCTGATCCGTCCGCATCGGCGCGGATGTAGGCGATAGCCAACGCGTTGGACGGCCTGTCTCGGGCCGAGGCGGCGCGGCTCGCCGGCATGGAGCGTCAGGCGTTGCGCGATGCTATGCTGCGCTACAACGTCGAAGGTCTGTAAGGCTTGCACAACCGTCCGCGGTTGGGCCGCAAGCCACGGCTGACCGAGGCCTAGCAAACGGCGCTAACCAAGCTGACCAAGGACGCCCCGATGTGAGGGCAAGTGGCCTGTCATCCTGGACGCTGAGCGACCCGTGCGCCGGGATAAAAGCAGCGCTTGGCCAAGACGCTGAATCCGGCCAGCCTGTCGCGCGTGGTCCGCAAGCTGGGCTTCCGGCGGCAGAAAGCCAGCCCGGCTTATCCGCAAAGCGATAGACGAGCTTGGCAAGCCTTCCAAAAAGGGGGCTGCAAGCGGCGGTCGATACGGCGCGCACCGTCCATCCAAACAAGCGTTTGACCCCGTAGTTCGAAGACGAAACCCGCGTCGGTCAGAAAGGGCGCACCTACCATCGCTGGTGGACGCGCGGGCAGCTGCCGCCAGGCTTGTGCAATTCGGCACTCCACCTGGGTGGCTGCGCGGGTAAGCGCCAAGAAGCATCGCCGTGTCGCCAGCATCCCGCACGTCCACTGGACGACCACGATTTCTTGTCGCCGGCCTGCGTATCGGCGGCCCGTCATCGCCGATGCTGCTGGAGGAGATGCTTTCATGGCCTACGTCGAACAATTCGGCGCCCACGTTGGTCCCGGCAGAAACCGTGATCATGGACAACCTGCCCGCCCGCAAGGTGCATGGCGTGCAAGAGGCCATCGAGGCTGCAGGAGCCGTATTGCGCTGTCTTCCCGCCCACTCGCCAGACTTCAACCCCGATCGAAATGGCGTTCTCGGAACCCGCCTACTGGAACGGGTAGTAGCGGAAGCTCAGAAAGAACGTGTTCTCGTTGGCACTCGGCGTCTTGCCCTCGCCTTGGAAGATTGCCCGGTGAGTGAACGAGTATTGCGGCCCGATTTCCATCGTCCCGAACTGGCCGTGCACGAACTTGTACCAGAAGCCCGCCGTCCCCTGGGTGAGGGCCTGCGTGTTGGCGACGCAGGTGCTGGCCGAAGCCAACTCCGTCTCGCAACCCGTGTTGTTGTAGAGGGGGTTGCCGTAGCCGTAGGACGAAATCTTGCCGGCTTTCGTGACGTTGAAGCTCCTGCGCGTGGACTGCTCGGTGCCGAGGTAGGCGTAGGTGTCCAGGCTCGGCTCCGGATGGCCTACCAGCCCCACCAACGCCGTCCATTCCGGGAGGGCTTCCGGCCCGCCACGGCTGTTCACCGTGGCGTCCGGCAGCTGGCCCGCGCCGTAGCGGCCGATACCCTGGCCGGCCAGGCCGCTCACCTGGAAGTCCAGCATCTTCTGCACCACGTGGATCACCGCGCTGCCGCCGCCGCCGCCGCCGAACTGCGTGTTGCTTTCTCCGGTGCCCAACTGGCTCACCCGGTCGTGGAAAACACGCCCGAGCCCAAACGCCTCGAGATGGCCCAAATTGTAGTCGGCCGTCCCCTTGATGATCACGTCGGGCGCAATGTCGTCGGTGATCAGGCCCGGCGTCAGCACGGTCGTCGCTGTGGTGGTGGTCGTCGTCTTGCCGCCAGTCGTCGTAGTGGTGACGTTGTTGACGCTCGTCGTGCTGTTGCTGCCGTTGCCGTCCACGCCCACGCCGGGGTTGCTGACGTTGAGCGTACCCAGCGCGCTCGGGATCGAGGTCTGCGAGTACGTTGTCGCCGAGCTCTCGATGCCTGCCTCCAGCCAGTACTGCCCGTCGGCGAAGCTCTTGGCCAGGCGCAGCCCGGGCTGACGCGCCCAGTTGAAGCCTGGCACGTATTGCGCGTCGACAGTCAGCGGGATCACCACGTTTGCAGGGTCGATGCCCACCTTGTCGGGCACCACCATGGACCAGCTCTGGCCGGCGAACAGCTCGAAGCCCCAATCCTTGCGGTCGTAGGCAGCCCAGGCCTCACGCAGGCGGGGCGTCCAGCTGTTGCTCTCGTTGTAGTTGGAGGTCGGCGCCGCGCCGAGGAAGTCGACCGTCACGTTGGCGCGCAGCTTGGTTACCTCGTCGGGATCCTCCTCCACCGTGCCGAACACGCGCGACTGGCGGGCGCTCTCGTGGAATTCCGTCTCGTGGCCTTGCACCTGGTAGTTCAGCGGGATGGTGTTGTAGCTCGAGGCGACGTCAGTCACCTCGTTACGAGAACGGAAGATGCTGGCGGCTTCGATGAAGCCTCCCAGCTTCACCGTCGCGTCGCCCACCTGAAACGTGCCCTGGGGCAGCGGCCTGGGCTTCTCGATCCGCACCAGCGAGAGCGAGCCGCCCGCGGTGCCGGGCACCGCGGGCACCAGTGCGTAGCCGGCCGGGATCTGCGGGTTGATCGGCAACGGCTGGTTGGCTGCCGGCGACGGTGCCTGGTAGGCCGTGCTGCCGCGGGCCGCCCGCAACTCTCGGTTGCGCGTCGTCATCTCGGTCTTCATGTGCCGCAACTCGGCCTGCAACGCCTGAATCTGCTTCTCGATCGAGCCCAGCTGGGCACTGCCGTCCTGTGCGTAGGCCTTGCCGGAGCGGGCGCCAGTCAGCGCCAGGGCGGTGGCCAGCATCAGGGTAGGGCGGGATAGGCGCAGGCCCATAGGTATCTCCAAGGTTCGCGTCCGCATTTGCGGCACGGGCGGACCTATAGATGCGGAGAGCACTGATTATGATGACAGGACAATGACACTCAATGCCACGCCGCGATGTAGCGGCCTCCTGTTGCAAGCCGGGCACAATCCAAACCAGGGTCGAGTAGTATGACATGCAATTGCCAGAGCTGCTCGAACCTTGCACTCGGCCGGATTACCCCTCCGCAAGCCGTGTTCGAGGACGTACTAACCTCCACGAATAAGCGTGGCATGGAGTGCCCAACTGAACCAACCACCCGCCACCAGCCCGTCATCCGGAGAGTGTTGGAACCTGGTCTTGGTGCTGGCCTGGATGCACGGGGACGCGCACTGCTGGATGGGATGCCGTGGGGCACTCGCCTGAAACGCGCAGTCCGTTACTCTGGGCTAGTGAGTGAACCTCGCCGGCTGGTTCAGAGCAGATTTGAGAAAGCCAGCGAGCACGCTATTGAGCGTGCTGATAGGCGTCACCTGGACGAAGTAAGGTGACGTTGTCCCGGTCGCACACTGCTCCAGGTTGTAAATCACGCTACCGCTTCCTGAGCCTTCGACAATGCTTTGTACCTGCTGATACCAGAAATCAGGATAGGGCGCATACGGCGTGTAGGCCACGTAGATCGTGTAGCCCTTGCTCTTGAAGGCGGCGCACTGGGTGTAGTCGAACGCGGTATGGGTGCCGTTAGCCTCGTCGATGCCATCGGTGACGAGAAACAGCACCTTGCGCGGGTTGGCCGCGGTCGAGCCGTCTCCGCTGGCGGTTTTCAGGTATGTTTGCTGAAGAGTCGTCATCGTGCCTGTAAAATCGGTGTCGTAATGCACAGCGTCGCCTACGAGTGTTTCGGCTTGGATGCCGGTGTCCGCTCCGCCTTTGGTCGTAGGTGGCAGGCCTACGTCGGCGATCGCGGTTGCCCAGTCGTCGCAGGCTTCGCCCGTCGGAGCGCCGCTCGAGCAGACGGCGTTGACTGCCGGGTAAATCTGAGTAAGGACGTCGTTGAACGTGAACACGCCTACGGCAAGGTTACGGATCGACAGGTCGTCTGCCTGCATGTTGGTCAGTATGGCATTGACCGCAGTCTTAACGAGGTCGAAACGGAGCGTTACGGGATGGTTTGTGCCGATGGTCTGACGGGCCAGGCCATACAGGTCGTTTCCCTGGCCAGCCGTCGTGCTGGTGTCGGTGTGGCACGCAAAGGCACAAGGTTCTCCAGCCCGCACCGGAGTTGTGACGGCCGTTTGCAGTCCGTACGGCGAAGCGAGCGCTTTGGCGTTGTTGAACCCGTAGCAGATCGGTCCACCTTCGGAGGTGGTAGAAGCCGGCGCGGGAAACGCTGTCAAGGAGGTGCCGTTGGATCCATAGCCCGAATCCGGAGATGTTCCATCGCTGGGCGGCCTGATCGGGATCGGATAAGGAACAGCACCAGGGAAATTCGGGTTGTATACGCTAGAGCCGAGCGGGTTGTTCGTCTGGATCCGGTAACCTCCGTTCTCCGGAAACGCCTTCTGCGCGAACGTCGTGGTGTAGTTCTCGTATGGAAAATACTTGTTTCCGGAAATCGGATATGAGTAAGGGCTGCTGTAGTTGGCTGGCGTACCGTAATCGACCTGCCCATCCAAGCTTGGGGTCGTGGTGCTATTCTGAGTTCTCTGAAAAGCACCGTAGTTGGAGCAGGCAGACCAGTAGTCCATGTTCTCGATGTCAATGGCCGTTGCGCCCTGCTGCATCGAAGATGAGTTGTCCATCAGGATCTCGACATCGAGGAACGGCGCGATGCCCACTGTCGCGTCGGCCTCGCCGCTCAGCGGATATGTCAACTTATGGTACAGGATCTTGCCGAAGATCGAAGGCACGGTGCCGGTGAACGTCACCTTGGCCGTAATGGTCGTGGAGCCGGTCACGCTCACGGCGGGGGTCACGGTGGCGTTCTCGTAAGTCGCAACGGCTGCGAACCATTTCTGTCCGGCCGTCGTGCCGTCATTCAAATACTGCGTTTGCGCCTCGCCGGCCACTTCCGCATTGCCAGCGATGCGCGCGGCGTTCAGCGCCGCGGTGTCGGCCGCGATCTCCAGTGAGGAGACGATCTGGTTGTAGATGGAGTAGTCGATGGCGAGGCCCACCATGGCCAGCAGCGGTATGATGGCGGTTGCGAACAGGATCGCGACACCGCCGCGTCGGCCAACAGCACGCCGCCGTAGCCGCCCAGGCCGCTCGTTCCACCCTCTTTCGGACATTCCCTGCCTCGTCATAGTTTCGTGCAACTAGTCACGACGTTCGTATCGTTCTGGACCGCGGTGTAGGTGATAGCTTGCGTATTGTCGCCATAGGGCGAAGGCAGGATGGCGGTGGCCCACAACGTGATCGTCGTGTTTAACGGGAAGACGCGCGTGAAGGACGGCGAGAACTGGTACTGCACGTCCGCCACAACCTGCGGCGTCAGGACCACGCCGTTCGCATTGCTGTTGGACGGGTCCACCATCTGCTGGAAGCGTGTGGCAGCCGGGTATGTCAGGTTATCGTTCCAGGTCGGGTACTCAAGGATCAGCGCGGTGTTGCACGCCCGCGTCAGGCTTCGCAGCATGGGGCCGCCTGAACTCGGCTTCTGCAGGTAAGTGCTCCACAGGACATAGGCGGCCTGCGCTCCGGTTCCCGTGCCGCAGCCTAGGCTTGCATAGGTCGCCGTCGTACGCGTGGGGCAGAATACCACTTCGGACAGCGTGGCGGAGAATGGGCCGGGAAACGGTCCCAGGCCAGTGCCTAGCGAAAGCCATGGCATGTGAGCGTAAATCGAGGTGAGCGCCTGCTGCATCTGGGCCGAGGTCAGAGAGGTGGTCGTCTGCCCGGCCGTCACGGACAGCTTCTCGGCAGCCGAGGCGATGGCCTGCGCCGCGTTGTTGACCTGCTGCCAGGCGATGTAGACGCGGCCGAGATCGAAGACGGCGAGAGTCAGAAGAATCATGATCGGCGCGATCAGCGCGAACTCTATGCCAGCAACAGCTCGCCGCACTCTCAGCACGTCTGGCCACCGGAGAAGTATTCGTTGACGAACGCCGCCGATGAATAGGTCTGATGAACGTAGCCGCTGCCGCTTGGGTTGGCCTTCGCGAAAGCCGGCACAAGCAGCCCCAGGAAAGTCGGGCCGTTATACCAGGCCACCAACGCTTCCAGGGAACCGCCCGTGCCGGTACAAACGCCACCGCCCGAGGAACTCGTGGCCCCGCTGTAGGTGATCAGGCTGGAAACTGGAGTCGTGTAATAGTCGGTGGGAACCTTGACTACGCCCACAACCAAGTGGCTGCACTCGAGAAGTCCGCCGAGTTGCGGACATACGGCTGCGACGATCTGCGCGTTGGTCTCCGCGGCGGTGCCCTGCGTGGTGCCCACCTGAATAGAGCGCGACGCGACGCTGACGGCGCTGTCCAGGGCCGCCTGGACAAACAGGTCGTATCCCACCTCCAAGACGCCGAGCAGGAGTATGAACAGGGGTATCGCCAGCAAGGCGAACTCCATGGCGACGACACCGCCCCTTGCAGACTGCAGGCGACGGTTCTGTCGAAACAAATCCACGCCAGCTACAACGCCGTACAGCCGTGCCGCAATTTTTGTTCTGGTGCCCACATTCGGCTCATAAACGAGAGGACTCGTTTGCGCAACGTGTTTTCACGTCCGCGTTACCTAGATGTGTGAGTCAGACGGTCGTCGGCAACTCTGGTTCCGCGTCGATCAGTAAGATCGCCTTACCCGACGCCCAGGCCACCGCACCACGTGCCCCTCCAGCGCCCCCGCCACCCGCTCGTCCACCGTCCGCCCGCGCACCGAAACCCCCGCCACGTGCACCGTCTCCGGATCGCCCGAGACCAGGGGGTGCCACCACGCCAGCCCGCGCCCCTCATGCACCAGGCGGTAGGCGCAGGACGGCGGTAGCCAGTCGATCTCGGCCACCGCCGCGGGCGTCAGCTGCACGCAATCAGGCACCCGCGTCTGGCGCTTTGCGTAGTCGCCACATTGGCAGGTTTGCCCGTCCAGCAGCCGGCAGGCCACGTTGGTCCAGGCGATCTCCTCGGTTTCCTCGTCGCGCAGCTTGTGCAGGCAGCACCGCCCGCAGCCGTCGCACAGGGATTCCCACTCGGCCTGGGTCATCTCGGCCAGGGTCTTGGTTTTCCAGAAGGGGGGCATCAGGCACACATAAGGCAAGCAGTCCTTTTTTGAAAAAAAGGACCAAAAAACTCTTCCTCCCTGTCGGATGGTGCAGAACGCCGCGCGCCCAACGAGCAAAAGTCTTTTGCTTCTTTTCTTCAGAAAAGAAGGCCTTCCTTACTTAACTTCGTACCATATCGGCTTGAAAGCAAAGTTGTTGGACTGCAAGGCCGAGCAAGCCGTCAGCCCCACCACCAAATCCTCCTCGGCCAGGAACGTCACGTGGTCTCCCGCCCGGCTGCGTGGCGGCTCCACCCGCAACGCCCCCGTCTCCCCATCCACCGCCACGTTCATGAACACGTTGAACGCCACTGGTATACGGTCAGCCGCCACCCCGAACGGCGCCAACGCCTCGGCCAGGTTGCCGAAGCACCCCCGGTGCGGGTGCGCGTCGCCGTAGATGATCCTGAACGTGTCCGCCGAGCACGGCGTCAGCAGGAAATCGTGCCGCCCCACCGTGTCCTCCTCGATCCGCAGCAGCACCCGGCTGCGGTTGGAGTAGATCGGGTCCCCGGTCGTCAGGTAGATCCGGCTCACATAATCCAGCGTCCGCCCGGAGGATATCACCTCGTCGGTGTCGTGCGCGTTGAACGCCAGCAGGTCGGCGACTTGCTCGCCCTCGGGATCGGTCACCACCAAGCGCTGCCCACGTGCCATCCGGAACGCCACGCCGGAGCGAGGCGGGATTACGCTAGCGCCGGCCGCGGCCACCGGCCTAGCCCTGGCGCGCCGGCGGGTGGAACGGGCAGTCCCACCCGGTCTCCACCGCACGCCCGCTATACTGCCGCGCCTCGGACACCTCGCCAAACCGCGCCAGCATGGGATTTTGCGAGCCCGCCAGCTTCTCGTCTCGCGTCAGGATGGAGCTGCGCAGCTTGTCGTACATGCCTTCGGCGCGCAGCCGCTCGAACTGGTCGTGCAAGTTGAAAATCATGCACGGCACCTCGAACCGCCGGGCAGGGCGGCTGGCCTGGGGGTGCAACCCCACGATGAAGAACGCCTCGCCGCCGAAGCTCAGCGAGAAGTCGGTATCGTGCGGGTTCTCGCTTACCCGCGTGTCGTAGGGCTTGCCCTGCCAGGCGTCCTTGTCGGCCAGCGACTGCACCCGGTCCCACAGGCACGCCTCGAACTCCGTCTCGCTCAGCGTAGTCGGCCCCTCGAATACCACGGCGAAGCTGCGGAACAACGTCGGCGCAGCCTTGTAGGCGTCCACAAAATCCATCAGCAGCGGGTAGACCCTCAGGTCGTCCCAGCTCGAGCCGATGTCGCGCGCCACCACGATAGCGACCTGGTCGCGTGCCAGCGCGGCCTTGGCGCCGACACAGGGGAAGGAGGTTGCGGAGATGAAATCGCGCAGGCGGTGAGCGAGCGCGTGGTCGGCGTTGCTGGTTTCTATGAGCATGGGTCACGGCAACGCGGGACATCGCAAAAGGACGCGCTGCTCTCTGACAAGTCATCGGCGCCCGGCTGCGCCGTCGAAACTACATTATGCCCCGCGTTCTAGACCGTCATCGGCTCCGCAATCGAC
This sequence comes from uncultured Acetobacteraceae bacterium, assembly GCA_964242595.1. GTDB lineage: Bacteria > Pseudomonadota > Alphaproteobacteria > Acetobacterales > Acetobacteraceae > BOG-908. The sequence goes on along the minus strand of CAXTBC010000040.1, from coordinate 21,915 downwards.
GACGGCAGGCTGGAACAAGTCTACCCGGCCACACGCCCTGCGCCTGATTGCGCGCCCCCCTGAACAACCCTAAATAGCCGCGCATGCTCTCAACCCGTTGCGCCGGAGCGCTACTCGCGGTCCTGGCCCTCGGCGCGTGCGGCGTGGGACCACGCTACCACAAGCCGGTGGTGGCCTCCCCGCGTGCCTTCACCTCGCCCGGCGCTTCCGCCGCCCTGTCGGACATTCCGGCGATCGACTGGTGGCGAGGCTTCGGCGTGCCGGAGCTGGACCGGCTGATGGAGACCGCCGCCAGGCAGAGCCCGGACGTGCAGGCCGCCGCCGCTCGCATCGTGCAGGCCGACCAGGCCGCCCGTGTGGCCGGCAGCCCGCTGCTGCCCGGCATCACCGGCACCGTCACCCAGGACTACCAGCGCACCGGCACCCAGACCAGCACCTTCACCGCCGGCCTGTCGCCCGCCTTCGCCAACCTGTTCAGCGGCGGCCACCGCTACACCGACACCCGTATCTACTCGGCCGAGCTCAACGCCGCCTACCAGGTGGATTTCTGGGGCCAGAACCTCGACGCCCTGCGCGCCGCCCAGGCGCTCGCCTTGGGCAGCAGGTTCGACGCGCAGACCGTCTGGCTCACCACCTCCAGCTCGGTCGCCACCACCTACTTCCAGGCCGCCGGCTACCGGGACCGCCTCGCCATCGCCGTCAACAACCTCAAATCCGCCAGCGACGTGCTCGACGCCTTCCGCGTCCGCCTGACCGTCGGCACCGCCAGCCTGCTCGACGTCAGCCAGCAGGAGGCGCTGGTGGCCGGCTTCCGCGCGCAGATCCCCGCCTTGCGCAGCCAGTACGAACAGGAACGCCTGGCCCTGGGGATACTAGTCGGCCTGCCGCCCGAGCAGATCGTCATCGCCCCCGCGCCGCTCGCCCGCGTGCCCCTGCCGGAGGTCAACCCCGGCCTGCCGGCCAGCCTGCTGCGCCGCCGTCCTGACGTGGAGTCCGCCGAGGCCCAGCTCGTCTCGCAGAACCAGACCGTGCGGCAGGATCTCGCCAGCTTCTTCCCCTCGCTGCAGCTCACCGGCTCGGGCGGCCTGTCCTCCTCCGTGCTGTCGATGATCACCGGCCCGGGCACCGTAGTCGCCAGCCTGCTCAGCCAGCTCACCCAGACCATCTTCGACAACGGCCTGAAATCCGGCACCCTCGGCGAGGCGAAAGGCCGCTACCGCGAGCTCGCGGCCGACTACGCCAAGGCCGTGCTCCAGGCGCTGACCGACACAGAGACCGCGCTCACCCAGGCCGCCTACGCCGCTGAGCAGGAGGAGCTGGAGGCCGAGGCCGTACGCACCGCCCAGCGCTCGCTCGACATCGCCCGCGCCCAGCTCCAGGTCGGCACCATCGACATCGTCACCGTGCTCAACACCCAGACCACCCTGTTCGGCGACCAGGACACGCTGGCCCAGGTGCGCATCGCCCGGTTCGAGTCGGTCGTCTCCCTATATAAGGCGCTGGGCGGCGGCTGGAGCGGCCCCGTCCTCGCCGCCCCCCCGCACACGGTGTACCCCCCCTCATGAAGCGGTTCCGCAGTTTCGCGCTCGTCGCCGTCATCATCCTGGCCGTGGTCGGCGGCATCGTCGGCCTAGTTCGCCTGCGCACTGGCCACAAGCCGGCCGGCCCCGCCGCGGCGGACAGCTCCATCCCGGTGGCCACTGCCCAGGCCAGCCGGCAGGATGTGCCGCTCACCGTCGACGGCATCGGCACCGTCCAGGCGCTCAACACCGTCAACATCCACCCCATGGTGGACGGCCCGCTCACCGAGGTGCACTTCCGCGAGGGCCAGGACGTGCGCGCCGGCGACGTGCTAGCCCGCATCGATGCGCGCACCTACCAGGCCGCCTACGACCAGGCGGTCGCCAAGAAGGCGCAGGACGACGCCACCCTGTCCAACGCCCAGCGCGACCTCGCCCGCTACGACAAGCTGGCCAAGACCCAGTACACCACCGCCCAGCAGGCGGACACGCAGCGCTCCACCGTGGCGCAGGATCAGGCCGTCGTCCGCCAGGACCAGGCCCAGGTCGACAGCGCGCACACCAACCTGAGCTACACCACCATCGTGGCCCCGGTGGACGGCCGCACCGGCATCCGCCAGGTCGACCTCGGCAACCTCGTGCACAACACCGACGTGACACCGCTCACCGTCGTCACCACGCTACGCCCGATCTCGGTGGTCTTCACGCTGCCCCAGCAGGACCTGCCGCAGGTGGTCGCCGCCATCGAGGCCGCGCGCGCCCAGGGCGGCGCCGGCGTCGAGGCGCTGCCGCAGGACGGCGGCGACCCCGCCGCCACCGACGCAGCGCCGCCGGTGCTGGACCGCGGCCGGGTGGCCGTGCTGGACAACGAGGTGGACCAGAACACCGGCACCATCAAGCTGAAGGCGGTCTTCCCCAACCCAGCCCTGCGCCTATGGCCCGGCGCGTTCGTCAACGTGCGCCTGGCCCTGCGGGTGGACCACGGGGTGATCACCGTGCCGATCGCCGCCGTGCAGCGCGGGCCGCAAGGGGCCTTCGTGTTCACCCTGGTCAAGGACACCGTCACCCGCCATCCGGTCACCGTCGCGCGCCAGGACGAGCAGGTCGCCGTCATCTCCGCCGGCCTGGCCCCGGGCCAGGTCGTCGTCACCGACGGCGCTTCCCGCCTGACAGAGGGCTCCCACGTCCACATCCCGGAGACGGGAACTGCCGTCACGTCGCATCCTGGGCCGCCGCCTACCTGATCGTCGCGCCTCTGCAGGTTGAAACAACGACTTGGGCCGTCAACCCCAAGTCGTCTTTCAAAGCGATATTCCCTACATCAAAGTATTTCCAGCAGAAAACAAAGCATTCAGGTTGTATTACTTGTACTGATTTAAGCCTCGCCATCAACAAATCGTGCTTCCGCATCCGATATGCCACCACTTTTGTAATAGTGCGTTTTGCCGTATGAAGATGTGCCGGTGGCATAGCCATCGACCGTCTGCATCTTCACTCGATGACGGCTGAACTCACTCAGCCGCCAGGGCCTATACTTTGCTGGGAACTACAAATGAGGAAACTTCTTTTCGGGGCCGTGTCGAGCCTGTGCTTCGCCGCATCCGCAGGTTCGGCCCACGCAAGCATCATCGTCTCGCTGGTCGGCAACCCCGTTGCCGCCACCGTCGGCGGCCAGTCCGGGTTCGACTACACCTACAACGCCACCCTCTCCGTCGACGAACAGCTCGACACCACGGTCAACTCCGTCTTCTTCACCATCTACGATTTCGGTGCCGCCAAGCTCAACGGCAGCACCGGTGACATCGCCAGCAACTGGGCGTTCACGCTGAACCAGAACTTCACCACCTACGCCCAGGCCGAACTGCCCAACAACAGCGCCGCCATATTCGACGTACGCGCGATCTATAGCGGCCCCAACCTGCTGGGCAGCAACCTGCCGGCCACCCAGGGCAACCTCGGCACTTTCACCCTGTTCACCATCAACCAGGGGCCGTACGCCATCTACAACGACAACCAGGACGCGCAACTGGAGAAGCTCGCGCCCAACAGCCCCACCAACGATACCGAGGCCTCCAACATATCCGCCGTGGCGGTGCCGACGCTCGGCCGCGCCGTCCCGGAGCCGGCCTCGCTCGCCATGCTGGGCGCCGGCCTCGTCGGGCTGGTGGCCGCACGCCGCCGCGGCCGCATCGCCGCCTGAGCCCGCGCGGACAGCCCGTCGCCACGCCGGCGGCGGGCCGCCCTGCTTCCAACCCCAGCAGAAACGATGTGCGCATGGCCCAGCAGGAGCGAATGATCGGAAAGATGGAGCGCGTCGGCATCGGCTTCGCCGCCGGCGTGGGGTGCGGTGCAGCTTACGGGCTGCTCGCCGGTGGCCTGGACACGGCAGTGCCGGCAGGCGCCGCCCTGGGCCTGATTGGCGTCCCCGCGGCGTGGTCCTGCCTGCGCCGGCTCACAGGCAGGCCGGCGAACGAGCTTGCCGTTACCGCCTCGCCGCACGATGTGGCTGCCGAGCAGCCGATGGCGGCCGCCGCGTAACAGGCTCCACGGGCAACCGACGCTTCTTCAACAAGTTAAGACCGGAAGCGTGCGTAACCTGTAACTAAATCCTGGCGCTCCGTTCACGAACGTGTTACCAGAGGACTAGGTTTTAAAGCAGGTATTCACCGTGCAGCATCTCACGAAGTTTGGCGGTCCGGAATCAGTCGGCCTGGCTATCCTGGGCGCGACCCTGGGCAGCGTCGCGGGAGGGGCGGCGCTCGCCGCCCCCGGCGCGCTCGCGCTCCTCGGTGCAGCGGCAGGCGCGCTACTTCTGCCCGTTCTGGTCGCGGCACCTTGGGGCCGGGTTCTGCGTGCCGTCCGGCAGCGTCCGGCTCATGGCGGCAGGGCTGGGTCGCATCCGGCTTAGTAGGGCAAAGGCAAGCATGGTTGTGAATGAACACTCAAACTCGTTTGTAGGAAATCCTAAACAGATGGGGGTCTGAGCCTCTAGGCCCTGTCACGCCTAGGCGCGCTGCGCACGACGCGTTTTGGGCAGAGCCCCATGCTTGCTTTCCGATCAAGGCCACCAACCGTGTCAGACCCGCCCCAGCATTCCCGACAGATCCGCCTCCGGCCGCGCGCCGTAGTGCGAGATGATCTCCGCCGCCGCCTGGCTGCCCAGCGCACCGCAGGCCGGCAATCCCCGCCCGGCGGTGTAGGCAGCCAGGAACCCGGCCGCGTAGGCGTCGCCCGCGCCGGTGGTGTCCACCACGCTGGCCGCCGCCGCCGCCACGCTCACCCGCTCGTCCCCGCGCAGCACCACGCTGCCCGACTCGGCGCGTGTCACCGCCGCTAAAGCCACGTCCTGACGCACCGCGGACAGAGCGTCCTCCAGCACGTTGGCCTCGTACAGGCTGCACAGCTCCGCCTCGTTGGCGAACAGCAGGTCGATATCGCCCAGCAGCGTGCGGAACGCGTCCCGGTGCCGGTCCACGCAGAACGCGTCCGACAGCGAGAGCGCCACCTGCCGCCCGGCCGCGCGCGCCGCCTTGGCCGCCGCCCGGAACGCCGCCTGTGCGGCTGGCGGGTCGAACAGGTAGCCCTCCAGGTACAACACCGCCGCCTGGCCGATCAGCGTTGCGTCCACGTCGCCGCCGCCGAACGCCACGCTGGCGCCGAGGAACGTGTTCATCGTCCGCTGGCCGTCCGGCGTTACCAGGATCAGGCAGCGCGCGGTGGGCGCGCCCTCGGCCAGCGGCGCGCTCGGGAAGTGCACGCCGGCCGCCTGGATGTCCGCGCGGAACGCCCGGCCCAGCGCGTCGTCGGCCACCTTGCCCAAATAGGCGACGCGAGCCCCCAGAGCGGCCGCCACCGCGCAAGTGTTGGCCGCCGAGCCGCCGCTGCTCTCACGCCCGGCCGGCATTGCCTCGTACAGCGCCTCGGCCCGCTCGGCGTCGATCAGCGCCATGCTGCCCGGGTGCATGTCGTGCTTGGAGAGGAAGGCGTGGTCGGCCGGGGCCACCACGTCCACGATGGCGTTGCCGATGCCTATGATGTCGTAGATTGTCATGCCGGGCGTCTTGGCCTGGCGGAAGACGGAAAGGAAGGGTTTCTTTCGACAACGCTGCCGTTGGCAGAGTTTCGAAAACCAGACGCCGCGGGCCAATCTGACCAGAAAGCGTAGAAAGGCCTTCTTTTTTGAAAAAAAGAAGCTAAATTTTTGTCCGGCTGTCGCGGTTTTCTCCGGCAGCGCGCGCTCCAGTAGCAAAAGTTTTTTGGTTCTTTTTTTCAAAAAAGAACCGCTTGCCTTGCTCAGGATGGTCAGGAAACCGCGCATCCGCTGGACAGTGGGCCGGGAAGCAGGCCTTGCTTGGTCATGTTTTCTCCCGTCTTCCGCGCCGTCGAACAGCTCGACGACCCTGCCATCCTGGGCGTGCTCGCGCGCAGCCTGGCGCTCTCGGCCGCCCTGTTCGCGGCCCTCTGCCTCGGCAGCTTCTACGGCCTGCACCACGTGCTGGCCGCCACGGGCTGGTTCGCTTGGCTGGCCGGCGTTCTAGGCAGCCTGGCGGCCATCGCGGCCGCCGTGTGGCTGTTCCTGCCGCTCGCCGTGGTGATCGCCTCGCTGTTCATGGAGCCGGTGTGCCGCGCCGTCGAACGCCGCTGGTATCCCGGCCTGCCGCCCTGCGGGGGCGCCGGCCTCGCCGCCCAGCTCTGGGACGGCCTGCTGGTGGGCGCGCTGGTCGCCGCCCTCAGCGCGCTTTCCCTGCTGCTAGCCCTGCTGATCCCTGGCATCGGCCTGGTGCTCGGCTGGGCCGTCACCGCCTGGGCGCTCGGGCGAGGCCTGTTCGTGGCCGTGGCCATGCGTCGCATGGGTCGTCCAGAGGCCACCGCCCTGTATGCCGCAAAGCGCGGCACCGTGCTCGCACAAGGAGCCGCGCTGGCCCTGGCCGCCAGCGTGCCGTTGCTCAACCTGCTGGTTCCGGTGCTGGGCACCGCCTGCATGGTGCACGTGCTCATGCGGGGTAAAGCCGACGCGACCGCACGCTAGGATCGTCCGCGCGCCGCCCTCTCAGAAAAACACCGCCCAGCAGACAAAAGCTTTTTGCTTTTTTTCTAGAAAAAGAAGGCCTTCCTTGCCTTCTCCCACCGCGACCACCGGAAACACACGGGTTGTTGCCAGCAAACCCCGCGTGTTAGGCCACGGCCCTGGCGCGCCGGCACAGGCCGCACGCGCCGCTACAGAAGGGGGCTGCCCTTGTTCAAACGCCGCAAGCCCGATGACGAGCTGGAGTCGCCGATGGATGCCAAACCCGACGCCCCGCCTGCCAGGCCCGCAGGCGGCCCAGACAGCGGGTTGGGTGTGCCGCCCCGTCCGCCGGCCGCCATACCGCCCGCCACCGTATCGATGAAGGATCCCGCCATGGCACGCCCGCCTTTCGCCACGTCGCCCGCCCCCGGCGGCACCCCGCCCGCTATGTCCGGCGGCAACCCGCCCATGCCGCCATCGGCCCCGCGCCCGCCGGGCCCGCCCAGCCCGCCGGCCGTGCGCGGCCCGGAACGCCCGACGCCGGCGCCCGAACGCCGCACGCTCGTCGTCGGCCGCGGCATCAGCGTGCAGGGCATGGTGCAGGATGCCGAGCGCCTGGTGGTGGAGGGCACCGTGGAAGCCACCATGATCCACGCTACCGAACTGTCCGTGTCTCCCGGCGGCGTCTTCAAGGGTGAGGTGGAGGTGGAGAACGCCGAAGTCGCCGGCACCATCGACGGCACCGTCACCGCCCGCGGCAGCCTGATCGTGCGCGGCACCGGCGTGGTCCTCGGCACCGCACGCTGCCGTCGCCTGCAGGTGGAGGATGGCGGCCAGATCACCGGCCGGATCGAGATGATCCCCGAGCAGGGCCGCCCCACGCCGTCCCGTGCCGAGCCGGTGGAAGCGCCCAAGCCGGTGATGAGCTACGAGAGTTAGGCAGAGGAGGAGGTCTTCTGATGTTAAGAGGCCTAGCAATCCGATTGCCTAGCGGCTCCGTCATACGTAACATAAGGCTAAGGTTTGGCGGCAAGCCGGCATTATGCACAGAGCGGCGATAGCTTTGGTTTTGTCGGTTGTGGCATGTTCAGTGGGGTCGGCTCGAACTGCGGGCGTTACGCCCGCCTCCGTCACGCGCCCGGTCGTCGTAAGACGGACGGCGGTAGCCGGTTGGCTTTACACGGTCATCGATGTTGTATGTAGCATCGGTGATAATGGGCGCGCTTCTCGATGCACGGCACGGGATCCCGCAGCCGACCCTGCTTTTGCGTCGTCCGTAGTAGAGTTCATGCAATCTCTGCAGTTCATGCCACCTGTTAAGGACAATGCGGTCCAGAAAAGTCAGATCCAAGTAACGCCTATCGGCTTCCTGCAGCCCGGTGTGATACCCAGCGACGTTCCACCCCAGATCACGACGGAGCCGCCACTCCGATATCCGCCCACGGCGGTGAAGATGGGTCGTGTTGCAGTGCAACTTACATGTGATGTTGAATTGGACGGCGATACCTCACATTGCGCTGTGCGCAACGACAATCTTCCTGCGCCATTTCTCTCCGCAGCCCTAGATGCGGCAGTCCAGGCCCACTACTTGCCGGCGTGGAAGGCCGGCCACCCCGTGCGCGAGGCAAGCCATGCCATCTACCTGGTTTTCAGACCCCCAGGCGTGCTGTTCCCGAACATGCCCGCTCCAAAATCCGGCCTGGTCATGAGCAAATCGTCCCGGGGCGTACCGGTCAATTATCTAGTAGCAGCTATCGAGAACAAGGATGAAGGCGAGGTTCTCGTCTTGTGCGACCTCGGTAATGACGGAATCAATCGTGATTATGCCGTTGCCGGCATTCATGGAAACCCTGCGTTCGGCCCGCCGGCACTTGCCTCGGTCAGAAGTGAAACAGAGATCGCTACGCTCAACGGCGTAATCGTGGCCGTGCCGAAAATGCCGCATGTCATACGTTTTCAAATTGCTCAAAACCGCTGGTGAAGAGATCGATCCTGTAACTCTCGTGCTGCGAACCCGACCGCACCAGTTTATTTGCGGCATCTGCAAACAAAGTCGCCGCCTGATCTCCCGTGGTGGGCGTGTCGGTGAACCCGGTCCAGTTCACCAGCAACACCATGCCACCGCGCGCCAGGCTGCCCTGCGCCAGTCGTGCTGCGCTGGCCACGTCCTCCGGGCACAGGAAGTAGAGAACCTCGGAGATCACGATCAGGTCGAACAGCCCCGCCGGCCAGCCCACCGGCACGCGCGCCTGCCGCACGTCGACGTGCGGCAGCGCGGCACACCGCTCGCGCGTGCGGCGCACCGGCTCGGCGGCGATGTCGAGCGAGAGCAGCCTGTCGCAACGTTGCGACAGGAGCACCGTCTGCACGCCTATGGAACATCCCACCTCCAGCCCGCGCGCGAAGCGGCCCTTGGGCAGGGCTGCCAGCGTTGCGTCATACTTCTCCCGTTCGTAGCCGCTGGTTTCCACGTCCCACGGGTCCGCGGCCTGGGCGTGGATGCGGTCGAACACGCTGGCGTCCCAGGAGCGGGTCATGCCGGTAGTGCGTGGCTGGCGAACCAGGCGGCGGCCTCGGTCAGCGTCTCGTCGGGTGCCGGCTGGCGCAGATAAGTGGCCAGGTCGCGCAGAACCGCCTCGGCCGGGTGCCCGGCCACGAAGGCGGCCAGGCCCAGGCTGCGCTGGGTCAGCCGGATCACGTCCAGCGCGCAGCGTTCGACGGCGATCCTGGCCAAATTTACGTAGGCCGCCACTGTGCCTGGATCGCCCGCCTCGGCCTCAGCCAGGGCGGCCGCCTTGGCCAGCCACAGCGCGGCGCTCTCCTGGGCCACCAGCATCTCGCCGGCCCGGGCGAGCTGGTGCGGGTTGTCCGCCCGGCCACGCGCGGCCAACTCGGCCTGGGTGGCCGCCACCAACGCGTCCACCCCGCCGAGCGTCACCGCGGATGTGCGCCACGCCCCGGCCGAGAACGCCGGCTGGCGCAGGTAGTCGCCCGGCTGGCCGAGCACGTCGGCCGCCAGCCCCGTCAGGTCCACCGTGCCGGTGGTGGCCGCCCGCATGCCTTGCAGCCGGATTTTCGAGGGCGCCGCCCGCGCTTCGTCGTCCAGCGCCACGATCACCAGCACGGGGTCACCCACATCGGGCTGGGCGGTGACGACGGCGTGGCTCAGGTGCCCGGCGCCGGAGCAGAAGGTCTTGCCGCCCTCGAGCTGGCCGTCGCGGAGGCGGAGGCCGGCTGAGCCCTCGGTCACCCACAGGCCGTAGAGCCGGCCCGCTGCCGCGTCCGCCGCCATGCGCGCGAGCTGGCCTGGCGTGCCGTAGAGCGATGCCAGCTTGATGGCGTTGACGTGCCCCTCGTAGAGCCGGCCGGTGGCTAGGCTACCTTGGCCGATCAGCCGCAGGGCGGCTAGCAGGTCGGCGGCGCCCGCCGGGGTGGTTCCCAGGCCCTGGCCGCCATGAGCGGTGGGCAGCGGGGCGCTCAGCGCGCCGGTGCCGGCCAGAGCGGCAATGTTGGCCGCAGGGAAGGCGGCCTCGGCGTCCAACGCCGCGGCACCCGCCCGAAAGCCAGGCAGTAGGCCAGCAAGCCGCGTGTGCAAAGGTATCATGCACAGCCGAACGTGCTGCGCACGTCCAAGGTTCTTGCCTATATGACTGAGGATTTGTAGGCAGCAGCAGCAAAGCTTCTTCCTCAAGAGAAGCAAGAACTCTCCGCACCAACTGACAGGGAGCAAAAGCTTTTTGGTTCTTTTTCTCGAAAAAGAACGGCTTGCTTTTGCCCTCAGGAGCTTCCCGACATGAACACCGAAACCGCCCCGGAAACCCACGAGTTCGGCGCCGAAGTGGGCCGCCTGCTCGACCTGGTTGTCCACTCCCTCTACTCCGAGCGCGAGATCTTCCTGCGCGAGCTGGTGGCCAACGCGGCGGACGCCACGGACCGGCGGCGGTTCGAGGCACTCAGCGACCAGGCGCTCGGGCTGCCGGAAGGGGCGGGGGTGCGGGTGGTGCCCGACAAGGACGCCCGCACGCTGACCATCGAGGACCAGGGCATCGGCATGAGCCGCGACGAGATGGTGTCCAATTTGGGCACCATCGCGCGCAGCGGCACGCGCGCGTTCGCGGCCGGGCTGGAGGGCGCCAAGCCGGAAGACAAGCCGAGCCTGATCGGCCAGTTCGGCGTGGGGTTCTACGCTGCGTTCATGGTGGCCGACCGGGTTGAAGTGACGTCGCGCAAGGCCGGGGCGGAAGAGGCCTGGCTTTGGGCCAGCGAGGGGCGGGGCGAGTACACGCTGGCGCCGGCCGAGCGTGGGCAGGCGGGGACCACCATCGTGCTGCACATGAAGTCGGACGCCGAGGAGTACCTTGAGCCGTACCGGCTGGAGACGGCGATCCGCAAGTGGGCCGACCACATCGCGCTGCCGATCACGGTGGCGCGCGACGGCCAGGACGTGGCGGCCAACGAGGGCACCGCGCTGTGGCGCAAGGCCAAGGCCGAGGTGAGCGAGGAACAGACCAACGAGCTGTACCGCCATCTGGGCCACTACTTCGATACGCCGTGGGCGACGCTGCAGTGGCGCGCCGAGGGCAACCTCGAGTTTTACGCGCTGCTTTACGTGCCGGGGGCCAAGCCGTTCGATCCGGTGGAGGGCGACCGGGCGTCTCACATGCGGCTGCATGTGAGGCGCATGTTCATCACCGACGATGCCAAGCTGCTGCCGGAGTGGCTGCGCTTCGTGCAGGGCGTGGTGGACACCGAGGACCTGCCGTTGAACGTGAGCCGCGAGATGCTGCAGGCGACGCCGGTGCTGGCGCGCATACGCAAGGCGGTGACCAACCGCGTGCTGAGCGAGCTGAAGACGCGCGCCAAGGACGCCGAGAGCTATGCCGGGTTCTGGGAGAATTTCGGGCCTACCATGAAGGAGGGGCTGTGGGACGACACCGAGCATCGCGGCACGCTGGCCGAGCTTATGCGGTTCCGCAGCTCGACGCAGGAGGGCTGGACCTCGTTGGCGGGGTACGTGGAGCGGATGAAGCCGGAGCAGGAGGCCATCTACATCCTGATCGGCGAGGACGCGGCGGCGCTGGCCGGGTCGCCGCAGCTGGAGGGGTTCCGCGCGCGGGGGATAGAGGTGCTGCTGCTGAGCGACGCGGTGGACGCCTTCTGGCCGGAGCGGATGAGCGAGCACGACGGCAAGCCGATCCGCAGCGTGACGCAGGGGGCGGCCGACCTTTCGAAGTTTGCGCCCGAAGCGCAGGCGGGCGAGGCGGCGGAGACGGGCAAGCTGGCCGAGGTGCTGAAGGCGGCGCTGGGCGACAGGGTGGACGAGGTGCGCACCACCGACCGGCTGGTGGACAGCGCCGTGGTGCTGACCGCGCGCGCGCAGGGGCCGGACCTGCAGATGCAGCGGCTGATGCGTCGCACCGGGCGGGCGGGCATGCCGAGCGCTCCGGTGCTGGAGATCAACCCTCGGCATCCGCTGATTGCCAGCCTGGCGGCTCGGGCCGAGGCGGGGGAGGATTTGCAGGACGTGGCCGAGACTTTGCTGGACGTGGCTCGGGTGCAGGATGGGGAGGCTCCGGGGGATCCTGCGGCTTTTGCCCGGCGGGTGGTTTCGGCTTTGGTTCGGTAGGGGAAAGGAAGGAAGGCCTTCTTTTTCGCGGGTATGAAGCAAAAAGCTTTTGTTCGGGCTGTCGCGGTTCTGTTCTGGCACGCCCGGGCTGGAGTCATTTTGGGTCAGGGGGGTGCAGGAGGGTGGTGAAGGCGGTTACGGCTTCTGCCTTGGCGACCTGGTGGAGCATGCGGGTGTAGGTTTCCAGCACGGCCTGGCCGAAGCCAGTGAGGCCGGCGCCGCCGCCCTGTTTGCCGCCGGCGCGCGAGGTGACCATCGGCTGTGGGCCGAGCTGGTTGAGCTGTTCGGTGAGCAGCCAGGCTCGGCGGTAGGACATGTCCATGGCGCGGGCGGCGGCGGAGATGGAGCCGTGCTCGGCGATCAGCGCCAGGAGCCGGGCCTTGCCGGGGCCGAAGCGCTTCTGGCCGTCCCAGTCCAGGCGGAGGTGGAGGGTCGGGGTCATGGGAGGATGCTGGCGCGGTTGGGCCCCGTGGTGAAGGGGGGTGCGGCGGCGGGACGTCCCCCTCGGCCGCGGGCGCGCGCGAGGCGGGGGGCTGGGTCCAGGGCGTGGTCCCGGCTTTGAGGGCGGAGAGGATGGCGACGGCGCGGTTCACGTCGACGGCCGGCTCGTCGAGCAGGGCCAGGGCGATCTCGGCGTCCGTGCCGGCCAGCAGGTTGCCCAGGGTGAGGCGGAGCTGGTCGACCGGGGTTGCGAGGTCTGGCGGCAGGGTGTGGCGTTCGCGCACGAGCAGGCGGTGGGCGTCCTTGAGGTCTCCGTAGTCCGTTCGGGTGGCGGTGACGTAGGCTTCCAGGCGGGCGGCGGCCTTGTCCTCCATGATGGCGGCGGCTGCGGCCATGGCGGCCGAGACGGTTTGCAGGTGGCGCACCAGGATTTCGGCCAGCAGGGTGTGCATGTCCGGGAAGTAGCGGCGGATGGTGGAGTGTGAGATGCGCATGGCGCCGGCGAGCGCGCCGACGCTGAGCACGCTGCGCCCGTGGGTGGCCATGAGCGCCGCGCCGGCGGCGAGGATGGTGGATTTCTGCGCCTGGTCCTTGGCGGTGAGGCGATGGCGGCCGCCGCCCGGCAGCGAGTCGGCCTGGGCGCGGAGGAGGCGGGCTAGGGAGGACATTGCGGGGGATGATAGGAAGAGATGCCTGGGCTGGGCAAGTTTTTGTGGTGAGATCGAGTTCCGGCAATGTTGGCGCCGGTAGACAGTGCACTCTGCAGCATTGGCGCGGCTTGATTGATTGCATTAGGTGATGCAACTTATGGTTACTACAATGATTCAGCGTCCTTCGCAATCGCCGACACGGCGCTTTTGTTCTTGGATTTGGTATGGCAACCGCACCTGATGAGCTGAAGAAATTAGTCGACCTGTTTCATGTCAATATCGACGATTACGTTAAAGGAATATTTAACGAGACACAGACCCGTATCCAATTTATAGATCCCCTATTTCAGGTCCTCGGTTGGGATATCAACAATCATCAAGGCTACGCAGAGAAGTACAAGGAGGTTGTCCACGAGGACATTGTTAAAGTGGGAAATAGCGCAAAGGCGCCAGATTACTCTTTTCGCGTGGGCGGATATCGCAAATTTTTCCTTGAAGCAAAGCGACCGTCCTTGGACATAAAATCAGATACGGCAGCTGCATTTCAGCTTCGTCGATATGGTTGGACGGTGTCGCTACCACTTTCGATCCTCACCAATTTTAGGGGTTTAGCTGTCTATGATTGCAGAACAAAGCCTAGCTCAAACGATAAGGCGAGGGTCGCTCGCCTAGAGTACATTCCTTATGATAAATATCTGGATAACTGGGACTATCTTAAGGAGACATTCTCCAAAGATGCCATTAATCGAGGTTCGTTCGATAAGTATGTAGTTGATGCCCCCAAGCGACGTGGAAAGGCGGAATTTGATAGTGACTTTCTTATTTCCATCGAGGGATGGCGGGCTAGTCTTGCTGCGAACATCGCTTTGCGGAACGTTGGCATCAGCGCCCGCGAGTTGAACAGTGCCGTCCAGAGTACCATAGATCGAGTTATCTTCTTACGCATCGCGGAAGATCGTGGCATCGAGCCACCGAAGCGACTACTTAACCTGGGAAAAAAGGAATGTTACAAAAAGCTAACTGCTATCTTCCGCCTATGCGATGACCGTTACAACTCTGGCCTTTTCCATTTTAAGGATGAGAAGTACTCTGATAGTCCGATCGATAGCTATACATTGAGTCTGAAGATAGATGACGATGTTATTTTTGGTATAATTAATAACCTTTATCCGCCGTTGAGCCCTTATGCGTTCGATGTAATACCCGCCGACATCCTCGGCCAAGTCTATGAGCGGTTTCTCGGCAAAACGATTGTAATTGATGGACGGTCAGCAACCGTTGAGGAAAAGCCCGAAGTCCGCAAGGCGGGCGGCGTCTTCTATACACCGTCATACATCGTCAGGCACATTGTAGAGACGACCTTGCAGCCTAAGCTCGAGGGTAAGACGCCGACGCAGGTCGCCGGGTTGGACCGCCGAATCAGGAATGCTGCTCCAATCCGAATCATTGATCCCGCGTGCGGGTCGGGATCATTCCTCATCCTCGCCTACCAGTATTTACTTGATTGGTATCTCGCTCACTACCTAGCTGACAATCCGGAGCAGCTGACCAAAGGCGGCTCGCCGCGGCTCTTTCGTACGGAGCGCGGCGATCTCAAGCTCTCGGTGGCCGAGCGAAAACGTATCCTCTTAGCGCATATCTATGGCGTCGATATCGACGCCCAGGCGGTTGAGGTGACAAAGCTTTCTCTCCTATTAAAGGTTCTCGAGGGGGAGAATAACGATGCCCTCACTCGACAGACGGACCTCTTTCGACCTCGTGTCCTTCCTGATCTCGCCGATAACATACAATGCGGAAACTCCCTTGTTGGAACAGATATATACCGTCAAAAAGCCATTGAGCTCGACGATGAAGACGAGATCAAAATCAATCCCCTTGATTGGAAAGCATTTTTAAAGAAGGTCACCGGCGGCGCCGGTTTCGACGCCGTAATTGGAAATCCACCCTACATTCTCCTTGAAGATACGAACAGGCAAGTCAAAACCGAGGCCTATTTCGCAAAGAACTACAGTGTTGCCGGCTACAAAGTGGATACTTACCACCTTTTTATCGAGAAAGGCATACAGATTTTGAAAGCGGATGGCGCCTTATCTTATATTGTCCCTTCTAATTTTATGACGAACAACCACGCGGACAAGTTACGTCGACTCCTAGTTGCCGAAGGTCACTTGAAAGAGATTGTCAATTTCAAGGGGCGCGTCTTTAGTAACGCAAATGTCGACACATGCATCTTTCTCTTAGACTCTTCAACCAACCGCAAAGATATAAGCTTCGTTACTGCTGAGCCGTTAGTGACAGCCTTTAAGGCTGCCAGCAGGATCAATTTGTCAACTAAGCAAATTCTTGGAACGGACGGTACTGTGATTTCGGCCCGAACAGTGGGTGACGAGATCATTCTTGCGCAGGCGGAGAAGCTGGGCACTCCGCTGGAGCAGTTGGCATACGTTAATTTCGGCAAGCAGCTTCGGGATCGCAAGGTTTATCCGAAGGAGATTGTCACACTGGGTCCAACCCAAGCAGTGCCGAAGGGTTACAGCCGTTGTTACACTGGACGCGACGCGATGCGATACTTGGCGCGATGGTCAGGACTTGCTTGCCGAACTAGTCGGACATCTAAGGCTGGCGGATGTTGGGATGCAGATAAACTGGATGCGAAGAATAAAATTCTTTGCAAGCAGATCGGCGTCTTTCCTACGTTCGGTCTCGACGAGGATGGGTATCAGTGCCTGAACACTATGTTCATGGTGAACGTTTTTGATGGGACGCCAGTGCACTATGCCCTGGGCGTCCTCAACTCCAGCCTGCTTAGATATATCTGGGTCAAACAATTTTATGATCAGCGAACAACCTTCCCTAAGATCAAGGGAACCTACCTTAAAAAGCTTCCTCTCGTAAAGTTCGACGCTAAGTCGCCGTCCGCCAGGAGAATACAGGCCTGTGTGGTCGACTTGATCGGCCGCTTGAAGAAGTTACCGAAAGCCGCTTCGGATTTGGAACACAACAATCGACGGGTAACTGCCTTGGAGGAGGAAATTGACGATGAAGTATTCAACCTTTACAGCCTTGGCGAGAAAGAAATTAAGGCGGTGAAATCGTTTCTAAATATTAACGGACATTGACCTCATGAGTGTCGTAACGCTCCCGCGTAAGAGCCAACACGGTAGCTAACCGGTAAACCGGCCTGAGTGCCCGTGGAGGAAACGGGGCTTGCCATGTTTGACCTCACCTTCAATGGCAAATTCCGCGAGTACTTTGTTGCGGCCAGAAATTAGATAATCCGTGCTAAGCCGCCGCTCGGCACTGCGCAACCGAAGAGCAGAACAGTTCAGTGCATAAGGTCAAATCTGCCGACACACGAGCGGCAGAAAGCGTCTGCT
Organism: uncultured Acetobacteraceae bacterium; assembly: GCA_964242595.1. GTDB lineage: Bacteria > Pseudomonadota > Alphaproteobacteria > Acetobacterales > Acetobacteraceae > BOG-908. The sequence goes on along the minus strand of CAXTBC010000040.1, from coordinate 5,293 downwards.
TTGTAAATTCCGCTCCAAAGTAGGCTGTCTGTTCCGGGCAACCCGTTTGCCAAGACACGTCTCGAACATTTTCGCTATTTGCCTTTGTCTTTCTTGTCGGCGAAGCCAGGGGTCTGGGGCCAAGGCCCCAGCGGGGTCCAGGGGCAGAGCCCCTGGCCTTGCCTTAACCCTCACTTCGCCAGAACCCCCAACAGCCGAGCATGCGCGTTCGTCCCATGGTCCAAGCACCGCACGTCGAACTTCTCGTTCGGGCTGTGGACCTGGTCGTCGTTCAGGCCGAAGCCCATCAGCAGGGTGTCCAGGCCCAGCACGCGGCGGAGGCTTTCGACGACGGGGATGGAGCCGCCGCTGCCGATCAGGACCGCGTCGCGCTGGTACTCCTCGGCGAGGATTTGGCGGGCCAGCGCCACGTAAGGGTTGGTGGCGGTGACTTCGACGCCGGGGGCCATGCTGTGGGCGGCGACCTCCACGTGCAGGCCTGGCGGGGCATGGTGGGCCACGAAGGTGCGGAAGGCTTGCAGGATGGTGGCGGGGTCCTGGCCGGGGACGAGGCGGAAGGAGATCTTGGCGCCGGCTTCGGACGCGATGACGGTTTTGGCGCCGGGGCCCTGGTAGCCGCCCCAGATGCCGTTGACGTCGGCGGTGGGGCGGGCCCAGAGGCGTTCTAGGCCGGTGCGGCCGTGCTCGCCGGTGGCGGCGGGCAGGCCGATCTCGGCGAGGAAGGCGGCTTCGTCGAAGCCGAGGCGGTCCCACTCGGCGGCCTGGGCGGCGGAGGGTTCGGCTACGTTGTCGTAGAAGCCGGGCAGGGTGACGCGGCCGTGGGCGTCGTGCAGGCCAGCGAGGATACGGGTGAGTGCGTCGATGGGGTTGAGCGCGCTGCCGCCGTAGAGGCCGGAGTGGAGGTCCCGCGACGGGCCGCGGACGAGGAGTTCGGTGTAGACCATGCCGCGCAGGCGGGTGGTGACGGCCGGGGTGTCGATGTCCCACATGCCGGTGTCCGAGATGATGGCGATCTGCGCGGTGCGGAGTTCGGGGGCGTGGGTGGTGAGGAAGGTTTCGAGGTTGGTGCTGCCGACTTCCTCCTCGCCTTCCAGCACGACGGTGATCTGGGCGGGCGGGCCGCCGGAGGTTGCGTGCCAGGCGCGCAGGGCTTCAAGCCACATGGTGACCTGGCCTTTGTCGTCGACGGCGCCGCGGGCGGTGATGCGGGGGCCGTGGCGGCCTTCTGTGATGGTTGGGGTGAAGGGCGGGCTGGTCCAGAGGTCGAGCGGTTCGGCGGGTTGGACGTCGTAGTGGCCGTAATAGAGGAGGTGGGGGGCGGCGTTGCCGGGGCCGGGGTGGGTGGCGAGCAGGACGGGGTGGCCCGGGGTTTCGACGAGGCGGGTTGTGAAGCCGATGGAGTCGAGTTGGGCGCGGGCCCAGCCGGCGGCGCGGCGGCAGTCCTCGGCGTGGGCCGGCTGGGCGCTGACGCTGGGGATGGCGAGGAAGTCCATCAGCCGGGCGTGGGCTTGGGGGCGGGTGGCGCGGATGTGGTCCAGCACGGCCTGGGTGGTGGTGGTGGGCGAGGTGTGGGGTGCGTCGTTCATGGCGCGAGCTTACGCAGGCGGGCGGCGCTGCGGTAGCCTGGCGTGTGGCGGTTCGTTCAACATGGCGCGCCTCGCCAGGCAAAAGTTTGGTTCTTCTTTGCAAAAAAGAACTGCTTGCCTTGTCTTGGTCAGAAGCTTGAGCACGCACGGTTTTCCTGCGACTGCAGGCTATCCGGCAACGCGCCGGAGCAAGGAGAGGTGGGATGAGCAGCGTGGCCGAGCGGATGGGTGCCAAGGTGGGGCAGGAGCTGGTCGTTTCGGACTGGCTGGTGGTGGACCAGGCGAAGATCGACGCGTTCGCGGCGTGCACGGGGGATCGCCAGTGGATCCACGTGGACGAGGCGCGGGCGAAGGCGGGGCCGTTCGGGGCGACGATCGCGCACGGGTTCCTTACGTTGTCGCTGCTGCCGGTGCTGACCGCCGGGGCTTGGGCGGCCGGGCTGGGGCTGGACGCGTTGGTGAACTACGGGACCGACCGGGTGCGGTTCCTGGCGCCGGTGCGGGCGGGGCGCCGGGTGCGCAACCGGATGACGCTGTCGAGCGTGGAGGAGAAGGGGGCGGGGCGGACGCTGCTGTCGTTCGAGAACACGGTGGAGATCGAGGGGGAGGGAAAGCCGGCTTTGGTGGCGCAGACTTTGACCATGGCGTTCGGGTAAGGGGGGGGAAGGAGGGCCGTTCTGAAGAAAAGAAGCAGAAGACTGTTGCTGGGTTGTCGGGTGGCGTCCGGTTTGGCGGCAGACGTTTTTGGTTCTTTTTTTCCCAACGAGACGTGCATGCATCCGGACACGCAGCCGGTTCGTTTTCGAATCAGCCAGCCCGACATGCAGTGCTGGCAGTTGGCAAGGACCGGGGGCCATGTATCTAGTTGTGCGGGCGCGCGACCGGCGCGTCCGGAGCCGGGGATTTGGCACGCATGGCAGTCGATGCGGGGGCGAGCGACCAGGAGCTGATCGGGCGGTGCGCCAGTCAAGACCGGGCGGCGTTCCGGGCGTTATATGCGCGCTGGAGCGGGCGGTTGCACGGGGTGGCCATGCGGATCACGCGTGATCCGGGGCTGGCGGCGGACGCCACGCACGACGCGTTCGTGCAGGTGTGGCAGCAGGCTGCGCGGTTCGATGCGTCGTTGGGCGAGGCGGGAAGCTGGCTGATGAGCCTGGCGCGCTACCGGGCGCTGGATCTGGTGCGGCGGCGCGGGCGCGAGGTTCTGGGGCACGAGCCGGTGGAGCAGGAGGCGGATCGGGGGCCTGATCCGTTGAGCCAGCTGGTGGCGAGTGCCGAGGGCGGCGCGTTGCACCGGTGCCTGCAGACGCTCAGCGAGGAGCGGCGGCGGCTGGTGCTGCTGGCGTTTGTGGACGGGTTCTCGCATAGCCAGCTGGCGGCCAAGCTGGACGTGCCGATCGGGACGGTGAAGTCTTGGATCAGGCGGAGCCTGCTGGGGTTGAAGGAGTGCCTGGCGCCGTGAGCGGCGCGGGCGGGGTGGATGACGGCGGCCCGGAGATGCTGGCGGCGGAGTACGTGCTGGGGACGCTGGACGGGGCGGAGCTGGCCGCGGCCGAGGCGCGGCGCGGCGGTGACGCGGGGTTCGCGGCCGAGGTGCGGTTCTGGGAACGGGAGCTCTATCCGCTGACGTTGCTGGTGGCACCTGTGGCGCCGCCCGAGGCGGTTTGGGCGCGGATCGAGGCTTCTACGGCGACGGCGGGGGTGGTGCCGGCGAACGACAACCGGCTGGGCTGGTGGCGGGCCAGTGCGCTAGGGGCTGCGGCCGTGGCGGCGGGGCTGGCGGTGTTCATCGCCGTGCGGCCGCCGATGCCGCCGCCCATGGTGGCGGTCCTGGCACCGGCGGGCAGCACGCTGGCCGTACTTGTGGTGGTGTCCGGGCCGGGCGGGAGCTTGCTGGTGCGGCCGAGCGGGGCGGTGACGGTGGCAGCCGGCAAGGATCTGCAGCTGTGGGCGTTGGCAGCGGGCGCTACCAAGCCTGCATCGTTAGGCGTGTTGCCGGCGGGCGGGCGGACGGTGGCCGGGGTGGCGGCCGGTACGCAGTTGCTGGTGAGCCTGGAGCCTAAGGGGGGCTCGCCGACCGGGCTGCCGACGGGGCCGGTGGTTTATGGGGGCTTGCTGCAACGATAACGTGGTTAAGTTCATGCAGGACAAATCATGGCGTTGTCAGAGTATCAGATATCATTTGTTTGAGTAGGTTCAACACTTCGTCCGCCTTGCAGCACGATTATCAGCTTGTCTGCAATTTAGCTGCTGATGCCGTCAACTAAATCTCGTTATCATTCACTATGGGCTGAGCAGCATTTGCTCGGATACTACACGACAACGGTTGCAGGCGCGGCAGCACACCAAATTATTATGACTACGACATATCAGCGTTAGCTGAGTAGATAACGACGCTGCCTTGTCAAGCGCGACCGCTTGCCTCGCCTTTGTGCCGATTCAGTGTAGCCGGTGACTTAACCATTGCATTGAAAGCGTCGAGGCTTCTGTTCCATACGTCTGGGCGGGCGACCGATTTGCTGGATCACGACGCGGAGTTTGGGAACGAGCAGGCAGGCGGCCTAGGCGGGCGCACCACGTTTGGCGAAAGGCGGACGGCCATCTGCACGGCGTGACGAGGCATGCGATCCCATCGCTCGATGGTCACGATGGCGCTGGGCGGGGCGTGGCTGGCGAGGTCCGTGTGGCGGTTGCTGCCGCCGAGCACTTGGTTGTGCAGCGCCTTGTAGTAGCGGTGCACCAGCAGCAGCACGCCCAGGGCGAGCGGGATCACCATCGGCGTCAGCCAGGCGCCTCCGGCGAACTTGGCGATCAGGATGATGGCTAGCGCCAGCCCGGTCGCGACTGCGCCACCGCGGATGACGAGCAGGCGCGTGCGGTCGGCCACACTGGAGCCGTGCCGGCGCCAGTGCACCGACATGCCGGCCTGGCTCAGCGTAAAGCGGAGGAAGGCGCTCACTGCGAATAGCTGGTCGGTGATGCCACCGAAGGCGGCCAGCAGCGTGAGCACCGCCAGCACGCCCAGGCACAGCGGCAGCGTAGCCGGGTGCAGCGCCGGCACGGCCGAGGTGAGCGCGCCCACGCCGGCGGAGATGATGCCCACGGCCACGTTGAGCATGTAGTCCACCATCAGCGCGCTGGCGGCGAGCAGGCCGGCCCGTTCGCCCAGGTTCTCGCGGGCCACGATATAGGAGCCGCCGTTGTTGGAGTAGGCGGCGATGGTCTGCCAGTAGGAGACGCAGAGTATGGCCGGCAGCAGCAGGATCACCCAGGTGATCGGCTGCACCGCGCCCAGGCCGGCCGCCCCGGTGGCCGCCAGCACGGGAGCATGGCTTCGGGGCCGTAAGAGGCCGAGCCCAGCCCGTCCAGGCCCATGGCGGGCAGGCCTTCGAGCGTGCCAATGCGGCGGGACTGCGCCTCCCGGTTGGCGAGACGGCAGCCTGGAGGAGGGTGGTGAGGCACAAGCAATGTCGGAAGACGAAAGCAGTTCTTTTTGCAAAAAAGAACCAAACTTTTGTCTGTCTGAAGGCCGCCGTTGCCGCCGTGCGCGCCCAGCGGATTTGCAACAGATGGGGGTCTGGGGCCTCGAGGCCCAGCGGAGTTTGGGGCAGAGCCCCATGCTTCCTACAGATCAAGACGTCTACTTATAGGCCTAATACCAACGGCCTTTAATGTTGACCTGTGAAGGAAGGCCAAGGGCTCTGCCC
>CAXTBC010000039.1:0-39034 GCA_964242595.1 uncultured Acetobacteraceae bacterium | reverse complement strand
CGCCTGATGCTGGCACGCCTGGCCTGACCAACAACTTTAGAAACGGACTCTAAGACTTGTCCTTAGCGGGGTCCAGGGGCAGAGCCCCTGGCCTTCCTGAAAAATCAACCTTTAAGGCGCTTGGTATTAGCGGGCCGGCGCCGCTGTTACCATTGGTCCGAGGCCTGCAGCGGCGGAGGGCAGAACCCCTGGCCTTGCCAAGATTCAGATGCCGTTAGTCGGTAACTTTGCCATAACGCCGTCCCTACCGTCCTAACCACCTTTGAAACATCCCAGGCCGCCGCGCCAGCAGTCCGGGAATCTCGTCCGCGGCGGAAAGCCGCGCGCCCGGCGTGGGGGTCAGCAGCCGTTCTAGAAGCCCCGCCAAAGGCTGCTCGATCCCTGCCAACGAAGGCACGCTGCTCCGCGCCGCGCGTGCGCTTTCCAGGTCGTGGCCCATCTCCAGCCGGTAGCCGCGGGCGGCGGCGGCCAGCATCAGGCCCAAGCTGTATAAATCGGAGCGCGCGTCCACCATGGCCGGGCGGCCGGAGAGCTGTTCGGGGGAGGACCAAGAGAACTTGCCGGCGAAGTCGAGCTGGCGGTGCACGTCCCGCGCGCCGCCCAGCCGACGGGCCAGGCCGAAATCGATGATGGTCGCCGCCGCCACGCTGTCCTCGGCCAGGATCACGTTGTCCGGCGAGACGTCCTGGTGGACGATGCCGGCGGCGTGGATGGCGGCCAGGCCTTCGGCAAGGCGGCGGGCGAGCACCAGCAGGTCGGCCGGCGGCAGGCGGCCCTCGCGCAGGCGGCTGGAGAGCGTGCGGCCGCGCAGGTAGTCCATCACCAGCATCGGCCGGCCGTCGGTGTCTCGCAACAGGTCCTGGCAGCCGACCACGGCCTCGTGGCGCACGCACTGCAGCAGGCGCGCCTCCTCCAGCATCAGCGTCAGCATGGTGGAGTCCAGCGCGTAGCGGGGCAGCAGTATCTTGATCGCGTGCTCGGTCTTCAGGTCCCGATGTCGGGTGCGGTAGATCTCGCCGATACCGCCGCGAGCGATCAGCGCGCGTACCACGTAGGTGTTGGCCAGGAGCTGATCAGGCTGCAACACGGTGTCGGCCGCCCAGCCGGCACCAGGCGCGCCCTGCATGGCCACGCGGGCGATGGTGTCGCGCGCCGCCGCGGCGAGCGCCTGGCGGGCTTCGGGCGGCCGGGGCGCGCCGTGTTCGTCCTGTCGCAGCGCGGTGATGAAGCCTGACAGCACGCCATCGAACCAGGGCCGGTCCGCCTCGGCCACGCCGGCTGGCGCCGCGGCCGGCATCAGCTCGGTGATGTAGGCCGGCTCCGGCTCGGCGGGTGCGGCCTGCGAGACGGTGGTTGCTTCCTCGTCCAGGTAGTCCGGCATCACCGGGCCGGACTGGGTCAGCGCCGATGCCTCGGGGCCGGACGCTGCGGCGGCCTCTACGGCGCTATCCGCATCGGCGTCCGCCGGCCACGCGGCGTCGTCCTGCCAGCCGGCGCTATCGGCCGGCACGATCGTGGTGCGGTCTTCCGGCTCCTCCTCGACCACGGCCTGGACCACCGTCGTGCGCTCGTCCTCGTGGTACCCCGGACCGGCCAGCATGATCGTAGTGGCCTCGTCCTCCTCGCGCCCGGGATCAGCCAGCAGGATCGTCGTCGCCTCGTCCTCGTCGTGGCCGGGACCGGCAAGCAGGATGGTGGTCTGCTCGTCCTGCTGTTCGGCATCCCGCGTCATGCGTGCGGGTTCAGCACGACGGCCACCGTGACGTTGTCGCGCGCGCCGCTCACCAGCGCGTCCTGCAGCAGCGTGTCGGCCATGCGGTCCATCTGCGTGCCGGCCATCGCGACCGCGATCTCCTCGTCGCCCAGCGCCTTGATCAGCCCGTCGCTGCACAGCATGAAGCAGTCGCCCGGCTCCAGCTTGCCGTGCACGTGCTCCAGGAACAGCGTCTCCTCGGCCCCTACGGCGTGGGTGACGGCGCCGCCCTTGGAGAGCGCGTGGTCCTTGGTGAGGCACTCGAGCCTGCCGTCCCTGAGCCGGTAGCCGCGGCTGTCGCCCGACCATAGCAGGCAGAAATGCCCGCCATAGGCCAGCAGCACCACGATGGTGGAGGCGGTGATCGCGCGCTCGGCGATGGTGGCGGCGCGGGCCCGCAGCGCCGCGTTGGCGCCTTCGAGCAGCTCGCGCACGTCATCTACCGCGCCGCCGAAGCTGAGCGGGGCGAGGAAGCCGTCGAGGTGGGCGATCACCGTCTGGCTCGCCTCTGCGGCGGCCTCGTGGCCGCCCACGCCGTCGGCTACCGCCCACAGGCCGAGGTCGGCGCGCAGCAGCATCGCGTCCTCGTTCACCTTGCGCTTGGTGCCGGGATGGGTGCGGCCGGCCGAGGGCAGGGCGGTGACCGGCTTGAGCATCAGCACCGGCATGTCTTCGAGCGTCGCCTGGCCGTCGCCGGGGCGGGCCCAGCCCCACTCGTCCCACTGGCCGTCCAGGAAAGCGGCGAAGTTGGCCGGCGCCGGCAGCCCGGCGCTCAGCAGCACGGAGGGCCGCACGCGCTCGGAGCCGAGCGTCCACCACAGGCTGAACTGGACGTTGTTGCCCATCAGCACCTGGTCGAGGATCTGCGCGTAGGTGGCGCCCATGTCGCCGCTATCCTGCAGGTCCATGCGCAGGCCGCCGCCGCGGCCCTCATCGCCGGCGCGCGCGTAGGTGGGCACGCCCATCGCCACCACGTCAGCGTCGAAACTATCGAAGTCGAAATCGTCGTCCAGCGAGCGGAGGATCAGCTGCTCGGCGGCATCGAACCAGGTGCGCGCGCTGTGGAACATGGTCCCCGGCGACAGGCAGCCGGGAAGCTGGGCGGCGATCACCAGCGGGAAGTAGCGGCCCACCCGGTCCACGCTGGGCATCAGCACGCCCAGGGTGGGGGCGGCGCCGCACAGGCCGGGGCCCAGCACGAAACGCCAGATGGGGGTGTTGAGGTAGGCCGGCAGCCAGGCGGTGCCGAGCTGGCGCTTGCTGGTGGCGATGGCGCGCTGCAGCCAGCCGTCGAACTCGGTGCGGAACGCCTGGTCCAGCCGACGGCCGACGAAGTCCCCGCGCGCAGGCAGCTTGCCGAAGAAGCCGGGCTGGGCAGGAGCCTCTGCAGCCAGCTGGGCTGCGCTCACGGCGGGGACCAGCTTGGGCCGGCGCTGCGGCAGGCTGGCCCTGATGGAAGCGTAGCCTGGAATGCGTTCGCGAAGCAAAATGCCGGCTCCATCAGAGTGTGCCCGGGCAGCGGAAGGCGCGGATGTCCCGTAATGTGAAGGGGTTGAGCACCGCGTCTGATTTTACAATGAACGACATCGTGTGCGCGCCGATAGCATAATCTACCGTCACCCGGTCCGACCCGCTCTTTTCCTCGCTGCCGGCATCGATCAGGCGGAACGGCGCCCAGGTGCCAGGCTCGCTGATCGCCCCGCCGGCGGAGGGCTCCACGCTTAGTCGGGCACCGCCGTCGCCGGGGGCCGGCCAGGCCAGCGTGGTCGGCCGCACCGGGCCGTGCGCGTAGGTGATCACCTGGCCGCCGATGGCCAGGGTCATGGCGTTAGCGTTGGGATCGAGCCGGTCCGGCGTCACTTCGTAGTGGAAACTGGCCGAGCCGCCGCTGAAGAAGGCCTGGCGAATGGCGTCGGCGTGCTCGAACTGCTGCAGGAAAGCGGAGCTCACGCCCTGCACGCTGTTGTACTGCCAGCGCCACGGGTGCCGGTTGGTGTTGACGAACTGGCGCAGGTTCTGGGTGAAGAACGAGTCCATGGTGCCGCCGGGGCCGAATAGCTTGGTGAAGTCGTCCACCGAGATCTCGTTGGCGGCGGAATGGGCGAACGGGTAGCGGCCGCGGGTGGCCTGGGTGCAGAACCGCTGCCCCGACGCGTTCCAACTTTGCGAGATGGCGTTGCGCGCCGTCCCGCTGGTCACGCTAGTGACGCTGGCGCTGAGGTCGGACAGCCACAGATCCACCGGCGGCGGCACCAGCCGGCTCTGGCTGATCAGCTTTTGGTTGGCGTCGTTGAGCCCGCCTTCGGTCTCCGTCACGCTCATCACGCCGCTGGGCGAGCCGCCGGCTCGGCTGACCTGCTCGTAGAGCGCATTGACGGTGCGCATCAGGTCGCCGATCTGGCTGGGACCGCCGTTTTCGCTCTGCATGGCGGCGCGCAAAGCGGCGAAGGGCTGCTCGGCCGTCTCGGGTTGGCCGGTGGTGGCGATCATTGCGCGTAGGCGGGCCACCTCGGCGTCCTTGGGGTCGGCGGCTGGAGGTGAGAGGTCAGTGTCGTGCACGATGGCCTGTAGCAGCTTCATCATCACCGAATCGGGTCCGGCCAGAGCCGTCAGCACCAGCACGGATTGCTGCAACGAGACCAGCTTCTGGATGCGCAGGTCGCTCAGCAGCGCCGTCCACCGCGCGAGGAAGTCGCCGCGGTAGAGTGCCGTGGTCTGGGCGGCGATCGCGTCCTCGGTCTGTCCGGTGCCGGCAGCCGCGCCGTACGCCCACTGCTCCTTGCCCACGGCGGCGACGGCCGCGTGCAGGCCGGGCAGGAACACGGTCAGGTAGCCGTCCCGCGTGTAGAAGCCGGGAATGCCGGCGGTGAGTGGCGCGTTGCTGACGCGCTTGAAGGCGCGGTCGACCGCGGCGCCCGCCTTGTCCTCCACCGTCCAGGTTGGAAGGCGGGCGGCCTCGGGGCCGTCGCGCAGAAGGGCGTAGGCGCGGGCGGCCAGCGGGGTCTTCTGCACCTGGGCTCGCACGTCGCCGATCAACGCCGCGTCGAGCGCCACCGGCTGGATGGTCGGCTGGCCGAGCAGGGCGGCGAGGTGGCTGTCGAGGTCCTGCCTCAGCCCGGTGTTGGTGTCGCCGGGGTAGAGCACGGACCATTCGGCCTGCATCCACGTGCGGGCGAAGGCGCGATCCAGCGGGCCCTGGCCGCCCAGGCCGAGATAGACCTTCAGCGCCGAAACCTTGAAGTCGAAATCGTCGTCGCGGCCGTTGCGCATCTGCTTCTGCAGGAACACCAGCACGCGCGGCAGCAGCAGGCTGTCCAGCGCGCGGGCGTAGACGCCGGCGTACTGCGATTGCAGCTTGGCGCTCTGGTCGAGCCCCGAATGCACGGTGATGGAGTGGGCGTGGGCGCGCAGCTCGGCAGGCCCATCGCGCAGCATGTTCAGCGGCGGCACCACGGCGGCAAAATCGGTGTCGCTCACGTTCTGCGTGGGGATTGCGGCCACCTGGCTGCGGTATTGCGCGATGTGCTTGTCCGTCGCGGCTACCAGCTTGTTGTTCTGCGTGTAGGCCAGCGCCCAGGTGGACAGCAGGCCGGCGACCAGCACCGCGGCGACGCCGCCGGCGACCCAGCGCGTCTGCGCCATGCGCCGGCGCAGCCGCGGGTCGGCGGCCACCACGTTGGCCTCGGCGAAGATCACCGAATCGAGCAGGCGGGTCAGGAAGTAGCTCTTCTCCTGCCCGGCGAAGGCCGCCTGGCGCGGCATCTCCATGCCGAACGTGCTCGCCATGGCCAGCATCAGCCGGTCGATCGGCGCGCCGGCCTGGGTGCCGGACGCCAAATAGATGCCGCGCAGCAGCGGCCGCTGGTCGAATTTCGAGGTGGTGAAGATCTCCTCGAGGATCTCGCGGATCGGCTCCTTCAGGGTGGCCACCTGCAGCGGGAAGCCGAAGATCAGCCCGCGGCGCTGGATGTCGGTCTCCTGCTGCAGGCGCTCGAGCACGATCGCGTTCATGCGGGTGAGCAGCAGATCGAACTCGGCGTCGAATGTGCCGGCGGCCGAGGCGGTGCCCGGCTTGCCGTCGTCCAGCGGGAAGGTCATGCCCCACACCTGCTCGCGGTCGGCACGGTTGTAGGCGTCGAAGAACTGCACGAAGCCGGCGATCAGGTCGGCCTTGGTCAGCAGGATGTAGATCGGAAAGCGGCTGCCGAAAGCGCGCGTCAGCTCGGCCAGGCGCTGGCGGATGGCCTGCGCGTTGGCCAGCCGCTCCTGCGGGTCGCGGGTGGCCACGTCCTCCAGGCTGAGCGCCACCACCACGCCGTTGATCGGCTGCAGCGGCCGGTAGGTCTTCAGCAGGTTAAGGAATCCGGACCAGCCTTGACGGTCCAGCTCCGGGTCGCTGTCCTGGGTGGTGTAGCGGCCGGCGGTGTCCAGCAGGATCGCGTCCTCGGTGAACCACCAATCGCAGTTGCGCGTGCCGCCCACGCCGTGCAGCGGCTCGCGGCCCAGCGTGTCGGCCAGCGGGAACTTCAGGCCGGAGTTGAGCAACGCCGTGGTCTTCCCCGAGCCGGGCGGCCCGATCATGATGTACCAGGGGAGCTGGTAGACGTAGCCGCGGCGGCCGCCCACCGCGCGGCGCATCTGCGTCATCGCCTCCTGCAGGCGGGTGCGCATCTGCTCGAGCTCTTGCGCCGAGAGGTCGCTGCGGCTGGGGCCCTGGCCCTCGGCCGTCATCGCCGAGATCATCGAGGCGTTGGCCTGGCGGTCGCGCACCGCCATGACGACGTTGTAGACCGCCCACAGCAGGATGATCACCACGCAGGCGTCGATGCGGGCCGCGTCGCTGTCGAACGGCTGCCAGCGGCGCAGGCGCAGCGCGTCGCCGTAGAAGAACACCACCAGGCAGGCAGCCAGCACCCAGATCAGCGTGCGCAGCCAGCGCCGGCGCACCAACCGGGTGAGCGGCGCCGCGTAGCCGGACGCCATGGCGATCAGGCCCTGGAAGAAGTTCATGGGCGGCTATCCGTTCCGGCGGGCCGGGGAATGCTGCGGCTGGGCAGCGCGGGGATCGGCAGGATCAGGGTGGGCGGCGGCGCGGGCGGGGCCGCGGCTGCCGGGCGTGGCGGTGGTGCCGCCGGCAGCGTCGGCACGATTGCCACGTTACTGACCACGAGCTCGGTCCGCCGGTTGGCGTCCCGCCCGGCGGCCGTGTCGTTGGATGCGATCGGGCTGCTGGCGGCGTGGCCGGTCACCGTCATCCGGCCGGGCGGCAGGCTGGGCGCCAGCAGGTCGGCCACCGCCTGGGCGCGCGCGCTCGACAGCTCCCAGTTCGACGGGAAGCGCAGGCTGTGGATCGGCTGGCTGTCGGTGTAGCCGTCCACCTGCACGTAGCCTTTCTGGGCGGCCACCGCCTGGCCAATACGGGCGATCACCGGCCTGAACTTGTCCTCGATGGTGGCGCTGCCGCTGGCGAACATGCCGGCGTTGTGGATGCGCACCACCAGCGAGGTGCCGCGCTCGATCACGTCGAGCTGGTTGGCGGCGATCTCCGGGGCCAAGTCGGTGCGCAGCGAGGTGACGGCGGCCGGCGCCACGCGCGGCAACGGGGCGGCCACGGCCACCGCCAGCGTGGCCTGGCCGTTCGGCGGCGCCTCGGCCAGCGCGCGCAGCGTCTGGTCCGAGCCGCTGTTGAGCAAATAGGAGAACAGGAAGTAGCCCACCACCAGGACGGCGATGGCGGCCGAGGCGATGGTCCACAGCGCCACGGTGGAGCGCAGCGGGCGGTGGCGCGCCTCGACGCCGCGCCAATGCGGCGAGAGTTCGCGCTCGAAGTCGCCGTAGACCGAGCGCAGCGTCCGGTACAGGCTCTCGCGGATGCGGGAGAGTTCCAGCGCACCCTGGTCGAGCACGCGCAGCCGCCCCTCGAAGCCGATCGACAGGCACAGGTACATCAGCGCCAGCACGTCCCGGTTGGTGCCGGGATCCTTGTGCAGGTGGGTGAGCAGGTCGAAGAAGCGCTCGCCGCCGGTGACGTCGGTGTGGAAGGTGCTGACCAGGCTGTTGCTGGCCCAGGCGCTGTAGCCACCCCACGGGGTGTTCAGCACGATGTCGTCCAGCGTGGCGCACAGCGCGTAGTGCGCGGCGCGCGCCTGTTCGGGCTGCACGCCGGCGGCCATGATCACGCGCTCGAAGTTGCGTATCTCTTCCACCGCGCGGGTGCGCAGCGCCGGCACGTCGCGGTTGGTGACCGAGCCGCGCAGGCGGCGACCCAGGTTGAGCAGCTGTGCCGCGGCGCCCACCACGACGTTGAAGCTGCTGTTGGCGAGCTGCGCGAAATCGAAGTTGAGCAGGTTGGCCGGCGGGGCCAGCGGCCGGGTGATCGGACGCGCCGCGATGTTGCCCGGGCGCGGCCGTCCGCCAGGGGTGGGCTTGACGATGGTGCGTTCGTCGTCGCCTGCAGGATCATACGCCATGGTTCAATCCTTGATCGCCCAGAGTTCCATCTCGATCTGCGGGAAGCTGCCGGCCAGGTGGAGCGCGATGGCGCCCGACGTGGAAAGCTGCTTCCAGATCGGCCCGCCGCGCTCCAGCTCGAAATACACCGAGCCGGAACGATACGGCAGTTGGCGGGGGGCCACTGGCAGCGGCCGCAGCGGGATGCCGGGCAGCGCTATGTTGACGAGCTGGGCGATCTGCTCGACGGGGCCGATCTTCATCTGGTTCGGGAACATGCGGCGCAGCTGCTCTGCCGGCACGTCGGCATGCACGCTGAGCACGAAGGTGGCGCCCAGCAGCAGGGAACGGTCGGCGATCATCCCCACGCGCACGCCGTGGCGGCGGTCGGCCAGCGGGATCATCACCGCAGTCTGTTCGAGGACGCTGCTGAGCGCGGCCCGCAAATCGGCGAAAACGGGGGCGAAGGTGGCGTACAGGTTGTCGTGCCGGTAGGCCGGAAAGACGGTGGCGCGCTTGCTGGAGGCGGTGTAGGTGGCCAGCTCGCCGGCCAGCACGACGCAATGGCGGTAGAAGGCCTCCGGGTGCAGGGTGGCGGCGCCGGCCAGCAGGTGGCGCAGCAGCGGCTCGGCGCGGTTCATGCTTTGCAGCAGCATGAAGTCGGCAACCTCGGCGGTACCGCGCACCGAGGGGTCGGCCATGCGGGCGGCAATGGCTTCGGCCCGGTGGGTGATCAGGCCCTGCAACTCGGCCAGGAAGCCGGCGATCGGCGCCTGGGCGGCGCAGTTCAGGCAGGGCGCGATGAACTTGTCGTCCAGGATCACCGAGAGGTCCGGACGCACCTCGACGATGACGGCGACCGGCAGCAGCGCGTAGCCGGCGGTGGGCGCGCCGGAGACCAGGTAGCTCAGCCGCGAGCGGCCCACTTCCAGCGACGCGCTGGCGAAACTGCCGCTGTTGGCGTCCGGCGCCTCCTGCAGCGTGCGCCTGTAGCGCGTGCCCGCGTCCTCGCGCCGCTCGCCGCCCGTTTCGAAGGCACCCTGCTGGCGCAGCGGCATGGCCAGGTACACGGTGGCACCACGTTCGCTGCCTGTGAGCTCCAGCGGCGGCGGCGGGTCGGTGTCGTCCGGGATGGCGAACGGCGTGCCGTCCGGCATGGTGCCGCGGCAGGCGCTGAGCGCGAACTTGCCGATGTGCAGCAGGTCGCGGTCGGGCGCCATCTCGGCCACGCCCCAGCGGTGCGGCTCGATGTCGCGCACGGCCGCCTGCACCAGCGCCTCGGTCCAGCGGTCGGCCTGCTGGAAATGCTGCACGCGGAGGAACATGCCCTCCGTCCAAACAACCCGGTTGGCCGGCATCAGCGCAAGGTCACTTCGGGGTAGCCAGCTTCACGGTCTGCGCCCCGAAATCGGCGGTGATGTTGGCGGCCAACGGTGCGGCGGCGCGCCAGGTCCCCTGGTCGATGTTGCGGAAGGCGGCCGAGACGGCGACCATCTTGGTGCCGGGCGGCACCGGCAGGCTGACCTGGCGCGTCTGGCCGGGATGCACGATCTCGTTGTCCTGCGCCAGCAGGTCGGCGCCCAGCACGGCGCGCTCCTTGTCGGCGAGCTGGAAGTAGTCGGTGTTGTCGAACGTTTCGGCCGTGCGCAGCATGTAGATGTGGGTCTGCACGGGGTTGGGCAGCCCGGTCTCGTCCGGGTTCAGGCCGGACGCCGCGCGAAGGGTGAGGTGGACCGTGGTGGGCGGGCTGGCGGTGCAGGCGGCCAGCAGGGTGAGGACGGCTAGGGTGGCCAGGCGGCTGGGCATCGGTGTTCCTGTAGGGCGGTAAAGGATGGAAGACGTTCGTCCCCCGGGAGGACGAACCAGAAAGCTGCTACATGTCTAGGTCGTTTCGCCCTGCTTACACCATTTCGTTTCCGTGGCAGCGAAACAAATCGGCCCGTCACCGTCCCCGCCTGAGTTGCCTTGCATAGGCCTGTGCCAGCGGTGCGAGCAGCGAGCCGCCGGTGTTGGCCGCGCCGCTCTCCTGCAGTAGCCGGTAGGTTTCCATGAAAATCGCCCAGCACCTGGCCTCGCGCGCGTAGGGCAGCATCGTGGCAAAGCCGGTGTCCTGCTTGGCGCGGCGCATGATCGCCTCGGGGTCGAGCTGCTGGCCCATGTCGGCGAACACGCTGTTCAGGGCTGCCACCAGCGCCAGTTCGTGCGCCTTGATGTCGTCCATGCTCTGCTGCATGGCGGCCGACCCTGGCAGGAAGCCGGGCGGGGCGGCCCCTACCATGGCGGCCAGGCAGCGCTGGGTGTCCGGCGCGAACTTCACCTGGTTGTTCTCGCTGCGGCGGAGCACCGTCTGGTCCACGCGGAACTCGCTTTTCACCAGCGCGCGCGTGCTCATGATGTCGCGCACGCCTTCCACCGCGGCGCGCACCAGCTGGCCGATCTCGTGGAACGCTGCGGCCGTGTCGAGCCCGGCCAGCGTGTCCGCAGGCAGGCCGGCACCCTCCAGGAAGGCGGCCAGCAGGCCGTCGGGGGGCGGTGCCCCGGCCTCGGCCGCGGCCGAGGCCGGGGCGGGTGTCGGCACGGGCGCGGGTACCGGCCGCAATGCGGCCGGACGCGGCTTGTGGGCAGCAAGCGGCTGCGGCGATGGCAGCAGAGGCGTGGGCGGCGGAGCAGGCGCCATGATCACTAGCGGCGGCGGCGGCGGCGGCTCGGCCGGGACGGGTGCGGGGGCAGGCGCGGGCGGCTCGGGCGGGAGTATCTCCGCAGGCACCACGGCCACGGGCACCAGGGCTTGAGGCGCCGGCTGGACGGCGGAGACGGCGCCCCAATCGTCCGGCAACGCAGGAGATACCGCTTCGACCTGTACGGGCGACGCCCACTCCGGCGGCAGGGCGGGGGCAGGCTCCGGGGGCGGGGGCGCTTCGGGCAGCACCGGCGGCCAGGCGAGCGCGGGCGCCGGTGCCGCGGCCGGCGCCGGTGCAGGCGCCGGCTCCATGGGATCGCTGTCCATCCAGTCGGTCGGCAGCACCACCTGGGCTTCCGGCAGCCGCATGTTGGTGGAAGCGGCGGGGATGTGCTCGGCCTGTTGGCTGAACAGGCCGGGGGCGGCGGCGAACGGGTCGTCCGGCAGCAGTCGGCTGCCGCCGGTTCCGGGCTGCTCGAACAGGCCGCTGGCGGCGTAGGTAGCGGGGTCCGGCGGCGCGTCCCAGCCCTGCGGCGCGGCACGGCGCCCAGGGCCGAACTCGCCACCCGGCACGCCGGTCAGCCAGGGTTCCTCGATGGACGGCGCCAGCGGCGAGGCGCCCTGCGGCATGATGCCGCCGCTCAGATCCATGGCCGCGTCGGCGCCGCCGGTGATCTCCGCCTGCATGCGGTACGGCCCCATGGTGAAGCTGTCGCCGTCTTCCAGCGCCACCGAGTGGCCGCGGCCGACCGGCTGGGCCGCGCCTGTCATGAACACGCCGTTGGTGCTGAGGTCGGTCAGCATGAAGCCGCCCTCGGACGCATCGATCCTGCAGTGGTGCTTGCTCAGCGTGCGGTCCGGATCGGCCAGCACCCACAAATTCTCAGCGCCGCGGCCGATGCTGAGCGTGCCCCCTTTTGACCCATCGGTCTCCAGCGTGCGGCTCTGGCCGGCCTCGGTTGCGTCAGCCAGGCGAAGGATCAGCTTCATGTCCGTTCCAGCACAGAAATGGCCTCAGAGTTGCGCGCCGCACCTGCGGACTGCGCCATGACGATGTCGGGGTCCAGGATGATGTCGTCCTTGTCGGCCAGAGCGGGCAGGCTTTTCGCCCAGGTGTTCCAGCCGAGCCTGGGCGCGCCCGGTGCGTGCGCCTCGGCCGGCATCTGCAGGTCCGGCACGCAATCGGCACGCAGGATAACCTGCACGTCGAAGCCCAAATCCATGCCGGCATAGGCGCGCACCAGGTCCACCAGCTTGCGCAGCTTGGGCTGGTCCGGCATCAACGCGCGCATCCCCGCATTGTCCACCGGCCCCACTACCACGCGAAAGTTACCCTGCACGTCCCAAATGCGCGCGCCGGCCACGGCGTCCACGCCCAGGGTGGCAAACAGCGGCGCCTCGCCGGCGCGCGGCAGGCGGGATTGCTCTGCCGCTGCGACGGCCACCCAGCGGCCGCTGAACGGCTCGATACGCACCTTCATGCCTAGGTAGTCGGCGAGCATGGCCTGCAGCGCGGCGGGCGGGCGCAGGCGAGCCGCGAACAGGCCGGCGTAGAACAGCAGCACCTCGTCTTCGACCGCCATGCGGCCGCACAGATGCGGCGTGCCGAAGCCGGCCAAAGCCAGCAGCGCGCGGCTGGCCGGGTCGCGCTCCGGCACCTCCGCGGCACCCCGGCCCGGCGCCTCGGTGGCTGCGCGCTGCAGCAGCAGCCCCAGCCGATACTTCTCCCCGGCGCGCACGAACAGGCTGGCCAGGCGGTGGTTGAACATGTCCAGGAAGGCCGAGACGGCCCAGTTGCGCAGGCGGTCGGCCTTCTGCACCAGCTCGCTGTAGGGCTGCGGCAGCACGCCGAGCGGACCGGTGAGCCCCAGGAAGGCGATGCGCAGGTGCTGGCGGCCGGCGCTGTCCCGGACTGCGGCCACCGGTGCCGGCGCGAAGGCCAGGCCTTGCAGGGCGGCCAGGCGGGTCGGTTCGGCGGCAGGGGCGGCCTCGGTGCCCAGCCGCGCCAGGCCGAGCTCGGTCAGGCGCACAGCGTGTAGGCCGTCGAAGCGGTGCGGCACGGCGGTGAGGCGGGCAGCCAGGGTGCGGGGGGGCCTTATAGGCAAGAAAGCAGTTCTTTTTCGAGAAAAAGAACCAAAAAGCTTTTGCTCCCTGTCGGGTGTGTCCGGAGAGAGCCGCACCAAACGAACGAAAGTCTTTTGCTTCTTTTCTTCAGAAAAGAAGGCCTTTCTTTCTTTTCGCTCACAGCAACGGCCGATCACCGGCACGCGGCGGAAACACCCGCAACACCTCCTCGCGCCCATGCAGCCGCACGATCAGCCGCGTAAAGCTGTTGATCGACGCGTAAAGCCCCAGAAAACGTTCCAGCACGGTGGCGAACAGGAACGCGCCGGTACCTTCCAGCCGCCGCGCGTCCAGCTCCACCGTGACGTCGATGCCGCGGCAGATGGCGCCGTTGCCGGGCAGGCGCGCGGTGCCGCGCGCGCAGGTGATCGCGTGCACGCTCGCGACCGCGGCGCGCGTCTCCGGCACGTCGCGCAGGTCATGCAGCCGCAGGATCTCGCGCAACGCGTCTGCACCCTGCGTGCCGTCGCTGAGCGAGAGGTGGTTGAGCGAGAGCTGGGAGGCCAGACGCCAACCGGAACGCCGGCCGCCGGGCGGGCGCAACGTGGCGGTGGGCGGGGTGACGCAGCGCACGCCGGTGATCTCGGCGGCGCCCTCCACCATGCTGACATGCGGGCGGTTGCCGCCATAGGGGATCTGGCGCGGCAGGTCGCGGTTCAGGCAGGTGGTCTCGATGGCCAGGATGCCGTCGGTGGGCGAGGATGGGTTCAGCTCGGTGTCGACCACCTGAAGCATGACGTCCGTGCTGTCGTCGCGCTCGCCCATGCGGCGGCGCTGGGTGGCCCAGAACAGCGTCTGGCGCCCACCCTCGCCGGCGTGGGCGTCGGCGGCGTGGTGGCTGGCGAAGTAGGGCAGCACGGCGCGGCTACCGCGCGCAGCCTCGTTGAGCGTCACGCGGTCCACGCTGAACACCTCGCGCGTGGCGTGGCGGCGGCTGTCCGGCACCACGTGGTACTCGGCGTGCTCGTGGGTCAGCGCCACCGGTTCGGCACGCTGGGTGAACAGGTTCACGATCGGCGTGCAGCCGAGCATGAAGCTGTCGGCGCTGACCTGGCGCTCCAGGCCGGGCACCGCGCGGTCGAAGTAGAAGAACACTTCCAGCCGGCTGCCGGCGTTCTGCAGCGTCTTGGCGCTCAGCCCGGCAAGGTCGAGGAACATGAATTTCTGCGGGAAGGCGAAATACTCGCCCAGCAGCCGGTAGGCATCCAGCGCGCGCGGCGAGTAGGGCAGCAGGCCCTCGTCCTGCGCGAAGCCGGCCGGCGTGACGGCGCCGGGGCCCAGGAAGATCGGCCGCGCGTCCTCCGGGTGGTCGGCGAGCGCCACGCCGAGCAGGTTGTTGCACAGCATCTCGTACAGCCCGGCAGCGTGCTGCGGCAGGCCGTGCAGGAAGAAGCGCAGGCGGTCGATACCTAGGTTGGTGAACGTCTCGCCTGGGGCCAGGCACTCCAGCACCAGCCGCAGGCTGCCGGTGGCGCGCGCTGACAGGGGGCCGGCGGGCGCTACCAACGGACGGCCGCCCAACTCGGCGGCCACCACGCGGATCGGCCACAGATCCACGTCCTGCGTGGTGCGGTAGCGGCAGGCCTCGCCGCCGATCGGCTCCATCTCCAACGCGGTGTGGCGCGCAATGCTGTAGACGCCGCCCAGATCGGCCAGCGGCGAGAACTGCGCCACCGAGGCCGACGGGAACGGCGCCAGCATGTGCGGGTACAGCGCGCCAAGCAGGCTGTCGGTCAGCTCGGGGAACTCGTCGTCCAACTTCTGGCGGATGCGGGCGGCGATCAGCGCGAAGCCTTCGATCAGGCGGGCGACGTGCGGGTCGTCCACCGCGTCTGCCGAGAGCCGCAGGCGGCCGGCAATCTTGGGGTGCGCGTCGGCGAACTCGCCTGCGAGCTGGCGCAGGTAGGCCAGCTCCTGGTCGTAGAGCGGCAGCAACTGGTCAGACATGCTGTGCCTCGGTGACCGAAAAGCGCAGCGTGGCGGGGTTGATCGAGGAGGCGAACAGCACCGGCACGGCGCTGTCCTCAAGCACTACAGTGGCCTCGATGCGCAGGCGCAGCACCCGCTCGCTGGCCTCTCGCGGGTCCAGCACGGTGATGGCCAGGTTGCGCAGGCGCGGCTCGCTCTCGCGTATCGCCTCCTCCAGCGTGGTGGCGAACAGCGCGCGCTGCTCGCGGGTGATCATGTTGGCGCCGATGAAGTCGCCCACCCCATAGGTAAGCAGGCTGCGTCGCAGGCGCGGCAGGCTGCCGGGCGGCGTGTTGGGGCACCGCCTGGTGTTGAGCACGGATTCCAGGTCGCGGCGCAGGCTCTCCAGCGCGTCGCTCACCTGGCGTGGCCGGGTGCGCGGGGCGTCGGCCAGGCGGTCCGGCTCGGCGTCCAGCAGCCGGTCCAGCAGGGAGGGCGCCGCGAGAGGGGCGACGGCGCTCATGCGGGGGCCGTGAAGGTGATCTCGGCGAGGTCGAGCACGCCCTGCGCCTCCTCGCCCAGCAGCCAGAGCCGCTGGCCGGTTCCCACCCAGGCGCCGCCCGGCTGCTCGTCCCAGTCGGTGCGCCTGGCTAGGCGCTGCGCCTCCTCGGGGGCGGTGCCCGCGTACTGCGCCGGCACCACGATCTCGGCCACCCGGCCGTCATGCAGCGACATGCGCGCCTCGCGCCACAGCAGGTCGATCGGCCGGGTGGCCGCGGTGAACTGCAGGCCGGCGACGCTGGCGGGATCGACCCATAGGTAGCCGCCGTCGTGGCTGAACACCTCGAGGAACCAGGCGGAACGGTCGTCCACGTCGCGCCAGTCCTCGAACGCGGCGCCGTCCGCTGTGCCTGCCAGCTTGGGGCGTGCGTCCTCGGCCTGGGCCAGCAGCTCGGCCACCCGCGCGGCCTCGCCGGCGCGCATCGCCAAGGCCAGGTCGATCGCCACGCGCTGCAGCTTCGTGGGCGCGGCCAGCAAAGCAGGCACGGCGCCGCCCGCGAACCAGGCCTCGCGCGCCATCGCCGCGCGGATCAGGTGGCGCAGGCGGGCGATGGCCACCGGGCGCGCGACGTCCTGCTGCGCCACGATGGCGAGCTGCGCCTCGGCGCGCTCGTAGGCGCCCTCCAGGCAGAGCAGCTCGGCCAGCGTGGTACGCGCGGCGTGGTCGGCCGGCGCCGCGCGCAGGCGGGCGCCCATGCTGGCCACTGCGTCGGCCAGGCGGTCTCCCTCCAGCAGGGATTTCAGGTCTGACATGGCTGGCCCCTAGCGGTTCGGCGTGGCGATGTCGGTCACCAGCCGGAAGCTGGTGGCGATGCTGTCGAGCTGGAAATGCGGCTGCAGGCGGATGGTGCAGCCAAGCGCGCCGGGCCGGCCGGCGATTTCGTTGACCTCCACGCCGGCGTCGCGCAGCGGGAAGCGCGCCCGCATCTCGTCGGCGGCACCGTCCGAACCGAGGCAGTAGGTCGACAGCCAGGTGTTGAGCTGGCGCTGCACGTCCGAGGCACTGGTGTAGCTGCCCACCTTGTCGCGCATCATCGTCAGCAGGAAATGCGCGAAGCGGGAGACGCAGAGCATGTACTGCAGCATCGACGAGATGCGCGCGTTCCAGGTGGCGTCCACCCTGTCGAAGGCGGGCGGCGCGTGCAGCGATGCGTTGCTGTTGAACAGCAGCGACGTGGTGTACGGCGCGGCCGAGAGCGGCACCAGGCCCAACTCGCTCAGCGTCTGCTCCTGCACCCCGGACAGCCGCAGCTCCAGCGGCGGCTGGGCGGCCAGGCCGTGCGCGTCGGTGGCGAAGGTGTAGGCCGGCAGCTCGCGCACCAGGCCGCCGGCCACGCGGTCCTGCGGCGCGCCGCGCAAATCGGCGAACCAGCCGCTTTCGTCGAAGCGGCGGATAACG
This sequence comes from uncultured Acetobacteraceae bacterium, assembly GCA_964242595.1. Taxonomy (GTDB): domain Bacteria; phylum Pseudomonadota; class Alphaproteobacteria; order Acetobacterales; family Acetobacteraceae; genus BOG-908. The sequence goes on along the minus strand of CAXTBC010000039.1, from coordinate 22,159 downwards.
GCGACGGCGAACACGAAGGCGGCGTTGCCCCAGAGCAGGCCCTCGCCCAGCGCGCCGGCATCCTCGGCGTAGCGGAAGCCGTCGATGCGCAGGCGGCTGTCGGGCGTCCAGGTGGAGCGCAGCAGCACGCGGGGCAGCATCAGGCCCAGGAAGCGGCAATCCTCCTGCTGGCGCAGGGTGCGCCAGCGGGCATGGGGCAGGCCGCCCAGCGCCTCGCCTAGGTCAAGGCCGGCGCTCACGTCGCTCCAGCGGTCCAGCCCCAGCAGCAGGGGGGAGGCGGCCAGCACCACCGGGCAGAACGCGGCGGCGGCCACGCCGGCCAGGCTGCGCAGGGCGGCCACGTCGTCCGTACCGCGGCCGGCGCCGGTGCGGTGGGAGACCTCGTAGTCGCCCACGATCAGCCCGAAAGGCTGGCCGCCGGGGGTGCCCACCGCGTCGCTGTAGATCAGCCGGAACAGGTGGCTCTGGTCGAACTCCACCGCCTGGTCGAGGTCGCGGCACAGCTCCGGCCAGGTCAGGTCCAGCACGCGCAGGCGTACCTGGCGGGAGTGCCCGCCCACCCGGGCGAGGAGGGCCAGGCCGCGCCACGCGGCTTCCAGCGCCTGGAACGCCGGCGCATGCAGGATCGCGTCCAGCTGGCGCGAGACCTCGGCGTCGATCAGCGCCACCAGCCGTTCGGCGCTGGCCAGCGCGTCAGCCTCCCCGGACCCAGCTTGGTCGGCCGGCGGCGCTACAGCCTGGGCGTCGCGCAACACTGGGGCCGGCGTCTCCTCGAGCCACGTCGAACCTTCCGGCATGCCGGCTCAGCTTGGCTTGGGTATACGCGCGACGAGCCGCATCGAGGTGGTCAGCTCCTCGAGCTGCAGCCAGGGCCGCAGCCAGGCGACGGCGTTGTAGGAACCCGGCCGGCCGGCCACCTCGCGCACCGTCACCTTGGCCTCGCGCAACGGATATTGCAGCTTCATCGCGGTGCCGGGGTTCTGGTTGGAGTTGGCGTAGTTCTGGATCCAGCGGTTCAGCCAGGATTCGCACTCGCTGGCCTCCATGAACGAGCCGATCTTGTCGCGGCCGATCACCTTGAGGTAGTGCGCGAAGCGCGACGTGGCCATCAAGTAGGGCAGGCGGGCGGAGATGGCCGCGTTGTCGGTGGCCTCCGCACGGTCGTACTTCTTCGGCTTGTGCGCAGTCTGAGCACCGAAGAACACCGCGTAGTCGGTGTTCTTGTAGTGGCACAGCGGCAGGAAGCCGAGCTTGGCGAGCTCGTTGTCGCGCCGGTCGGTGATGCCCACTTCGGTGGGGCACTTCAGGTCGGTGTCGCCGTCGTCGCTGTTGAAGACGTGCATCGGCAGCTGTTCCACCTTGCCACCGTTTTCCGCCCCGCGGATGGCGGTGCACCAGCCGTTCTTGGCGAACGCGTCGGTGAGCCGCGCGCCCATCACGAACGAAGCGTTCATCCAGCAGTAAGAGTCGTGCGGCAACGCCTCGACGGCGCCGTTTGCCCCCACGCGGCCTTCTTCGAAGTCGAACTCCTCGATCGGCCGCGTCTCGCGGCCGTAGGGCAGGCGGGCGAGCACGCGCGGCATCACCAGGGTCACGAAACGCGAGTCCTCGCTGTCGCGGAAGCCGCGCCAGGTGGCGTATTCCACGGTGTCGAAGATCTTCTCCAGGTCGCGCGGCTTGGAGAGTTCGGAGAAATTCTGGAAGCCGAACATCTGCGGACTGCTGGCCGCGATGAACGGGCAGAAGCCGGCGGCCGCCACGCTGGCCATGCCGCGCAGCACGTCGATGTCGTCCTGGCTGCGGCCGAACTCGTAGTCGCCGATCAGCGCGCCGTAGGGTTCGCCGCCGGGCGTGCCGAACTCGTTCTCGTAGACCGACTTGAAGATCAGGCTCTGGTCGAACTCGGTGGCGCGCATCAGGTCGCGGCCGAGGTCCTTCTTGCTGACGTTGAGGACGCGGATCTTCAGGTTGGCGCTCGTCTCGCTGCTGCTGACCAGGTATTTCAGCCCGCGCCAGCTGCCCTCGAGCTTGACGAAGTCCGGGTGGTGCATGACGGCCGCGAGCTGGCGCGACATCTTGGCGTCCAGCAGCGCGATCGCCTTGTTGATGGTGATGGTGAGGTTGCGGTTGTAGCTGACGGTGCCGGCCAGCGCCTCCTCGGTCAGCGTGCGCAGTAGCAGCTCGGCGCGGTCGGGCTCGGTCTGCTTGGTCGCCGAGATCACCTGGTCGAGCAGCGAGGGGCTCTCGGTCAGCGCCGCTTCCTGGCCGGCGGCCTCGCGCGCGCCGCTCATGCCGGCTCTCCCGCGCTGGGGCCGGGTGCGGCACCGGGCGCTCCGGAGCCTTTCTGGGAAATGTCGCCGGCCAGCCGCTTGAGGTCGGTGTCGCTTTGAAGGATCCGTTCGAGCAGAGCTTCCAGCTCCTCGGAACGATCGGCCTTGGCCAGCAGGTCACGCAACTGGTTGCGCTTCTCGAGCAGGTTGCGCAGTGCCGGCACCTGCTCGGCCACCCGTCCAGGTTCGAAATCATCCATGCTGCGGAACTTCAGGTCGACGGCGAAGTCGCTGCCGTCCTCCTTGAGCGTGTTCTCCACCCGGAAGCGCAGGCCCGGCGCCATGCGCGCCAGCACGTCGTCGAAGTTATCGCGGTCGATCTGGACGAACTTGCGATCCTTCAGCGGCTTGAGCGGCTCGGTGGGCTGGCCGGAGAAGTCGCCCAGCACGCCGACCACGAAGGGCAGCTCCTTTTCGACCTGTGCGCCCTCGGTCTCGACCTCGTATTTGATGTGCACCCGCGGGCGGCGGACCCGGTCGAGCTTTTCGTGAATGCTGGCCATGAACACTGTCTCCGGCTGTGCGCGTCGTGGGGCGTAAGCGTGGGCTGGGTTACACTACACTCGTTTCGGGTGCGTGGGCGATGCGGCGCAACTTTTTTCTCAGGCTTTCTTCTCCGAAACCTCGGGTCCGATCCCCGCCACGTTCAGGTAGGAACGGCGCACTGCCTCGTCAGGGATCAGCTCGGCAAGCAGGTCCGCCAGCGGAAGGCGCGCACGTCGTATCAATGTCTGCAGCGTATAGGCCGTGGGAGAGTTCGGCTCGTGCTCACGAAAAAAAGCGGCGACGCGGGCGAGTTCGCGCAGGGCATCGTCACGGGTCAGCAACGGCGCCGGTCCTGCGGTGGCGACCGGGACCGCCAGCACCGCGGCCGGCGCCTGCGGATCGGCGGCGGGCGCCGCCACCTCGCGGGTTTCGGCCTCGGCGTCGCCCAAGGCTGCCGGCTCCAGGCCGGAGACTTCGCGCAGCGCGTCCTGCGCCTCGACCAGCGTGTTGCGGATCGTCGAGCTGGGCGGCGCCTCGTCGCCGCATAGCCCGTCGAGCTGCGTCGTCAGCGCCGCGTAGCTGGCCAGGGACGCGGCGATGTCGCCGTAGATGGCTACGAAGGTGGCGCGGTCGGTGGCGCGGACGGCTTCGGCAAGCTGCACGGCTTCGGGGCTCGCGGCACCGCGCCGGCGCAGCACCATGTAGTGCCACAGACCGGCCGGGTTGGTGCCCTGCGTGGCGGTCAGCGGCGCCAGGCGCAGCGGCTGGATCAGCGCGCCGTCGGCGCCGGTGCCGTTCAGCCCGGCCACCGGCGCCACCTTGGTGCCCAAATCCTCGTCGTCGAGCGAGTGCAGATCCGTCCAGTAGCGATCCACCAGCCCGGCCAGCACGGCAAGCGCGCCGCGCAGCCCGGCGAAGCCGTGCAGGCGCAGCGCCGCCTCGGCCAGCCAGCAGGCCACCTCGAGGTCCTTGCTCTGGGTCTCCAGCAGCACCTGCGCCTGGTCGAAGATCAGCCGCCATTCCGGCGCCATCGAGCCGCGGTCGGCCTCGGCATCGGCCTGCCGTTCGGCGATGCGCGCGGCCGAGCGCGCGTCCTTGATCCTGTAATACGCGCTGCCGGCGGAGTCCGCGTGGCGCAGGTTCATCCCTGCCGGCTGCGCGCCGGCGATCGGTGCCAGCAGGGCCTCGACGTCCATCACCATCGTCTGCTTCAGCGCCCCCGGCAATCCGTTGCGCACGCAACCCTGGCACATTCCGGACGATAGGAATGCAGCGTGGCCAATCATCACGCGATCGTGCATACGTTTATGCGCCATTGATGCTTCACCGCAACCCTGACCGCCGGTAGGTTCAACCTGTGTGCGGAACGTTCCATCAGCCGCACCGGAGGCCGGATTTGACCGTCGACCTGCGTAGCCTCGTATCGAGCCTGGAACCGACCGCACGCGCGGCGCTGGAGGGTGCTGCCGGCCTGGCGCTGGCCAACACCCATGCCGGCGTGGGCGTGGCGCACTGGATGCGTCGGCTGATCGAACAGCCCGGCCCGCTGGCGGCGGAACTCTCCCAGCAGGTCGACCTCGCACGGCTCACCGCCGACCTGACCCAGGCGCTGGACCGCCTGCCGCGGGGCGCCACCGGCGCGCCCACGCTTGAGCCCGTGCTGGTGACGTGGATGCGCGAGGCGTGGCTGCTGGCCTCGTTGCAGGCCGGCCGCATGGCGACGGGCGAGCTGGACCTGCTGGCCGCCTTGTTCAACGAGGCGACGTTGCGCGCCATCGCGCACGACCTCTCGCCGTCGTTGCGCCGGATCGACACGCAACGGCTGGAGGCGGCCGCACTCGGGTGGTCCTCGCCCGACGGCGCCGCGCGCCAGCCGTCAGAGTCGTCCGGCGTGGCCGGCGGCGGTGCGTCCGGCCTCGCCGGTGGGCAGTCTCAGGCCGGCGCCTCGCTGGCGAAATACACGATCGACCTCACCGAGCAGGCGCGCCACAAGAAGATAGACGCGGTTGTCGGTCGCGACGGCGAGATACGCCAGGTGATCGACATCCTCTCGCGCCGCCGGCAGAACAACCCGATCCTGGTGGGCGAGGCCGGCGTCGGCAAGACGGCCATCGTCGAGGGCTTCGCAATGCGGGTGGCGGCCGGCGACGTGCCGCCGGCGCTGCGCGGCGTTAGCGTCCGCTCGCTGGATCTGGGGCTGTTGCAGGCAGGTGCCAGCGCGCGCGGCGAGTTCGAGACGCGGCTGAAGGGCGTGATCGCCGACGTCAAGGCGTCTCACCAGCCGGTGATCCTGTTCATCGACGAGGCGCACACGCTGATTGGCGCCGGCGGCCAGGCAGGGCAGGGCGACGCCGCCAACCTCATCAAGCCGGAGCTGGCGCGCGGCGAGCTGCGCACCATCGCGGCGACCACCTGGGCCGAGTACAAGAAATATTTTGAGCGCGACGCGGCGCTGACCCGCCGCTTCCAGCCGGTGAAGGTTGACGAGCCGGAGCACGAGATCGCGGTGGCGATGATGCGCGGCCTGGTGCCGGCACTCGAGAAGCATCACGGCGTTCGCATCATGGAGGAGGCGCTGGAGGATGCCGTGCGCCTCTCTGCGCGCTACATCCCGGCCCGCCAGCTCCCCGACAAATGCGTGAGCCTGCTGGACACCGCCTGCGCCGCCGTCGCTATCGCGCGCACCACCGCGCCGGCGCCGCTGGAAGACGCCGAGCGCCGGCTGGAACGCCTGATTGCGGAGCTTGCCGCCGTTACCCGCGAAGGGCTCGACGAACGCCGGGCCGCCACCGAGACGATGATCGCGCAGACGCGCAGCCAGGCGGCGGATCTGCGCGCGCAGTGGCAGGCCGAATGCGCGCTGATCGGCGAGCTGGAGACGGCCGAGCAGGCCAAGGACGCCGGCGGTGCCGCAGCACTCGCCGGCAAGCTGGCGGAGCTGCAGGGCGAGCAGCCGATGGTGCCGCGGCGCGTCGACCGCGACGCGGTGGCCAGCGTCGTCACCCGCTGGACCGGCATACCGGTGGGCCGCATGCTGGCCTCGGACATCGACAGCGTGCTGAGCCTGGAGGATGCGCTGCGCCAGCGGGTCATCGGCCAGGATCACGCGCTGCGCACCATCGGCGACGCGGTGCAGATCTCGCGCGCCGGTCTGGCCGACCCGCGCAAGCCGGTGGGCGTGTTCCTGCTGGTGGGCACCAGCGGCGTCGGCAAGACCGAGACGGCCGTGGCCCTGGCCGAGCAGCTCTATGGCGGTCCGCAGAGCCTGACCACGGTCAACCTTTCGGAGTTCAAGGAGGAGCACAAGGTCAGCATGCTGGTGGGTTCGCCCCCCGGTTACGTGGGCTACGGCGAGGGTGGCGTGCTGACCGAGGCGGTGCGCCGCCGCCCGCACGGCGTGCTGCTGCTCGACGAGGTGGAAAAGGCCCATCCGGGCGTCCAGGACGTGTTCTACCAGGTGTTCGACCGCGGCATCCTGCGCGACGGCGAAGGTCGCGACATCGATTTCCGCCACACCACCATCCTGCTCACCGCCAATGTCGGCTCGGACCTGATCGCGGCGCTCGCAGCCGATCCCGAAACGATGCCGGACGCGGCGGGGCTGGAGGCGGTGCTGCGCCCCGAGTTGCTGAAGGTGTTCAAGCCCGCCTTTCTCGGCCGCGTCGTCGTGGTGCCTTACCTGCCACTCTCGGACGAGATATTCACTCGCGTGGTGCACATGCAGCTCGACCGCGTGCGCGCCCGCGCGGAGGAGACCTACGGCACGCAGCTCGCGTTCGATCCCGCGCTCGTCCAATCCGTTGCCGAACGCGCGCGGGGCACCGAGATCGGCGCGCGCGCGGTCGAGCAGATGATCTCCCGCGAGTTGCTGCCGTTGCTCTCGCGTCACTTCCTCGAGCGCCTCGGCGGCGGGCTGCGGACCAGCAGCCTGCGTGTCACGCTCGATGCGGAAGGGCGGATCACCCTGCTTGGCGCACCTGCGGGCACAAACCAGGAAACGGTGTCGGAACCTTTGTCCGAAACGTCCGTAGAAACCGTGGAGGCACCGGGAGATTAGGTTCTTGCCAGCAATGTTTTCGGCTCGCCTCCCGGACCGGAACTCCGGCAGGCGATCGTAACGTCAACGACCACGGCGCCACGGCGGCGCCCAGCGAAAGGATCATTACCATGCCAATCTACCTGCAGCTCACGGGCGGCGAGCAGCCCATCACCGGTGACGCGACCCAGACTGACCACCAGGGCTGGATGGACATCACCTCGATGCACTGGGCCGTCAGCCGCAACGTCAGCACCACGGTCGGCGCCTCGTCCAACCGCGAGGCTTCCGAGCCGAACCTCTCGGAAGTCACGCTGACCAAGATCAGCGACAGCTCGCACGCCGCCCTCTACCAGGCGGCCACGTCGGGCAAGCAGCCGATGACGGCGACGATCGACCTGGTCAACACCGGCAATCCAGGCAAGACCTACTGCCAGTACGTGCTGACCAACACGATCATCTCCGGCTTCACCGCCGGCTCCAGCGGCGACCGCCCGACGGAGACCGTGACGCTGAACTTCACGCAGAAGAACGTGAACTACACCAAGGAAGACGCGAACGGAAACCCGACCGTCTCGCGCGCTAGCTACAACCAGGCCTCGGCCCAGGCGACCTGAGCGGCACCGCCCGGTCCGCGCGGCTGCATCCTGCGATGGCGGCGCGCTCCGGGCGCAGTGCACTCCCGCACGCAACGCGGCATTCCCGCGAGGCGGATCCGCATGGCTGACGGTGCCTTATCCTCCCAGGCAGCAAGACGCCTGCTCGACGGTGTCGATACCGCCTTCGAGCAGGCGCTGCACGGCCGATATGGCGGTGGCGTCCAGGCCATCCTGATAGGTGGTGTCGCGTCTGACCTCTGTCAGGATCTGCGGGTGTCCGCAGCCGGGCTGGACGACTGCCTCCAGCTCTTCCTGCAACCACAGGGCACCACCGCCCTGCCGGCGATGGGCCACGGGGTGGTGGTGGGCACCGTCAGCTTCGGCCAGCCGGGGCAGATCGTTACCGATGTGGCTATCAAATCGGAAATTTTTGACACGCGCGATCCCAACGAGGCGGCCGACGCTTCGGCACTGGCCACCGGCGTGCTGTTCGTCGCCCGGCAGGATGGCGGCCTCGTGGTCTCGCGCAGCAGCGAGGCCGCCGCCGCAGGTGGCCGTCAGGCCAGGCGGCAGCAGCGCGGCTGGCTGCCGCGGCAGCAGCGTCACAACCACGGCCGCGCCCTTGGCCTGTCCAATGCCGGGCATCGGCGCGCCTTGCCGTCCGGCCTGTCGCTGCCGGTCACCGCCGAGCTCCTCACCCGGCTCGGTGGTGCCGTGGCCGGAATGAACACCGACGGTCAGGCGCCCGCGATCGGCCGCGTGACCCTGGTGATACAGGCTGCCATGGAAGCCATGGCGTGACCCGCCACCGGCACGGATTTGGCTTGCCTAGCGGCCTCCCGCACGTGCACATCGGTGATGTTGCGCGCGCTGTCAGGCGCCCCGCGGCACCGGTCGTGAACGCCTGCCCGCCTGGAACATTTTGATGGACGGCTCGCCAGCCTACTCGCAGACCGAGCGGCAGCTCGCCATCCAGACCCCGCTGGGGGCGAACCAGTTCCTGCTTGAGGCGATGGACGGGTCGGAATCATTGTCCTCGCTGTTCAGCTTCGCGTTGCGCGTGCGCGCGATGACGGACAGCATCGACCCCGCACAGCTCATCACCAAGGCGGTCGACTGGCAGCTCAAGCTGGACGGCGGCGGCTGGCGCAACTTCAACGGCCTTGTGGCCACCTACTCCGGCGGCGAGGCGATGGCGCGCGGCCAGCGCAGCTACACGCTGATGGTGGTGCCCTGGCTATGGTTCCTGCAGCACCGCCAGGACAGCCGGGTGTTCCAGAACAGCACGGTGGTGCAGATCGCCACCCAGATATTCACCGAACTCGGCTTTAAGGATTTCGATACCAGCGGCCTGGCACAAGAGTACAAGCCGCGGCTGTACTGCGTGCAATACCGCGAGTCCGACTTCAACTTCGTCAGCCGGCTGTTCGAGGAGGAGGGCATCTTCTACTATTTCGCCCACAGCCAGGGCCGCCACGTGCTGATGCTGTGCGACGGCGCGCACGCCTACCGCGACGTGCCTGACGGCACGTTGCCGTACAGCCCGTCCGCCATCTTCCACAACAGCGTCAGCAGCTGGACCCACCACCAGAGCTTCCGTTCCGGTAAAGCAACCACGAGCGACTACGATTTCCAGAACCCGGGCAACTCGCTGGTGACCACCACCACCGGCCTCTCGCCCATTCCGCAGGCGGACCAGTTCGAGATCTTCGACTTCCCCGGCCGCTACACGCAGCGCGACCGTGGCGAGGGCATCAGCTCGCGCCTGATGGCCAGCCACGAGAAGGGGCAGGACACTGTCTCGTCGGCTGGTAGCGCACGCACGCTGGGCCCCGGCGGACGCTTCCAGCTCGATGCGCACCCGATCGCCGCCGAGAACGTGAAATACGTGACCGTCTCGGTGGTGCACCACTGCACCGACCCGAGCTTCGAGAGCGTGGGCAAGGGCGCGCCGAAATACCAGAACACCTTCACTTGCCTGCCGGCCAACGTGGATTTCGTGCCCGAGCAGCGTTCGGAGAAGCCGGTGATCCCCGGCATGCAGAGCGCAGTGGTGACCGGCCCCGCGGGCGAGGAGATCTACACGGACCGTTACGGCCGCATCAAGGTGCAGTTCCACTGGGACCGCAAGGGCAAGTCCGACGAGACTAGCTCCTGCTGGATGCGCGTGGCGCAGCCCTGGGCCGGCCGCGGCTTCGGCGCGCAAACCATCCCGCGCATCGGCATGGAGGTGGGCGTCTGCTTCATGGAGGGCGACCCGGACAACCCGGTGGTGGTCTGTTGCATGCCCAACGCCACCACCATCCCGTCCATCAAGCTGCCCGACGAAAAGGAGCGAACGTCGTTCCGCACCACCAGCAGCCCGGGCGGCGGCGGCTTTAACGAGTTCACCATGGAGGACAAGGCGGGCTCCGAGGAGGTGTTCATCCACGCCCAGAAGGACTCCTCATTGCTGGTAGGTAATAATTACCGCCTTAACGTGGGTAACGTGCTGGCTCAGGCCACCGAGACGCTGTGGATGAGCACGGTGCACGACAGCCTGATCGAGAAGACCCAGGACCACATCCTGATCCAGCACCAGGACAGCCAGATCTACCTCGACGCCAGCGGCATTCGCATCAGCTTCGGCCCCGGGCACATGCTGACGCTGAACGCGCAGGGCGTGCACCTGCACTCCTCGGCGCAGGTCGACATGTCCCAGGGCGACCCGCAGGACCCGCCGAACTCGGTGTCGGTGGCGCCAGCGGGCGTGCAGACTAAGGGCGGCGTGGTGCTGACCACGGCAGGGGAGGGCGCGTCCACCATTGAAATGGGGGCGAGTGGGATTGCGCAGACCGGGCCGAAGATCTGGCTCAACTCGTGAAGAAGCAAGCAAGCGCTTTCTTTTTTGAAAAAAAGAAACAAAAAACTTTTACTCTCTGTCGGGTGCTCGACGACAGGTGCGCGACAGCGGAGTCAAAAGTTTTTTGGTTCTTTTTTTCAAAAAAGAACTGCTTGCTTGCTTACCCAGGCACCTAAGATGCCGTTCCCAGGCAACATGGTCCCAGCCCCGGTGATGGCCGCCCGCCAAGGCATGAAGGACATCGCCTTCAGCGCCGTCACCGACCAGGGCAAGCCGGTCGCGCAGTACGTCAACGGCGCGCTCACCGGCAAGGGGTCCGGCCTGCTGGCGCCGACCCAGCAGGTCAACGCGGCGCCCACGCAAGGCAACCTCACGCAGGCCGCCCAGGCGGCTGGGAAGGCGATGACGCTGGGCCGCAGCACGCTCTCCACCGGCGGTGGAGCCACGGTGACGTCCTCACCCGCCGGCAGCGTGCTCAGCGGCGCCGCGTTCGCCTCCGGTGGGATGGGCGCTGGGGGCATGGGGGCTGCGCAGGCGATGATGTCGCCGTCCGGCGCCAATTTCGGCAGCGCCGCGGCAATGGCAGGCTCGGCAATGAGCAACCCTGCCGCCAGTCGCGCCGCCAGCCTGGGCAGCGGGGCGGCCGCTGCGGCGGCTTCGTCTGGTGGGGCGGGCCTGGCCAGCCAGCCGGGCATCACGCCGGGGATGCGGCCGGCCGCGCCGCAATTCACGCCGCTGCCGTCCATCCCTTCCATGCCGGCGCTGTCCGGGGTGATGGCCAAGTTGGGCGGCATGCTGGCCGGCGGCGGTGCCGGCGCGGGCGGGGGGGACGCGCTTAGCGGTAGTGGCGGCAGCGGGGCCACAGCGCCGCCCGCCTCGCAGATTGCCGGGTCTGCGCCGGCCGATCCGACCGAGGCGGAGTTCGACTGACCATGGCGCGGGACTGCCACGGTTCGGACTTCGTCTTTCCGGTGCCGGAGGACTGGGTGGAGCGCTCGATGATCGGTTACGCGGCACCGGAGGACCCGGGCCAGGCCGTGACCCCCAACGCGCTGGTTGCCACCAACCTGCTGCCGCATGACGAAACGCTGGACTCCTTTGTCACCCGGCAGGTGGAGGACCTGCAGGCCCGCGCCGCCGGGTTCGCGCTGAAGCTGCGGCGTGACGCACGGCTGGACGGCGTGCCCTGCATCGAAATCGTGTTCGCCTGGCAAGGCGGCGAGGTTGGCCGCATCCAGCAGCGCCAGGTGTATGCCGAGCGCCCGGGCGCGCGCGTGGTCAGCATCACCCACACCGCGCCCGAGGCGGAGTTTGCTGGTTCGGACACGGTGTTCCTCGACATGCTGCGGCGGTTTGCCTGGCGGTGAGCCATTATGAATTCGTGTTGAGGTGGACTTGTAGGAAGCAAGCAGTCCTTTTTTGAAAAAGAGGACCAGGAAACTTTTATTCCTGTCGCTGACATAAAGCGCCGCAGCGGCTTCAGGACGGATCAAGGCGTCTTTTGGAATAAAGTTTTTTACTTCTTTTTTCAAAAAAGAAGGCCTTTCTTGCTCACGACGGTCAACGCCGAAACCTCTGGCATCACCGCTCCGCCCGACAGCGCGTAAAAGAACAGCTTGCCTTCCGTCCCTCCAGGTCTAGAAGCCCGCCACCCCCAAGAAGGTCGCGCAGTTGAGCCAGAACCTGTTTGCCGACATGCGCGCCCAGGTGCTGGCGGCCCTGACGCACGCCGTGCCCGACCTGCCGCCCGAGATCGCCGCCCGCGTGGAAGTGACCCCGGCGCGCGACCCGGCGCATGGCGACATGGCGACTAACGCGGCCATGGTCAGCGCCCGCCAGGCTGGCCGCAAGCCGGCCGAGCTGGCCGCCGCCATTGCCGCTGAGCTGGCCACCCAGCCAAACGTGGCCGCCGCCGAGGCGGCCGGTCCCGGCTTCATCAACCTGCGCCTCACCCCCGACATCTTCCACCGGCAGCTGCCGGTGATTCTGGCCGCTGGCGAGCGCTACGGCGACAGCCAGGCCGGGGGCGCCATCCGGGTGAACGTGGAGTACGTCTCGGCCAACCCGACCGGCCCCATGCATATCGGCCATTGCCGCGGCGCCGTGGTGGGGGATGCGCTGTCCAACCTGCTGGCCAAGGCCGGCTACGCGGTCACCAAGGAGTACTACATCAACGACGCTGGCGCCCAGGTGATCGCCCTGGCCTGGGCCGCCTACTGGCGCTACTTGCAGGCGCTGGGCACCGCGCTGGGTGAGGAAGACTACGCGGCCGCAGTGCCCGGCGGGCTGCAGTATCGCGGCGACTACCTGGTCCCGGTCGGCGCGGCGCTGGCCGCCACGCACGGCGCCGCCCTTGCCGGCCCGGCCGCCACGCCCGCCGAGCCGGCCCTGTGGCTGGACACCGTGCGCGACACCACGATCGCCATGATGATGGCCTCCATCCGCGAGGACCTGGCCGCCCTGGGCGTAGTGCCGGACGTGTTCACCTCCGAGCGCGCGCTGCTGGAGAGCGGGGCGGCGGACCGCGCAGTCGAGACGCTGCGCGTACGCGGGCTGATCTACGAGGGCGTGCTGGAGCCGCCGAAAGGCAAGGTGCCCGAAGACTGGGAGCCGCGTCCGCAGACCCTGTTCCGGGCCACGCGATTCGGCGACGACGTGGACCGGCCGCTGAAGAAGTCGGATGGCAGCAACACCTACTTCGCCAACGACATCGCCTACCACGCCGACAAGGCAGCGCGCGGCGCGCAGGTGATGATCGACGTGTGGGGCGCCGACCACGGCGGCTACGTGAGCCGGATGAAGGCCGCCGTGCGCGCAATGGCGAGCGATGCGGAGACGCTGGACGTGGTGCTGTGCCAGATCGTGCACGTGCTGCGCGGTGGCGTGGCCGTGCGGATGAGCAAGCGCGCCGGCAGCTTCGTGACGTTGCGCGACCTGATCGACGAGGTCGGCCGCGACGTGGTGCGCTTCACCATGCTGACGCGCAAATCCGACGCGCAGATGGAGTTCGACCTGGACCTTGCGGTGGCCGAGACGCGCGAGAACCCGGTGTGGTACGTGCAATATGTACACGCCCGTTGCCGCTCCGTCCTGCGCCACGCCACCGGCCTGTTCCCGGCCGCCGCCATTACTCACGAGGCTCTGGCGGCCACGGACTTGTCCAGCCTGACGGCCGAGCCCGAGCTGGCCATGCTACGCCGCCTGACGCAGTGGCCGCGCGTGGTGGAGGGTGCCGCCGCGGCGCATGAACCGCACCGGATCGCGTTTTTCCTCTATGAGTTGGCGGCCGACTTTAATACATTGTGGCAGCAGGGACGGGCCGACGCCACGTTGCGCTTCCTGCGCGAGGACCACCCCGCGGAAACGCTGGCCCGGCTGGCCCTGGTCAGCGCCGTCGCCATCGTCATCCGTTCCGGCCTGGCCGTGGCGGGAGTGACACCCGTGGAGGAGTTGCGGGACAGATAGGGAGCTTGCGATGCCAGACGTGCCGCAGATCACTCAGAACTTCGGCCGCCCGTCCTACCGGCCGGAAGCTCCCGCCGGCGGGTTCGATCCGGACATGCGCCGGATGGCCATCGTCGCCGCCGGCTTCGGCGGTGCGCTGGCCCTGGTGATCGGCGCGTTCAGCCTGTCCCACCACGTCCATCACGGCATACCGGTGATCCTGGCGCAGACCGGCCCGGTGCGCATCAAGCCGGCCGACCCGGGCGGCATGAAGGTGGCCGGCGCCGAGGAGGTCAGCGCCGGCGCCGAACGCCTGGCGCCCGAGCCCGAGAAACCCGCCTTGCACGCCCTGCACGCCAAAGTTCACGCCGCGCCCAAGCCGGTGGAGCAGGCTGCCGCCTCGCCTGCGCCGGTGGCCGCACCGATCCCTCCGGCGGCACCTCACGCCGCGCCCGCCATCGCCGCCGCGCCGCCTGTGCAGCACGCCTCGGCCACCGCGGTGCTGCCCGCCTCCGACCTGCCACGCGGCACCGCCATCCAGCTCGCCGCCTTCGAGACCCCGCAGGCCGCCGAACAGGATTGGGGCCGGCTGGCCGAGAAGATGCCCGGCCTGTTCACCGGCCGCACGCCGGAAGTCGAACGCGCCGTCGTCGCCGGCCATACGGTGTTCCGCCTGCGCACGGCCGGGTTTGCCAGCATCGCGGCCGCTACCGAGTTCTGCGGCAAGGTGCGGGCGCGGGGCGGCGACTGCTCGATTGCGGCGTTCTGAATGGTGAGCGCGTTCAAGGAAGGAAGCGCTTTCTTTTTTGAAAAAAAGAAACAAAAAACTTTTGAAAATAGCTGTTGATGCTTCCGGCCATGGTCGGGATCGCGGGGACACGGCTGGCGGCTGAGGAGGCTGCCGTTATCCGGGCGATCGAGCCTTTGGGCGTCATTCTTTTTGCGCGTAACGTCGAAAGCCCGTCTCAGCTTGCCAACCTTGTTGCGGAGTTGCGGGAGGCACTTCCTGCCGGCGCCCTGCTCATGGTGGACCAGGAGGGTGGACGGGTGGCCCGGCTGAAGCCGCCGCACTGGCGTGCCCACCCTCCGGCACGCGCGTTGCACACCGAACGTCTGGCCTGGCTGACCGGCGCGCTCATCGGCGTGGACTGCGCGGCCGCCGGCTTCGACGTGGTGGCCGCCCCGGTGCTCGACGTCCCGGCGCCAGACGGCCACGACGTGATCGGCGACCGCGCCTTTTCGCCCGACCCGTCGCGCGTGGCCGCGTTGGGCGGCGCGTTCGCCGCCGGCATGCTGGCCGCCGGCATTCAGCCGGTGGGCAAGCACGCGCCCGGCCACGGCCGCGCGCGAGCGGACAGCCACAAGGAGTTGCCGGTGCTGGACGACGTGGCGGCAAGCGACCTCGTGGCGTTCGCCGCCAACCGCGCGTTGCCGTGGCTGATGACGGCCCATATCCGCTACATGAACCGCGACGCCAGCAATCCGGCCACCCAGTCGGCCAGCATCATCCAGGACGTTATCCGCGCGCCGGGCGCCATCGGCTTCGGTGGCGTGCTGGTAACCGACGACCTGGCCATGCACGCGCTCACCGGCACGCCGGGCGAGCGCGCCGCGCGGGCCCTGGCGGCAGGCTGCGACGTGGCGCTGCACTGCTCTGGCGTGCTGGCCGAGACGGTGGACCTGCTCGAGGCGGTGCCGGCGCCCACACCAGCCTGCCTGGCCAGGCTTGCAGCCGCGCGTGCCCTGGCGGAGGCCAGCCGCCGGACGCTGGACGCCGACGCGCTGGCGGCCGAACGCGCCGAGCTGCTGGCATGAGCACGCCGCTGATGGCTGTCGTGCAGCAGGTGTTGCTGACCGGCGGGCTGGTGATGGTGGCCATCATCCTGCACGAGCTGGCGCATGGCTACGCCGCCTGGGCGATGGGGGACACCACCGCGCGCAGGGCGGGGCGCCTGTCGCCGAACCCGCTGGTGCATGTGGACCGGGTGGGCACCATCCTGCTGCCTGGCTTCCTGCTGGTCAGCCAGCTCGCCACCGTGGGGCACGTGCTGTTCATGTTCGGCTGGGCCAAGCCGGTGCCGGTGGATCCCACGCGCTTCCGCTACCCGCGCCAGCAGATGGCCGTGGTGGCCATCGCCGGCCCGGTGATGAACTTCGCGCTCGCCGTGCTGGCCGCGTTCTGCCTGCGGATCCCCGGGCTGACCGCGCCCTGGATGCAGGCGATCGGCACGTTCATCGTGCTGAACCTGGTGCTGGGCATGTTCAACCTGGTGCCGATCCCGCCGCTGGATGGCGGCCGTATCGCGGTGGGCGTGCTGCCGCTGCGCGCCGCCCGCCAGTGGGCGAGGCTGGAGCGCGTGGGCATCGTGTTCGTGCTGATTTTCCTGACCGCCGGGCCGGCTCTGCTGCGTGCCAACGGCATTGCGTTCAACCCCCTGGGCAGCACGCTGGTGCCGGCGGTGACGTGGGTCTACGATCAGCTCCTGCGCATGGCGCACGTGCCGCTGGACGATAGTACGGACGTCTAGCCGTCCCCTCTCGAATGCTTCAGAAACGCTGCGACAGCCCAGACGAAAGTCTAGGAAGCAAGGCCTTCTTTTTTGAAAAAAAAAGCAAAAAACTTTTGTCCTTCCGCTGTGTCAACAGCCTCGATCTATCCTGCGACATCCCGCTGTTTCCGATTCGGGAAACAAAAGTTTTTGGTCCTTTTTCAAAAAAGGACTGCTTGCTTTTTCTTGCCCTCTTCAGCGCCGGTAGCAGAAGCCAAATGTCCGAACACCTCCATCTTACCCTGGAAGGCTTCGAAGGCCCGCTGGACCTCCTTCTGAACCTCGCCCGCGCCCAGAAGGTGGACCTGGCACGTATCTCCATCCTGGCGCTGGTGGACCAGTATCTCGCCGTCATCGAACGCGCCCGCCTGGAGCTTGCCGCCGACTGGCTGGTGATGGCGGCGTGGCTTACCTGGCTGAAATCCCGCCTGCTGCTGCCGCAGACCGAGCCCGAGGCGGCCGAGGGCGGGATGGCGGCCGACATCCTGGCCGCGCGCCTGGCCGAGCTGGCCGTCATGCGGGCGGGCGCGGCCTGGCTGGCGTCCCGGCCGCTGCTGGGAACCGACGTGTTCCGCCGCGGTGCCGCCGAGGAGCTCACGGCCACCGACCGCTCCCGCCTGGCAGCCGACACACCGGCACTGCTGCGCGGCTACGTGGAGGCACTGCGGCGCGGGGCGGCGCGGGTCAGCTATCAGCCGAAGCAGCTCAGCTTCTGGACGGTGCAGGACGCCATCGCCCGCCTGTCCGCCACGCTGGGCGCCGTGCCGGCCTGGAGCACGCTGGAGCTGTTCCTGCCGGCGCAGCTGACCGGCCAGCAGCGGCGCGCGGCCATCGCCAGCACGCTGATTGCCTCGCTGGAGATGGCGCGCGGCGGTGATTTGCGGTTGCGCCAGGACGCGCCGTTCGCGCCGATCCTGGTTGCGGGCCCTAAAGCGTGAGCGCCCCTTTGGAGGATCATCTACGGCTGGCCGAGGCGCTGGTGTTCGCCAGCCCCGATCCGGTGCCCGCCCGCGCGCTGGCCGCGTTGCTGCCGGAGGACGCCGACGCCGACGCCACGTTGCGCGCAGTTCAGGCGCGCTACGCCGGCCGTGGCGTGGAGCTGGCCGAGATCGGGCTTGGCTGGCAGTTCCGCACCGCGCCGGACCTGGCCGGGCGGCTGACCCGCACCATCAGCCGCCCGCGCCGCCTGCCGCGCGTGGCCATGGAGACGCTGGCCATCATCGCCTGGCACCAGCCGGTCACCCGCGCGCAGATCGAGGAAATACGCGGTGCGGCGCTGAGCCAGGCGACGCTGGACGCCTTGCTGGAGGCCGCGCTGGTGAAGCCGGCGGGGCACCGGGACGTGCCGGGGCGGCCGACCTTGTGGGCGACCACGCCCGCGTTCCTGGCGCAGTTCGGGTTGCGAGACCTTGGCGAATTGCCCAAACGGTCCGAGCTGGTGCTGGAGACGAGCGTGGAAGTTTCCGACGCCGCGGCCGCTCAGGACGTACCGGATGCCGAGACGCCGGCGTAAAAAAGGCCGGGGCTCTGTCCCCCGGCGCCGCAGGCTCGGACCAACGTCGCTAGTAGCGCAGGCCTGCTAAGGACAGGTCTGTAGTTAGGGCTCTAGAA
Organism: uncultured Acetobacteraceae bacterium; assembly: GCA_964242595.1. Taxonomy (GTDB): domain Bacteria; phylum Pseudomonadota; class Alphaproteobacteria; order Acetobacterales; family Acetobacteraceae; genus BOG-908. The sequence goes on along the minus strand of CAXTBC010000039.1, from coordinate 4,262 downwards.
GATCGGTGTCTGGGGCCTCAAGATTCCAGCGGGGTTTGGGGCAGAGCCCCAAGCTTGCCTAAAGCTCAGCGTTTTCGGCTACGGACACAGAGCCGTAGAGCGGCGTGCCGCCTTCCGTCGCGCCCCGTCGCGGGCTAAGAGACAGCAATGTTCGGTTTTGACTGGTCCGAGATCGCCTTGATTGGCGTGGTAGCGCTGATCGCCATTGGCCCGAAGGACATGCCCGTGGCCATCAAGGCAATCAGCGACACCATCAAGAAGCTGCGGCGCATGGCCGGGGAGTTCCAGGGCCACGTGGACGAGATGATCCGCGAGGCCGATCTGGGCGACGTGAAATCCTCGTTCGACGACCTGCGCAGCTTGAACCCGAAGGCGCTGGTGCAGCGGGCGATCGACCCGGACAACACCATGTGCTCCGCGTTTGCCGATCCTTTCAGCGCGCACCCGGTGCAGCCGGTGATGACGAAGCTGGATCAGGTGATCGTGCCGGAACGCACCATGCCGGTGATCCCGCCCGCGGTGATCACGATGCCGGACCAGGACGCGGCACCCGCCTTCATCCCGCCCGCGGCTGCGGCACCTACCGCGCTGCAGGCGTCGCAGGCGCCCGCCTTTATCCCGCCCGGCGTCACGGGCGGGCATTAGGCGGTGGCCAGCGACACCGTCCAGGCGGAAGACCCGATTCACGACAAGCCGATGCCGCTGCTCGAGCACCTTGTAGAGCTGCGGCGGCGGTTGCTGTGGTCGGCCGTGGCCTTCGTGGCGGCGTTCTTCGTCTGCTACCACTTCTCCGGCGCCATCTACCTGTTCCTTGCCCAGCCGCTGGCGCACATCATGAAGGCGAAGGGCGAGCAGCCGCATTTGATCTACACGGCGCTGTACGAGGCTTTCTTTACCTACCTGAAGGTCGGCTTCTTCGGCGCCACGTTCATCTCGTTCCCGGTGATCGCCAGCCAGATCTGGCTGTTCGTGGCGCCAGGGCTGTACCGAAGCGAGCGCCGGGCGTTCGCACCGTTCCTGCTGGCGACACCCGTGCTGTTCGTGCTGGGAGCGGCGCTGGCCTACTACTTCGTGTTCCCGTTCGCGTGGAAGTTCTTCCTCAGCTTCGAGACGCCGGGCGGCAAGGACGTGCTGCAGATAGAGCTGCAGGCGAAGGTCAGCGAATACCTCTCGCTGGTGATGAAGCTGATCATGGCGTTCGGCATCGCGTTCCAGCTGCCGGTGCTGCTGACGTTGTGCGCGAAAGTGGGCCTGGTCAGCTCGCGCGGGCTGAAGAAGTACCGGCGCTACGCTTATGTCGGCTGCTTTGTCGTGGCCGCCGTGCTAACGCCGCCCGACATCATCACCCAGACCGGCTTGGCCGTACCGCTGATCATACTCTACGAAATCTCCATTTTCTCGGCCCGGCTGGTCGAGGCCAAGCCGGTCGACGTCTGATGCACGACATCAAGGCGATTCGCACGGAAGCGGACGCGTTTGACGCCGCCATGGCGCGACGTAAGCTGTCGGGCGCGTCGGCACCGCTGCTGGCGCTGGATGCCGAACGCCGTGCCGCGGCCACAGCGCAGCAGGATGCACAGTCCCGCCGCAACATACTGGCCCGCGAGATAGGACAGGCCAAGCGCGTCGGCGGCGACACGGCCGTCCAGGAAGCCGAAGCTACAGCGTTGCGCGGTGAGATGGAGCGGCTGGACGCTCGCAGTGCCGAGCTGGATGCCGAGCTGCGCACCGCGCTGGCCGCATTCCCCAACGTGCTCGACGCAGAAGTGCCGGATGGCAACGACGAGACCGCCAACGCCGAGCTGAAGCGCTGGGGCACGCCGCCGAGTTTCGACTACCCTGCGCGTCAACATTTCGAGCTCGGCGAGGCGCTCGGCCTGATGGATTTCGAACGCGCGGCCAAGATCTCCGGCGCCCGCTTCACCATCCTGCACGGGGCGCTGGCACGGCTGGAACGCGCCATCGGCCAATTCATGCTGGACATGCACACCACGCAGCACGGCTACACCGAGGTGAGCGTGCCCGCGCTGGTGAACGACGCAGCCGCCTTCGGCACGAACCAGTTGCCGAAGTTCAAGGAGGATCTGTTCCAGACCACCGACGGCCGTTGGCTGATTCCCACGGCGGAAGTGCCCATCACCAACATGGTAGCCGGCGACATCCTTGCCGAAGCCGCCTTGCCTGTTCGTCGCACAGCGCTCACCGACTGCTTTCGCAGCGAAGCCGGCTCGGCCGGGCGGGACACGCGAGGCATGTTGCGCCAGCACCAGTTCCGAAAGGTGGAGCTCGTCAGCATCACCCATCCGGACCACAGCGATGCCGAGCACGAGCGCATGACGCGTTGCGCGGAGGCCGTGCTGGAAGCGCTTGGGCTGCCATACCGCCGCATGTTGTTGTGTTCCGGCGATACCGGCTTCGGCGCCGCGCGCACGCACGATCTGGAGGTGTGGCTGCCGGGGCAAGGAATGTGGCGGGAGATCAGCTCCTGTTCGAACACGCGCGCCTTCCAGGCGCGGCGCATGAACGCACGCTTCCGGGCCGCTGACGGCAAGACCATCGCCCACGTGCACACGCTGAACGGTTCGGGCGTGGCAGTTGGCCGCGCGCTGATTGCGGTGATGGAGACCTATCAGCAGGCGGACGGCAGCATTCGGGTACCGGAGCGGCTCGTGGCGGCGATGGGCGGCATCGAGACGATACCAGCAAGGAAGTAAGCAGTTCTTTTCCGAGAAAAAGAACCAACAAGCTTTGCTCCCTGTCGAGTGTGCCCGGAGACAGCCGCGCTCAGTAGTAAAGCTTTTTGCTTCTTTTTCTCGAAAAAGAAGGCCTTGCTTCCTTTCAGACCGCTCCGGCGAAATCCACCATGAACTGCCAGGCCACCCGCCCGGACCGTGCACCACGCCCTACCGCCCAGGCCAGCGCCGCCGTCCGCAGTGCGGCAGGATCGGCAGTGACCCCCATCTCCGTCGCGTAGGCTTCCACCATCGACAGGTAGGTCGCCTGGTCGCAGGCGTGGAAGCCCAGCCACAGGCCGAAACGGTCGGACAATGATACCTTCTCGTCAACAGCCTCGCCGGGCGAGATCGCGGTCGCCGCCTCGTTCTCTATCATGTCGCGCGGCATCAGGTGCCGCCGGTTGCTGGTTGCGTAGAACAGCACGTTCTCCGGCCGCCCCTCGATGCCGCCGTCCAGCACTGATTTCAGCGCCTTGTAGTCGGCATCCTCCCGCTCGAACGAGAGGTCGTCGCAGAACACCAGCACGCGGCGGTCCTGCTGGCGCAGCCGGTCCAGCAGGCTGGGCAGGGTGGCGATGTCCTCGCGGTGGATCTCGATCAGCACCAGGCTGCCGGGCGTGCGGGCCAGAGCGGCGGCGTGCACCGCCTTCACCAGGCTCGATTTGCCCATGCCGCGGGCGCCCCACAGCATGGCGTTGTTGGCCGGCCGGCCAACGGCGAAGCGCCGCGTGTTGTCCAGCAACACGTCCCGCGCGCGGTCGATCCCCTTCAGCAGCCCAATCTCCACACCCGCCACACGGGCCACCGGCGCCAGCCGGCCGCCGGAGCCATGCAGCGCCGGCTGCCAGACGAACGCGTCAGCACCTTCCAGGGACAGGCGAAGCGGGGTGGCCGGCGCCAGGCGTTCGAGCGCCTCGGCGATGCGTGTGACGAGAGGGAGCAACGCTTCCATGGTGCTGGCTTAGGACCGATGCTTGACGACAGGTACGCGGAAACTATGGTGCGGCGCATCCAGCCGCAACCCGGCTGCGGCACTCCGTCCAGGAACAGCCCCCACACATGCCCTCGCTCATTTCATCAGCCTACGCCCAGCAAGCCGGCGGCGTCGGCGGGCTGGCCGGCCCGCAGGTTTTACAGTTCCTGCCGTTCGTCCTGATTTTCGTGGTGTTCTACTTCCTGATGATCCGCCCGCAGCAGCAGCAGCAAAAGGCGCTGAAGGCGCAATTGGCCGCCATTAGGCGAGGCGACCGCGTGCTGACTGCCGGCGGCATAGTAGGCGTTGTTCAGAGGGTGCGCGACGGGGCCAACGAGTTGGAAGTGGAGATCGCGCCGAACGTGCGGGTGACGGTGGCGCGCGATACGATCTCCACTGTCCTGACGCCGGCGACCCCGGCTGCGGCCAACGACACTAAATAAGGTCTGCGGCCTGACGTGTTGCCATCAAGGAAGGCCAGGGCTCTGCTCCTAGACCTCGCTAAGGACAAGTCCTTATACTAACGGCCGTAAACTTTGACCTATAGACAAGCA
>CAXTBC010000038.1:0-40793 GCA_964242595.1 uncultured Acetobacteraceae bacterium | reverse complement strand
AAAAAAGAACTCTTCCTTCCTACCGGTCGGCAGACATGAACGAAGAACCCCAGCGCCGCTCCCCGCTGTTGCTCTCCCGCTACGCCGAAGCCCTGTTCTGGCTCGGCCGCTACATGGAGCGCATCGAGAACCTGGCGCGCATCCTGGACGTCACCGACACGTTCGTCCGCCACGGTGTGGACCAGTCTGGCTGGCGCTCGGTGATCCAGATCAACGCCGACGAGGAGCGCTTCACCAAGCTGTACGGCCACGCCAACGCGGAGAGCGTGGCGCAATTCTACCTGGTGGATCGCGACAACCCCACCTCGATGCTGTCCTCGCTGTTCGCCGCGCGCGAGAACGCCCGCACGCTGCGCCCGCTGATCCCCACAGAAATGTGGTCCCAGCTCAACATCTTCTACAACCGCGTCCGCCAGCTCACGTCCGCCGACGCCGCGCCCAGCCGGGTGTCCGGCCTGTGCGCCTACTTCAAGGAACAGTGCCAGGCGCATGCCGGCATCACCGACGGCACGTTCTACCGCGACCAGAGCTGGGCGTTCTACTGCATCGGCAAGTACATCGAACGCGGCGACCAGACCTCGCGCCTGGTCGACATCAAGTACCATACCCTACTGCCCTCGCCGGACGACGTGGGCAGTGCGCTCGACGTCAGCCAGTGGCACGCGTTGCTGCGTGCGGCCTCCGGCTACCAGGCCTACCGGCGCATCAACCCCAGCTACATGACCCCGTCCTCGGTCGCCGGCTTCCTGCTGATGAACCAATCCTTCCCGCGCAGCCTCACGCTGTGCATGCGCCAGGTGGACCTCTATCTGGGCCAGCTCAGCTCCGGTTACGGCCTGCGCGGCGCCTACGTGGCCCAGGAGCGACTGGACGAGCTGCGGGCCGCGCTGATGGACCAGACGATCAACCAGATCCTGGCGCGCGGGCTGCACGAGTTTCTCGATTGGGTGCAGCTCCAGCTCATCGGACTGCAGGACAGCATGGCCGACTCGTTCTGGCGCAAGCCCGAGGTGGTCCAGAGCCAGATACAAGGGAGTGGGGGTCTGGCAACTTCGTGAGCTTGGGGCTCCGCTCTTGGAGCCTGCCAAGGACAAGTCCCTAGAACCTGCTCGCAGGAGATCCTTGACGAATGGGGTCTGGGGCCTCGAGGCCAGCGTGGTTTGGGGCAGAGCCCCATGCTTGCTGCCAGATTAGAACGCTAAACACGATCCGAGCCCCAAATCTCCGGTGCAACCGGTCGTCTCTCCCGCGCGTAGTGTCCATTGACGACACGCAACGACACAATGCCTATATTCTCGGCCGGAATAGTTCATGCTGCCACTCGACGCGTGTGCCTCACTCGACGATGCAACCTTGCCGTCCCGCGAATTAGTGGATCCGACGGCGCGCCTCGCGGGAGAGAACCCCCGGCGCAGCAGCGCCGCCCGGCTGCACTGGCAGATGCGCGCTCTGCCGGTCAGCACGCTGGATGCCCAGTTCGCCTACGGACCCGTCCTGGTGCTGGCGCCGCATTCTGACGATGAGACGCTGGGTTGCGGCGGGCTGATCGCCACCGCCCAGTCCACCGGCCGCCGCGTGTTCGTGCTGGTGCTGACCGACGGCACAGGCTCGCACCCGCGCTCGGCCGCCTACCCCGCCGCCCGCTTGCGGCGCCTGCGCGAGGCCGAAAGCAGGCAGGCCGCCCTGATGCTCGGCCTGCCGGACACCCAGGTCAGTTTCCTCGGCCTGGCCGACACCAGGGCGCCGCAGCGTGGCGAAGTCGCCGAGCAGGCCGCACGCGCCATCGCCGCCCACGCGCGCGCCTGCGGGGCAGCCACCATCCTGACCACCTGGCGGCACGATCCGCATTGCGACCACCTCTCTGCCAGCATCCTGGGTGCCCGCGCGGCGTGCCTGGCTGGGGCAGCCCTGTTCGAGTACCCCGTTTGGGGCTGGACGCTACCGCCGCGCCGCCTGATCGAAGCGCCCGCGCCTGCCGGGTTCCGCCTGGACGTCACCGCGCACTTGCCTGCCAAGCGCCGCGCCATCGCGTGCCACTGCTCCCAGCTCGGCCAGGTGATCACGGACGACCCTTCGGGCTTCACCATGGAGCCGCCTTTTGTTGCGCTGTTCTCCGGGCAGTACGAGACGTTTCTGCGGGTGTGAGGCGAAAGCAAAGAAGGCCTTCTTTCAAGAAAAGAGGCAGAAAGCTTTTGTTGGCGCTGTAGCGGTTTTTATGCTTGTGCAATCCGCGGCTGCAGGACAGACCGGCGACAGCGGAGCAAAGCTTTTTGTTTTTTTGAAAAAGAAGGCCTTCCTCGCTCAACCCTGCTTCAGCAACCGCATCACCAGCGCCGAAATGTCCGCGAGCTTGAACGGCTTGCGCAGGAACGCATCGTAGCCGCTGATCCGGTCGGCGATCGTGACCTCAGGCAAGGCGCACATCAGCGCAAACGGAACATGGCTGAACTCGGCGTTGTCGCGTATCGCGCGCAGGAACGCCGCGCCGTCCACCACCGGCATCATCAGGTCGCTGATCACCAAGTCCGGCCTGGCCTCGGCCATTCTTTCCATCCCGTGTCGCCCGTTTATCGCGGTCAGCACGCGGTGGCCCTCGTCCTCAAGCAGGGCTTCGACCTGCTGTCGCGCAGCTTCATTATCGAAAGCACTCGCCCGAGGCCGTCGGCGTTCTCAATGTGGCGCAACATGATCAGGTTTTCCGCGATCGGTGTCAGCCGGCTCGGCGGTGCGCGCGAGACCGGGTCGACCAGCTCGGGCACTTCGGCGGTGCCGAGCGTGGTCACGCCGAGCTCGCGCAACTGGCTCATCATCGCGCGGAAGAACAGCGCGATCCGCTCGGTCTGCACGGTCATGTCCTCGAAGCCAAGCAACCCGTCGATCACCAGCCGCTTGACCCCGCGCGCCCGCACGTAGGCCAGCAGGTCGGACGCCACGCGGTCGATCAGGTCTTCCGACGCGCCCTGCCAGCAGCAAGGCATCCAGGCCTGCAACCCCGCTGGAGAGGCGGTCGGACATGTCGGTTATGCTCGGTTTCCTGCGGTCTGCCGGGGTTACTACGACCGCCCCGGCAAGAGAGAAAGCAGGCGCGGTCTTTTTCGAAAAAGGAAACAGGCGCCTTACCTGACGGGAATCCGCCGCTCGGGAAACAGTTCGGCCAGGCCGGTGGGAGCGCACACGCCGCGCTCGGTGATCAGGCTGGTGATCAGGCGCGCGGGCGTCACGTCGAAGGCGGGGTTGGCGGCCGGGCTGCCGTCCGGCGTCACCTGCACAGTGGCCACGCTGCCGTCCGCCGCGCGTCCTGTCACGCTCGTCACCTCGCTCTGCGCGCGCTCCTCGATGGGGATGGCCGCCACGCCGTCCTCAATGCTCCAGTCCACGGTGGTGGAGGGGAACGCCACGTGGAAGCCCACACCGTTGTCGTGCGCCGCCAGCGCCTTGAGGTAGGTGCCGATCTTGTTGGCGGCATCGCCCGTGCGCGTCACCCGGTCCGCGCCCACGATCACCAGGTCCACCTCGCCGTGCTGCATCAGGTGGCCGCCGGCGTTGTCCGAGATCACCACGTGCGCGACGCCATGCTTGCCCAGCTCGAAGGCAGTCAGCGCCGCGCCCTGGTTGCGCGGCCGGGTCTCGTCCACCCAGACATGCACGCCGATGCCAGAATCGTGTGCCTTGTAGATCGGCGCCAGCGCGGTGCCCCAATCCACGGTCGCGAGCCAGCCGGCGTTGCAATGCGTCAGCACGTTCACCGCGCGCCCCGGATTGCGCGCGGCCGCCGCCTCGATCAGCGGCAAGCCGTGCGCGCCGATCGCCTCGTTCTGGGCGGCGTCCTCATCGGCGATGGCCAGCGCCTCGGCGTGCGCGCGCGCGGCGCGCTCGCCCGGCCGGGTGTTGCGCAGCACCGTCAGCATGCGGTCCAGCGCCCAGCGCAGGTTAACCGCGGTGGGGCGTGTCGCGGCCAGCATCGCGGCGTCGCGCTCCATCGCCTCGCTGGACGCGTCCGCGCGTAAGCCCAGCGCCAAGCCATGTGCCGCCACCGCGCCGATCAGCGGCGCGCCGCGAACCTGCATGGTGGAGATGGCGTGCGCCACCGCCGCCACCTCCTCCAGCCGCAGGACCTCCACCGCCCATGGCAGCTTCGTCTGGTCGATGATGCGCACGGCCGCGCCGCCGTCCTGCGCGTCCGCCCACACGCTGCGGTATTGCGTGCCGTCGATCCTCATGCTGGCTCCGTTCAGGCTAGATGCGTTGATGCAGCACGCAGACGAGGGTGAACAGCCGCCGCGCCGTCTCGAAATCGATGTCCACCCGCCCTGCCAGGCGCGTCGTCATCATCCCGGCGCCCTCGTTGTGCAGCCCGCGGCGTCCCATGTCGATCGCCTGGATGCTCGCCTCGCGCCCGTCCTGCACCGCGTGCGCGTAGCTTTCCACCAGCAGCTGGTAGTCCTTGATCAGTCGGCGGAACGGTCCCAGTGCCAGGCCCAGCGCCATCACCGGCGCGTCCTCGGCGTCACGCACGTCGAAGGCGAGCCGGCCTTCCACGATGGAGAGGTGCAGGACGAACGGCCCCGGCAGGCCGCGCGGCACGAACAGGTTCTCCACCGCCAGGTCGCGCACCGCCTGGTCGAGGTCGGCCTGCTGCAGGACCGAGAGCTGGCCGCGCTTCTCGCCGTCCAGCACCACGCGCAGCAGGGAGCGGCGCCTTGCGGCCGTGCCGGGCACACCCTGCACAGGATCAGTCATCGGCGGGCAAATCGGCCGGTCGCATGAAACCGAGCTTCAGCATCAGTCCGACGGTGCCGCCCTTCACCGGCCGGATCAGCGCGAGAACGAGCGCCAGCGTGCCCGGCAGGAAGATCAGCATCTCGGTTCCCACCGAAAGCAGCATGGTGCGTTCCAGCGCCACGAGCGCGCCTATTGCCACATGCGCCACGATGAAGATGGTGAAGTAGGGCGGCGCGTCGTCGGCGCGGATCAGCCCGAGCGGCGCCGCGCACACGTCGCACACCGTGCTGACGCGCAACCATCCGGCAAACACGTGACCCTTGCCGCATACCGGACAGCGTCCGCGCACCCCGCGCCACACGGCCGCCGCGAAAGACGGGGCAGGCAGGCCGCCGGGCTGCACCTGCGGCCGGCGGTCCGGCGTCCAACGTACCGGAAGGCTGTCTGGCATGGTCGGCTACCTCCTCGTCGTGGCCGTCGCTTTCTGCAACCCAAGCTGGTCCGCCACCGCCTGCATGGCAAGCACCCGCCCGTCGGCCGGAAGGCGCGCGCTGCACGCCAGCCATCATGCGTCGGGCCGCTTGCACCTCGGATGCACCCGCGCCAAAGGACGCGCGTCGCACCACCACCGATGAAGGCCGCACCGCCAATGCTGATCGCCAGAACACGCAGCGACCTCGATGCAGCACTCGCGACGCTGCGCGCGGAGTCACCGACGCTGGCCCTGGTGCCGACCATGGGCGCGCTGCATGCAGGCCACATCTCGCTTCTGCACCACGCGCGCCTGCTCGGCGGACGCGTGGCCGCCTCCATCTTCGTCAACCCGCTGCAGTTCGGACAGGCCGACGATCTCGCCCGCTACCCACGCGACGAGGCGGGCGACCTGCGCGCGCTGGAAGACGCGGGATGCGATGTGGTGTGGCTGCCGGGTGTCGACGACATGTACCCGCCAGGCGACGCGACGCTCGTCGATGTTGCAGGGCCGGCCGTGGGCTGGGAGGGCGACGCGCGGCCCGGACATTTCCGCGGCGTGGCCACGGTGGTGACAAAGCTGTTCGGCCAGCTCAAGCCGGATGCTGCCTGTTTCGGCGAGAAGGATTGGCAGCAACTGCAGGTCATCGCCCGCATCACGCGCGACCTCGCCCTCGGCGTGAACATCGTCGGCGTGCCCACCTTGCGTGAGCCGGACGGCCTTGCGCTGTCCTCGCGCAACCGCTTCCTCACCGCCGACGAGCGCGCAACCGCGCCGGTGTTGCACGCCGTGCTGCAGGACGCCGCCGCCAACCTTCGCAGCGGCGTGACCGTACAGGCCGCCCTGCACGCCACGCGTACACGCCTCGCCGCTTCCGGCCTGGTAGTGGATTACGTGGCGCTGGTGGATGGGCAGAGCCTGGCGCGGCTGGCAACTCCGCAGGCGGGCGCTCGCCTGATCGCCGCCGCGCGCCTGGGCAGTGTGCGGCTGCTCGACAACATCGATGCCGGATGAAGCTGCCGCACCTGCGCGGCGAGGCCGCAAGATACCAGTCGCCTTCACACGTCGGCGTGAAGCCGGTGCAGCAGCCACGCGCAAGCGAAGCAGGTGCCCACAGATTGCAATGATTTAAGTCTGGAAACACGCAGTTGACCGTTGCTTTTCGTTGACATCTCTGCACGCGCGGCAGATAGCGAAAGCAGCGCATGTCTGCGAGACGCGACTCGCGAAGCCTAGCAACCCGCATTCACGCGCCGAGTGGGAGCCACGATCGTCCAAAGAGCCTCAATCTGGCGACGACTTTTTGAACGACTGCCGCCGCTGTCCAGGCCGCGGGCCGCAGCAGGGAGGGGCCGGCAAAGGAACCGGCACCGCAACTGATCGTTCGTTCCCGCACGCCACACGGCACACGCCCACACGGCACATCCAAGGAGACCGCCCACCATGAGCAGTGACGAGACAACAGGAAAACCATGCCGGGCGCGCGCAAGCGCCCTGGCTGCGCGCCCGACATCGCGCCGCGGCAGCGCCTCCACCAGTCGCCCCGTCGGTCGTCCGCCGAAGGCCAAGCCGAAGGCCGCAACAGGCCGCACGGCCGCAGCAAAGGCGCCTGCCAAGCGCGCTGCCAAGCCCGCCGCAGCCACGCGCACCACGAAAGCCGCGACCACACGCAAGGCTAAACCGGCCGCGGCCCGCGTCACGAAGACGACGGCCACGCGCAAGGCCGCCACAACGCGTAATGCAAAACCCGCCCGCACCACCAAGGCAGCCGGTGCGCGTAACGCCAAGCCTTCGCGCACCGCGAGCACCACGCGCGGCGCCAAGACGACGCGCACGGCGAAGGCTGCCACGCCACGCAAGGCGGCCACCACGCGCACGGCCGCGGCTGCGCGTAGCACGGCCACACGGAAGGCCGCCACGACGCGGACGGCAAAGCCCGTAGCGCGCACCACGCGCACGACTAAGTCCGCCACGTCACGCGCCACGCCCAAGCGCACGGCTGCTGCCACCCGCAAGCCCGCGACACGCACCACCAAGGCGGCCGCTGCGCGCACGGTGCCTGCACGTGCCAGCAAGACCGCGCGTGATACAGCCAGCACCCGCACGACCAAGACGGCATCTGCCCGCAAGATCGACGGTCGCACCAAGCTCGGCCGCGCCGCGCGCGTTGCCAACGGCTCCGGCGCCGAGACTGCGCGCAAGACCCGCCGGCCACGCAGCACACCGGAGACGACCGCGCCGGAAAGCGACTTCGCCATGCCGAATGCAGCCGAGCCGAAAAAGCGCGGACGGAAGAAGAAGGCCGTAGAGACGCCGGTGCAGGACATGGACCTGCACGAGCACGCCGAGGAGCCGGCAGCTTCAGAAGCTGTCGACGAGGAGTAGCCATACCCGTGGCGCAGGAGATGGCCTGCGCCACGGTCGTCTGCATTGAAGCATGGGGCTCTGCCCCAAACCCCGCTGGGGCCTCGAGGCTCCAGACCCCCTTCTGTTCAGTACTTCGCTTCCTTGGTTCAAGCTCGCCCTGCGAGGATTAATTATCAACGACTGAGATGTCCGGGCTGGGACCGCACGGCTTCAGCGGGTTTGGGGCAAAGCCTTATGCTACACGCGCGCCTTGAAGCTTTGCGCTCCGCCCGCCGCCGCCGCCAGTTTTCCACCTGCACCATATCGCGCCGCCTGCGGCGCGGTACGCGCCGCCTTGGCAACCAGATCCAGCACGCGCCGCTGCACGCGCATGGCGCGCTTGAGCAACTGCCTATTCTCCTCGGCCAGCACACCCAAGTCCCGCATGCCGTCGCTGACGCCGGGCGTGGGTTCAGCCGCGCGCCACGCCGCGGCAAGCGCGTCCGCCGCGGCGTGCTTGGGCGCCAGCAGCCCGCCGGCACGCGCGAAGTCCATCGCCTCCAGCGCCGCATTCTCCTCGATCAGCAGCGCGCTCAAGCGCTCCACCGCCTCGTCCATCGTAGGCACCTGGGTTGATCGTGTCTGCATGGTGGTTATCCGGCTGCTCATCGGCGCTGCTCCTGCAATCGCAACATCTGCTGGTAGACGGGCTCGGCTAGGCCCAGCCCGCCGCCGCGCGCCATCTGCTTGGCGACCTCGTTGATCATCATCGGCTTGAACGCGCGTTCGCCTGCACCGCCGCCGAACGGACCGTCCGTATCGTCCTGCGTGTCGAACATCGGCTTGAGCAGCTCGTTGAGCGCCACTGCTGTAAAGTCCTCGGCCGACTTACGCAGCTTGTCCTGTGCATCGGCCACAGGCGGCCGGCTTTCCACGCGCATCACCTCACCTCCAAATCGGCCTGCAATGCACCCGCTGCCTTGATCGCCTGCAGGATGCTGATCAGGTCGCGCGGCCCCACGCCGAGCGCGTTCAGGCTGGCCACGAGGTCACGCAACGTGGGCGCGGCACTCAGCAGACCCAGTTTGTGGTCGTGCTCGGTATCCACGCTGATGCTGCTGCGGGGCACCGACACGGTCTTGCCGCGGCTGAACGGCGCAGGCTGCGAGACCTCGGGCGTCTCGGAGACGCGGATCGTGAGGTTGCCCTGCGCGATCGCCACCGTGCTGATGCGCACGTTGGCACCCATCACGATGGTGCCGCTCGTCTCGTCGATCACCACGATCGCCGGCGTGTCCGGCTCCACGCGCAACTCCTCGATCGTCGTCAGCGCGTCGATCACGTCGTGCCCGCGCAGGTTCAGCGAGACGGTGCGGGGATCGCTCGCACGCGCCGTGCCCGCGCCCAGCGCCGCGTTGATTGCAGCCTCCATGCGGCGCGCCGTAGTCAGGTCCGGGTTGCGCAACGCCAGCGCCACGGCAGTCTGACTGCCGAGCGCGAACGCCACCTCGCGTTCCACGATGGCGCCGTTGGCGATCTTGCCGGAGGTGGGCACGTTGCGCGTGACCGACGAGCCGGATGCGCCGCGCGCCGCCACCGCGCCTGTGGTGATCGCACCCTGTCCCACGCCGTAGACCTCGCCGTCGGCAGCCAGCATCGGCGTCACCAGCAGCGTGCCGCCCGAGAGGTTGGTGGCATCGCCGATGGCCGACACCGAAACGTCGATCCGGCTGCCGGTGCGCGCGAAGGCGGGCAGGTTGCCCGTCACCATCACCGCGGCCACGTTCTTCGTCTGCAGCTTGGCGATCTGGTCGCGCGTGTTCACGCCCAGCCGCTCCAACATGCCGACCAGCGACTCCCGCGTGAACACCGCATTGTCCAGCTTGTCCCCGGTGCCGTTCAGCCCCACCACCAGGCCGTAGCCCACCAGCTGGTTCTCGCGCACGCCTTCCACGTCCGCGATGTCCTTCACCCGTATCTGCGCCAGCGCACAAGCCGGCAGCAGCACGCCGGGCAGCAGCACGCCCAGCAGCAGCGCGGATGCACAGAGGTAAGCAGGCCTCCTTCGCACTCGGGCAACCATTGGATTGCATGCTGTACGCCGGCAGCGCGCTCGGTTCGGGGCAATGCCCACTTGTTCGGCCATGACGGCAGAACACCACAAAGTAGTTGCCGGAACGTGCATCCCGCACGCGCCCTGAAAGGATCGGCCCATGCGCATCGACCCAGCCCTCGCCGCAGCCCAAGGCCGCGCCACGCGCCGGACCCGCGCGGCATGCGGCGGCTTCACCGTACCTGCCGATATGGACGATGCCGAGCCGGCGCCCGAAGCCGCAGCCGCCGGACAGGCCGCGCAGCTCGTCTGCCTTGCCGGCATCGGCGCTGCCGCGACGCCGCCTGACACGCCCGCGCCGTCCGACGCGCAGGCCGCCGGCCAGGCGCGCGCGCTGCTGGGCGCGCTCTCCGGCTTGCACCTGGCTGCCCTTGGCGGCGACGGTGCGCAGGCCCGCGCCACGTTGGCCGAGCTCGCGCGCGTGCTGCCCGAGGCCGTCAGCCCAGGGCTGGACGGCGTGCTCCGCGCCATCGCCCAGCGTGCCGCCATCGAACTGGCTCGCGCCGGCTAGCCCGCGTGGTCCTGCTTGGCGCAGCCGTCCCGCTTGGCTATAAGCCGCGCCAGATGCCGGGACGGTCGCCGACCGGACAGCGTTTCGCCCTGGATTGACGAGGACCGGCCGACATGATGCTGACGCTCCCGCCCGACTACCGGCCCTTGGACACCGAGGAGTTCATGAACCCGCTTCAGGCGGAATATTTCCGCCAGAAGCTGCTCCGCTGGCGGGCCGACCTGCTGCGCGATGCCGACGACACGTTGGCCAGCCTGGGGCAGGGCGGCATCCTGGAAGCCGACATCACCGACCGCGCCAGCGTGGAGACCGACCGCGCGCTGGAGCTGCGCACCCGCGACCGTGCCCGCAAGCTGATTTCCAAGATCGACCAGGCCATACAGCGTATCGAAGCCGGCCAGTACGGCTACTGCGACGAGACTGGCGAACCGATTGGCTTGCGCCGACTTGAGGCACGCCCGATCGCCACCTTATCTGTTGAAGCGCAGGAGCGGCATGAGCGTATGGAGCGGGTGCACAGGGACGAGTAAGGCAAGGCCAGGGGCTCTGCCCCTGGACCCCGCTAAGGACAAGTCCTTAGAGGCTGTTTGTAAGAAATTCCTAATGAACGGGGGTCTGGGGCCTCAAGGCCCCAGCGGGGTTTGGGGCAGCGCCCCATGTTTGCCCCCGCTCACCTGCATCCGCGCCACCGCCGCCGCGTAAGGCTCCATCACCCCTGGCGATCCCGAGTGGTACAGCCCCGCGGCCAGCGCCCACCCACGTTCCGCGCCACGTCGGCCTGTTCGTAACGAAACGAGCAGCCGCGCCGCGTAGTCCGCGTTCCGCGCAGGGTTGAAAGCCTCGGTCAGGTTTGCGAACGCCTCCGCATGCTCGCGTAAATCCACCTGCATACAGCCGATGTCCACGAACCGTGCGCCGGCACGCAGGCGCCTTGTGGCTTCGGCCACCGCCTGCGCCCGCGTGTCGAAAAACAGCGACTCGCCGTCCGCGTTCACTGCCCAGGGCCAGGGCTGCCTGTCGCCCGTCACCGGCAGAGGCCGGCCGGTCTCCACGCGGGAGATCGCGGCCAGCAAGCCCGGTGGCAGTCCATAGCGCGGCCCGGCTTCCGCGATGGCCACCAGGCAAAGCGCTGACTGCCTGGCCATCCAGGTGCGCCGTGCTGCCGGCTGCGTAGCCGGAGGCAGCACGCTGTCACCAGGCAGCCCGTGCCCGGGTGCAGCCGCACCCCAACCCGGCCCGGCCGCCATCATCAGCCAGATGGCAGCCGCAATCCGGCCAGCCGCCCGGCGTCCTCTACGTCCCGTCTCAGGCGTAGGCGGGCTTCTCGTCATAGACCGCGAAGGCCAGGAACAGGAGCTGCTCGGCCGGCCGGCGCATGCCAGCCCGATCGGCATCCTTGGCCAGGGTCAGCAATTGGTCCGCCAGCATCAGCGGGCTGACGTGGCAGGCGGCAATGTCGGACAGGACGAAAGACGTGGCCATTTGGTTTCTCCACTAGATGCACCCGTTTTCGGGTGAGCGGACTTTGCAGGCCTGGCCCTTTCGTAACCGTTAACACGCCGCCAAGTTCGCGCCGGCGTCGGCCTGAGCCCGTTCCAGCGCGTGCAGACGCAAGGCCGAGGCCAGTGACTGCTCCGGCGCCCGCGCGGCATCCACGCTGGCCACCAGCGCCAGCAGGCCGGTGCCGCGCCCCGCCGCATTTGCCTCCAGCGCCGTCCAGAACGCTGGCTCCAGCGCCACGCTGGTCCGATGCCCCGCCAGCGAGAAGCTGCGCTTGACCAGCCCCGCCGCGCTCACCCCGGCAGCCGCGCCGCTGCCCATTGCGCAGCCTCGGCCACCACGGGGTCGGTGTCCGCCGCCAGCGCCTGTGCGGCCGGCCGCAACGCCGCCGCGCCCGAGTTGCCGATAGCCACGAGCACGTTGCGCACGAACCGGTTACGCCCGCTGCGCTTGACCGGCGAGCCGGCGAACATCGCGCGGAAGGCCGCATCGTCCAGCGCCGCCAGTTCCGCCAGTTCCGGTGCGGCCAAGTCCACGCGCGCCGTCAGCTTAGCTTCCCGCCCGGCCACCGCGAACTTGTTCCACGGGCAGGCCGCCAGGCAATCGTCGCAGCCGTAGATCCGGTTGCCCATCATCGGCCGCAGCGCGTGCGGGATCGGCCCCGCGTGCTCGATGGTCAGGTACGAGATGCACCGCGTCGCATCCAGCTTGTAAGGCGCCGGAAATGCGTCTGTCGGGCACGCCGCCAGGCAGCGCTCGCAACTGCCGCAGCCCCCGCTCGGAGCCTCGGTGCGCGGCAGCGCCAGCGTGGTAAACACCTCGCCCAGGAACAGCCAGGACCCATGCGCGCGCGAGACCAGGTTCGTGTGCTTGCCCTGCCATCCCAGCCCCGCCTGTTGCGCCAGCGGCTTCTCCATCACCGGCGCGGTGTCCACGAACACGCGCACCTCGCCGCCGAACCGGCTTACCACGAACTGCGCCAGGTGCTTGAGCTTGCCGCGCAGCACGTCATGGTAGTCTCGATGCCTGGCGTAAACGCTGATGTTGCCGACCTGCGGCCGCGCCAGGTTCTCCAGCGCGTCTGCGGCTGGCGCGTAGCTCAGGCCCAGGGCGATCACGCTGCACGCCTCCGGCCACAGATTGTCCGGCGAGCTGCGCTGGTGGGTGCGTTCGGCCAGCCACGCCATCTCGCCGTGCCGGCCGGCGGCGAGGAACTCCACGAGGTGCTGGCGGGCTTCTGGGGCGAGTTGGGCGGGGGCGAAACCTATGGCGTCGAAGCCCAGGTCCGTGGCCTTAGACCGGATGAGCTCAAGCAAGGAAGAAAGGCCTTCTTTTCTGAAGAAAAGAAGCAAACGACTTTTGCACTCGCTGTCGCGTGTCTTGCATTTGATAGCCGGTCATTTCAGCCGCGTCCGCGGTATCCGGCCACGCCTTGATCAGGTATCCATACCCCTGCTGGCGGCATGCCGCTTTGCCAGAACACGTCGATCGGCATGCCGCCGCGCGGGTACCAGTAGGCGCCGATCCGCAGCCACACCGGGCTCAGCAGCTCCATTAGCCGGCTCGCCACCTGCATCGTGCACGCCTCGTGGAATGCGCCGTGGTTGCGGAAAGAACCCAGGAACAGCTTCAGGCTCTTGCTCTCCACCAGCCACGCGGCCGGCACGTAGTCGATCACCAGGTGCGCGAAATCCGGCTGCCCGGTGATCGGGCACAGCGAGGTGAACTCGGGTGCGGCGAACCGAACCATGTAGTGCTGGTCTTGTGCCGGTGCCGGCACGCGCTCCAGCTGCGCCTCGTCGGGCGAGTGCGGCCATGGCGTCGGTTGGCCGAGTTGGGTGAGGGAAGGGGGCGCAGTATCCACAGGCTTAGAGTGCCTTTCAAAACTCGGCATGGCGAGTCAGCTGGCGTGTGTTCCGAGCACCGGAGCGAAGTGGCCGTTTAGGCCATGAGCACCGGAGCGCAGGAAAGCGCCCCAGATGGCTGTCCAGGACGGGTTTTCAAAGGCTGTTAGTGCAGGTGAGCCACGAACACCGTCGGTGCACGAATCTCGGTTGCCAGCGCTGCGTCAGCCCGGAGGGCAATCATCGTCGCCCTTCATGGCCGCCACGGGTTTGCACACGCCGCAGCGCGATGCCGGCGGTCCCTGGTTCAAACTCCAACTCCTACCGCATCGGAGCGTCTACGCACTCATGTAGCGTTTCCCGCCCCGTTATCTACGCCACTCCACCCCGCCCGCACCAAGCGCGCAAATCCTCCCAGCCGCCCTGCCACAACCGCCTCCCGCAAACCCCGCATCAGCGACTGGTAGTAGGTGATGTTGTGCCAGGTCAGCAGCATCGGCCCCAGCATCTCGTCGCAGCGGAACAGGTGGTGCAGGTAGGCCCGGCTGTGCTTGGCGCAGGCCGGGCAGGCACAGGCCGGGTCCACCGGCCCCGCATCCTGCGCATGCCGGGCGTTGCGCATGTTCAGCACGCCGCCGGAGGTGAACGCGCGCCCGGTGCGCCCCGCCCGCGTCGGCATCACGCAGTCGAACATGTCCACGCCACGCTGCACCGCGCCCACCAGGTCGTCCGGAGTGCCCACGCCCATCAGGTAGCGCGGCCGGTCCGCCGGCAAATGCGGCACGGTGGCTTCCAGAGTTTCGAACATCGCCGCCTGGCCCTCGCCCACCGCCAGCCCGCCGATCGCGTAGCCATCGAACCCCGTTTGCGTCAGCGCCGCCGCCGAGCGTGCGCGCAGGTCCGGGTACACGCCGCCCTGCACGATCCCGAACAGCGCGTAGCCCTTCCGGGCGCGGAACGCCGTCTGGCACCGCGCCGCCCAGCGCATCGACATCTCCATGCTCGCCTCGGCCACGGCGTGCTCGGCGGGGAACGCCGTGCACTCGTCGAGCACCATGGTGATCGTGGCGTCCAGCTGGTCCTGGATCTGCACCGCGCGCTCCGGCGTCAGCCGGTGCTTGCTGCCGTCCAGGTGGGAGGCGAACGTCACGCCGTCGGCATCCAGCGTGCGCAGCTTGCCCAGGCTCATCACCTGGAAGCCGCCGGAATCCGTCAGGATCGGCCCGGGCCAGTCCATCATCCGGTGCAGCCCGCCGAGTGCGGCGACCCGCTCGGCGCCCGGCCGCAGCATCAGGTGATACGTGTTGCCCAGCACGATGCGCGCGCCCGTGCTGCGCACCGCGTCCGCCGTCATTGCCTTGACGGTGCCGGCGGTGCCCACCGGCATGAACACCGGGGTCGGCACGTCGCCGTGCGCGGTGTGCAGCGTGCCGGCCCGGGCGGCGCCGTCTGTTGCGGCGCTGCTCCAAGCAAAGAAGGTCAAAGGCAAGGCAAGCGGTTCTTTTTTGAAAAAAAGAACCAAAAAACTTTTACTACTGAACGCGCATCGGCCGGCGAGCGCGCGACAGCGGAGTCAAAAGTTTTTTGGTTCTTTTTTTCAAAAAAGAACCGCTTTCTTGCCTTCACTTGCCTTCCCTCTCCAGCAAGCAGGCATCCCCATAAGAATAAAACCGGTAACCCCCAGCCACCGCATGAGCGTAAGCCGCCCGCATCCGCGCCGTGCCGGCAAACGCGCACACCAGCATGAACAGCGTCGAGCGCGGCAGGTGGAAGTTCGTCAGCAGCACGTCCGCCCCGCGCACCTGCATGCCCGGCCGGATGAAGATGTCCGTCTCGCCGTCGAACGGCCGCGTCACGCCGTCCTCGCCCGTGGCCGCCTCGAGCAGCCGCAGGCTGGTGGTGCCCACCGCCACGATGCGGCGGCCTTCCTGGCGGGTCGCGTTCACCGTCGCGCAGGCGGCTTCGTCCAGCAGGCCGCGTTCGGCGTGGATGCGATGGCCGGACAGGGTCTCGCCGCGCACCGGCAGGAACGTGCCCGCGCCCACGTGCAGGGTCAGCGTCGCCCGCTTCACGCCGCGCGCCGCCAGCCGCGCCAGGAGCGCGGGCGTGAAATGCAGCCCGGCCGTGGGGGCCGCCACCGCGCCGTCATGGGCCGCGAACACCGTCTGGTAGTCGGCCACGTCCTGGGAAGTGGGCCCGTCCGGCCTGGCGATGTAGGGCGGCAGCGCCAAGACGCCGGCGCGTCGCAGCGCGTCGGAGAACGCGGCGCCGGAGCCGTCGAACACCAGGCGCACGCCGCCATCCTGGTCCCGCCCGGCTACCTCGGCGGAGAACCCATCGCTGCCCTCGAACTCCAGCCGGTCGCCCGGCCGCAGCCGGCGGGCGTTGCGCGCCAGCGCGTACCAGCTTCCGTCGGGCAGGAGACGGTCCAGCGTGATGCCGACCCGCGCGTTGCCTCGGCGGGCCTGCAGCTGTGCCGGGATCACGCGGGTGTCGTTGGCCACCAGCAGGTCGCCGGGCCGCAGTAGGTCGGGCAGGTCGGCCACGTGCCGGTCCGCCAGGTCGGCATCCACGCACAGCAGGCGTGCTGCCTCCCGCGGCACGGCAGGGTGCTGCGCGATCCGTTCGGGCGGCAGGTCGAAATCGAAGTCGGCGGTCGGCAGATCCCCAAACGCGGGATCACTCAAGATAAGAGGCGATCTCGATCAGGTTGCCGTCCGGATCGCGGCAGTACACGCTGTTGATGTCGCCCAGCGCGCCCAGTTTCTTGACCGGCCCGGCCTCTACCGCCACGCCGCAGGAATGCAGGTGCGCCACCACGTCCAGCGGCCCCACTGCGGTCACGAAGCACAAATCCTGGCTGCCGGGCTGCGCCTCCCGCCCGGTGGTCCACCCGGTCGCGTCGCGTGGCCGCACGTTGATCTTCTGGCCGCCAAACTTCAGCGCGCACCGGCGGTCCGGCCCGAAATCCTCACGCTCCATCCCGAGCACGCGCTGGTACCAGGCGGCCGTGATCTCCACCTCGTCGCAGGTGATCACGATGTGGTCCAGGCGGTCTATGGTGAAACGCATAGGCGGCTTCTAGGTCGGCCCAGGCCCCGCGGCAAGCAGGATGAAAAAGGACCAATACCCACTCGGAAGACGCAAGCAAAGCCGTCCATCCCAGTGAACGCGGCCCCCTCCACCAGCACCCAACAGGGAGTAAAAGCTTTTTGGTTCTTTTTTCCTTTAAAAGAACTGCTTCCTTCCCGTACTTAAACTCCAGCCCCGCGTTGGCTTGCCTATGCGGGCAATCTTGATGGCTGCGGGAATGGCGTGGCAGGTGGCCTGGAGCCTCGTGCTCGGCTTCTTCATCTCCGCCATCCTGCAGGCCGTGGTCTCCCGCGCCGCCATCAGCCGCTCGCTCGGCCGCGCCGGCCTGCGGCAGGTGGCGCTCGCCACCGCGCTCGGGGCCGCAAGCTCGAGCTGCTCCTACGCCTCGGCGGCCGTCAGCCGCACCCTGTTCGCCCGCGGCGCCGCCCTGGTCCCGGCACTCGCCTTCGTCTTCGCCTCCACCAACCTGGTCGTCGAGCTCGGCCTCGTGCTCTATCTTTTGATGGGCTGGCAGTTCACCGCCGGCGAGTGGATCGGCGGCATCGTCCTCGTCGCCCTGCTCAGCCTGATCGTGCGGATCACCTATCCCGCCGCCCTGGTGGAAGACGCCCGCCGCCGAGCCGCCGCCAGCCTGGGCAGCGACGCCGAGGAGGATGCCGGGCAGGGCGGCACCTTGCTCCAGAAACTCGCCCGGCGTTCCACCTGGGTAAGCGTGGCAGAGAGCTTCGTCATGGACGCTTCCATGCTGTGGAAGGACCTGCTGGCGGGCTTCCTGATCGCCGGCGCGCTGTCCGCCTACGTGCCGCAAGGCGTGTGGCAGGCGCTGTTCGTGCAGCACAGTGCCCCTTGGCTGCAGGTGCCGGCCAACGCGCTGCTGGGCCCGCTGGTGGCCGTACTGTCGTTCGTCTGCTCCATCGGCAACGTGCCGCTCGCCGCCATCCTGTGGGCCTCCGGCGTCAGCTTCGGCGGCGTGCTCGCCTTCCTCTACGCGGACCTGATCGTGCTGCCGCTGCTCGACGTGTATCGGCGCTATTACGGCTGGCGCATGGCCGCCTACATCGCCGCCGTCTTCTACGCCACCATGGTAGGCGCGGCCGTCATAATGGACTTGGCGTTCCGCACCCTGGGCTGGGTGCCGCACAGCCGGCCGAACATCCGCGCCGACGTCACGCACTTCGCCGTCGACCACACGTTCTGGTTGAACCTGGTGTTTGGTGCTTTGGCTGTGGGGTTGGTCGTGGTCGCGCGACGGGCTCCGGCGCGCATGTCGCATTGTGGTCATCATCATTAGGGAGGAGGAAGCATGGGGCTCTGCCCCACACCCCGCTGGGGCCTCGAGGCCCCAGACCCCCATTCCTTAAGGCACTCTCATGAATAGGTTCTAAGAGGCTGTTTGGAAACTCGTATCCAAAGCCCCGAGTCGCTCAATCCTTGCCGGCAGAAGGCGAATACAGCCTGAATTGTGGTATGTAGTTACCGCTTTCGTCGGATTTCAGCGCTCCCCAGGCAGCTTGTGTTAGTTTTCAAACGGACTCTAAGGACTTGTTCCTAGCGGGGTCCAGGGGCAGAGCCCCTGGCCTTCTTCTGTTCGTCTATCCTTCCACCGCCGCCAGCACTGCGCCCACCTCCAGCGCGTCCAGCCGCTCCGCCTGCACCACGCTCACCCTGCCCACAGGTGCCGCCAACGCCGGGTCGCTGAACCGCGAGAACAGCGCCACCACACGGCATCCCATCATCGCCGCCAGGTGGACCGGCCCGGTGTCGCCGCCCACCGTCAGCGTGGCACGATGCGCCAGCCCGGCCAGGTCCTGGATGCTCGTGCGCCCGGTCAGGTCCAGCGCCCCGGGGCACGCCACCAGGATGGAAGCCGCGTTGCCAGCCTCGGACGCCGTGCCCACCACCACCGGCCGCAACCCGCGCGCCGCCAGCAAGCCGGCCAGCGTTGCGTAGCGCGCCACCGGCCACTTTTTCGCCCCGCCCTGCGCCAGCGAGGTTCCCGGCACCAGCAGCGCGTAGGGCGAGGCTACCACCAGCCCGCCGCCCTGCAGCCACGAGACGTCCGGCGCGCACGCATCCACGCCGGCCGCGGCCAGCTGCCCGCGCTGGCGCGCCACCGTGTGTAGCCCGTTGCGCCCGGGGTCGGAATCCGGATGCGAGCAGCCGCGCGCGATGCCCGACCAGCCGGGCCGTCCCGCCAGCCGGAAATACCGCGACGAACGTCCGGACGTCTGCAGGTCGTAGACGAAATCGAAGCCCGCGAGCTGCCGCCGCAGCCGCAGGATGCCGGCCAGGTCCGCCCAGCCCGGACGGGCGTCCACCGCCACCGCGTCGAACCACGGGCTCTGCCGTGCCAGGCCGGCGAACGGCGCCGTGGTCAGCAGCGTCAGGTGGTCCTGCGGGTGGTGCATACGCAGCGCGGCGAAGGCCGGGAACGACAGCACGAAGTCGCCCAGCGCGCCCAGCCGGATTACCAGGATGCGCCGCTTCATGGGCGTTCCCGCGTGGTCAGGACCTCCTCGTACACGGCCAGCGTGGAATCCTGCATGGCGCGCGTGGTGAAGCCATCCAGCACCGCCTGGCGCGCCCGCCGGCCCAGTAGCGCGCGCGCGTCGCCGTCCAGGTCCAACGCTCGGCCGATCGCCGCGGCCAGCGCGGCCACGTCGCCCGGCGGCACCAGCAGGCCGGTCTCCCCGTTGGCCACCGTCTCGGCCGCGCCGCCATGGCCGAACGCCACCACCGGCCGGCCCATCGCCTGCGCCTCGATCACCCCGCGGCCGAACGGCTCGGGCTTCAGGCTGGCACTCACCACCACGTCGGCCAGCATCAGGGCGGCCGGCATGTCGTCGCAATGCCCGGCCAGCCGCAACCGCGCCCCCAGGCCGAGCCCGGCGGCGCGGCCCTCCAGCGCGCGTGCGAACGCCACGCGGCCCTGGTCGCCGCCCACCAGCACGCAAAATACGTCTTGCCGCCGCAGCAGCGCCACCGCGTCCAGCAGCGCCTCGGCGCCTTTCCACCGGGTCAGCCGGGCCGCCATCATCACCACGCGCACTCCGGTCGGCAGCCGCCAGGCCTGCGCGAGCCGGTGCACCCTGTCGCCTACCACCTGGCTGGGATCGTACGCCTCCGGGTCCACCCCGCGCGGAACCACCCGCAGCCTTGCCGCCTCCACCCCGTACTCAGCCGATACCCGCGCGCCCACGTAGCGACTTATGGCGATCACCCGGTCACCGCGCGCCATTACGCTGTTGTAGAAGTGCTTGCCCGGCAGTTCCTCGCCGTAAACCCCGTGCCATGTCGTCACAAACCCCACGCCCGCCCGCCGCGCCGCCATCAGCGCCGACCACGCCGGCGCGCGCGATCGGGCATGCACCAGCCGCACCCTCTCCGCCCGGATCAGCCGACCCAGCCGGACGGCGTTCACCAGCATGTTCACCGGGTCCTTCGTCATCAGTGGCATCGTCACGTGGCGGCCGCCGGCACGCTCCACCTGCGCGGCCATGCGCCCGCCCGCGCTGGCCACCAGCGCCATGCCGCCGGCGCGCGCCACGGCCTGCACCATCTCCACCGTGCCGCGCTCCACGCCGCCGGTCTCCAGCGCGGGCAGCACCTGCAGCACGCGCAACCCCACATCGTCTGGCATCCGGTGTTCATAGAGGCCTCCGGCGCGCTGCCAAGACCCCGCGCGGAGTGGAAAAACCACGCCCCGCAGCCGTGGGCGCTTTAACCACCGTTGAATTTAGGTATTCGCAGCCCATCAAACGCGCGCTAACGTAGCGTGCGGCGATTTTTGGGGACGCTCGTCCGATGCTGACACCGATCGCGCTGGCCTACCCGTTCCTTGGCCTCATGGTTGGCCTTATCGTCGGTCTCACCGGCGTAGGCGGCGGCTCGCTGATGACGCCGCTTCTCGTCCTGCTGTTCCATATCCACCCGACGCAAGCGGTGGGAACCGACCTGCTCTACGCCGCGGTCACCAAGACTTTCGGCACCATCATCCACAGCGCCAGCTCGACGGTTGATTGGCGCATCGTCCGCCGCCTCGCCTACGGCTCAGTCCCGGCTGCCGTGGTCACCCTGCTGGCGCTGGATTGGTTCGGCCCGGAGAACGCCCGTGTCATCCATGCCATCACCTTCAGCCTCGGCGTCGCCCTGCTGCTCACCGCCGTCTGCATCCTGTTCCGCGGTTACATTGTCGAGCAGCTGGCCAGCCGCCTCGGCGAGCCTTCGGAGCGCAACGCGTCGGTGCTTACCACGGTCAGCGGGGTGGTTCTTGGCGTGCTCGTCTCGCTCTCCTCGGTTGGCGCCGGCGCGCTCGGCGTCACCGTGCTGATCCTGCTCTACCCGCGCACCAAGCTCGCCCGGATCGTGGGGTCAGACATCGCCCATGCCGTGCCGCTCACCTTGCTGGCCGGGCTGGGCCACTGGCGGCTGGGCGACGTGGACACCCACCTGCTGGGCCAGCTCCTCATCGGCTCCATCCCCGGCATCCTGCTCGGTAGCGTCCTCTCGCCGCGGCTGCCCGAGGGCGGGTTGCGTCCGGTGCTGGCGGCGGTGCTGTTCCTGGTGGGTGGGAAGCTGGTGTTCTGAGTGCCCGTTTGGAAACACGCCCTGACGGCCATCTGACGCGTTTTTCCTGCGCTCCGTTGCTCATGGCCCAGCGGCCACTCCGCTCCGGTGCTCGGAAAAACACGCCAGCTCGCTCGCCATGCCGCGTTTCCAAACGGACACTAAGGAAGCAAGCAAGCAGTCCTTTTTTGAAAAAAAGGACCAAAAAACTTTTGCTTTCTGACGAATGTTCCTCGGCTACGGCGCGACAGCACTTTCAAAAGCTTTTTGGTTCTTTTTCTCGAAAAAGAACTGCTTGCTTCCTTTCTTGACCCCAGCCGAGCTCATCGCCGCCCGCCCAAACCTCGCCGCCCACCCGATGGACGGCCTGCTGTTCGAGGGCATGCCGCTCGCCGCCATCGCCCGCGCGCACGGCACGCCCTGCTGGGTCACCGGCAGTGCCACCTTGCGCACCCGCTACGCCCGCCTGGCCGCCGCCATGCCGGGCATCGCCATCCACTACGCCGTCAAGGCCAACCCCAACCCGGCGCTGCTCGCCGTTCTGGCCGAAATAGGCGCGGGGGCGGACGTGGTCAGCGGCGGCGAGCTCCTGGCCGCGTTGCAGGCCGGCATTCCTGCCGCGCGCATCGTCTTCTCCGG
This sequence comes from uncultured Acetobacteraceae bacterium, assembly GCA_964242595.1. Classification (GTDB taxonomy): domain Bacteria; phylum Pseudomonadota; class Alphaproteobacteria; order Acetobacterales; family Acetobacteraceae; genus BOG-908. Next base: position 18,987 of record CAXTBC010000038.1, on the reverse strand, counting down.
CGTCGGCAAGACCCGCGCCGAGCTGGCCCTGGCGCTCGGCCACCGGATCGGCCAAGTCAACGTGGAGAGTGCCGAGGAACTCCGCACGCTGTCCGAGATCGCCGCCGGCAGCGGCGCGGTCGCCCGCATCGCCCTTCGGGTGAACCCGGACGTGGATGCCGGCACGCTGGACGGCATCTCCACCGGCCGTGCCGGCGACAAGTTCGGCGTGCCGCTCGCCGCCGCCGCCGCCCTCTACGCCGAGGCCTGCCGCATGAAGGGGATCGCGCCCGCCGGCCTGGCCGTGCACATCGGCAGCCAGATCGCCGGGACCGCCGCCTTCGCCGCCGCCTACGCCCGCATGGCCGGGCTGGTGCGCCAGCTTCGGGCCGCCGGCCACCCGGTCGAGTCGATGGATTGCGGCGGCGGCCTGGCCATCCCCTATGCCGGCGAGCCGTCCGTGCGGCCGGAAGCCTGGGCCGGCTGCATTCGGGCTGCCTTTGCAGGCCTCGGCCTGCATTTGGCCATCGAACCGGGCCGCTGGCTCGTGGGCCCGGCCGGCCTGCTGCTCGCCTCCGTCATCCGCACCCGTCGCGCCGGCCTGGCGCGCCCCATCGTCATCCTGGACGCCGCGATGAACGACCTCGCGCGCCCCGCCCTCTACGGCGCCTGGCACGGCGTGCTGCCGGTCGGCCCCGCCGCCCTGGCCGCCACCCCCGAGCGGGCCGACATCGCCGGGCCGGTCTGCGAGAGCAGCGACTTCCTGGCCCGCGACCGCGCCTTGGCGCCGTTGCAGGAAGACTCGCTGGTGGCGATCCTCGATTGCGGCGCCTATGGTTCGGCCATGAGCTCCAGCTACAACGCGCGTGACCTCGCGCCGGAGGTCCTGACCGACCCGGCTCGGCCCGGCGGCTTCCGCCTGGTGCTGCCCAGAACGTCCCACGCCGCGCGGCAAGCCGTCGAGGCGGCCCTGTGAGCGGCTCGGCTGCCCCGGTCCGCCGGCTGGCCGCCTTGCGGCTGGCCGCTCGTTGCACGCTGGCTTGCGAGGTGCTGGCCCGCGCGGCCTGGCCCTCGGCGGCGTTGCTGGGCGTGCTCGCCAGCGCCGCCCTGCTGGGGGCCGCCACCCTGCTGCCGGCTTGGTTGCATTGGACCCTGCTGTTCGCCGGCGTGGCCGGGTTCGCCGTGCTGATCCTGCGTGCCGCGCGGCATACCCGCCTTCCAGGTCAGGCGGACGCCGAACGCCGGCTGGAGCGGGATTCAGGCCTGCGCCACCGTCCTTTCGCCGCGCTGCGCGATGTTCCCGCCACCGAGACGGCGGCGCAGCTCTGGCAGCTCCACCAGGCCCGCGCCCGCGCCGACCTCGCCCACCTGCGCCTGGCGCCGCCGCATGCCGGGCTGGCCGCGCACGATCCCCACGCGCTGCGCCTGGCCACGGTCCTGCTGCTGGCTGCCTCGCTCGTCGTCGCCGGCCCGCAGGCGGGACAGCGGCTTGCCGGCTTCCTGCTGCCCGGCCTGCCGGGCGGTTTTGCCGGGCCTGCGCCCGTCGTCACCGGCTGGGTGCAGCCGCCCGCCTACACCGGCCTGGCGCCGATCTTCCTGCCGGCCTCGGGTGGCGCGCTCGGCGTACCGGCCGGCTCGCGGCTCACGCTCAGCATCACCGGCCTGTCCGCCCGTCCGCACGTCTCCGTCGCCGGCCGCAGCGCCGCGGTGGAGACGCTGGGCGAGGACAGCTTCCAGTCAACCGTCACGCTCACCCATCCCGGGACGTTGCGCGTGACCGGCCGCCTGTTCGGCCTGGCCGGCTGGACGCTGACGCTGATCCCCAACGAGCCGCCTACCGCCGCCTGGACCAAGCTGCCGGGACGTGCCGGCACCTCGCTGTCCACTTCACTTCCTTGGCAGGCGGCCCAGCGCTGGGGGGTAGCCGGGCTGGAGGCCCAGCTTCGTCCGCGTGGCCGTTCGGACCTGCCCGCCCTGCGCATCCCGCTCCCGCTGCCTGGCACGCCCAGGCAGGCTACCGGTGCGGCCACGCCGGACCTCTCGGCCAACCCTTACGCCGGGCTTACCGTGACCGGCGCGCTGGACGCGCGCGACGTCTCCGGCCAGCACGGCCAGGGTGCGCCCGCCGATTTCGTGCTGCCGGCGCGGACCTTCCACCACCCGCTGGCCCGCGCCATCGCCGACCTGCGCCGACGTCTGGCCCTGCATCCGGACCAGGCGGCCGTTGCCGCCGACGACCTGGCCGCGCTGGCCGAGGCCCCGCTGGCCCCGCCCGTGCCCGGCCTGGCGCCATCCGGCATCACGCTCAACATGGCCGCCGCCGCCGCCCTGCTTGGGGCCCACCCGTCCGCTCCCGCGGTGGCCCAGGCGCAGACCCGGTTGTGGCTGCTGGCGCTCGCTCTCGACGGCGCGCTGCCGGACGCGGCGGCGTCTGCCTTGGACGAGGTCCGCGAGGATCTGCGGCGCGGGCTGGAGGACCATGCGCGCGGCAAGCTGTCCGACCGCGCGCTGGCCGAGAAGCTGCAGGCGCTGCGCCAGGCGCTGGACCACCGCCTGGCCGAGATGGCCCGCCAGGCCATGAAGCAGGGCGCACTGCAGCCGTTCGACCCGCAGACCCACCACCTCTCGTCGAACGCCATCGATCGCACGATTGCCAAGCTGGAGAAGGCGCTCAAGGACGGCCGCATGGACGACGCTCGCCAGGCCATGGCGCAGCTGAACCGCATGATGGAGCAGCTGAAGAACGCCCACATCATGACGCAGCAGGAGGCCAAGCAGCAGCAGGAGGCGCAGCGGCAGGGCCGCCAGCAGATGGGCGCCGTGCAGGACATGGTGCAGCGCGAGACCGCTTTGCTGGACCACGCCCAGTTGCGTGCGCCGCACGTGCTGGCCGCGCCGATGCCGTTGCTGCAGGATTCGGGCGGGCCGGACGGCCTGGCTGCCCCGCCGGGCACCGACGAGCCGGGCCAGCAACCTGACTTCCCCCCCGGCTTCTCGCTGGGCCAGCAGCAGGCGCCGCCGCCTGCGGCCCCTGCAGCGCCGGATATGGCCCGCACCCAGGCGCAGGACGCACGCACGCAGCGCGCCCTGCACCGTGCGCTGGACGCGCTGAAACAGGGCGTGGCGCAGTCCGGCCACACCCCGCCCGCCAAGCTGGACGACGCCGGACACGCGATGGAGGAGGCCGCCGGCGCGCTCGCCAGGCAGGACGACCCGCCGGCGCGCGACGCTATCGCACGCGCCATCGCCGCCCTGCAGCAAGGCGGCCAGGCGATGGCCAAGGACCAGCAGGGCCAGGGCGGCGGCTCCGGCATGCAGCTTAGCCTGCAGCCCGGCGGCCAGAGCGGGCAGGGGAGCGAAGCGGACGACGAAGGCAACAGCATCGGCGGCGACGGCGTGGGCGACGGCCATACTGGCAGGTCGCGGGACCCGTTCGGCCGTCAGGTGGACGGCAACGGAACGGCTGCCGACGATCCCGGCCTGCGCGTGCCCGAGGAGATGGAACGCGGCCGCAGCCAAGCCATCCAAGACGAGCTGCGCCGCCGCGGCGCCGACCGTGCCCGGCCGAAAGGCGAGCTGGACTATATCGACCGGTTGCTGAAGCCTTTTTGAGACCGGCGGCCGAGACCAATGCGCCAGCGGCGCCTGCCCGCTAAGGGTGGGTCTTTATATCAGCGGCAGAAGTCTTGATTTGTTATCATCCGGTCCGCGTTGAGCCTGACCGTTAGAAAGAGAGAAGTCCTTCTTTCAAAAAAAGAAGCAAAAAACTTCATACCTGCGCTGTGTCAGCGGCCTTGATCTGCCCTGAGGCACCCGACTGTTTTAGATGCGGGAAGCAAAAGTTTTTTGGTGCTTTTTTCAAAAAAAGGACTGCTTGCTTTCTACGAGAAAGCCTCAACGCGGGCTGGTACAAGGCATCCCTAATAGATAGGGGTCTGGCGTATCGAGAGCTCGTCACGTGAAAGCGTGCTGCGCGTGGGGTAGAGCCCCGTGCTCGCTTGCCCCTCTGCAACAGACGATCATTTTTCATCACGTTTAGTTTATTCCGTAAGCCAAACCGGCTATCATCGCGCGAACAAGCCGAAAGGCCCCAATCGCGCCCATGCTGGCCAACCCGCTCAAGCATTTCAGCCGCGCCGCCCTCATCGCCTACGGCGGCTGGGGCTTGCTCACATTGCTCGTGGTGGTCGGCACGCTCACCTCGCTGGACCAGTCGGAACGCGCCGGCACCCAGGCCGTGCTCGCCCGCGCCGAAGCCGGCGCCTCTGCCGTTGAACAGACCGTGCTGCGCGTCTTCGAAGCCGCGCAGACGCTCCGCACGCTCGCGCAGACCCGTCTCCGCCTGCTCGATGCCGGCAACTTGCCGGGTGTCCAAGCGGTGGACGACCAGCTGCACGACGACGTGCTGGACAGCCGATTCGGCATCCAGGCCGTCAACATCTATCGCCACGGCCGGCTGGCCTGGTCCAGCGATCCCAGCGGCTGGCCGGGCCGGCTAAGCGTGGCCGAACCGCAAGCCGGCACCGTCCCGGGTGACGGGTCCGCGACCCCGGTCATCGACGCGCCGGCACCCAACCCCGCCGCCGGAAACTGGTCGCTGCGCACGCAGTGGCGCCTGCGCGACCGCGCGGGTGCCGAGGCCGGCCTGGCCATAATATGGCTCGACCCGGCGGCGCTGTCGGACATGCTCGCGCGGCAGACCTCCGGCAGCGGCGTGGTCAGCATGGTCCAGCGCCGCAGCGATGCCGCCTTCCTTGCCCGCAGCGCCCATCTCAGCAGCGCCCTGCTCGAACATCCCTCCGCCGAGGACCCTGCCTTCGCCTTCGCCCGCAGCGCCGGCCATGGCCAGATGGCCGACCGCTCTGACGGGATCGACAGGCTGGTGGGTGTGCGGGCGCCGGCCAGCCTGCCCATCGTCGTCACCCAGAGCTTCGAGACGCAGACCGCCCTGGACGATTTCTTCACGTTGCGCCGCATCGTGCTTTCGGTGGTGCTGGCCTTGGCCGTCGGCTCCTTCATCGCCACCCGCCTGATCCTGTCGAACTACCTGCTGCGCGAGCGGCTGGGCGAGCAGGCGCTGCTCGATCCGCTCACCGGCCTGTACAACCGCCGCTACTTCACCGACGCGATGGCCAGCCGCTTCCTCGCGGCCCGGCGGGACGGTCTCTCGGCCGCCGTCCTGCTGATCGACCTCGACGGCTTCAAGCAGGTCAACGACACGCGCGGCCACCCGGTCGGCGACGCGCTGCTGCGCCAGGTCGCCGATCGGCTGCGCGCGTGCGTGGGCGACGACGACCGCGTGATGCGCCTGGGCGGCGACGAGTTTGCCATCGTCCGCCTGTGCCGCCAGCAGCGGCGCGACAGCACCTCGCTGGCCCGCTTCGTGGTGAGCGCCCTGTGCAAGATGTACGAGGTGGACGGCTATCACCTGCGCATCAGCGCCAGCGTCGGCGTGGCGCTGTATCCATCGGGCGGCGAGCAGCTGACCGACCTGCTGCGCAGCGCCGACATCGCGCTGTACTTCGTCAAGGCCGAGGGCGGCGACGCCTACCGCATCTTCGATCCCGCCATGGAGGAGACGGTACGCACCCGCCGCGCGCTGGAGATCGACCTGCGCGGCGCGCTGGCCGCCAACCAGCTCGAAGTCTACTACCAGCCGCTGGTCCAGCTCGACCCGCGCCGCGTGAGCGGCTTCGAGGCGCTGCTGCGCTGGCACCACCCGGTGCTGGGCATGGTGATGCCCGGCCGGTTCATCCCCATCGCCGAGGAGACCGGCCTGATCGCCCCGATCGGCGAGTGGGTGCTGCGCCAGGCCTGCCAGGAAGCCACACGCTGGCCCGCCAACACGCGCATCGCCGTCAACCTCTCGCCGGTGCAGTTCGAACGCTCGGACATCGTCTCCATCGTGGCGAGCGCGCTGCGCGAAACCCGCCTGCCGCCCGGCCGGTTGGAGCTCGAGATCACCGAGGGCGTGGTGATGCGCGACATGGGCGACGCGCTGGCCACCATGCGCCGTCTGCAGGGCCTGGGCGTCCGTCTGGCGCTTGACGATTTCGGTACCGGTTACTCCTCGCTGAGCTACCTGCGGTCGTTCCCGTTCGACAAGGTGAAGATCGACGCGAGCTTCCTGGCCGACCTGCACGGCGACGGCGGCACCATCATCCGCGCCGTGCTGGGCCTGTGCGGCCACTTGCGCCTGGATACGCTGGTAGAGGGGGTGGAAACCGAGGAGCAACTGCACTGGCTGCGGGTGGAAGGCTGCACGGAGGTGCAAGGCCACCTGTTCAGCCCGCCGCGCCCGGCGCAAGGCGTGCTGGAGATCATCTCCAACGTTGCCGCCCAGATCCCGGCCGCGCTGGCGCGGAGCTACGCCAAGCTTTAGCATGCTGTGATGTTTAGGGGAGGTGAGGCAGGCCTTCTTTTTCGAGAAAAAGAAGCAAAAAGCTTTTGTCCGGCTTGCGCGGTTCTTTCCTGGTGCACTCGACGAGCCATCGCGACGTAACGAACGCTACTGTTGGAACGTGCTTGTTGAAGATCGTGAACAGGTGAGTACAGGCTGACGGCTCCAGCTAGCTGGCCGCAGGCGGTGGTTTAAGCCTGTCGCGTCAGGGCGACTCCCAACTTGCGTTATCCTCAATGCGCCTTCTTGCGGCCGCCCTTGCTTGTCTTGGCCACCATGTCCACGCTCCAAGGCCGCGCCCGCCGCTCGTGCCTGTAACGCGCGATGTCGCCTCTGAAATACATGTAGACTGCCGACGTCCAGAAGAGTGCGGCTATCGCCGCCAGTATTACCCCGCGGTGCACCGACACCCACAGCAACGCGTAACGCATCACACCTCCTGCCCCCGCAACGCGTCTTGATGGCTGACACCTGGGCCGGTAGCAAGATTTTGCGCGTTACCTCGGAAGCCGGAACGAGACCGCCGCGTTGCGAACGTTGCGGCAAGCCGGTCTTCCGGGTGCATGCCCCGCCCGCGGCGCCAGCCCTGGGCATAGAAGGGACAGCCCTGCCAGCCTCACATCCGGCGCCGCGGGAGGCTACGTCACATGACCAGCGGCATCGTCAAATGGTTCAACCCCACTAAAGGCTACGGCTTCATCGAGCCGGAGACCGGCGGCAAGGACATCTTCGTCCATATCAGCGCCGTGCAGAAAGCCGGCCTGCGCAACCTCAACGAAGGACAGAAGGTGGGCTTCGAAATCGAGCAGCAGCAGAATGGGCGGGCGGCGGCGGTGAACTTGCATGCTTAGGGGATAGGGCTCTAACACCAGCCGGAGTTGAGACTGACTGTCGCCAAGGAAGCAAGGCAGCCTTCTTTTTTCAAAAAAGAAGCAAAAAATTTGTCTCCGCGCTGTGTCAGCGGTCTCGATCCATTCTGCGGCACCCGGCTGTTTCAAATGCGGGAAGCAAAAGTTTTTTTGCCTTAATATGCATCTGGGGTGGCAAAGCCCCTGGCCTCCTGCACGTCAGAAGGGCACCACGTTCGGCGCTCCGGCCTCCAGCACCTCTACCCGGTCCCCCACGCTCACCTGACCCAGCTGCAGCGGCACCAAGTTCTGCCCGAACATGATCCCCCGCTCGTCCTGGCGGAACTGGCCCAGTGTGCGCAGCGGCTCCATACGCTGCGGCCGGGTGCCCGTGTCCTGGTCGATCGTGGTCACGATGCAGCGGTCGCACGCCTTAGCCACCCGGAACACTGCCGTGCCCATCCTGATTACCCGCCAACCATCCTCGGCCCACGCGCCGCCGCCCTCCACCACCAGGTTGCCGCGGAATCGTCCCACCGGCACCGGCACCGCCAGCCTGGCATTCAGGTCGGCCAGCGAATCGAGCGACGTCAGCAGGACAGGAAAGCCGTCTGCGAAGCTCACCACCTCGCCCGGACGCGCGAAGGCGGAACTGCACGCCCGCGCGCGGGCGTCACGCAGATGCACCAGCCGGCACGCCACGCCCAGCACGCCGCTCACCCAGGAGTCGGCCGCCTGCCCCGCCGGCACCGCCTGCACGGTGTCCCGCCACACCACGACGTCGGCCTCGGCCGCGTCGGCGTCCGGCAACCTCACCTCCATCTCCTCGTGCCCCGCCGCTTGCAGCCGCAACACGCCGCCGGCGTCCACGGCGCGCACCAGCGCCATTCCGGGCACCACGCGCTGGCTCAGGAACCTGCCCGCCATGTCCACCACCATCCAGCGCCGGTCCCCCCGCAGCCCGCACGGCTCGACCGCGGCCGCTTCCGTCGCCCTGCCGGCAAACCCCTTCACCGGGAACACCATCACCTCAGCCACCCGCACGCGCGCCGATCCCCTCAAACCGCGACAACCCAGACAGACGCCCCCTCGCTTCTTTTTTCAAAACCGAAGCTCTTGGCTTATATCTTCCTCCCATGCCCATCCTTCGCATAGGCGTCATCGGCGCCGGCCATTTCGGCCGCTTCCACGCCATCAAGGTCGCGGCCGCCCAGCGCGCCGCCCTCGTCGGAATCACCGACGTGGATGCCGCGCGCGCCGAGGCGCTCGGCCGCGAGCTCGGCGGCGTGCCCGCCATGAGCCTGGCGGACCTGCTCGAAGCCGCCGAGGCGGTGATCGTGGCCGCCCCCGCCGAGGCCCACTACGACATCGCTTCCCTGGCGCTGGAACGTGGCCGCCACGTCCTGGTGGAAAAGCCCATCGCCGCCACCCTCGCCCAGGCCGACGAGCTGGCCCGCCTGGCCACCGCGCAGCAACGCGTCCTGCAGGTGGGCCACCTGCTGCGCTACAGCCCCGAACACGCCGCCATCGCCGCCCGCATCGCCCGCCCGCTCTATATCGAAGCCACCCGCATCGCCCCCTTCAAACCCCGCGGCACGGACGTCAGCGTCATCCTGGACCTCATGATCCACGACATCGACCTGGTCCTCAGCCTGGTGGACAGCGAGATCGACAGCGTCGACGCGCTGGGTGCGGCGGTCAGCAGCCCCTTCGAGGACATCGCCAACGCCCGCATCCGCTTCGCCAACGGCTGCGTCGCCACCATCACTGCCAGCCGCATCTCGCTGAAAACCGAGCGCCGCATGCGCCTGTTCAGCCAGGAAGGCTACCTCAGCGCCGATTTCGTGGAACGCCGCCTCACCATGATCGGCCGCCAGGGCGGCGTGGAACTCCCCGGCACCAACGGCTTCCACCTCGACGAAGCCACCTGGCAGGATCACGACGTGCTGGAAGCCGAACACAACGCCTTCATCGCGGCCTGCCTGGACGGCGCCCCCGTGCTGGTGGACGCGCTTGCCGGCCGCCGCGCCCTGGAGGCGGCTTTGGCGGTGGGGGAGGGGATGGCGCGGTCACGTGCGGTGGCGGAGGCGAGCGGGCTGATCGGGTGAAGGCAGGCAAGCGCTTCTTTTTTGAAAAAAAGAAGCAAAAAACTTTTGCCCCTGCGCTGGCTCAGCGAGCTCGATTTATCCTGCGGCACCCGACTGGCTCAGATGCGGGAAGCAAAAGTTTTTTGATCCTTTTTTTAAAAAAGGACTGCTTGCTTCGTCTATCGGCCTTTCAGGATCAGCCTATCCCGGACCAGGCCTGCCGAGGCGAGTCGTTGCAAGAACGACTGGCTAAAAACGTTCTCCGACAAATCACCGGACCACGCGACGTAGGCCGCCACGTGACCCATTGTGACGGTGCCCACCGTCATGGTGTCGATGGTTGCCGGCACCGCGTGAACGAAGCCGAACGACGGCCTGGTCAAGGTGGAAAGGGTGTCGGCACTGCGCGACAGCCCGAGTCGGTCCGCGGTTTCCGCACTCAGCGTCAGGAAGCTTGCTTGCGGATCATACACCACCTGCAAGCCCGATCCGTTCGCGACGGCGTCGAGGACGAAGCGGCCGTTACTGCCACGGGTAGCCGCCGTCTCGTCCTGACCGGTGTCACGCCGTGGCGTCGGAATTGTCCCGAAAACAGAATGAAAACCGCTGGCGATCTGTTTGCGATAGACGTCAGCGTTGGAGGCCACCGCCAGGACCAGGCTCCACGGTAGCGCATACCCGACCGCTCTGCGTGCCGCGCCGGTCGTGCGGCCCCGGAGGTTGGGCGCCGTGTGCCTGGTGTCGGGCCTCGCGGCGCGGATTTGGGCCTGCGCCACGTTCTCGCCTCCTCGCGCCCGGCGACCAGACGCAGCTTGATGAAGCCGCGATCTCTCACGCCCAGGACCAAGGGCCGCATGTGCAATCCAAGGGCGATCGCCGCAGCAAGGCAGGCTGCAGAAACAGGCGAGAGGCCGACCGGCGAAACCGGTGCCACACCGGGCCAGAGCAGAAACCCCGCTGCGGCCCAGGCCGCCACGGCCAGCAGCGAGAGCCACGCGTAACCCCTGCGGACAAGCAGCAGGCCACCGATGGAGACCAGCACCGCGCTGTAGGGAACCGCCGTCAGCACCGCCAGCGCCGCCCAACCGGTAGCCTGTCGCGTCCATCCCGCCGACAAGGCAGGCACGGACGCAGCCAACACGGCGGCCAGGGAGCGCACAGCCGGAACCTGTCGGGCCACGCTCACCGAAGTAACTAACAGAACCGCAGCTTCCAGACATGCGAAACGCGGCCAGCGCGCTGCAAACGGCCGTGGCATCGGCAAACTTCCTCTCGCACAACCGGTTCGATCGCGGCACGATCGCCAGGACCTACCGCACGTCAGGGCCTTCTCCAAGCCCCTGATAGGTCCTGTGGCAGACAGCCGTTCGGCCAACTTCCCGCTCGGCCCGCCCGGCCGAAAAGCGCGCCCCACCCGCTACCCAGGCACCTCGCCCACCTCGCGCGGCTGCCCCACCGCCACCCCGTTGCGCTCCCCCCGGAACGCCGCCGAGCGCAGGTAGGCCGCCTGCCTGGCCCGCATGATCGAGCCGAGCGGGCGGTGCGCCGCCAGGCCGTTCCACGGGCTGAACGCCACGCCGTCATCCACCGTGGCCACCCGCGCGGCGCTCCACGTGTCCTGCGGCCCCACCGTGATCCGCGCCACCGTCGCGTAGGGGCTCTCGTCCTCCGGCCACTGCACGGACGCGTCCTCCACCGGCATCTTGTCCTTGTCCACGCAGAGCTGCACCCGAACCTCCCAGGCCCCGCCCTGCGTGGCGAAGAACGCCCGCACCGCTTCGCGTAGCCCGTCCGGCTTGCCGTGCAGGTCCAGCTTCGCCTCGCTCAGCGCCACCAGCGCGTCGGATACGGGCGAGATGCAAACCTTGCTGACGTAGTCGCCGTGCAGCAGCGCCGCCTGGGAGTAGAAGCTGTCGCCCAGGATGTGCGTCTTTGCCTGCCCCGCGAACGTCGTGAGCGTGGCGCTTTGCACCCCTACCATCTCCAGCCCGGCTTCCAGCGTCCGCGACACCGTCGAGAACACCTTCTTCAGCCCCTCCGCCTTGTCCGTCCCCGAGGCCAGCACCTTCAGGTGCTTGAGGAAGACCTTGGCGTCCGCCACGTTGAACGCCGGCGAGTTGCCAAGCACGTAGTCCTGCGTGGCGTCTCCTCCGGCGCCGGAGAGGCGCTCCCCCTCCACGCCCATCACCTTTACCGCCAACCCGCGCGGCGTGGAGACGTTGTCGTCCAGCACGTCGCCCGGCGTGGTCGAGAACCGCATCACCACGCCGTATCGCCCGGGCCGCGCATACAGCCCCTGTGCCAGCGGCGCCGGCAGCCCGTCCAGAACCTCCAGCTCGCCCACCAGGATGCCGTGGCACTTCGCGTGCACGGCCCGCCTGGCCCGCCCCGTGTCGCGGGCTACGGTGTGACTGATTCCCAGCATCGTGTCGGCCAACCCGGCCGTGACCGCATCCTCGTCCTCCAGCAGCGCCTCGAAGGATGGGTCGTAGCGCAACGGCGAACGTGGCTCTGCCAAGAAGGACCTCCTCGATGCCTGCGGTTCATCACCGCCGGTCTGTTCCTATACCAGCGCTCGTGCTGCGGTCCCGGTTGCCGCCACTTTCCGGGCCCATCCCTTCGGCGAGCGTTTGCCCATCTCAGAGCAACGTTCTTACACCACAGCCTGAGATGTTGACACCTGAACCAGGCGAGGCGCCCTGGAACGGCTCTGGCGATGAGCAAAGCCCTGGCACGGTCACGCGCGATGGCCGCAGCCCTGACATAGCAGGAGCACGCGGACGCACTATCCGCAACGGCCGGTGAACAGGTCAGCTGACACATTACAACTCAGCGTGATGACGCTCCGGCAACTATCTTCTCACTTTTTCACGCATCGCGCGCGTGTCACACACCCTGCATCAACGGGAGAGTGTGATGGCGCGCATCGTCGGTCCTGCAAGCGGCCACGCAACTCTCACCGGGACGGCGGGCAACGACCTTATCCTGGCCAACGGCGACGCTAACACGATCATCGGCGGCGGCGGCAACGACACCATCCAGGCGCTGTCCGGCAACGACAACAGCATCGTCATCGGCGCGCTGTCGGACGGCGAAACGAGGTTCACCGACATCATCCGCCTCGGCGGGCTGTGCGATACCGTCAAGGGCGGCGACGAGAACGTCCGGCTCGTCGGCCAGACCAGCAACAGTATGGTCACCTTGGGATACGGCAGCGACACGGTCTCGCTGATCGGCGCCAGCAACACGCTGTCGTTCGGAGGCGGATCGGACACCATCCGCGCGCTCGGCGGCAACGACTCGGTCCTGTTTTCCGGACAAAGCGCCCCCGGCTACGTCGACGCGGTAACGCTCGACGGCGCCCACAACGTGGTCGACAACACGCTCACCTACGGTGCTTACCCCGCCATCGGCACGTTGGACGTCACCGGCGGCTCCGGTGACGGCCGTTTTCTGCTCGGCACGACTGGCGGCACCATCGTCACGCACGGCGCCGGCAACTACATCGAAGGCGGTGAGTATGGCACCAAGATCGTGGCCGGCGGCGGCTACGATACCGTGCAACTGGTCGCGGGATCGCGGGATACCGGCGGGGAAGCCAGCGTGCTCCTTGCCGGTACCCACAACATGGTCACCGGGGTGGACGGCGATGCTACCGTCACCGGCGGCCAGGGTTACGACACCATCAACCTCCTCACGCAAGCCGCCGGCGACCAGGTGTTGCACATTACCGACGAAGGCACGCACGACGTGGTCGGCGTGCTGGCTGCCAACGCAACGATCGACGGCGGCAGCAGCTACGAGACGGTGACCGCGATCAGCAGCGTGGTGACCATGACGTTTGCAGGCCACTCCGACGCGCTGTACCTCGAAGGCCCCGAGCAGAACGCTGGCGTGCCGGCAGCCACGGTCGATGACCTTTCCATAGGCTTGAACATCTACCTGGAGCCGCAAGGCAACGGCGACTACGCGCCACCGTTTGGCAACTTGGTCGTTGATGGCTTCGACTCCACAGGCGTTATCGATTTCGTGGGCGGCCGAGGCGGTTTCACGAGCACCAACGAGATCGCTGCCGACTTGCACACGACAGGCAGCGGCAATTACACGCTGGCGCTCGCCGACAACACCGGTACGATCACCTTTATCAACGCAGGCCACCTCACAGCAGGCAATTTCCGCCTTACCTGACAGCGGCGCGCTCGTGTGATGCGTCAGCTGACCGAACCGCTATTTCCACGAAGAGCGAGCGTCTTCAGCGTTGCAGTAGGCCCATGGCAAACCTTCTGCTTTGCACATACTGCGCTCGCATGACGCCGCTCGCGTCCGGATACCAACACTCACCCGTTTTGTAGCTATCCAACAGCCCCGACGTGAGCGTGGGCAGGAGGGCAAGTAAATCATATACGGCTTGACGCCGAGATCTCGAACTGCGCTTAAAACAACCAATTTAAACTTTGTGTTACGTAACGGTCCAGACGGTTCAAGCTCCTCCTATTGGAACGTTGCATGCCAGTGCTCACGATCGAAGACCTGTATGCCAACTTCAACATCTACCTAGAGTCGGAAGCGAGCAATGATAGTTCGCCACCGTTCTGAAACCTGTTCATACGGCTTCGACTCGACGGGCGTTATCAAATTCGTAAGCAGCAGATACGGCCTCAAGACCATCAGCGAAATCACTGCCGACCTACACACAACAGGAAAGCGGCAGCGACACGCTGACGTTAGCCGACGCCACCGGAATGATCACCTTCATCAACGCCGGGAGATCTTGCCACAACTGTTGTTTATGACGGTGGCTGTTAAACAGAGCCGCGACAGCACATGATAGCCGTGGCTTCTTTCCTTCAAACCTGAAAGTGCGTATGGGGTTTTGCTCCAAACCCCGCTTGGGCGTCGAGGCCCCAGACCCCCATCTTTTTGGATTTTCTAGTTGACGGATTCTTAGAACTGGTCCTCAGCAGAGTCCAGGGGCAGAGACCCTGGCCTTCCTCGAAAGGAACAGTCCAGGCCTGTGATATTACCGAGCCGCCGAAGACTGCGTCGCAGATGTCACCCGCCACACCGTATCACCCACATCGTCGGCCACCAGCAAAGCACCGCTCTTGTCCAACGTCAGCGCCACCGGCCTGCCGTGCGCACGGCCTCGCGCGTCCACGAAGCCCGTCACCACGTCCTCGGCTGTGCCGTCCGGCCGCCCGTCTCTGAAGGGCACGAACACTACCTTGTAGCCGTTCAGCACCTCCCGGTTCCAGCTGCCGTGCTCGCCCACGAAAGCGCCGCCGCTGTAGTGTGGCGGCAGCCCTGCTTGCGTGTCGAACACCAGTCCCAACGGTGCCACATGGGAACTCAGCGCGTAGTCCGGCACGATCGCGCGCGCCACCAGATCCGGCCGCTGCGGCTTTACGCGCGGATCCAAATGCTGGCCGTAGTAGCTGTACGGCCAGCCGTAAAACCCGCCCTCCTGCACAGACGTCATGTAGTCCGGCACCAGGTTGGGCCCTAGCTCGTCACGCTCGTTGACCACGGCCCACAGCTTGTGGCTCTGCGGCTCCCAGGTCAGGCCGTTCGGGTTGCGCAGCCCGCCGGCGAAAATCCTGTGCGCGCCGGTTGTCCGGTCCACCTCCCAGATCGATGCCCGGTCCAGTTCGGCTCCGATGCCGTTCTCGGTGATGTTGCTGTTGGAGCCTACGCCGACGTAAAGCTTGCTGCCGTCCTCGCTCGCTACCAGGCTCTTCGTCCAGTGGTGGTCGATCGGCGCGCCAGGCAACTGCGTCAGCACGGTGCCGGACGCGGTGATGCTCGTCTGCCCAGGCACGTAGGGGAAACGCAGGATCGCGTCCGTGTTGGCGACGTAGAGGTCATTGCCGACCAGCGCCACGCCAAACGGCGAGAACAGGTGGTCGATGAACACCGTCCGCAGGTCCGGCGTGCCGGTGCCCTTGGTGTCGCGCAGCAGCGTTATCCTGTTGCTGCCTGCCTCCACCTTGTTGGACGTGACGAACTTCTCCATCCAGTTCATCACGATGTTCTTCGGCCGGTGCACCGGCTCCAGGCCTGGGCTTCGGGATTCCACCACCAGAACGTCCCCGTTCGGCAAGGTGAATACCGAGCGCGGGTGTTCAAGCCCGCCGGCATAAGCGGCAACCTTGAGCCCCTGTGCCACCGTGGGTGCCTCACCCTGCTTCCAGCCCACGGCCGGTGCCAGGTGCATCGGCGGCAACAGGTATTGCTGTGGCGCCGGCAGGACCGGGTTGGGCCCGATCTGCGTGCGCACGTCGAACTCCGCCCCGGCGCCGGTTAGTCCCAGCACTGCCGTCCCGGCAAGCGCCAGTCGCCTTCGCACACGACCCATATCCCTCATGACCGCACTCCTCCATATCCGGCAACGCCCGTCCGCAGGACCGTCACCGAGCCCAGCCAGATCGTCGCCAGCATCACGACCACCGTTGCGGCCGAGAGCGCCAAGCCTAGCGGCACGACCGAGGTCCAGGCATCCCGGCTGTGGACAAGGTTGTCGAACAACCCCAGCACCAGCGTCAGCAGTCCGCCCACCGCGAGCAGGCCGATCGGCGGCCGTGTCTGGCCCCTGCGATAGGTCAGCGCGTCCACGCACGCCACCAGCCCCGCCAGCACGCCCAGGATCATGCCCGCTGCCAGCAGCCAGGCGGAAAAGTCGGCCCAGATCATGTCCGCGGTTGCGGCATAAGCGATGTCGGTCAGCAGCGCGCCGGAAAAGCAGGCGATTGGGAACGAGACCAGCGTGCGCAACAGCGGATGTCCCCGCCTGCGCATGGTGCCCACTGCAACTTCGCTCACCATCGCTCTGTCCTGTCCTGCATCCGCGTCGTCGGCTTCGCCGCCCGGCAGAGGCAACCGGCGGCGCGCAGCCGGGTTCCCAGTTCTTGCGCAGCCGCAACCAGGCGCAGCGCCCTACGCTGCGTCCAGCAGCTCCAGCACGGCGGCCGCGGCGGCGGCCGACGGCGTGCCCGCAGGAGCCCGCAAGCTGTCCATCACCGGCCCGAACGCCGCCCGTTGGGCGCTTGCCGCGGCCGCATCGCCCAGCAGCGTGCGCAGCACGGCCGCCAGCTTCTCCGGCGTGCAATCCTGTTGCAGCAGCTCCGGCACCACCGCCCGCCCGGCCAGCAGGTTCACCATGGCCACGTGGGGTACACGGATCATCCGGCGCGCCATCATCGCCGTCAGCGGGTTCACCCTGTAAGTCACCGCCATCGGCACGCCGGCCAGCGCCAACTCCAGCGTGGAGGTTCCCGACTTCGTCAGCGCGGCGCCGCAGGCCGCGTAGGCGTCGTGCTTGTCGGCGATCTCCGTCAGCACGATGGGCCGCACCGCCCAGCCTGCCGCCTGCGCCGCCACCACCTCGGCCACCGCGGCCGAGCTGGGGATCACCACCATCAGCCCGGGCAGGGTTGCGCGCAGTAGCGCCATCGCGCGCCCAAACACCGGCATCAGCCGCGGCGCCTCGGTCGCCCGGCTTCCCGGCATCAGCACCACCACCGGCGCGTCCTCGGCCACGCCGAACCGCGCTCGGAAGCGTGCCGCGTCGCCCTGGTCGGCACCCGATTGCAGCACGGGATGCCCTACGAAAGTCGCCGGCACCCCGTGGCGGGCGAAGAACGCCACCTCGAAGGGCAGCAGGCACAGCAGCCTGTCCCACAGGCCGGGGAAGCGCTTGGCCCTGTGCTCCCGCCAGGCCCACACCTGGGGCCCCACATAGTGCACCCGCTTGCAGCCCAGGTGGCGTATGCGCGCCAGCAGCCGCAGCGCGAAGCCGGGGCTGTCGATCGTCACTACCAAGTCCGGCCTTGCCCGCTCGATGTCGGCCACCGCCTCGTCCAACCGCCGGCCCAGCAGGCGCAGGCGCGGCAGGATCTCGGCCAGGCCCATCACCGCCAGGTCGCGCATCGGGAACAGGCTGGCCAGTCCGGCCTCGGCCATGCGCGGGCCGCCCACGCCGCAGAACTCCAGCCCGGGCCGTGCGGCGCGCAACGCCAGCATCAGCCGCGCCCCCAGCACGTCGCCGCTCGCCTCGCCCGCCAGCAGCCAGATGCGCGCCATCAGCCGTAAAGGTCGGCGGGGTTGGCAGCCGGCGCGGCTATCACGACTGCCTTGCCATCCCGCAACGCGGTGTAGAAGCAGCTGCGCCGTCCGGTGTGGCAGGCCACCCCCGTCTGGTCCACCAGCAGCAGCAGCGTGTCGCCGTCGCAATCGTAGCGCAGCTCCACCAGGCGCTGCACTTGGCCGGACGTTTCGCCCTTGCGCCAAAGGCCCTTGCGGCTGCGGCTCCAGTAGCACACCCGACCCGTCGCCAGCGTCTCGTCGATAGCGTCCTGGTTCATCCAGGCCAGCATCAGCACCTCACCCGTGTCGTGTTGTTGGGCGATGGCCGGAATCAGGCCGCGCGCGTCGAACCGGAGGGGAGGGTGCATCGGACGACATAATCCCGCCGCCCCCGCCACGGCAACGTGCACAAACCGGCCGCTGCCCCGCGCCGTTTGCCCCCTCAAACAACACGAGGAGACGCCTGATGGCCCTGACACCCACCCCCGATCCGCTGCGCCGCAGCCTGGTCCTCGGCTCCGGCCTGGCCGCCGCCGGACTGGCGCTGTCCACCGCCGCTGCAGCCACACCCACTCAGGGCGCCACGCAGACCGAGACCGGGCCGGCCGTGTTCGAAGGCAACAAAGTGCCCGAACCCGGGCCGGACAAGACCGCAGGCCCGGTGCGCGCCGGCCGCGGCTCGATCCTTACCGGCAAGGTTGCCGTCGTCACCGGCGCCGCCCGTGGCATCGGCCGCGCCATCGCGGTGGAGTTCGCGGCCAACGGCGCCGACGTCATCGCCATCGACATCGCAGGTCCGATCAGCCCCGCTTCCAACGCGGTGCCCGCCAGCCCAAGCGAGATGGCGGAGACGGTGCAGATGATCCAGGCCTACGGCCGCCGCGCCGAGGCAATCCGCGCCGACATCCGCGACATCGCCGCCCTGCGCGCCGCTGCCGACCATATCGAGCAAAGCTACGGCAAGATCGACATCGTGGTGGCCAACGCCGCCATCCAGCGCTGGAAGCCGCTGCTGGAGATGGCCGACTCGGACTGGAACGACGTGATCGACAACAACCTCAACGGCACCGCCAACACGGTGCGCGCCTTCGCGCCGAAGATGGTCGCGCGCAAGCATGGCCGCCTCATCCTGCTCTCCTCTATGCAGGGGCTGCACGGCACCAAGGACGCTGCCAGCTACTCGGCATCCAAATGGGGCATCATCGGCCTGATGAAGTCGGCCGCCATCGAGCTTGGCCAATACAACATCACCGTCAACGCGTTGATCCCCGGCCTGGTGGACACCCCGCTGACCCGTTACAGCACCCGGTTGCGCGAGAGCATGGAGGAGACCGGCCGCAAGCCGCCGGAGAACCCGACGCCGCAGGAGGCCTGGGACGTGCGTGCGCCGACCGTGCCGATGAAGGTCGGCTGGCTGCAGCCTGACGATATCTCGCCGGCTGCGGTGTTCTTGGCTTCTGACGCGGCCGCCATGGTGACGGGGGCAGAGTACCAGGTGACGGGTGGGGACAGCGCTAAGGATGTGTAGTTGAAGACAAGGCCAGGGGCTCTGCCCCTGGACCCCGCTAAGGACAAGTCCTTAGAGTCCGTT
>CAXTBC010000037.1:0-40879 GCA_964242595.1 uncultured Acetobacteraceae bacterium | reverse complement strand
GATGGTGAAGCCGATGCCGCAGGCCGCCCAGCCGGAGTAGCTGTTCAGCATGGAGACCACGACCGGCATGTCCGCGCCGCCAATCGGGATGATCAGCAGGAAGCCCAGCAGCATGGCCAGTAGCGCGATGATCCAGAACACCGCCTGCGGGCCGCCCTGCGTCACGAACAAGACGATCAGCGTCAGGATCAGCAGGCCCAGCACCAGGTTGAGCTGGTGCTGGAAGCGGAAGGTGATGGGCGTGCCCTTCATCAGCGCCTGCAGCTTGGCGAACGCGATCAGCGAGCCGGTGAAGGTGATGGCGCCGATGGCCAGGCCGACCGACATCTCCACCAGGCTTTCCGCGTGGATGTGGTGCGGCAGGCCGATGCCGAACGCCGCCGGCGCGTTGAGCGCGCCGGCGGCCACGAACACCGCGGCCAGGCCGACCAGCGAGTGGAAGGCCGCGACGAGCTGCGGCAGCGCCGTCATGGCGATGCTGCGCGCGACGTAGGCGCCGGCGGCGCCTCCGATCAGGATGCCGGCAAGAATCCAGACGTAGCCCTCGCCCATCATGCCGTGCCGGCCGAGCGTGGCGAGGATGGCGATGGCCATGCCGACCATGCCGAACTGGTTGCCGCGGCGGGAGGTGACCGGGCTGGACAGGCCGCGCAGGGCCAGGATGAACAGGACGGCGGCGACGAGGTAGAGCAGCGAGGTGAGATTGCTGGACATGTCCCGGGCCTACTTCTTGGGCTTGTTCTTGGACTGGAACATCGAGAGCATGCGTTGGGTGACCAGGAAGCCGCCGAAGATGTTCACGCTGGCCAGGGTGACGGCGATGAAGCCGAACAGGTGCGGCAGGAAGCCGTGGCTAAGCCCGGTGGCCAGCATGGCGCCGACGATGATGACCGAGGAGATGCCGTTGGTGACGGCCATCAGCGGCGAGTGCAGCGCCGGGGTGACGTTCCACACCACGTAGTAGCCGACGAAACAGGCCAGCAGGAAGATGGTGAGCAGCAGGATGAAGGGCTCGGCCGCCGTGGTGATGGGGGTCGCGGCCTGGGAGACGGTGTCGAGCTGACGGGCGAGGTCGGCCGCGCGTTGCGCCAGGGTGTGGGCCTGGTCGGTCAGGGTGGTGGGCATCATGGGCGCGGGCTTTCCTGCTCGGAGGCGTCGGGCGCGGGCGTGTCGGGCGCGGGGGTGTCCGGCGCGGATAGCGTTGGCAAGGGGGGCTCGGCGACCGGGGGTGGGGACGCGCGGCGGCGGCGCTGGCGGGAGGCGGCGCCCTCGCCGCCCTCGCCGGTGCGCTCCACCACCTCGGCGGGGCTGGGTGCCGCGGGCATCTCCGGCGCGGCGGTGCCGGGTTCGGGCTCGGCGGCCTCCAGGCCGGTGCGGGCCAGCATCTCGGCGGGGGCCGGCTCGGGCTGTGCCGGGGCGGGGCTGGGCGCCGGCTGCGCCGAGGGTTGGACGGGCTGGGTGGCTGCTTGTGGCTGAGATTGCGGCGCGGTGGCGCCGAGGTCGGCGGCCGGATCGGCCATGGAGGGTGCGGCGTCTTCCACCGCGGCGCCGGCGGGTTGCGGCGCGGGGACGGCCGGCGGGGCTGCGGCGGCGCCGGCGAACTGCGCGTGCACCACGGCGCCGCTGCGGGTGAGCATCACGCCCTGCACGATGGCGTCGTCCTCCGGCAGCCTGGGCGCGCCGGCGGCCTTGTCCCAGAAGGTGGTGATGAAGGTCAGCAGGTTCTTGGCGTAGAGCGAGCTGGCGGCCACAGGGATGCGACCGGGCCAGTTGCGGAAGCCCAGCACCTTCACGCCGCCTGGCGTGGTGTAGGCCTCGCCGGGGTGGGTTGCGGCGCAGTTGCCGCCGCCATCGGCCGCGATGTCGACGATCACGCTGCCGGGGCGCATGCCGTCCACCATCGCCTGGGTCACCAGGATGGGGGCGCGGCCGCCCTGCACCAGGGCGGTGCAGATGACCAGGTCGTTCTTCGCCGTAGTGGCGAGCATCAGCTCGGCCTGCTTCTGGCGGAACGCGTCGGTCATCTCGCGCGCGTAGGCGCCTGTCTGGCCGGCCGTCTCGCTGTCCTCCACGCCCACGAAGGTGGCGCCGAGCGACCTGATCTCCTCCTTGGCGGCGGGCCGCACGTCGGTGGCCGAGACGATGGCGCCCAGGCGGCGGGCGGTGGCGATGGCCTGCAGGCCGGCGACGCCAGCGCCGACGACGAACACGCGGGCCGGCGGCACCGTGCCGGCGGCCGTCATCATCATGGCGAAGCCGCGGTCGAACGCGGCGGCGCCCTCGATCACCGCGCGGTAGCCGGCCAGGTTGGCCTGGCTGGAGAGGATATCCATCGACTGGGCGCGGGTGATGCGCGGCAGCAGCTCCATGGCGGCGGTGTCGATCCCGGCGGCGGCCAAGGCGGGCACCAGCGCGCGGTCTGCCAGGGCGCCGGAGATGCAGACGAGCAGGGCGCCGCGCGGGATCATCGCGCGCTCATTGGGCTCGGGCGTCTGCACGGCGAACACCACGCCGGCGCCGGCCAGCGTGGCGGTGGCGTCCGGCGTCACCACGGCGCCGGCGGCGGTGAAGTCGGCGTCCGGGATGGAGGCGCCACGGCCGGCGCCCGATTCCACGGCGACCTGCAGGCCGAGGCTGACGAGCTTGCGCACCGTCTCGGGGGTGGCGGCCACGCGCGTCTCGTCCCGACGACGCTCCTTCAGCACCGCTAGACGCATGTTTTTGTTTCCTCCGTTGGCCTAGCCTGGCCGGTCAGCGAGGTAACAGTGCGGCGCGGGGGATGGCAAGGGGACGGGCTTAGGCAACCATGGGGCTCTGCCCCAAACCCCGCTGGGGCCTTGAGGCCCAGACCCCATTCGTTGGAATCTCCTGTAATTAGGTTCTAAGAGTCCGTTTGGAAACACGTATCCAAAGCCCCGAATCGCTCAATCCTTGCCGGCAGAAGGCGAATTTAGCCTGCCTTGCCGGCAGAAGGCGAATTTAGCCTGAATTGTGGTATGTAGTTACCGCTTTCGTCGGATTTCGGCGCTCCCCAGCAGCTTATGTGAGTTCTCAAACGGACTCTAAGGACGACCGTCCTTAGCGGGGTCCAGGGGCAGAGCCCCTTGCCTTTCTTCGTGTCAGCATTCCGGCCGACGGCCGGCCTTGCGCCCAAGGCGGCAAGCGTTGAAGGTGTTGCACTCACGGATAAGGCATTGCCCGATGAGTGAAGCCGCCCCGCTTCCCTCGCCTGCGCGAGAGCCAGGCGCGCGCGCCACCCGCGCTGCCGCCGGCCGTCGGGACAGGGCGACGTTCGCGGCGCTAGACCTGGGCACCAACAACTGCCGCCTGCTGATCGGCGCGCCCACCAGCGACGGCTTCCGCGTGCTCGACAGCTTCTCGCGCATCGTGCGGCTGGGCGAAGGGCTGCAGGCCAGCAACGAGCTGAGCGACGCGGCGATGGAGCGCACATTGGCCGCCTTGCACGCCTGCGCCTCGCGCCTGGCGCGCCGGCCGGTGCACGGCTTGCGCGCGGTGGCCACGGAAGCCTGCCGCCGGGCCGGCAACGGGCGCGCCTTCCTGCACCGCGTGCGGGCGGAGACCGGGCTGGCGCTGAGCGTGATCTCCACCCGCGAGGAGGCCGAGCTGGCGCTGGAGAGCTGCACGCCGCTGCTGCGCGGCCCCGGCCGCCGCGCGCTGCTGTTCGACATCGGCGGCGGGTCCACCGAGCTCGCCTGGGTGCGGCTGCAACCCGGCCGCACGCCGGAGCTGATCGGCTACGACAGCCTGCCGGTGGGCGTGGTGACCCTGGCCGAGCGCTTCGGCCACCACGGCTTCGAGCCGGCGGGCTACGCCGCGATGGTGGAGGACGTGGCGGCCCGGTTGGCCGCCTTCGAGCGCATCCACTGCATCGGCCACGAGCTGCGGGTGGGCGGCGTCCGGCTGGTGGGGACCAGCGGCACCGTCACCACGCTGGCCGGCGTGGCGCTGGGGCTGGCGCGCTATCGCCGCCCGGCGGTGGACGGCGCGCAGCTGAGCGCCACGGCCACCGACGACGCGCTGCGCCAACTACGTGGCCTGGGGCGGGAGGGGCTGGCCGCGCACCCGTGCGTGGGGCCGGAGCGGGCGGACTTCGTGCTGCCGGGCTGCGCTATCTTCGAGGCGATCCGCGGCACTTGGCCCGCCGGGGAGGTTACTGTGGCTGACCGGGGGCTGCGGGAGGGGATGCTGATGCGGATGATCCGGCAGGCGGGGAAGTAAGGAAGGAAGGCCTTCTTTTTCGAGAGAAAGAAGCAAAAAGCTTTTGTCCGTGCTGTCGCGGACCTCTCGGCCAGCGCGCGCCTAGGGAGCAAAAGTTTTTTGGTTCTTTTTTTCAAAAAAGAACTGCTTGCTTGCTTCCTCTGCTAAACCACCGCGATGGCGGACAAGAAGGGCGGCAGCTCACCCAACAACGCGCGCGGCCTGAGCGTGATGCTGCGCACCTCGCGCGGGCGCAGCCCGGCGCAGCAGCGCTGGCTGGCGCGCCAGTTGAACGACCCCTACGTGGCCGCGGCCCGTGCGCAGGGCCTGCGTTCGCGCGCCGCCTTCAAGCTGATGGAGCTGGACGACCGCTTCAAGCTGATCGCCCGCGGCTGCCGCGTGCTGGACCTGGGTGCGGCTCCCGGCGGCTGGACGCAGGTGGCCCTGCAGCGCGGCGCCGGCCAGGTGGTGGGCGTGGACCTGCTACCGATCGAGACGCTGTCCGGCGCCACGCTGATCCAGGGCGATTTCGACGACCCGGAGATGCCGGCGCGGCTGACCGCGCTGATGGGCGGCCCGGCGGACCTGGTGCTGTCCGACATGGCGCCGAACACCACAGGCCATGCCGCCACCGACCACATCCGCATCATGGGCCTGGCCGAGCTGGCGCTGCACTTCGCAGCCTCGGTGCTGAGCCCGGGAGGCGCCTTCGTGGCCAAGGTGTTCCAGGGCGGGTCCGAAAAAGACATGCTGGTGCCGATGAAGAAGCTGTTCGCGACGGTGAAGCACGCCAAGCCGCCGTCCAGCCGCAAGGAGAGCAGCGAGCTCTACGTGGTGGCGCAGGGCTTCAAGGGCGGAGATCATGCCAGCCTGCGTTAGGGCTGGCCATCGAAAGCAAGCAGTCCTTTTTTAAAAAAGACCAAAAAACTTTTGCTTTCCGCGTTTGAAGCAGCCGAGTGCCGCGGAATGGATCGGGATCGCTGACAGGGCGCAGGGACAAGAGCTTTTTGCTTCTTTTCTCGAAAAACAAGCCCTACCTTGCCCGCCACACCGTGTAGTCCGCCACATCCATCAGACGTCGGCGCAACGGGTTATCCGGAAACACCGTAAGCGCCGCCTTGGCGCGCCCAGTGAAGGCGGCGGCGCGGGCCAGGGTCGTTTCGATGGCGCCGGTGCGCTCCATCAGCAGCAGCGCGTGGTCCAGGTCGGCGTCGGTCTGCTCGCTGGCTTCGATGGTGCGGCGCCAGAAGGCGCGGTCGTCCTCGTTGCCGGCCTTGTAGGCGGCCAGCACGGGGCCGGTGATCTTGCCCTCGCGGAAGTCGTCGCCCACCGTCTTGCCGAGCTTGGCCTGGTCGGCGGCGTAGTCCAGCGCGTCGTCGACCAGTTGGAACGCGGTGCCGAGCGCCATGCCGAAGCCGGCCAGCGCTTCCTCCTCGGCGACCGGGCGGCCGGCGACGACGGCGCCGATCTGGCAGGCGGCGGCGAACAACGCGGCGGTCTTACCCTGGATCACGTCGAGGTAGCGTTCGTCCTTGGTGGAGAGATCGTTCTGGGTAACGAGCTGCAGCACCTCGCCCTCGGCAATTGTGGCGGCGGCGTCCGAGAGGATCTTGAGCACCGCCAGGCTGCCGTCGGCTGTCATGAGCTGGAAGGAGCGGGAGAACAGGAAGTCGCCCACCAGCACGCTGGCCTTGTTGCCGAAGACGGCGTTGGCGGTGGCCAGGCCGCGGCGTAGGCGGCTCTCGTCGACCACGTCGTCGTGCAGCAGCGTGGCGGTGTGAATGAACTCCACGCAGGCGGCCAGGGCCACGTGACGCTGGCCGGCGCCCTCGCCCGGGTAGCCGCACAGCCTGGCGCAGGCCAGCGTAAGGATGGGGCGCAGGCGCTTGCCGCCGGCGGCCACCAGGTGGGCGGCGAGCTGCGGGATCAGCGCCACCTGGCTCTGCATGTTGGCCACGATCACGCGGTTGCAGGCGGCCAGATCCTCGCCCACTAGGCTGGCCAGCGCGGTGAGCGCATCTTCTACGGAGGTCGCGGTTCGCGCTTCTCCGACGGATGGCGCGGTGAGCGAGTCCTCGACGAGAGAAGGGCTTGCTCCGGGACCGGCGCCGGCAAGGCCCGGCAGAGTGACAGCGACGCCCAAACACTTCTCCCGAAGACTGGCTGCAGATGGGCCGGCGGTGCGCCGGACCGCATCCGGGCCTGAAGCTGTCGTCCACCGCGGCGGTGGCGCACGTCTGATGCCGCAGCCACCATATCGGCGCGGCCAAATCAGGGTCAAGGCGAGGGGGACCGGGGCAGCCGGGCGCGGATTTGCCCTTGCGTCCCGGCCCTGCCGCAAGCAAGCCAGCCGCATGCACGTGCTTCTCGTGACCAACGACCTGGTGCGCCTCAGCTTCCTGACCTGCCTACTGCGCGATGCGGGCGTGGACGCAGTGGTGCTGGACCACCAGGTGAGCACGCTGGAGGGCGGCATCGGGGCTATTCCGCGCCGGCTGGTGGTGGCCGACGAGGATCGGGTGCAGGCGATGCGGGTGCTGGCCGAGGCGGGCGAGGCGTGAGCGGTCTGCTGCCTGCGAACGCAGCACCGGCCAGCGTGGCCGGCACCCTGTTGGGCGGGCGGGTGTTCTATCGCCAGCACACGAACGGCTATCGCACCGGGCTGGAGCCGGTGCTGCTAGCCGCCTGCGTTCCGGCCAGGCCGGGCGAGCGCGTCGTGGAGGGCGGCACCGGCGCGGGCGCGGGGCTGCTGTGTCTGGCGACGCGGGTGGCCGGGGTAGACGGGCTGGGAGTAGAGATCGACCCCGCGCTGGCAAGCCTGGCCAGGGAGAACTTCGCTGCCAACGGCCTGGGCCGTTTCGTCTGCGAGGCTGCCGACCTGGCAGGGTGGCGAGGCGGGACGTACGATCATGCGTTCGCAAACCCGCCTTGGCATGCCGCTGACGGCACGCCATCGCCATGCGCGGGGCGGCGGCTGGCCAAGCAGGCCGGGCCGGGCTTGCTGGCCGGGTGGGCGATGGCGTTGGCCGCTGGGCTGCGGCGTGGAGGGACGTTGAGCCTGATCCTGCCGGCGGGGTTAGTGGCGGAGGGTGTTACGGCGCTGCAGAGATCCGGCTGCCCGCAGGTGAGCATCAGGCCGCTGTGGCCGCGGGCGGGGTATGCCGCTCGGCTGGTGATCCTGACGGGGGTGCGCCTTGGGGGTGGTAGCGGCGCTATCCTGCCTGGGCTGGTCCTGCACCGGGCGAATGGGGGCTACACGGAGGCGGCCGAGTCGGTGCTTCGGGACGGGCTTGGGTTTTCTGACGTTTAGTCAGGAAGGCCAGGGCTCTGCCCCTGGACCCGCTGGGGCCTGAGGCCCCAGACCCCCGTTCGTTTGCTCAGCATTAGCGGTCGAGTGTTCCTCAGACGACCGCTGCGGGCGGATCAGCTGCCGTGCTCGCGATGCCGCAAGTGCCATAGTCGCTCGTGAGCCGCGACCAGGCTCTCCAGCGCCTTGCGCCGGTTCTGCTCGGACGGCACGCCGCGGCGCGTCAGCATGCTTTCCAGCGTCTTGAGCAACTGCTCGGCCACCACGAGGTCCTGCGCGTCACAGGCGTGATGGAAGGCGACCAGTATCTTGTCGGACAGTCTGCGGCCTTGCCTTGGGGCACTTCCACCGGCCGGCTCGGACGTCTTCACGTCGCTATCGGCGAAATCGTTCATAAAATTAAATAAATTCCTTTTGGCCAGTCCGCATGCGGGCGCTGAGATCAATTGGGCGCGATCGGCAAACCCTGCAAGGCAGGTCCGATCGACGGTTGATGATGGTTTGCGTTACAATTCGGCCACTTGGCTGTCGAGCCCTCTGACAGCAACCCAGCCCTGCCGACCGCCAGGCTCAAGGCGTCCTAACGAACAGGTTTTAACGACGCGTCCTTAGCGGCGTCCAGGGGCAGGAGCCCCTGGCCTTTCTTTGCGTAAATCAGGGCATCATATCAAAACCGGTAGGCGGCGTTCATGCCGATGGTGAACGGGCGCAGCGTGAAGCCCTGCTCGTTGCGGGTTGGCGTGCCGAGATAGTTGAAGTCGTAGATCGGGGATGCCGAACCTTCGATATCCGGGCGCTGGATGATCTTGTTGTTGTTGGTGAGGTTGCGGCCGAACAGCGTCACCTCCCAGCGTCCGACGTCGATCCCGGCCGAGGCGTCCAGCGTGACGTAGGACGGACGCTTGTAGTCGGGGTTGGTGGTGATGACGTCGCCGTGGCTCTCTCCCACCCAGTTGGGCGCGATGGTTACGAAGCCGGCGATCTCGTCGGTGACCCTGAAGTTCTGCCGGGCGTTGTAGCTGAGGTTGAAGTCGGGCACGCCGGGAATCTTCTCGCCAGCAAACGTGCCGGTGATGAGGGTGCCGTTGAACACCACGCCGTGGTCCAGGGTGGCGTTCACCACGCTGCCTGACAGCGCCATCGTCAGGTCGTCAGTCACCTGGGTCCGCACTTCAAACTCGCCGCCGTAGCTGGTGGCCGAGCCGGCGTTGGTCTGGAACTCGTCGCCGGAAGTGACCAGCGGGATCTCAGTCTGGATGTTGTCCCAGAAGATGTAGAAGAAGTCGCCGCTGAACGTGACGCGGCCGCCGAACACCCGGCCCTTGTCGCCGATCTCGAGGTTCCACAGCTTGTCGGGGCCGAAATTGCTGGGCGAGTTCGAGTGGATGCCGAGCTGGGCCAGGTCGTAGCTCGGCGTGCCGCTATCGGCGGCATCGGCCGCGACGAAGGGGATGCGGCGGTTCTCGCTGCCCAGCCGGAAGCCTTTCGACGCGTTGGCGTAGATCGTGTTGGTGGGCGTGATGTCATAGCTCACCGCGAATTTCGGCAGGAACGTGTAGAAGTGGCCGACCGAGGTCACCAGGCCCGGATCGCCGTAGTCGTAGAAGTAGTTCTGGTAGGTGCTCTCGCCATCGCGGGCGAACTGGTAGCGCGCGCCGGCGGTCAGGCGCAGGTTCGGCAGCGGGTAGTAGGTGCCCTCGCCGAACACGGCGTACTGGGCGGTGTCGTAGGACGTGATGCCCTGGAACACCTCGTCGCGCACGATGGCACCCGGGAACCCGCCGCCCAGCACCGTGGGGTCGGCCGGGCTGACGCCGAACTGCCGGAACGCGGCCGAGGCGCCGTTGACGAACTCCGTGTCTGTCGCCGTCGTGTGTTCGTCCGAGTAGTAGAGGCCGGCGATCCAGGTGAAGGGAAGCGCGCTTTCCCCCGGAACGTAAGGCTTGG
Organism: uncultured Acetobacteraceae bacterium; assembly: GCA_964242595.1. Taxonomy (GTDB): domain Bacteria; phylum Pseudomonadota; class Alphaproteobacteria; order Acetobacterales; family Acetobacteraceae; genus BOG-908. Next base: position 31,407 of record CAXTBC010000037.1, on the reverse strand, counting down.
ACACCAGGCGGATCTCCTCGGACCATTGCCTTACCGTGTTGCTGAAGAGGGTCTCGCTAGGGCGGTTGTTCAGCGAGTCGAACAGCCCGGGCGGTGACCCGTGGATCGGGTTGCCGAGCGCATCGTTGCCGCAGAAACCTGTGGGTGGCAGGCCAGGCCCGTTGGAGATGTCGGTGTTCGGGTCGCAGAGATAGACGGCCAAATTGTCGTAGACCGAGCTGTCGAGCGTGCGGTGGAACTGGCGTTCGTAGTTGCCGGTCACCGCGATCAGGTTGGCGAAGCCGAGGTCGGCGTTGGCGGTGAAGGAGGGCACGATCAGCTTGTCGCGGCCCGGCTCGGCGACCAGCTTGGGCGTCTGGTCGTGCGGCAGGGTGGTGTACTGCGCGTCCGAGTCGCGCTGGTCGAAGTTCTGGAAGAACACCGACGGCGTCAGCGACAGCCAGTCGGTCGGTGTCCAGAGCAGCGTGCCGCGGACCACGTTGAAGCCTGTCGAGTTGATGCCGTCCTTGATGGTGGCACCGGTGTTGGGGTTGACGTTGTTGATGTAGCCGGCGTCCGACCCCGTCTCGCCGGCCAGGCGCAGCACCAGCTGGTGCTCGACGAGCGGGATGTTGAGCACGCCCTGCTCGTCGTAGTTCGGGCCGCCGCCGTGATAGGTGCCGGACGCTTCGGTGAACAAATTGCCCTCGAAGACGTCCATCTTCGGCTGGTTGCTGATGTAGCGCAGTGTGCCGCCCAGCGCGCTGGCACCGTACAACGTGCTCTGCGGGCCACGCAGCACCTCGATGCGCGCGATGTCGAGGAAGCGCGGTTCGGAGGCGCCCTCGGTGGGCAGGTTGCGCGTGGTTAGCGACACGTCGTCGAGGTAGATCGCGACCGTGGCCGTGCCTGCCGAGCTGGAGATGCCGCGGATCTCCAGGTTGGACAGGCCTTCGCCCGCCTGGCTGGAGAAGGACAGGTTGGGCACCGCGCGCGTCAGGTCGGCGAAGTTCTCGATGTGGGCCGCGCGTATCTGCGCGCCGCTCAGCACCGTGACGCTGAGCGGGACCTTGCGGACGTTCTCCGAGCGTTTCTGCGCGGTGACGGTGATCTCCTCGATCTTGCCGTTCTGCACGCCGGCTGTGCCGGACTGCTTGTCCTGCCTGGCCTGGCCTTTTGGCGTCACCTTCTGCAAGGCCGCGTCCTGTGGCTGGGCCAGGGCGGGCCCGATCGATGCCGCCAACACAAGATACGTAACGAGCCGAAGTCTTGACTGACGCAAGATGTGCTGTTCCCCATCGTCGCCTGTGGGCATTTCCGTACGAAACCAGGCCGTTCCGCAAGCGTTTATTGCGCCGATCGGCTTTAGGGCAGCAAGGAAGCGGTTCTTTTTTGAAAAAAAGAACCAAAAGACTTTTGCTCCCTGTCGGCGAGTCTCCCGCGAGCGCGCGACAGCGGAGCAAAAGTCTTTTGCGTCTTTTCTTCAGAAAAGAAGGCCTTGCTCGCTGCCTTCCCTTCCAGCTTGACAAACAAGCCAGCCTCGGACGCGGATGGCGGCGTCCATTACGCGGATCGTCAACCGAGCATGCAGCACGTCGCCCCGGCCTTTAGCCGCAACATGAAGATGGTCGGCTGCCTGCTGATCACGCTCTCCTCCGTCACCCCTGCCTCCTCCATCTTCATCGTGGTGCCGGGCGTGGTGGAGCAGGCGGGCACCGGCGCGCTGATCAGCTTTGCGATGGCCGGGTTCGTCAGCCTGCTGACGGCCTACGTGTATGCCGAGCTCGCCTCGGCGTTTCCGCTGACCGGCGGGGAGTACGCCATCGTCGGCCGCACACTGGGGCCGCTGGCGGGTTTCATCATCCTGGGGCTCAACCTGGTGGTGCTGCTGCTCAACATCTCGGTGGTGGCACTCGGCCTGGGCAACTACGTCGGTGCCCTGCTGCCGCACAGCTCCATCGTAGGCGACGCGCTGGGCTGCGTGGTGCTCACCACGCTGTGCGCCATCCTCAACGTGCGCACCAACGCGCTGATTACCGGCGCCTTCCTAGGGCTGGAGTTGCTGGCGCTGGCCGTGGTGACCGTACTGGGATTGTTGCACCCCGCACGCGGCTGGGTGGAGCTGGTGACCCACCCGGTGTTCCTGAACGCCGCCGGGCACCTGGCGCCGGCCGGCATCGGCGTGATGGGCCTGGCCAGTTCGGTGGCCATCTTCGCGTTCTACGGCTATGGCAACGCGGTATACCTGGGCGAGGAGATCCAGGACGCGCCGCGTCAGGTGGCCCGCGCGGTGCTGTGGGCGCTGGCCATCAGCGTGGTCAGCCAGGTGCTGCCGCTGGCAGCCGCCCTGCACGGGGCACCCGACCTGACGGCGATGTTCGCGTCCGACACGATGTTCGGCGACTTCGTGCGCAACCGCGGCGGCGCCGGCCTGGGCGTGGCCGTCAACCTGTCGGTGGCGCTGGCCATCATCAACGCCGACATTGCGGTGGTGGTGCTGGTCTCACGCATGCTGTTCAGCAGCGGGCGGGACGCGGTGTGGGCCGCGCCGGTGAACCGCGCGCTGACGCTGGTACACGCGCGGTTCGGCTCGCCGTGGGCGGCCACGCTGGTGACCGGCGCGCTTGCCGGCCTGCTGTGCCTGGTGGACCTGCAGGTGTTGCTGGTGATGACGGGCACCGCGATCGTGCTGGTGTACGGTGCGCTGTGCGTGGCGGTGATCGTTGGGCGGCGGACCGGCAGCACGGCGCATGCGAGCTACCGCATGCCGTTCTTTCCCTGGCCGCCGCTGCTGGCGCTGCTGGTTCTGGTATACGTAATCTTCACCAACTGCATCGATCCCAAGACGGGCCGGCCCAGCCTGTTCGTGGACGTGGCGATCGTTGCCGCCTCCGCATTGTATTACCAAGTGGTCCTGAAGCGGCGCGGCGCCTGGGTCCTGAAGGAACCCAAAGCCGTGGACCAGGCGGCAACGCCCAGTCAGTAAAAGTTTTTTGCTTCTTTTTTCAAAAATAGAAGGCCTTTCTTCCTTTCGCATGAACGTAACAAGAAGAACCCTCCTGGCCGGTGCGGCCTGCTCTGCCGCAGCACCGGACCGGTCGCTCAAGCGGCGCGCCGCCGCACGCGGGCTGCTGTTCGGCAGTGCTGTCTCCTCCACCCTGCTTGCCAGCAGCCCGGCCTACGCCGCGCTGGTGGCGCGCGAGTGCAGCGTGGTGGTGCCGGAGATCGAGGCGAAGTGGGCGGCCACCGAGCCGGCGGAGGGCCGCTTCGAGTTCGCCAAACTGGACCAGGTGATGGCGTTCGCCCGGTGGCACGGCATGGCCGTGCGGCTGCACAACCTGGCCTGGGGCGTCTACAACCCCCCGTGGCTGGCCGGCGCGCTGGCCGGCGGGCGTGCGGGGCCGGTGCTGCGCGCCCACGTCGCCGCCGTGGCGGGGCGCTACCGTGGCCAGGTGCTGGCGTGGGACGTTCTGAACGAGCCCAGCGACCCGCGCTGGAACCAGGCCGACGACCTGGTGAACATCGGCTGGAAGAAGGCGTTGGGCGCGGGCTACGTAGACGAGGCGTTCGCGGCGGCCCACGATGCCGACCCGCAAGCCCGTTTGTTCATCAACGACGACCTGCTGGAGTACGACGACGCGGCCGGCCGGGCCAAGCGCGAAGGCTACCTGCGGCTGATCCCCCGCCTGCTGCGCCGTGGCGTGAAGTTGGGCGGGTTCGGGCTGGAGGCGCATCTGCGGCCGGAGCGGCCGTTCGCGCCGGGGCCGTATCGCGCATTCCTGCGCGAGCTGGCGGGGATGGGCTTGGTGATCCACGTCACCGAGTTCGACATCTCCGACCGCACGTTGCCGGCCGGTGTTGTTGCGCGAGACGGTGCGCTGGCCGGGTTGTGCAAGGCGTTTTTGGACACGGTGCTGGACGAGCGTGCGGTGCGCGCTGTGCTCACCTGGGGGCTGACGGCGGGCCATAGCTGGCTGACGACGGCGGCGGAGGTGGCGCGGACGGACGGGCTGCCGCCGCGCGGGCTGCCTTATGACGGGGGGCTGGTGCGTTTGCCGATGTGGGAGGCGATCGGCAGGGCTCTGGACCATGCGCCGGGGCGCTGAAGGCCAGGAGCCCTGTCCTGGACCCCGTTATGCGCAGCACGCAGTCGCGTAACGGGCCTTGAGCCCCCAGACCCCCGCCATTAGATCAGCGTTCCCTAAACAGGTAGGGGTCTGGGGCCTCAAGGCCCCAGCGGGGTTGGGGCAGAGCCCCATGCTTGCGTCCTATTCGAAAAGGCTGAATCCATGCCCGAAGAGACCAAGACGATCCTGCTAGCCGGCGCCAGCCGTGGCCTAGGCTTAGGGCTGGCGGCCGAGTACCTCTCCCGCGGCTGGCAGGTGGTGGCCACGGCCCGCACGCCGGACAAGGCGGAGGGCCTGGCCAAGCTGGCCGCGCAGCGTCCGGGCGCGCTGAGCGTGGAGCAGCTGGACGTGGCCGAACCCGCCAGCGTAAAGGCGCTGGCCGGTCGCATGAGCGGCCGCACGCTGGACGTGCTGTTCGTGGTGGCCGGCATCAACGCCAATTCCAGCCCGGTGCACGAGGTGAGCGGGCAGGATGTGGCGCGCGAGTTCACCACCAACGCCACGGCGCCGATCGGGCTGGCCGAGGCGCTGGGCGGGCACTTCGCGCCGCACGCCACGGTGGCGTTCATGACCTCCATCATGGGCAGCATCGCCAGCAACGCGGGCGGCGGCATGGAGCTGTACCGCGCCAGCAAGGCGGCGCTGAACATGCTGGCGAGCTGCTACGCCGTGCGGCACAAGGAGACGCCGGTGCTGCTGATCCATCCCGGCTGGGTGCGCACGGAGATGGGCGGCCCGAACGCGCCGGTGGACGTGGCCACGAGCGTGCGCGGGATGGCCGACGTGATTGCGGAGCATGGCGGGCGTGCGGGCGTGGCTTACCTGGACTACCAGGGGCAGAAGCTGCCCTGGTAGGGTGGGGAGCCGTTCTCTTTCGGGAAAAGAACCGGGAGGCTTTTGCTTTCCGTCGGGTGGGATCGAAAGGTCAGGGCTCTGCGGCCAGCTAACGACAAGTCTCATGCCGACCCGCGTTGTGGTTAGCTTGTAGAAAGCAAGCAGTCCTTTTTTGAAAAAAAGGACCAAACTTTTGCTTCCCGCATTTGAAACAGCCGGGTGCCTCAGGACAGATCAAGGCTACGGATACAGCGTTGGGAAAAAAGTTTTTTGCTTCTTTTTTTCAAAAAAGAAGGCCTTGCTTTCTTTCCTAACGATCATCCTCAAAGCAGGCTGGCGTATAACAGACCAAGACCTCCGCCTGCTGGTCCACCCCGTCTCGCGAATGCGTGCTGCGCACGACGGAGTTTGGGGCAGAACCCATCTTTGCTTACGCCAACCTCTCCTTCTCCCACATTTCGGCCAGCAGGCGCTCCGTCGCCGGGTGCCACTCCGCGCCGGTGCGCGCTTCCGTCCAGGCCTGGCTGAACGCCGCCATGAAGCCGTCCTGCGCGCGTGCCGCCGCCACCAGCGCGCGCGCCACCGCCGTGCCCTCCTGCGAGTCGCGCGCCATCACCGCGTCCAGCGCCGCAGCGTCTGGCGGCACGCCGGGGGCGCAGATGCGCAAGGCGGCTTCCGGGTCGCGGCACAGGGTTTCGAACCACAGGATGTCGAACGGCGCGCCGGAGAAGGCGAGCTTGTCCAGTGCGTCGATCGCCTGGCGCAGGATGCTGGCCACGATCTCCGGCGGCTCGAGGAAGCTGCGGTGGCGGGACAGCGCCCAGGATGCGATGCCGCGCAGCATGAACACCACGCGGCAGCCTGGGGCGGCCTGCGTCAGCAACAGCGGCCGGCCGTTGCACTGGCTGCGCAGCTTGACGTGCAGGCCGGCGCCCAGCGTGTGGCCGAGCTGGGCGGTGCAGGCCTGCGCCAGGGCCTCGCGCGTGCCGGGCGGCAGCAGGGCGAAGGCCTGCTTCGGTAGCAGCGCCACCTGCGTCAGCGCGTCCGGCTCCGAGGCGCAGGGCAGGCCGTGGGCGGCGAGCAGGCGCACCAGCAGGGTGGACCCCGTACGCCCGGGCGAGAAGACGAAGACCGGCGGGACGGCGGGCACCCCCACCGACTCGCCGAGGTGCTCGAACGGCACGGAGAGGGCGGCCTGCGCGGTTTCCAGCTGTGCGTTGAACATGAAGGCGGCTTCGCGCAGGCGGGCGAGGCCGGCCGCGTCGTGCACGGTGAACAGCACGCGCTCGCGGGCCACATCCGCGCAGTAGGGCAGCGTGCCGGGTGGCAGGGCGGCGGCGGCCTGGGCGGGCTGCAGTGCGAGGGTCAGGTCGGTGGGGTCGACCAGGTCCAGCTGCGCCTCGCGCCGGGCCTCGATGGCGTAGGTGTTGATGTCCCGCGTGCCCATGAAGGCGGTTTAGCGCAGGGCGGCGACGGGGCGAAACGGTTGCGAGACGAAGATGTCATCGGTGGTGGTCCGATCGGCTTGGCCGCTCAGCCTTGCGTCAGACGGCGCAGTTCCTGCTCGCCGCGGGCTAAAGCGTCCTCGCCGAACGCCGTTTCGATGTCGGGACGCAGGTCGGATCGGGAGCGGTCGGCCAGGTCGTAGACCGGCTCTGCCGAGTACTGGGCCTGGATGCCGGTCCTATCCAGCCGGAGGCTGAAGACGGCGGCGCCGAGGCCCATCATCCTGGTTCCGACGATCGTGGCGCGCCCGATGTCCCTCATCCCCATCGGGAAGCCTTCGGCCATGCTGGCGCTCCACGGGCTAGTCAGGACGACGACGGGGTTGGTGTAGGTAAACGGGCCTGCGGGATCGACGTACTCGGTCCACGGCGCGCTCAGGCCGCTGCCGTCGCGGCGCCGCATTCTGGCATACGGACGCCGCTCGGCGATGAAGCGGCCTATCATGGGACGTGCCACGGCAGTGTCGCCGCCGCCGTTCTCGCGCACGTCGATGATCAGGCCGGGCGCCTGCCGAAGTTGCGCAAGTGCTCGGTCGAAAGCCTGCGCGGTCTCGGCTCTTGCGAAACTGCGGAGGACGATGCTGCCGAACCCGCTGGGAAGCGTGCGGAACTCGATGTCCGGTAGCGGTGGTCTGTCCAGGACAGGAAGCGAGACGGGTCGCGTTCCGCCGGCGCGGTCGACGACCTCGAGCTTGCGGGGCTGCCCGCGTTTGCCGGCGACGGCGACGTTGACCGCGTAACGCAACGCAGCCGGATCCGGGTGCTTCAGGCAGGTCGGCAAGAGGCTGCGCACTACCTGCCGGATCGGAACGCCGTCGATCAGGGCAACGAGGTCGCCGGCGGCCAACCCGGCTTGGGCTGCCGCGGAGGCGGGCTCCACGGCCGCTATCCGGGCATGTTCGCCCTCCGCCACGGCCAGAAGGTCGTAAAGCGGCCAGCGCGGCGATCCGTCGGGAGGATCCGACAGGTGGGTGTGGGGGTCGTAGAGTTCGGCGAGGACGCGGCGTACGATCTCGGTCAGGCCGGCATCGTCCGTGGCCGCCAGGGCGAGCGGCCGGAAGCGGGAGCGGACGAGTTGCCAGTCGGTCGCCTTGTCCGTGAAGTAGCAGTAACGCTCGTCCAGGGTGCGCCAGAGTTCGTCGAAATCCTGCACGTAGGTCACGTCTGCCGGCGGTTCCTGGGCGGCGGCATGAGGACCCAGCATCGCGAGCCCGGCTGCGAGCAGGCTGCGGCGCGACAGGAGTGTCTCGGTCATGCGGGCTCGCTGGTAGGGTTGGCCACCAAGTTGCGGCCTGGCCCCCAGAGCCCCAGGCGGGCTGCCGCAACGGCGCGCCGGGGCGATGTGGCTGGCGCCGGCTTCCGACGACGTGATGCTGACGTCCCGCATGCCATGGCAAAGGTCTACCGTAGGGTAGGGGTAGAACAGAAGCCGGACTCGCCGCTGAGCCGGCGGGTGAGCGCGCGGCCGGCTGGTTGGCCCACCGTGATGGTGACCACCGAGGCCGCCGCCGCCGATGTCGCCAGGAACAGGAGCAGCCACGCTGGTTGCCAGGCGGGGCGCAGGGCCGGTCCTGGCACGACGTCCCGCATCACGGCCAGCACGATGATGTGGAAGAGGTAGAGCTCGTAGCTGTGCGCGCCGAGCCACTGGATCGGGCTTCGGCGGGGCCGTGCCTCTGCCTGTCGGCGGGCCAGGATGATGCAGGCCGTGGCCAGCGCGATGGCCGAGAAGCTGAGGGCCTTGTTGCCGTCGCCGAAGCCGTGCAGCCACACGGCGGCCAGCGCCAGCCATCCGAGCGTCCGCATCGTGAACGCCGCCGCGCCCTGCGGTTGCCAGCGCCTGGCGAGCAGGGCGGCCAGGCAGCCTATGGCCAGCGCGTCGAAGCAGGCGAGGTTGGCGTAGAGGTAGTAGATGTCGTTGTCCGCGTGGGCCGCGCGGTAGACGGGTGCGGCGGCGATCAGCACCAGGCACGGCAGGGCGATCAGCGTCTCGCGGCGCAGCAGACGGCAGGTCAGGGGGAAGGCGAGGTAGAACACCTCCTCTACCGACAGGGACCAGTACACGTTGAGGCAGTAGTCGAAATAGCCGAGCTTCTGCATGAGCAGGTTGTGCACGAAGCCCAGCACCGAGGCGGCGCCGAGCAGCAGCTCGGCGCGCGGCCGGGCGCCTTCCGCGCTGAAGGACGGCACGCCCAGGAGTCCCAGCGGCACGATGACGGCAAGCGCCAGCAACAGGCAGGGCACGATCCGGGCGAAGCGCCGCGCGTAGAAGGCGCGCAGGTTCACCTGCCCGAGCGAGCCGGCGCGCAGGGCCGTGTTGGTGGTGATCAGGAAGCCGGACACGGTGAAGAACACCGTCACCCCGAAATTGCCCCAGCCCAGGATCGAGAAGGCCCAGGCCGGCCCGACGAGGCCGGCGAACGGGCCCTGGTCCCAGACCTGGTAGGTCAGGCCGAAATGCAGCAGCAGGACCATCAGGATGGCCACGCCGCGGAGCACGTCTATGTCCGCGTTGCGGCCCTGCGGTCCTGCGGGCCGGCCGAAGCCGGTGTCAGGGCAGATGGATCTGGCCGCTGGCGTAGAGCACCGCCGTGCCGGACAGGTGGACGCGGTCGCCGGCCAGGGTGGCCGTCATGCCGCCGCCTCTGGCACTGGCCTGGCGGCAGACCAGCGTCTGGCGGCCGAGCTTGGCGGCCCAGTAGGGCACCACCTGGGTGTGCAGCGAGCCGGTGACCGGGTCCTCCTCGATGCCGTAGGCCGGCGCGAAGTAGCGGCTGGTGATGTCGGCGCCGGGGCCGCCCGCGGCGGTCACGATCAGCGCGCCGTGCGGCAGGGCGCGGATGGCGGCCATGTCGGGGCGCAGGTCCGCGACGTGCTCGGCGCTGGGCAGGACGGCCACCAGGTCGGCCGACTGGAACACCTCCAGCGGGGCGAAGCCGAGCGCCCTGGCGACGGGCGCTGCGTCGGCCGGCGTGAAGCCGTGGGCGGGGAAGTCCAGCGTGATGCGCCCGCCGCTGACCGTGGCTGTGAGCAGGCCGGAGCGGGTGTGGAAGCGATACGGGCCGGGCTGGCCCAGGCTGGACAGCACGAAGCTGGTGGCCAGCGTGGCGTGGCCGCACAGATCCACCTCCACCGTGGGCGTGAACCAGCGCAGGCGGTGGCCGTCCTCTTCCGGCACCGCGAAGGCGGTCTCGCTGAGGTTGTTCTCGGCGGCGACCTGCCGCATCAGCGCCTCGGGGAGCGGGCTGCCGGGCAGGACGACGGCGGCGGGGTTGCCGGCGAATAGGGTGTCGGTGAAGGCGTCGACGATCCAGTAGGAGAGGTCCATGTGCGCTGGTCCTGGTTTGGTTTTGTGGCTGAGGAAGGCCAGGGGCTCTGCCCCTGGACCCCGCTAAGGACAAGTCCTTAGAACCTGTTCGTTAGCTGTCCTAAACAGATGGGGGTCTGGGCCTCGAGGCCCCGTCACGCGACTGCGTGCTACGCACGACGGGGTTCGGGGCAGAGCCCATTTCTTACCTAATCCGCCACCTACGCCCACGCCGAAGCCTGCTCGATCACCGCGCACATCTCGGCCACAACCGCCCGCACCACCGCCTCGTCCTCGCCCTCCGCCATCACCCGTATCAGCGGCTCCGTGCCGCTGGGGCGCAGCAGCAGGCGGCCGGTGCCGGCCAGGCGCGCCTCCACGCCGCGCACGGCCTCCACCACGCTGGGGTGGGACAGCGGCTGGCCGCCGGCGAAGCGCACGTTGCGCAGCAGCTGCGGCAGGGGCGCGAAGCGGCGGCACACCTCGCTGGCGGGGCGGGCTTCCGTCACGATCGTGGCCAGCACCTGCAGGGCGGCCACCAGGCCGTCGCCGGTGGTGGCGAAGTCCGACAGGATCATGTGGCCGGACTGCTCACCGCCCAAATTGATGCCGGTCTCGCGCATGCGCTCGACCACATAGCGGTCTCCCACGCGGGTGCGTTCCAGGCCCAGGCCCTGGGCGTCGAGGAAGCGTTCCAGGCCGAGGTTGCTCATCACGGTGGCCACCACGCCGCCGCCGCGCAGCCGGCCGTCGCGCGACCAGGATTCGGCGATCAGGCCCAGCACCTGGTCGCCGTCGATCAGCTGGCCGCGCTCGTCGGCCAGCAGCAGGCGGTCCGCGTCGCCGTCCAGCGCGATGCCGAGGTCGGCGCCGTGGGCCAGCACCTCGCCGCAGAGCTGCGCCGGCTGGGTGCTGCCGCAATCGAGGTTGATGTTGAAGCCGTCCGGCGCAACGCCCATGGGGATGATCTCGGCGCCCAGCTCGGCCAGCACGGTGGGGGCTACGCGGTAGGCGGCGCCGTGTGCGCAGTCGACCACGATGCGCAGGCCGTCCAGCGTGAGGCGGCGGGGGAAGCTGGCCTTGGCGCTCTCGATGTAGCGGCCGGCCGCGTCGTCCAGCCGGCGGGCGCGGCCGAGCTTGGCGGGGGCGGCCAGGCGGTGGGCCAAGTCGGTCTGCATCAGCCGCTCGATCTCGGCCTCCGTCTCGTCGGACAGCTTGAACCCGTCGGGCCCGAACAGCTTGATGCCGTTGTCCTCGAAGCTGTTGTGGCTGGCGGAGATCATCACGCCCAAATCCGCGCGCATGGAGCGGGTGAGCATGGCGATGGCCGGCGTGGGCAGCGGGCCGACCAGCAGCACGTCCATCCCGGCGCTGGTGAAGCCGGCAACGAGGGCGGGTTCCAGCATGTAGCCGGACAGCCTGGTGTCCTTGCCGATGATCACCTGGTGGCGGTGGTCGCCACGGACGAACTGCAGGCCGGCGGCCAGGCCCACGCGGAGCGCGGTCTCGGGCGACATGGCGCCGGTGTTGGCGCGGCCGCGGATGCCGTCTGTGCCGAAGAGCTTGCGGGTCATGGGCGTTTCCCTGAGGGCGGGAGGCAAGGAAGGCCTTCTTTTTCGAGAAAAAGAAGCAAAAAGCTTTTGTCCGTTGAGCGCGTGCCTATCCGGCCGACTGGGCCTGGTCCGCATCATGTAATAACGGGTTCGTGAAGCGCTTGCCAGATGCTGAGTGCCTGCCTGGTCGCGGCCACGTCGTGCACGCGCAGGATGGCCACATCCTGGGTTGCGGCGAACAGTGCGGCGGCGATCGAGGCGGGCGCGCGCTGGGCAGGGTCGGGCGGCGCGCCGTAACGGCCAAGGAAGCTCTTGCGCGAGGCGCCGACCAGGATGGGCAGGCCGAGGCGGGCCAGCGTGCCGACCGATCGCAGGAGCTGCAGGCTCTGCGGCGCTGTTTTCGCAAAGCCCAGGCCGGGATCGATGGTGATACGGTGGCGGGCGATGCCGCCGGCCTCGGCACGCGCTACGCTGGTGGCCAGCTCGGCGGTCACGTCCTCCACCACGTCGGTGTAGGTGGCGTGCTGCCGCATGGTCTGCGGCGTGCCGCGCATGTGCATCAGGACCACCCCGCAGGAGCTGCCGGCCAGCGTGTCGAGCGCGCGCGGGTCGTGGTGCAGGGCGCTGACGTCGTTGATGATCTGCGCGCCCTCGGCCAGAGCGGCGCGCATGGTGGCGGCGTTACGGGTGTCCACCGAGACGCGGGCGCCGGCGGCGGCCAGGGCCGCGATGACGGGCAGCACGCGGCGCTGCTCCTCGGCGGGATCGACGGGCGTGGCGCCGGGGCGGGTGCTCTCGCCGCCGACGTCGATGATGTCGGCGCCTTCGGCGAGCAGGCGATGGCCATGGGCGCTGGCGTCGTGGTGAAGGAAGCCGTCGCTGAAGCTGTCGGGGGTGACGTTCAGAACGGCCATCAGGGCCGGTATCAAGAGGAAGAAAGCGGTTCTTTTTTGAAAAAAAGAACCAAAAAACTTTTACTCCCTGTCGGGTGCCTCATGGGTGAGACCCGACAGGGAGTAGAAGTTTTTTGCTTCTTTTTTTCAAAAAAGAAGGCTTGCCTTACCCCGGCTGAGGTGCCGGATCCATCCCAGGCGGCAGCGAAGAAGGCTTGGAACTCGTCGTAGGCACGCTGGCACGCCGCTGCTCGGGCGCCGGCTCGTCCACCACGCGGCGGATAACCGGCTCGCCGCGCAGCACCGTGCGGATCTCCTCGCCCGATAGCGTCTCGTACTCCAGCAAGCCGCGAGCCAGGCGGTTCAGCTCGTCCTGGTGCTCGGTGAGCACCTGCTTGCTCTTGGCGTAAGCGGTGTCGATGATCGACTTGATCTCGATGTCTATCCGCTGCGCCGTGTGCTCGGACACGCTCTTGTTCTGCTGGACGGAGTGGCCGAGGAACAGCTCCTGGCTGTTGTCGCCGTAGGCGATCATGCCGAGGCTCTCGCTCATGCCCCACTCGGTGACCATGCGGCGCGCCATGTCGGTAGCCATCTTGATGTCGCCGCTGGCGCCGTTGCTCACCTTGTCGGCGCCGAAGGTCAGCTCCTCGGCGACGCGGCCGCCCATCGCCATGGCGAGCTGCCCGACCATCTTGGCCTTGCTGGTGGAGTAGCGGTCGCCTTCGGGCAGGCTCATCACCATGCCCAGCGCGCGGCCGCGCGGGATGATGGTGGCCTTGTGGATGGGATCGCATTCCGGCTCGTAGATGCTGCATATCGCGTGGCCCGCCTCGTGGAAGGCGGTCATCTCCTTCTCGGCCTCGCTCATCACCAGGCTGCGGCGCTCGGCGCCCATCATCACCTTGTCCTTGGCGAACTCGAACTCGGCCATCGCCACCACGCGCTTGGAAAGGCGGGCGGCGAGCAGGGCGGCCTCGTTGACGAGGTTGGCAAGGTCGGCGCCCGAGAAGCCGGGGGTGCCACGGGCGATAGTCTTGGGGTCGACGTCGCTGGCCAGCGGTACCTTGCGCATGTGCACGCGCAGGATCTTCTCGCGACCAAGCACGTCCGGGTTTGGCACCACCACCTGACGGTCGAACCGGCCGGGACGCAGCAGCGCCGGATCCAGCACGTCCGGCCGGTTGGTGGCCGCGATCAGGATGACACCCTCGTTGCTCTCGAAGCCGTCCATCTCAACGAGCATCTGGTTGAGAGTCTGCTCGCGCTCGTCGTTGCCGCCGCCCAGGCCGGCACCGCGATGGCGGCCGACGGCGTCGATCTCGTCGATGAAGATGATGCAGGGGGCGTTCTTCTTGCCCTGCTCGAACATGTCGCGCACGCGGCTAGCGCCGACGCCCACGAACATCTCCACAAAGTCCGAGCCGGAGATGGTGAAGAACGGCACGTTAGCCTCACCGGCGATAGCGCGCGCCAGCAGCGTCTTGCCGGTGCCGGGGGGACCCACCAGCAGCACGCCCTTGGGTATCTTGCCGCCCAGGCGCTGAAACTTCTGCGGGTCCTTGAGGAACTCGACGATTTCCTGCAACTCGGTCTTGGCCTCGTCGATGCCGGCCACGTCCTCGAAGGTTATGCGGCCCTGCTTCTCGGTCAGCATGCGGGCGCGGCTCTTGCCGAAGCCCATGGCACGGCCGCCGCCAGACTGCATCTGGCGCATGAAGAACACCCACACGCCGATCAGCAGCAGCATCGGGAACCAGCTCAGCAGGGTGCGCAGCAGCGGGTTCACGCCGTCGTCGTCGGCCTTGGCACTGACGCGCACGCCCTTGTCGGTCAGGCGCTGCACCAGGTTGGGGTCCTCGGGCGCATACGTCTGGTAAGCGTGGCCATCGGTCTGCATGCCGCTGACCACGTGGCCCTGGATGGTGGCGTCACGGATATGGTTGCTGCCCACCTCGCCCAGGAACTCCGAGTAGGCCATCGGTTGCGCCGCATGTTGGCTGCTTCCGGGTTGGAACAGGTTGAACAGCACCACCAGCAGCAGCGCGATGATGACCCACAAAGCCAGGTTACGGCCGAAATTGCTCATTGCGTCCCAGTCCCAAACGAACCCCTCGGGTCCGCGTTCATCTCGTTAGTCAAGCCTTGCCCGGGCGCCCGGTCGGGCAGCGTCGGCTTCGGCCACGTCCTGACCGGGAACATGGTGCGTCTGCGCAGCTTGCGCATCCCCCATCCAGCCGGCGCCTGCGGCAGAATAGGCAGGGCACAGCGTCATCCTGACGCCGGGATTTGTCCATCCCGTAAATGCACCGCCGTCGCCGGCCGGGCCGAGATGCGGCACGGCGAGGATGTGCGGCCCCGCCAGCAGGGCCGGCAGGGTGCGCAGGACGGCGTAGGGCAGGTGGGAGGCACGGCCGAAGCCGACCGCCTGCTGGCCGAGCGCACCCATCCGCGTGCCGGGCGGCAGCTTTCCGGGCGCGCTCAGGACGAAGCGGCCGTCCCACACGGCGCCGTCCACGGCGGCGACGGACGAGGCAAGGGCGACCGGTTCGCGCAGTAGCAGCAGCGTGCCTGGGCCGGGCCCGCCGGCCTGCCCGCGGCCCTGGCCCAGGCGGCCGGCGGGCATGAGGCGCACGCCGCCCAGCGTGGCGGGCGCCGGTGCGGCTGCCAGGCGGGCCAGGGCGCGCGCATGCGGCTTGTACGGCCGGCCGCCGAGCATGCGGATCAGGGCGGCCAGGCAGTCCGGCGCGAGCGGCCCCGGGGTGAGCAGCGCGTAGCCCTCGGGGAACAGGCTGGCCCGTTCGGCCAGCGTGGTGGCGACCTGGACCTCGGCCAGGCACCTGGCGGCGGCGGCCTGAGCCGCGGTGGCCAGCAGGCGGGCGGCCAGCGCTGCGTCGTCGGCGAGCCGATCGCGCAGGCGGGTGCGCAGCGCGGCGGGGTTGCGGTTGGACGGATCCTCCACCCAGGCGAGGCAGGCGGTGCGCAGGGTGGCGCGCAGGCGGTGCGGTTGCTTGCCGAGCAGGGGCCGGACGAGGCGGACGGCGTGGTGTTCGGCGAGCGCCGCCATGCCGGCCAGGCCGCCGGGCCCACTGGCGGCATCCTGGCGCATCAGCACGGTCTCCGCCTGGTCCTGCGCGTGGTGGCCGAGCAGCAGGTCCGTCAGCCCCAACTCGGCGCAGGCCTGGGTGAGCGCGGCGTAACGCGCGGCGCGCGCGCGCGCCGCAAGGCCAGGGCCGAGCGGCAGGTGGAGCCGCAGGACGTGGGAGGGCACGCCGAAGGAGGCCAGGCGCGTCACGGTGACGGCAGCTTCGGCGGCTGATTCAGGCCGCACCCCATGATCGACGATCAGGCCGACCGGATCGCCCCAGCGTTTCGCAAGCCACGCCAGGCAGAGGCTGTCCGCCCCGCCGCTGACCGCGACGGCGACGCGGCGGCCCCAGGGGCCGAGATGCGCCATGAGGGCGGCGAACTCTTCGGGGGGGATCATGGGTTCAAGCAAGCAGTTCTTTTTCGAGAAAAAGAACCAAAAAGCTTTTCCTCCCTGTCGGATGTGTCCGGAGAGAGCCGCGCCCGGTAGTAGAAGCTTTTTGCTTCTTTTTCTCGAAAAAGAGGGCTCTTCTTGCTTAGCGCCCGCACGCCGCCCGCTTGCGCGCGCCCGCTACGCCAGCCTTCACCGCGCCGGGAAACTCGGCGCTGAGCTTGGCCAAGGCCTGACAGGCGTCGCGGGTGTCCTGCAGGGCGATTAGCGTGTTGGCCACGCCCAGCAGGGCCACCGGTGCCGTGGCGGAGCGGGGAGCGTGGTTGTAGGCCTGGTAGAAATCGGCCGCGGCCTGCTTGTACTGCTGCTGGCCGGCTTCTGCGCGGGCGAGCAGGAACTGGGCGTCCACCGTGCGTGCGCTGCGGCCGGTCATCGCCTCGTGGGCCGCGGCCTCTGCCGCCGGGTAGTCGCGCCGGGCCAGGGCGGCGTTGCCTTCACGCAGCGCCATCTCCGGCGTGCGGCGCGGCGCCGGCGTAGCGGCGCGGGGCTGGGATGGCGGGGCTGCCTCGGCCTGTGGCTCGGTGACGCTGCCTGCGGCGGCGGGCGCCTGGCCGACCTTGAAGGCGAGGTCGCCGATCTGCTTGGTCAGGTCGTCGTGGTCGTGTTGGAGCTGGTTGGTCAGGTCGTCCACGCGGCCCTGCAAGGTGCGGTTCTGCTCTTCGAGAGTCGAAACCCTGACCACGAGATTAGCGGCTGCATCGCTGCCGCCTGGCTGGGTGTTGGAGGGCTGGTACTGGTTCTGCGACGGCGCCAGGCCGGATTGCCCCTGGCCGCCGCTTTGCTGGTTCTGCTGCACGATCTGCAGCTCCTGCCGCAATTCGGCGATCTGGTTCTGCAGGGTGATGCCCTCCCGCGAGTCAACCTGGGCGCGTGCCGGCACGACGGCCAAGGCACATACCAGCGGGGCAGTGAGCAGCAACATGCGGGTCGCAGACATCGTCGGGTTCCCTCTCTTCCTCATGTCGGGGACGGCCGGACAAACGAAAAGTCCGGAGGCTGGCCCCCGGACTCTACGCTGTCACACGATTACAGGACAGCCAGCACAGTAGAGCCAGCTTGCCCGCCGCCGGCGGGCGCGGTCAGTCCTCGGCCGCGTCTCAGGAGGTAGGGCCGGATTTGACTGAGGTGATGGCGTTGCGGTTCTGGCTCCAGGACTGGTCGTCGTCCCCCAACGCGGTCGGGCGATCCTTGCCGTAGCTGATGGTGGTGACACGGCTGGTAGAGACGCCCTTAGCAGTCAGGAAGTCCTTCGCGGCGTTGGCGCGGCGCTGGCCCAGCGCGAGGTTGAACTCCTCGGTGCCGCGGTCGTCGCAGTTGCCGGCCACCTGGACGCTGACGTTCGGGTACTTGGCGAGCCAGTCGGCCTGCTTGGATAGAGTGGCCTGGCCGTCCTCGGTCAGTGTGGACGAGTTAAGCACATAGAACACGCGATCGCCCACGTTGGCCACGAGGTCTTCCTGGCTGCCGCCGACCGGGCCGTTGCTGGCAGGCGCGCTGTTGAAGCTGTTACCGGTGGTGCCGGTGGTGGCAGTGTCCGCCTTGTGGGCACAGGCGGCCAGAAGCGACACGGCCGCGATAGCGCCGAGATATTGGATTTTCATGGGAGGTCTGTTCCTGTCTTAGGAGCGTTTGGTATCGGTCTCGCGTGCAACGACCCAGGCGTCACATCGTTGCCGCGCTGCGGCGCAGATACGCTTACGGTATCGTGATGGTCAAGTCGGGTGGGTAAAGTAATAATACGAGCTGGACGCTCCGGCCTGTCAGCAAGAATGGGGCTCTGCCCCAAACCCCGCCGGGGCCTCGAGGCCCCAGACCCCCGTCCATTTAGGGTTTCTTACAAACGGGTTCTAAGGACTTGTCCTTGGCGGGGGCCAAGGGCAGAGCCTGAGCCTTCCTGAAAAGTCAACAACGACTTGGTGTGCATAGCATCTATGCTTCGGCCGCAGTTACCGTAGAAACTCTATACATGGATCGCGAGCTCCGATGCGGGTGCAATTCAGTAGAGTTCCAGGTTTCCTGGCCGGCCAGGCCTCGTCACGTGTTCAGCGGTGACCAGGCCGGGTCGGACGCGTCCGTGGGGGTGGGCACCGAGCGCTCGTTGAAGCCGGTGATGTCGATGGAGACCAGGCGGGAGGAGAAGCCGCTGCCGGAGCTGTCGTGCGACTGGGTCTCGCGCCAGAACATCAGCACGCGTCCGTTGGGTGCGAAGGTGGGGCCTTCCACGGCGTAGCTTTCGGACAGGATACGCTCGCCGCTGCCGTCAGGCGCCATCACGCCGATGGCGAACGTGCCGCCGTTGAGTCGGGTGAAGGCGATCAGGTCGCCGCGCGGGGACCACACCGGCGTGCCGTAACGGCCGTGGCCGAAGCTGATGCGCCTGCCGCCGCCGCCGCCCCCGCCCATGACGTAGAGCTGCTGGTCACCGCCGCGGTCCGAGTTGAAGACGATCTGGCTGGCGTCCGGCGAGTAGCAGGGGCTGGTGTCGATGCTGCCCGAGCTGGTCAGGCGGCGGGCGGCATGGCTGGCGGTGTCGACGACGAAAATGTCCGAGCCGCCGCCGCGGGTGACAGAGAGGATGCACGAGGCGCCGTCCGGCGAGAAGCGGGGGGCGAAGCTCATGCCCTCGAACTCGCCGAAGGTGGATTGTCGGCCGCTGCCGAGATCGAACAGGTAGACGCGCGGGCGGTTGGCCGCGTAGCTCATGAAGGCGATCTGGTCGCGCACCGGGTTGAAGCGCGGGGTGAGCACAAGCCAGGAGCCGTCCGTCAGGATGCGGTTGTTGGCGCTGTCCTGGTCCATGATGGCCAGCCGCTTGGTTTGCGACCCGCGGCGGCCGGTGCTGGCGACGTAGACGATGCGGGTGTCGAAGTAGCCCTTCTCGCCCACCAGCCGCTCGTAGATGACGTCGGCGATGATGTGGGCGATGCGGCGCCAGTTGGCCGCCGTGGTGGAGTAGGCGGTGCCCTGGATCTGGGTGCCCTGCAGGACGTCCCACAGGCGGAACTCGACGCGCAGCGGGTCGGTGCCGGTCACCTGGCCGGTGACCAGGGCGTGCGCGCCGGAAGCCTTCCAGGTGCTGAAATCCGGCGTGCCGGCGGGCGGCGCGAAGGCCTGGTCCAGCGGGCGGAACAGGCCGCAGCGGCCGAGGTCGGCGTTGATGACGCCGCCGATGTCCACGCTGCCGGGACCGGCGCCCAGGCCGGTGATGGCGATG
The DNA here is from genome assembly GCA_964242595.1 of uncultured Acetobacteraceae bacterium. Lineage (GTDB taxonomy): Bacteria > Pseudomonadota > Alphaproteobacteria > Acetobacterales > Acetobacteraceae > BOG-908. The sequence continues at coordinate 12,457 of CAXTBC010000037.1, read as the reverse complement.
GGAATGGGATTACGCTGGGCGCCGGAGACGTCGATGATCGGCTGGTTCGAGCCGGATGCGGATGCCGGTGTCGCGGCCAGGGACGCTTGTGCGACGGCCGGGCCGGCGGCGAGCAGGCCGGCCGAACCTGCCAGGAAGCTGCGGCGCGGGACGGACAGGCCAGAGATACGGTCTCGCAGCATGATGGGGCTCCTCAAGGTATGAACCGGAACGTGAATTGCTGGGAGGGCTGTCCCACCAGGTTCGGCGGCAATGGCAGGTGCGCGCATTGCGGATCGAGCACGGCGTGTTCGGCGCGCTCGGCAAAGGCGCGGTAGACGGGATCGCCGCCGGCGCGGGCCAGCGCCTCGGGCGCAAGCTTGACGTCACGCACCTCGCCGGTGGCGTCCACTGTGACGGTCATCAGCGTGGTGAACGACGCGTAGTCCTTCGCCGCGGTGTCTTCCGAAAAGCAGCGCTTGACCGACTGGCCGATCGTCTTGGCCTGGCCTTCGCTGAGCGCGCCGTGCGGGCTGCCATGCGCCTGGCCGCCGGCGTTACGGGCGCCGCCGCGCGAGGGGTTGTAGGTGTGGGTCGGCGCCTTGGTCTGTTTCTGGTCGGCCTGGAAGGCGGCCAGCGTATTCAGCAGGCTGCTGGTGTCGGGCGCCGGGTTCTTCGTCAGGTTCGGCTGGTGGCGCACGGTGTCCAGCGGCTTGGCCTTCTCCACGGCTTCCTTCACCGGCTTCTTCGGCGGCTCGGTGGCCTTCATCGGCACGGGGGGAGGCGTGGCGGCCAGCTTCATCGGCGGCGGCGGCTTCAGGGCGATGGCCTCCTTGTCGATGACGGGCGGGGGAAGCTTGGCGACATCCAGCGTTTCCACCACGGAAGTTGCCGGCGTCGGCGGCGGGGGAGGCGGTGGTGGTGGCGGCGGCGCGGTCTCGATCGGCTGGGGCTTCGGCGGGGCCAGGGCGGCGTTCTCGTCGGTGGGCGTGTCGGACTCGGTCTGTGCGGCCACCTTGCCGTGCGCGTCGGATTTCTGGGCCTGCGCGGCGGTGCCGTCGAACTCAACTTCCATGGCGTCGTCGGGCGGCGGCGGGGGTGGCAGCGGGGTGGGGATGACCAGGATCAGGGCGAGCAGGATCAGGAGGTGGATGCCTCCGGAGACCGTGGCCGCGCGTGACATCCCCGTCCGCATGGCTGCCTAGTTGCTTGGCTGCTGCACCAGCAGCGCGACCTTGCTGAAGCCGCCCTGGGCGATGGTGGCCATCACCTGCGTCACTTGGCCGTAGGGAATGGACTTGTCGCCGCGCACCAGGATGCGGCGGGTGAGGTCGCTGTTGGCGGCCGCCGTCAGGCGCGCCACCAGGTCGGACTGCTCGATGTCCTCATCGCCCAGGTGCACGCGGCCGTCGGCGGTCAGGCTGACGGTGATGGGGGTGGCATCCTGGCTGAGCTGCTGGGCGTTGGTCTTGGGCAGGTCCACGTTGATGCCGCTGGTCAGCATGGGCGCCGTGACCATGAACACGATCAGCAGCACCAGCATGACGTCGACCAGCGGGGTGACATTGATCTCCGACATGCTGCGGTAGCGGCCGCGTCCGCCGCGCCCGCCACCGATGAGGCCGCCGGCCATCAGGAAAGTCCTTTAAACGAATGGGGGTCTTGGGCCTCAAGGCCCCAGCGGGGTTTGGGGCAGAGCCCCGACCTTTCTTTCTTGCTGCACATCAAGCCCGCTCCTCACTCTGCCGGCTGAGAATGGCGCCAAACTCCACGCCGAACCCCTCCAGCCGGGAAGCAAAGCGCCCCAAAGCGGTGCTGATCTGGTTGTAGGCGAGCACCGCCGGGATGGCGGCCACCAGACCTATGGCGGTGGCGAACAGCGCCTCGGCGATGCCCGGGGCTACCACGGAGAGGTTGGTGTTGTGCATGGCGGCGATGGCCGAGAAGCTGTGCATGATGCCCCACACCGTGCCGAACAGGCCGATGAACGGACCGATCGAGCCGACCGAGGCCAGGAACACCATCCAGCGCTCCAGCCGCTCCATCTCGCGTGTCACCGTCACGTTCATCGCCCTGTCGATCCTGTCGCGCACGCTGCCGCGCGCCATGTCCGCCCCGGCCACCCGACTGCTGCGCCGCCACTCGCCCATGGCGGCACCGAACACGGCGGCCATCGGGTGGACGGGGCGCACGCCTTCCTGCTCGTAGAGGTCCTCCAGGCTGCCACCTGACCAGAACCGGTCTTCGAAGGCGGTGGCCGCGCGGTTGATACGGCGTAATGCCGCAATCTTCTCGAACACGACGGCCCAGACCCAGATGCTGGCAAGCAGCAGCAGGACCATCACCAGCTTGACCACGATGTCGGCCTGCAGGAACAGCGTAAGCAGCGACAGGTCGCCGTTTGGGGCCGCGAGGTTGGCGGCGTCGACCGTGCGGTCCAAGAGAGCTCCTATCCAGCAGAATGGCCCCGCCAGCGCGGCGGGATACGGGTTGCGCGGCCGGTGGAAGCCGACACGCAGACGAGTTCCACCTCCAGCGTGGCGACCGGCTCGCCACCTTCCAGGGCGAAGTCCTGGCGCAGCGTCAGGGTGGCAGCCGTCTCGCTCAGCGCGCGCGTGGTGATCGTCAGCATGTCGTCCAGCCGGGCGGGGCGCAGATACGCGATATTGGCGCGACGCACCATGAATTGACGGTCATGTTGGGTCAGCATCTCGGCATGCGGGGTGCCGGCCTCGTACATCGACTCGGTTCGGGCGCGTTCGGCCAGGGCCAGGTAGTTGGCATGGTAGACGACGCCGCCGGCGTCGGTGTCCGCGTAGTAGACGCGGGTGGTGTAGGTGTGTGTGTCGTCGCGCGTCACAGCAGCAGGTCCTGCGGTGGAGGTGGGGGCTTGAGGCCAAGATGGCGCCAGCCGGGCTCGCCCAGCATGCGGCCGCGGCTGGTCCGCAGCATCAGGCCTTCCTGGATCAGGTAGGGTTCCACCACGTCCTCCAGCGTGTCGCGCGCCTCGGCCAGGGCGGCGGCCAGCGTTTCCACGCCGACTGGGCCGCCGCCGTGGTGCTCGGCCATGCGACGCAGGTAGCGCCGGTCCATCGCGTCCAGCCCCAGCGCGTCCACCTCCAGGCGGACCAGGGCGGCATCCGCCCTGGCGCGGTCCACCGTGGCGGCACCCTCCACCAGGGCGAAGTCGCGCACCCGGCGCAGCAGGCGGCCGGCGATGCGCGGGGTGCCGCGCGAGCGGCGGGCGATCTCGCGCGCGCCGTCCTGCGTCAGGTCCAGGCCCAGCTTCCCGGCGCCGCGGGCCACGATCAGCGTCAGCTCCTCGGGGGTGTAGAAGATCAGGCGCAGCGGGATGCCGAACCGATCGCGCAGCGGAGTGGCGAGCAGGCCGGCCCGCGTGGTGGCGCCCACCAGGGTGAACGGCTGCAGGTCTATCCGCACCGAGCGGGCGGCCGGCCCCTCGCCGATGATCAGGTCGAGCTGGAAGTCCTCCATCGCGGGGTAGAGGATCTCCTCGATGGCGGGCTGCAGGCGGTGGATCTCGTCGATGAACAGCACGTCGCGCGCCTGCAGGTTGGTCAGGATGGCGGCGAGGTCCCCGGCGCGCTGGATGACCGGGCCGGAGGTGGCGCGGAAGCCCACGCCGAGCTCGCGCGCCACGATCTGCGCCAGCGTGGTCTTGCCCAGGCCGGGCGGGCCGTGCAGCAGCACGTGGTCCAGCGCTTCGGTGCGGGCGCGGGCGGCCTCGATGAACACGGACAGGTTCTCGCGACTGGCGCGCTGGCCCACGAACTCGCGCAGCGTCTGCGGGCGGAGCGAGGCTTCGGCCCAGTCGTCCGGCAGGCGTTCGGGGGTGAGGGGGGCGGCTTCGGGCACGGGTCTTGGTAGCAGGGCGATTTGATCCGGAGGGCTTAAAGAAAGGAAAGGAAGGAAGGCCTTCTTTTTCGAGAAAAAGAAGCAAAAAGCTTTTGACTCCGCTGTCGCGCCTCTGCCCTGAACCACCCGACAGGGAGCAAAAGTTTTTTGGTTCTTTTTTTCAAAAAAGAACTGCTTGCTTTCTTGCCTTTGCTGTGCTTCTCGGGTGCCGGGTCACGCCCCCCCACCGGGGCGCTTCTCTTCTGAAAGGGAGGGCTGCACATGGCAATTGCCACGAAACCGGACCTGCGTCCGCACAACCCCCAATTCTCCTCGGGCCCCTGCGCTAAGCGCCCCGGATGGACGCTGGACGCGCTGCGAGGCGCCTATCTCGGCCGCAGCCACCGCGCCAAGGCGCCCAAGGCGGCGCTGGCCGAAGTTATCACCCGCTCGCGCGACGTGCTCGGCCTGCCGGCCGACTGGAAGCTGGGCATCCTGCCCGGCAGCGACACCGGTGCCTACGAGGCGGCGATGTGGAGCCTGCTCGGCGAACGCGGCGCCGACGTGCTCAGCTTCGAGAGCTTCTCCGAGGGCTGGGCGACGGACGCCGTCAAGCAGCTCAAGATCGACGCGCGCGTGCTGAGCGCGCCCTACGGCAAGCTGCCGGACCTGGCGCAGATCGACTTCGCGCGCGACGTGGTGCTGTGCTGGAACGGCACCACCAGCGGCGTGTGCCTGGCCGATGGCGGCTTCATCCCCAACGACCGGGAAGGCTTGGTGCTGTGCGACGCCACCTCGGCCGCGTTCGCCATGGAGCTGCCTTACGCCAAGCTCGATGTGGTCACCTGGTCCTGGCAGAAAGTGCTGGGCGGCGAGGCGGCGCACGGCATGCTGGCGCTCTCGCCACGCGCGGTGGCCCGCCTGGAAAGCTACAAGCCGGCCTGGCCGCTGCCGAAGATCTTCCGCCTGACCAAGGGCGGCCGCCTGATCGACGGCATCTTCGCCGGCGAGACGATCAACACGCCCTCCATGCTGTGCGTGGAGGACGCGCTGGACGGGCTGCGCTGGGCCGAGAGCGTGGGCGGGCTGCCCGGCCTGATCGCGCGCAGCCGGGCGAACCTGGCCGCCATCAGCGCGTGGGTGGCCGGCAGCGACTGGGCGGCGTTCCTGGCCGAGGACGCGGCCAACCGCTCCAGCACGTCCATCTGCCTGACCATCGCGGCACCGTGGTTCGCCGGGCTGGCGGCCGACGCTCAGGCGGCGGCAGCCAAGAAGATGGCGTCCTTGCTCGAGAAGGAGGGCGTGGCGCTCGACATCGGCGCCTACCGTGACGCGCCGCCCGGGCTGCGCATCTGGGGCGGTGCCACGGTGGAGACGCGCGACGTCGAAGCATTGTTGCCTTGGCTGGACTGGGCAGAGGCCCAGGTGCGGGCCGAGCATGTCAGGTCGGCCGCAGAGTAAGGAAGGAAGGCCTTCTTTTTTGAAAAAAAGAAGCAAAAAACTTTTGTTCCTGACGCTGTCTCCGTCGCCTCGACCTGTCCTGACGCCCGCGCGCGGTCCATTCCGGCGTCAGTAGCAAAAGTTTTTTGGTCCTTTTTTTCAAAAAAGGACTGCTTGCTTTCTTCGTGAAAGCCTCAACCCGGATCGGTGTCATCGCACATGCCCAAGGTTCTCATCTCCGACAAGCTCTCTCCCGAGGCCGTCGCCATCTTCCGTGACCGCGGCATCGAGGTCGACGTCAAGCCCGGTCTGACGCCGGCCGAGCTGCGCGAGGTGATCGGCCAGTACGACGGGCTGGCGATACGCTCGGCCACCAAGGTGACCAAGGAGCTGCTCGAGGTCGCCACCAACCTGAAAGTGGTGGGCCGCGCCGGCATCGGCGTGGACAACGTGGACTTGAAATCGGCCACCGCGCACGGCGTGATCGTGATGAACACGCCGCACGGCAACTCCATCACCACCGCTGAGCACGCGATCGCCATGATGTTTGCGCTAGCCAGGCAGATTCCCGAAGCGACCGCGTCCACCAAGGCCGGGAGGTGGGAGAAGAACCGGTTCATGGGCACCGAGCTGACCGGCAAGACGCTCGGGCTGATCGGCGCCGGCAACATCGGCAGCATCGTGGCGGACCGCGCGCACGGCCTGCACATGCGCGTGGTGGCTTTCGACCCTTACCTGTCGGAAAAGCGTGCGCTGGACATGGGGGTCGAGAAGCTTGAGTTCGACGAGCTGCTAGCGCGGGCCGACTTCATCACCCTGCACACGCCGATGACGGAGGCCACGCGCAACATCCTCTCGCGCGAGGCGCTGGCCAAATGCAGGCGCGGCGTGCGCATCGTCAACTGCGCACGCGGCGGGCTGGTCGACGAGGCGGCGCTGGCCGAGGCCATCACCTCCGGCCAAGTGGGCGGCGCGGCGCTGGACGTGTTCGAGACGGAGCCGGCCAAAGACAGCCCACTGTTCGGCATGGAGAACGTGGTGTGCACGCCGCATCTCGGCGCCTCGACCAACGAGGCGCAGGAGAACGTGGCGCTGCAAGTGGCCGAGCAGATCAGCGATTTCCTGCTGACAGGGGCTGTGACCAACGCAATCAACACCGCGTCCGTCAGTGCCGAGGACGCGCCGCGGCTGCGGCCCTACATGGAGCTGGTGCAGTTCCTGGGCGCGTTCGCCGGCCAGCTCACCCATGCGCAGGACGGCGTGATTCGCGCCATCGGCATCGATTACGAGGGCGCGGTGGCCGGGCTGAACCGCAAGCCGCTGACTGCCGCTGCGCTGGCCGGGTTGCTGGCGCCCGTGCTGTCCGGGGTGAACATGGTGAACGCGCCCGTGGTGGCGCGGGAGCACGGCATCGAAGTGTCCGAGACCACGCATGACCGGCCAAGCGAGTACCAGACGCTGGTGCGCATCACGGTGACCACCGACCGTGGGTCGCGCGCGGTGGCCGGCACGCTGTTCGCCGGCAACAAGCCGCGCCTCGTCGAGGTGAAGGACATCAAGGTGGAGGCGGATTTCTCGCCGCACATGCTGTACGTGACGAACCAGGACAGGCCAGGCTTCATCGGGCGCTTCGGCGAGACGCTGGCGCGGCACGGGATCAACATCGCGACGTTCCACCTGGGGCGTGCGGCTGCGGGCGGCGACGCGATCTGCCTGGTTTCGGTGGACGGGGATCTGAGCGAGGCGGTGCTGGGAGAGGTGCGGGCTTTGCCTCTGGTGGTGCAGGCTAGCGCTTTGCGATTCTAGGGAAAGGAAGCAGTTCTTTTTCGAGAAAAAGAACCAAAAGTTTTTGCTCCCTGTTGGGTCGTGCGGAAAGACGCGCGACAGCGGAGTGGCTGGAGCAGGTTCTACTGACTTCGATAGTCCGCGCGCATCACGCAGGCAGGGTTATGCGTCTTTTTGGCCAGGTCGCAAGTTTCGAGTTGGCAGGCGGCATACCTGTTCGAGGGCCCGCATCGATCGGCAACCTTGTCATGGACGGGGACGTCGGCGAGAGCGTTCTCGGCCAGTGGGACATAACGCTCGACCTGGCGAAAGGCCGGGCTTGGTTCAGGCCTGCAACGGCAGCTCACTAGGCAAACTGCCGGCCTTCCCAGGCCAACGTCCGCCGCTTCTTTCCTTTGAAAAAAGGCCGTCCTTTCGTTCCACCCGCGCCGCGTAGCACCCAGGCTTGGCGTTGTGCAGGTGCAGGTACGCCACGGTCGGATCGGCCAGAAAACGTTCGATCACCACCCGCAACCCGGTGCCCTCCGTCACGTCGGCATTCAGCATCATGTGCGACCCGTCGAACGCGCGCACGGACAGCAGGCGGCGGCTGAGCACCTCGGGGATGGTGTCGACTGAATCGTAGGCCGTCTCTGCGCCTTCGCGCACGAACACCGCGTGGCTGGCATGGTAGGGCGTGTCGGCGGACTGGTGCGTGTAGTGGACCAGCAGGGCGGTCTCGCCTGGCTCCATGTCGCGCATCTCGATACGGTCGGGAAAGCCGGGCGTTCTGTCCACGGCCATGCGAACGGCGCGGTGAGCGGCCAGTTCCTGGGCTGGCAGGCTATACAGGTGGCGGAAAGGCTCAGCGTCGAGGCCGGTAATTCGGAAAGCCATCCTTGTTCCCCAACAAACGCGGCTGCCGCAACAGTCCGCGACAGCACGGACAAAAGTTTTTTGCTTCTTTTTTGCAAAAAAGAAGGCCTTTCTTCCTGCCCTCGCCTGATGGCGTCCGAAAACGACCGAAAAGGACCAAGCCATGCACCTGGACCGCGGCGACGGCGTACACCTCGCCTACGCGCTCACGCCCGGCCGCCAACCCACGCTGGTGTTCCTGCCCGGCTTCGGCAGCAACATGACCGGCGAGAAGGCGACCATGCTGGCGGCCCACGCGGCCCAGCTCGGCCATGCCTGCCTGCGGCTGGACTATTCCGGCCACGGCGCCAGCGGTGGGCAGTTCATCAGCGGCACCGTGGGGCGCTGGACCGAGGACGCGCTCTTCCTGATCGACCGGCTAACCGAGGGCAAGCTCGTGCTCGTCGGCTCCTCGATGGGCGGCTGGGTCGCGCTACTGGCGGCGCTAGCTAGGCCGGAGCGGATGGCGAGTCTGGTGGGTGTCGCCGCGGCGCCGGATTTCACCGAGACGCTGCTGTGGGGCGGCCTGAGCCCGGACGCGCGCGCCACGCTCATGCGGGACGGCCTGTTGCGGGTGCCGAGTGAGTACGGCGGCGAGCAGGTGTTCACCCGCGCGCTGATCGAGGACGGGCGCACCCACCTGCTGTTGGGCGGCCCGGTCGCGCTCGCCTGTCCGGTGCGGCTGCTGCATGGGCAGCGCGACGAGGCGGTGCCGTGGCGGACGTCATTGGACCTGGCCGAACGGGTGGCGGGTGACGACGTGCGGGTGGTGCTGGTGAAGGACGGCGACCACCGGCTGTCCAGGGCAGCGGACCTGGCGCTACTGGCCCGAACCGTGGGCAGCCTGCTCCTGGGCGAGGATGGCGCGTAGGCCCTCGCGGTAGCTGGGGTAGCGCCAGCGCAGGCCGAGGGCGGCCTGGGTGGCCGCGCTGCTGACACGCCGGTTCTCCGCCCAAAAGCTGCGCGCCATCTCGCTCATGCCCGCCATCGCCTCGTCCAGCTTCACGGCGGGCGGGGGCGGCAGGCCGAGCAGGTTGGCGGCTTCAAGGGTGACATCGGCGCTCTCGGCGGGGGTGTCGTCACTGAAGTTCAGCACCCGGGTGTGCGGCGGCGGGTGGGCGATCGCGGCGAGTATGCCGGCGGCGATGTCCTCGACGTGGATGCGGCCGAAGGCGTGGCCCGGGGCGACGACACGGCGGGCCTGGCCGGCGCGCAAATCGTCGAAGGCGGAGCGGCCGCGGCCGTAGATGCCGGCCAGGCGGAACAGGTCCAGCGGACGGCCGCAGGCGGCGGCCTGCCAGGCCTGCTCGGCGGCCACCCTGCGGCGGGAGCGGTCCGAGCCGGGGGCGGGCGGCGTGGCCTCGTCCACCCAGCCGCCGCCGCGGTCCCCGTAGACGCCGGTGGTGGACAGGTAGCCGATCCAGGCCAGCGCCGGTGCTGCGGCGACCTCGGCGCCGAAGCGGGCGAGCACGGGGTCCTGGCCCTCACGTGGTGGCGCGGTGGCCAGGATGTGGGTGGCCTGGCCGACCTCCGGTCCGGCGGCGTCGAAGGCCACGATGCGCAGGTTCGGCTGTGACGAGGGGCGGGGCGAGCGGGTGGTGGCCGTCACCTGCCAACCCGCTTTGCACGCGGCGTGTGCGGCTGCGGTGCCACAGAACCCCAGCCCAAAGACCAGCAGACGCATCGCACTCCCCTCCCGAACTTTCCGTGGCAGCCCCGGCTGCCTACATTGGTGCGCATGAGCTTACGCGTGGCCCCAGCCGGCGTCGCTGCCGTCTTGGCTGCCGCGCTCATCCTGCCCGCCTCGTCGCTGGCCCAGGCGCCGGCCGCGCCTGCCACCCAGGGCGAGTCGCCGGCCGAGAACGCGCCGGCGGCGCCGGGCGACGCGGACGCCACCCTGCCGATACCGCCGGTGCCGCCACGCATCTCCGAGGGCGCACCGTACGAGGCCTGCCTGGACATGCTGGCCACCGACCCGAGCGGGGCGGACGCGATGGCCACCGCTCCGGCCACGTTCGGCGGCATGTCGGCCGAGGCGGCCACGCACTGCCACGCGCTGGCGCAGGTGGAGCTGGGCAACACGGAAGCGGGCGCAGCGCTGCTGGACCGGCTGGCCGGCGGCAGCGCCGCACCCGCCGCCTCGCGCGCTGTGGTGTTCGCCCAGGCGGGCCAGGCCTGGACGATGGCAGGCCACGCGGACCAGGCCTACGCCTCGGCAAGCCGCGCGCTGACGCTCTCGCCGGACGACCCGGAACTGCTGATCAGCCACGCGATCGCCGGGCTCGCCCTGCAGCGCGCGGCCGAGGCGGAAGCGGACCTGACGCGCGCGCTGGCCCTGGACCCGACCCGGTCGGACGCGCTGGTGTTGCGGGCCACGGCGCGGCGCACGCTGGGACGGCTGGACCAGGCGCGGCGAGACATCGACGCGGCGGCGGCGTTGGACCCGGACAACCCCGACCTGCTGCTGGAACGCGGCATCATCCGGCAGCGCACCGGCGACCTGGCCGGCGCGCGGGCGGACTGGATGCGCGCCGCGGAGCTGGCACCGGACACGGCGACGGGCGACCTGGCGCAGCAGAACCTGGCGTTGCTGCAGGCGGGGCCGCAGCAGTGAGGCCGCGTTGAGGTTAACTAATCGAAGGCAAGCAGTGTTTTTGAAAAAAGCACCAAAAAACTTTTGCTTCCCGCATTTGAAACTGCCGGGGTACTGTGAGACAGATCGAGGTCGCTGATGCAGCGCAGGGACAAAAGTTTTTGCTTCTTTTTTCAAAAAAGAAGGCCTTGTTTCCTTCGCAACGGTTAGCCTCAACGCAGGCTGGTATCAGCTGAGCCGAAGCATAAAACCTTTGCGGGTGCTGTCGCGGACAATGCAACCGTGCGCGTGTGCGTAGCGGAAATTTTTTGGCTTCAGTCGTCAAAAATGACTGGCATTATCAGCTAAGGCTCTGAAGGGTAAGTCATTTCGTTGACGCATGTGGCGGGTCACATTAACCTGCGGACATGAACACCGTAACCCGCGCCCACCTTGCCGAGCGGATTTACGCCCAGGTCGGCCTGTCGCGAAACGAGTCGGCGGACCTGCTGGAAAGCGTACTGAACCGGGTTTCAGCCGCGCTGGAAAGCGGGGAGTCGGTGAAGATCAGCGGCTTTGGCACCTTCTCGGTGCGCCAGAAGGGAAGGCGGATTGGCCGCAACCCCAAGACAGGAGTGGAGGTGCCCATCCTGCCGCGTCGGGTGCTGGTGTTCCGGCCCAGCCAGGTGCTGAAGGCGCAGATCAACGGCCAGGCGATTCCCACCGGCCCGGGTGCGGACGGCGACGACGAATGAGTGCGGCCGCCGCCTGCGACCCGCCGGACATGACCGGCCTGCCGCCCGAGCCGGTTGACGACGCCGGCCGGCAGCGGCTGCGCAAGGCAGCCGGGGCGTTCCGCACGATCAGCGAGGTGGCCGACGAGCTGCACATCCCGCAGCACGTGCTGCGCTTCTGGGAGACCAAGTTCACGCAGGTGAAGCCGCTCAAGCGCGGCGGCGGCCGGCGCTACTACCGGCCGGACGACATCGCCCTGCTCCGCCGGGTGTCCGACCTGCTCTACAACCAGGGCTACACGATCAAGGGCGTGCAGCGGCTGCTGCGCGAGGGCGGCGGCCGGCTGGCCGACGACATCCCGCCGCCGACACCGGCTGAGCGCCTGGCGGCAGAGGCCGAGCGGGCTGCCGGGCCGGCGCAGATCCAGCTGGTGCTGCAAGAGGTGCCGGCCGTGCAGAAGCGGCGGGCGAGCGAGGTGGAGCGGCTACGGGCGGCGCTGACGTATGCACTGGGAGAGTTGGAGGCGCTACGGCGGATGGTTGGTTAGGTTGTAGGGAGTGTCTGTTTAAAGACTCGTCCTTGCGCGTTGCGTAACGCCAGTAATTGGACGTCTTGACCTTTTGGTAATCAAGAGGATCTGCCTCAAACTCCGCCGGGTCCTTCAGGCCCGAGACCCTCATCTGTTCCGGCTCAGAATTCATTGATCGATCCAGAAGAGCATCGTGCTGCGATGACGACAGCTGACATGAAGGTGTGGGCGCATCGGTCATAGCGTGTGGCCACACGGCGCCGATCCTTGAGCTTGGCGACCATGTTCTCGATCCGATGGCGCTGCGGGTAGAGTTCCGTGTCGCAGGCAAGCTGGACCTACTGGTTCTTGCGCACCGGGATGCAGGGCGCCAAGCCCTTCTCAAAAGGGCGTGGCGATAGCCGTCACTGTCGTATCGCCGGTCCGCGAGGAGTTTGGCTGGCGGCAAGGCGTGCAACATTAGGGCGGCTTTCCTAGGGCCTCCCTCATTCTCATCGACGATGACAGCCGTGGACGCGACGCCAGCGCTGCGACGCGCTGTCGCTGTCCGACGCGGAGCAGCGCTTCGACTTCGCCGCAGTGCCGAGCTTTTCCGGATGCCTTATACCAACGGCCTTTAACGTTGACCTGTGAAGGAAGGCCAAGGGCTCTGCCCCTGGACCCCGCTA
>CAXTBC010000036.1:0-41153 GCA_964242595.1 uncultured Acetobacteraceae bacterium | reverse complement strand
GGGGCAGAGCCCTTGGCCTTCCTTCACAGGTCAACATTAAAGGCCGTTGGTATTAATTGTACGAGTTCTCAACCTGGGGTCAGGGCTCACAAGGCGTTGGCGCGGATCGGCGTGATTTGACTTCAGCGCGGGCAGAAGGAGTACGTGAGTCTCGCGCTTCCATCGTTCACGGAATCTTCCGCGTCGGTGGCCCCGGCGGCAGGTCGCGGCGCGCGGCTTTTTCCGCGATGCCCGAGATGCCTTCACGGCGTTCCAGTTCGGCCCAGACTTCGGAGGGGTGGACGTTGGCAGAGACCCACAGGACGAGCAGGTGGTAGAGGACGTCGGCGGACTCGGCGACCAGCGCCTCGGTGTTGCCGGCGACGGCTTCGATGAGGCACTCGACGGCTTCCTCGCCGAACTTCTGGGCCACCTTGGCGGTGCCGCGGGAGAGCAGGCGGGCGGAGTGGCTGATGGTCGGAGAGGCGTCGCGGCGGGAGAGGACGACGTCCCACAGGCGGTCGAGCACCTGGGGGGAGGCGCCGTTAGAGGGGGGTGCGATGGTCGGGGCGGGCTTGCGGGGCTTTTCGGCCTTTTTCGGCACGTGTGGTGGTCTCCTGTGGAGGATACCCATACGGGCAAAAGGTGAGGCAAGCAGTCCTTTTTTGAGAAAAGGACCAAAAAACTTTTGCTCCCTGTCGGGTGGTGCGAAGCGACGCGCGCCTAACGGACAAAAGTTCTTTGCTTCTTTCTTTCAAGAAAGAAGGCCTTGCTTCCTTACTGCCTGACCGGCAGCCCCGCCTGCGCCAGCGCCATCTTCACCTCCGCCACACCCAGCACCCCGAAGTGGAAGATGCTCGCCGCGAGCAGGCCGGTCGCACCAGCCCGCGCACCCTCCACCATGTGCGCCGCGGTGCCGACGCCGCCCGAGGCCACCACGGGCAGGCGGGTGGCGGCGCAGACGGCGCGCAGCAGGTCCGTGTCGAAGCCGGCGCGGGTGCCGTCGCGGTCCATGCTGGTGAGCAGGATCTCGCCGGCGCCGAGCGACTGCAGGCGCTGGCACCAGGCGACCGCGTCCAGGCCGGTGGGGGTGCGGCCGCCGTGGGAGAACACCTCCCAGCGGCCGGGGGCGGTGGCGCGGGCGTCCACGGCGGCCACGACGCACTGGCTGCCGAAGCGGTTGGCAGCCTCGGCGATGAGTTCGGGGCGGGTGATGGCGGCCGAGTTGATGCCGCACTTGTCGGCGCCGGCGAGCAGCAGGCGGCGCATGTCGTCGGTGCTGCGTATGCCGCCGCCGACGGTGAAGGGCAGGAAGATGCGGGCGGCGGTGCGAGCGACGACGTCGAGGATGGTGTCGCGCTGTTCGTGGCTGGCGGTGATGTCGAGGAAGGTGAGCTCGTCGGCGCCGGCGGCGTCGTAGATGGCGGCTTGCTCTACGGGGTCGCCGGCGTCCTGGAGGTTGACGAAGTTGACGCCTTTGACGACGCGGCCGCGGGCGACGTCGAGGCAGGGGATGATGCGGAGTTTTAGCATGTTGCGGGGAGTTTGGCGGGTGTGGGGTTGGGTGGGAAGGCGGGCGGCCTCATCGTAACCCCAAGCCCGTGGCGATCAGCCCGCCGAGCACGCCGAACGCCACGGTTGCCGCAACGACCAGCGCCAGCACGCCCGGCCGGAACGAGCGTGCCACCATGGCGATCGACGGCGCGCTGATCGGGGGTAGCGTCATGATCAACGCACCGGCCGGCCCCGCGCCCATGCCCAGCGACAGCATGGCCTGCACGATCGGCACCTCGCCGGCTGTGGGGACGACGAACAACGTGCCTGCGACGGCGAGTCCCGCGATCCAGGCAAGGCTGTTGCCGATTTCAGGCCCGACATGCGGGAACAGCCAGGCGCGCGTGGCGCCGAGCAGCAGCACCAGGATGATGTATTCCGGCACCAGCCTCACGGCCATGCGCCCGAGGGTTGCCATCCAGCGTGTGAACAGTCCGCCGGCCGGCATGTTCTTGGCCAGTTCCGCAGCCTGTCCCCGCGCGGTTTCGGCCGGTAATGGCGCTGCCATCCGGTTCACGGCAAGGCCTACGTCGAACACCAGCAGCAGCCCGAGCGCGAGCCGCAACGCGGCCCAGCGCCACCCGAGAACGAAGCCCATGAAGACCAGCGTGGCCGGTTGAGCACGGAGTTGCCAAGCCAGAACGCGATCGCACCGCCTGAGGACGCCTGGCGTACGCGCAGGCCGATCACGATCGGCGCGGCGCGGCACGTGCACATCATGCCGGGAATCGCGAGCAATCCGCCGGTGGCCACGCTGGCGAACGCGGTCTTGCCCAGCGCTCGCGCGACCCACCGGATCGGCAGCAGGGTCTGGACGGCCGAACCGAGGAGCAGGCCCAGCACCATCGCCTTCCAGATCGCCCGGCCGTATGTGACGGCATAGTCGAGGGCCGCCCTGAGCGAGGGGGTTGGCGCGTTCGCAGACCGGCCCATCAGGATCGAGGGCCGATCGAACGGTTGGCAGCCGCCACGAACGCCCGGTTGTAGTAGGGAAACCATTTTACGTAGGACAGGCCTGCAACCGCAATGAATAGGAGGGCTGCCCAGGCCAGGACGGGGTGCTTGACGCGTGTCTCGCCCACCGGTGGGGCGGGATGGTGAGACGCCGGGGGTAAGTCAAAGGCCGATTTGCGCTGCATCACGTCGCCCCAACACCTCAGCAGTTCCGCAAAGCTGACGCGGGCTTCCGGTTGCCGATGATCATGAAGCGGGAGAGAGCGGACTTTCAGCGATTGAGCACGCAAGCCGGAAAACGGACGCGGGACGGCACCGGCCGGGTTCGGGGACAGCTTCCTGTGCCGCTACAATGGCCGTAACGTTGCAACACTCAAGCCCAGGCTTGATCCTGACTCCGAACCGGCCGGAACCGTCATATGTCACTGAACGAGACCGTCGCTACCGCGCTCTTGATCCTGGCCGCGGCCGCGTCGCCAGCCCGCGCTGGGCATGCCACTCCGGTTCGCCCCGGCATCATGTGCCTCTCGGCCCAGGCGCTTGCCATTCTCACCCTCCCGGACGGCGACAGCAAGACGCACGGTCCGGACCCTAGCGCGGCTACCCTGGCCATCGCCAGCGCCGGCGGCTGCATCGACCTCTCTCCCGCCGCCAGGCTCACGGTGCACGCCACCTACCGCAACACCTCCCGGGTCACCCTCAGCGACACGTTGCAAGCTGTGACGTACACCGTGCCCAACATCGACCTGCACCTGGAGCCCGACTCGCCGCTCGCCTCAGCCCCGCCGCTGGCCCAGCCCGCCCCCGCGCCGGACTCCGCCCCCAGGACGACGCCTGGCCCGCCTAGGACCGCCCACCCGGACGTCACCAGCTACGTCGTCGCTGAAAGCTTTCCTCTCGACGGCACCGCGGCCAGGATCGATCTCCTGCAGGATTCCCGCATCACACCCGCCCTCTTCACCGCCCTCTGGCGCGGCGGCGGCGGCCCCCGACTCTCCGCCGGCCTCGCGGGCCACCCTCTGGTCAGCGCCCGCCTCCGCCTCGTCTTCACCGACGGCACGCAGCCGGAGGTTCGAGACCTCGGCTATCCCCTCGCCACCCTGTCTCCGCCGGAAGGCGGCAGCGGCCCATTCACCCTGCACATCGACAGGACCGCCGAACGCGCCGGCATCACCGAGGAGAAGCTCACCCCCGCTAGTCACGGCCTCCTCCCCCGCGACTGACTGCCCACCGCCGTGGGGCGGCACGACCTCCCTCGCGTCTCCGACGCCTGGGTCACCTGTCTGCACACGCCGTAGCCGCAAGGCCACTTTGCTCGCCACGAAAACCACCAGCCCGACGAGCAGGGCAGACGCCCAAGCCTCGAGGCCCCAGCCCAAAATGGTCGCCGCACATCGAAGGGCAGCCCCTAACCAGCCATGCTGTTCCATGCCGCCGCAGCTGGGCCGCAAGCTCGTCAGAAATGCATGCGAATCGTGGCAGATTCAGGACGGCAAGTTGCGAACTGCAACACCCTCGCGCGAGATCGGCCAGCGTCGTCTGTTCAAGGCGCGCGTGGATTGCCTGCACGCTCCTAGCCTGGCCAGCCCGAACGGCGGCAACGTGGCTTCCCGCTGATGCCGACGGAGAGCGGAAGCCTCACTTTCCGCCCTGCCTTATTCCCCTAGACTACGGCTCAGCGTCGGCGGCACGACCGTGCGCTTGCCGTGATCGGCGGCCGGGGCGGAGGCGAGCATGTAGTCGCGCGTCAAAGGGGCAGCGGCCTGGTGACGCGTCAGCTGCAACTGCCAGACCATGTGGTTGAGGTGGCGGAACGAGAGTTCGCTGCCCGCCAGGTAAAGCTCGAACAGCCGGCAGAAGCGCTCGTCGTACAGCGCGGCGATCGCGTCGCGGTTGGCGTCGAAGCGGCGGCGCCAGTGGGCGATGGTTTCGGCGTAGTGAAGGCGCAGGATTTCCAGGTCGGTGGCGACGAGCCTTTCCTGTTCGGCGGCGCGGAACACTTCGGACAGGGCCGGCGAGTAGCCGCCGGGGAAGATGTGGCGGGTGATCCAGGGGTTGGTAACGGACGGGCCGTCGCTGCGGCCTATGGCGTGGATCAGCGCCACGCCATCCTCGGCGAGCAGGCGGCGCAGCGTGCGGAAGTAGCCGGCGTAGTGGGTGATGCCCACGTGTTCGAACATGCCGATCGACACGATACGGTCGTAGGTGCCGCGCACGGTGCGGTAGTCCAGCAGCTCGAAGCGCACACGGCCGGACAGGCCGGCAGCTTCGGCCCGCGCGCGCGAAGCTTCGAGCTGCTCGGTGGAGAGCGTGATGCCGGTGACGCGGGCGCCGTAGTCCTGCGCCAGCGTGATGGCCATGCCGCCCCAGCCCGAGCCGATGTCGAGCACGTGGAGGTCCGGCCGGGTGAGGCAGAGCTTCTGGGCGATGTGGCGTTTCTTGGCGGCCTGGGCTTCCTCCAGCGTCTCGGTGCCGGTGGCGAAGTAGGCGCAGGAGTAGTTGCGGTCGCGGTCCAGGAACAGCGAGTACAGGCGGCCGTTCAGGTCGTAGTGGTGCGCCACGTTGCGTCGGGCGCGGGGGACGGGGTTGTACTGGGCGGCCTGGCGCAGGGCGCGGGCGATGACGCGGCGCAGCCACAGGCCCGGGTGCTGGCCGCCGCTGGCCAGGTTGGCGAACAGCAGGTCCAGGATGTCTTCCAGCTTGCAGTCGAGCGGGACGAGGGTGCCGGCCACGTAGGCCTCGCCGAACACCAGGGCGGGGTTGGTGAGCAGGCCGCGCAGGGTGGCCGGGGTGGCGATGGTGGCGCCGGCGGTGGGCGCGCCGCCTGGCCCGTAGGCGGCGAGGTGGCCGTCCGGGTAGACGACTGTGAGGCGGCCGGTGCGCACGAAGCGGGTAAGGATGGCGTGGATCAGGGCGCGCATCGTGGATCCGGCAGTGGGTGGGGCTTTCCTAGCGCGGTGGGGGAGGAAGGCAAGGAAGGCCTTCTTTTTTGAAAAAAAGAAGCAAAAAACTTCTGACTCCGCTGGCGCGCCCCTGCCCTGAACCACCCGACTGGGAGCAAAAGTTTTTTGGTCCTTTTTTTCAAAAAAGGACTGCTTTCTTGCTTTTTCCCCGCATCTCCAGGCTAGCGGCGTTCAGCCCAGGCAAGCGAGCCGGCGCGGCCAGGATGCCCTCGGCCACGGCGATGGCGGCAAGCAGCTGGGCCGGGCTGGCGTGCCGGATGGCAGGGCGCTCGATCGCCTGATGCCAAGGGCGCCCGATGGCGGTGTCCAGGCAGACTCGCATGAAGCAATGGTCCAGCCGGATGGGCCAGTGGTGGGTGGCGGCCAAAGCGGGCAGTTGCCGGCGGGTGAGATCCAGCCATCTCTCCACCAATGCCGCCCGATCCCGCGCCGCTGATCCTGACATTGCTGCTCGACGCGCCGGCCCAGGCCTGGTTCGACGGGATGCGCGGGCGTTACTTCCCGGCCGACCGCCTGCAGGTGGGCGCGCACGTGACGATGTTCCACGCGCTGCCCGGCGCGCGCGAGCCGGAGGTGGTGCGGGCGGTGGAGGCGGCCTGCCGCAAGGCGGCGCCGTGCGACGTGGAGGTGAGCGGGTTGCGTTTCCTAGGCCGTGGCGTGGCGTTCAGCCTGCGGTCTGCGGGCGCGGAGCGGGTGCGGGCGGAACTGCGCGCGGCGTTCGCGGACGGCTTGACGCGGCAGGACGCGGCTGCTTGGTCGCCGCACGTCACGGTGCAGAACAAGGTGGCCGCCGAGGTGGCGCGGCAGACGCAGGCGGCGCTGGCGGGGCTGGCCTGGCCGGTTGAGGTGCGGGGCGTTGGCGTGGGTGTCTGGCGGTATTTGGGCGGGCCTTGGGGGCATTTGCGGTCGGTGGCGTTTAGGGAATGAAGGAAGAAAGCAGTTCTTTTTCGAGAAAAAGAACCAAAAAGCTTCTGCTCCCTGTCGGGTGCTGGCGGACACAGGCGCACCAAAGGGATAAAAGCTTTTTGCTTCTTTTTCTCGAAAAAGAAGGCCTTGCCTTGCTCTTGACGCTACCGCCGGTCCACGGCGATGAGCACCCATGCGCGTCGTAATCATCGGCGGCGGGTTTGCCGGCGCGGCGTGCGCGCTGCACCTGCTGCGTGACCATCCCGGGCTGGTCTGCAAGCTGAGCGTGATCGAGCCGCGCGCGGTGCTGGGGGCGGGGCTGGCCTATTCCAGCCCGGCGCCGGAACACCGCATCAACGTGGCGGCGTCCCGGATGTCCGTGCTGCCGGACGTGCCGTCGCACTTCCACGACTGGCTGGTGGCGCGGAACGAGGCGAAGCGGGACCCCGCCTGCGCCCTGCCGGATGGGCGGTTATACCCGGCGCGCGCGGCGTTCGGCCACTACGTGCAGGCGCAACTGGCAGCACAGCTCGACGCCAGCCCGGGCGTGGCCTTCAGCCACGTGCGCGAGGCGGCGGAGGCGATCACGCCGGACGCGGCCGGCTTCCGCGTCAGCCTGCAGGCCGGGGCGCCGGTGCGGGCGGACGCCGTGGTGCTGGCCGTGAGCCACACAGCGCCGGACCTGCCGGCGCCGCTGCGCGGCTGCCGTGCCGTGCTGCCCGACCCTTGGGACGTGGCGGCGCTGGACCGGGTGCCGCCGGACGCGCGCGTCCTGGTGGTGGGCACCGGGCTGACCGCCTGCGACGTGGTGGCCCGCCTGCTGGCGCGCGGGCACGCAGGGCCGGTCACCATGCTCTCCCGCCACGGCCTGCTGCCACGGCCGCGCACGACGCTGCCGGTGCTGGCGGAGGGCGATTTCGCCACCCGGCCGGAAACCACCGCGTTGGGCCTGCTGCGGCGGGTGCGGCGGGCGGTGGTGGCGGCCGAGGCCGCAGGGCGGCCGTGGGAGGGGATCATCGACGCGCTGCGCCAGCAGGCGGGCGCCGCCTGGGGCACGCTGGACTGGGCGCAGCGGCGCGCGCTGCTGCGCCACCTGCGCACCGTGTGGGACGTGCACCGCTTCCAGTGCGCGCCGCAGATCGACGCGGCGCTGACCGCGGCGCAGGCCAGCGGCGCCGTGCGGGTACGGGCGGCCAGGCTGCTGGGCGCGGTCGACACGCCGGGCGGCGCCGAGGTGAGCCTGCGTGCGCGAGGCGCCGCGGCGGCCGAGACGATGCAGGTGGACGTGGTGGTGGCGTGCACCGGGCCGGGGCATCGCAGCGTAGTGGCGTCTCACCCGGTGCTCCGCGGCTTGGCCGCGGAAGGCGGGCTGCTGGCCGACCCAGCGGCGCTGGGCGTCTGGGTGGATGACGGCAGCCGGGTGAAGCGTGCAGATGGGTCGGCCTGGCCGAACCTGTTCGTGGCTGGGCCGCTGGCTCGGGGCACGTTCGGCGAGCTGATGGGGCTGCCGCAGGTGAACCTGCAGCCTCGGGCGGTGGCAAAAAGTGTTGCAGGACTAATAAGCAAGAAAGCAGTTCTTTTTTGAAAAAAAGAACCAAAAAACTTTTGCTCGCTGTCGGGTGGTGCGGAACGGTACGCGCCCAACGAATAAAAGTCTTTTGCTTCTTTTCTTCAGAAAAGAAGGCCTTGCTTCCTTGCTAACTGGCCAAGCCCGCGTGGCCGGCGTTATCGGCTGGCCGGTGGCCCACTCCCGCTCGCCGCTGCTGCATAATTTCTGGCTGGCGCGGCACGGGCTGGACGGCGCCTACGTGCCGCTGGCCGTGCGGCCGGCCGATCTCGCGCAGGCGGTGGCCGGGCTGCGAGCGGCGGGCTTTGCCGGCGTGAACGTGACCGTGCCGCACAAGGAGGCGGCGTTTGCCGTGTGCGATGCGGTGGACGATAGCGCAAGGCGGGCCGGCGCGTTGAACACGCTGGTGTTCGGCACCAGCGGCATCAACGGCAGCAACACCGACGGGGCGGGCTTCCTGGCCAACCTGGCCGCGCACGGCGTGGTGCCGGGCGGGCCGGCGCTGCTGCTGGGGGCAGGCGGGGCGGCGCGCGCCGTTGCCGCCGTCTTGCTGGACGCAGGCGTGCAGGTGAGCGTGGCCAACCGCTCGCCGGCGCGGGCGGTTGCGTTGGCGCGGGTGCTGCCCGGGTTGCGCGTGCTGGACTGGGCGGAGCGGGAGCGCGCGGTGGCGGACCACGCGCTGGTGGTAAACACCACGTCGTTGGGCATGGCGGGACAGCCCGCGCTGCAGCTGGATTTGGCGCGGGCGGCGCCAGGGCTGGCGGTGGCGGACATCGTTTACGTGCCGCTGGAGACCGCGCTGCTGGCCCAGGCGCGTGCGCGGGGGCTGGTGGCGGTGCCGGGGCTGGGGATGCTGCTGAACCAGGCGGTGGCCGGCTTCGCCGCCTGGTTCGGCGTGGTGCCGGTGGTGGACAAGGCGACGCACGACGTGCTGGCCGCGGACATTCCGCCGCGATGATAGTGGTGGGGCTGACCGGCGGCATCGGCATGGGCAAGTCAACCGCCGCGCGGGCGCTGCGGCGGGCCGGGGTGCCGGTGTTCGACGCGGATGCGGCGGTGCACCGCCTGCAGGCGCCGGGGGGGCGGGCGTTGCCGGCGATCGGGGCGGCGTTTCCCGGCGTGTTGCAGGGCAGCGTGCTGGACCGCGCGGCGCTGCGGGCGGCCGTGCTGGCGGACCGCGACAGGTTGCGGGTGCTGGAAGCCATCCTGCACCCGATGGTGCAGGCCGAGCAGCGGCGCTTCCTGGCGCGCGCGCGCAGGGCCGGTCGGCGCATGGCGGTGCTGGACATCCCGCTGCTGTTCGAGACGGGAGGCGCAAGGCGGGTGGACCGCATCATGGTGGTGTCTGCGCCGCGCGCGATCCAGTCGGCCCGCGTGCGGCGGCGACGGCGGATGTCGGATGCCGAGATCGCGCGGGTGATCGCATTGCAGACGCCGGACGCGGAGAAGCGCCGCCATGCCGATGTGGTGATCCGGACGGGGCTTTCACGGTATCATGCGGTGCGGGCGATACGGCGATGGCTGGTGGCGACTCGGGGAGACAAGTAAGCAAGGCCATCTTTTCTGAAGAAAAGAAGCAAAAGACTTTTGTTCGTTGGGCGCGCACCGTTCCGCACCACCCGACAGGGAGCAAAAGTTTTTTGGTTCTTTTTTTCAAAAAAGAACTGCTTTCTTGTTGGACATACCCGATGAGCCGCTCCGTCCTGTTCGACACCGAGACCACCGGCCTGGACCCGGCAACCGGCGACCGCGTCATCGAGATCGCCGCCATCGAGCTGGTGCGCGACCTGCCCACCAGCCGCCACTTCCACCGGCTGATCGACCCCGAGCGCGACGTGCCGGAAGAGGCCACGCGCGTGCACGGCTACACGCGCAGCCACCTGGTGGGGCAGAAGCGTTTTGCCGAGATCGTCGACGAGATGCTGGAGTTCTTCGGCGACGCGCCGCTGGTGGCGCACAACGCGGCGTTCGACTTCGGCTTCGTGAACGCGGAGCTGGCCCGGCTGTCCTTGCCGCCGCTGCATGCCGGCCGGATGATCGACACGCTGGCTTTGGCCAAGGCGCGGTTTCCGGGCATGCCGAACAGCCTGAACGCGCTATGCAACCGCTTCAGCATCGACCTGTCCGAGCGCACCACGCACAACGCGCTGCTGGACTGCCGGCTGCTGGCCGACGTCTACGTGGAGCTGACGGGTGGGCGGCAGCGCGGGCTGGTGTTGTCGGCAGCGACGCAGGCCGAGCAGTTCTACACCTACACGCGGCCGGAGCACCGGGTGCCGCGGCCCATTGTAGTAAGCGATGCGCAATTGGCGGCGCATGCGGTTTTCGTGGCGCGGTTGAAGGATGCGGTTTGGGAAAGTATGTGAAGGAAGCGGTTCTTTTTCGAGAAAAAGAACCAAAAAGCTTTTGCTCCCTGTCGGATGCTGGCGGAACAAGACGCACCAAACGGACAAAAGCTTTTTGGTTCTTTTTCTCGAAAAAGAAGGCTTGCTTCCTTGCTACCCCAGCCGCGGCTGCCCGTTAGACGCAGTGACGCCGCCATCTACCGGCAGGTTCACGCCAGTGACGAAGCGCGCGTCGTGGCTAGCGAGAAACACGATCACGTCGGCGATCTCGGCCGGCTCGGCGGCACGACCCAGCGGGATGCGGTCGGCAAACTTGGCGAGCAGGTCGGGGTTGTCGGTGATGCTGGCCGACATGTCGGTTGCGGTAAGGCTGGGGTTCACCGCGTTGACGCGCACGCCCTTGCTGCCGAACTCCATGGCAAGCGCACGGGTTAGGTTGGTGACCGCGCCTTTCGACGCGTTGTAGAAGGCCAGGCCCCAGTCACCGCCCAGGCCGGAGACCGACGAGACGTTGACGATGTTGCCCTTACTGGCAATCAAATGCGGCATGGCGGCTCGAATGCAGTAGACCACCCCGTCGATGTTGGTGGCGCTGATACGGTGCCAGTCGGTGATCTCGGCGTCCACGAAGCTGCCGAAGGCGGCGGTGCCGGCGTTGTTCACCAGCACGTCCACCCCGCCGAAACGGGCGACGGCGGCAGCCACCAGGGCCTGGCACGCGGCTTGGTCCGCAACGTCGGTCGCGTGCACGAGCGTGCGCTCGGCGGGCAGGGTGGCGGCCAGCGCCTCCAGCTTGTCCGCGCGCCGGCCGGCCAGCACGACGTTGGCACCGTCCTTGGCGAAGCGTTGCGCGGTAGCGGCTCCGATGCCGGTACCCGCGCCGGTGACGATGACGGTTTTGCCGGTGAAATCAGCCATGTGCACAGGTGCCCTTCTGGTGGTCGCGGGCGGGATGTGGGTGGCGTGGGGGGTGTAGGGCAAGGGTCGGATTGCCGTAGGTGAGGGTTGCTGACCGGGGCGAACCTGGTCACCTGGCCGCCCGGCCTGGCGACGCATTTCGGCCACGTGTATCAGCTTGGCCAATGCGACGAGGGGCGGTCAGTGCGGCGCCGGCCGCCAGGCCGAGGCCCATTGCGGCGTAGACGACGGCCATGCCCCGTCTGGAGAGCACGAACTCCCACCCTGGGGTGAACCGCTTCGGGGTCGGCCCGTAATCCACGGCGGCGGCGACGGCGGACATCACCATCGCGTCTGCGAGCAGGCGTGGCGCGGTGCGGGGAGGACGCGAGCCGAGCCAGGTCTCGAAGATCGCCGCCCAGAAGATGGTGGCCGCGTGGTGCGTCGCGTAGCCGACCGCCGTGTGCCGGCCGTCGGCGCTCTCGAAGGACGCGGCTGCTTCGCCGTTCAGCCAGTGGCTGGTGGCGTTGACCGGTTGCAGGGCGGCCTTGCCTTCGGCCTTGCCAACCACGGCCAGGGCGATGCTGGAGGTCAGGCTGGCCACCGTCCCGGTGAGCAGGGCGCGTTCCACGGCGTTACCGGACATGGATGTCGACCTTCTGCAACACGAGACGACCAACGCCCGTGCAAAGCGTGCGTTCCTGACCGGGATTGTGGGGGAGGGTAAGCCGCGTCGTGGTCGCCCCGCGTCGATGCAGGTCTGGGCTGGCGAGATATCCGGCTCTCCGGGGTGGCAATTCGGATGTGTAACCAGGCTGGACAATCGTTCTGCCGACGCAACTCACATCAGCGGAACGGGTTACTGGTCAAGAGCTCTAATTCCCGAGTCTCCGACCAGTGCTCAACGAGATCCCGCGCTGCCGCGGCAAGGATGAGTCACCCATGGTGGAACGACGGTCAGAACTTCAACCCGATGATCGCCGGCTTTTCGAGGCTTGTCTGGGCGAGGATTTCGCGTCGGTGAGGCTTGTCGGCCGTCCTCACGCGCTGGAACGCCGCTTCGCGTCGGGCGTGGTTCTCGGCACGTGCCATGATAACGACGTGTACGTCCGGCCTGGCCTTCCGAAGCATTTGCGCCTGGCCGCGCTCGGTCATGAGCTTGCGCACGTCGTCCAGAACCGCAACGCTCTCAGACACCGGCAAGGCTGCGCATCGCCAGCGGACCTGGAGGGTGAGGCACACCGGGCGGCGATGGCGTGTGTGCTAGGGCAACGGTTCAGGTGCCGGTTGTCCGACGGCGCTGGCGTGGCGAGAGCCTGGGGCGAGGCCGGCCACTACTATACTGTTTTATACGTGATGCTCGCTGCCGGGGCCGATCCCGATCTTGCATCCGGCGTAGCCTTTCTGACGCAAATGCCCGATCAGGTGACGGAGCTGGACGCCTACTCGGCCGGAAAGAACCTGTTTTTTGGCGCGGATCGCAAAGTCGATTACGACCTGGTCATACAGAAGGGATTGCATTGCCTGAACGGCGGTGACGCCGGAACCGAAACCACTCGCCGGCGGGCTGTCCTGGTCAAATACCCGTTCAGGTCCTTCGAGTTCTGCTTCGGGATGCATGCGTTTGGCGACAGTTACGCACACCGGATGATGAACAACCAATCCGTGCTCTACGATGCAGGTGCCGGGCATGCGTTCGACAAGAACAAGCCCGACACCGTTAGTGAGCGGCCGGATCTGTACCTCAAATACGTGCTCGACCTATTCCAGACCGTTGCCGGCAAGCTCGTCAACGTTCCCCGCCGGCTTGAGCAGGCACCTTTGATGGAGGAGGCCAGGAGATTCACCCAGGTCGGCCGGGATCAGGATTTGATCGTCTACATCCGTGGCAGCATGATGAGGCTCCTGCAGCAGCCCCCCGAAACCTACATGCCGGAGACCGAGGGGACGCATCCGTGGAAGGATTTTCGCCAGCGTCATGGCTTGCCGCCGTTCTACGTTTCTGAGGCGGTTCGCCTGGCATATTTCTGGTCGTCTCCCGGCCCTCTGAGCTGATGCCGGAGCGAAGTTGTGGGCCACGATCGGCGCACATCTCGCCACAGCAGCATGGCTGCGAACCCACCCACACGCCCCGGGGAGCACGTGGCTGACGGTCGACGAAGACCTTAGCCGTCGGTGGCCCCGACTAGCATCAGACGATGCCGCCATTGGCGCGCAGCACCTGGCCGTTGACCCAGCCGCCGTCAGGCCCGACGAGGAACGCGACCACGCGGGCGATGTCCTCCGGCTCGCCCAGGCGTCCGAGCGGGATCATCTTCGTCACGGCCGAAACCTGATCTTCCAACTTGCCGCCGAGGAACAGCTCGGTCGAGACCGAGCCAGGCGCCACCACGTTCACGGTGATACCACGCTTGCCCACCTCCTTGGCAAGCACGCGCGTCATGGCTTCCACCCCGCCCTTGGTAGCCGCGTAGGCGGCGTAGGTCGGCTGGTACAGCCCGACGACGCTTGACGAGAAGCTGACGATGCGGCCGCCGTCGCGCATCCGCCGCGCCGCTTCGCGAAGGCCGTTGAACGTGCCCTTGAGGTTGATCGCGACGTGCTGGTCGAACACCGCGTCCTCTGTCTCTGCAACCGGCTTCTGCTTCGTGATTCCTGCGTTGTTGACGAGCACGTCGACACCGCCGAACGCGTCTGTCGCCTGGTCGAACAGCGTGGCCATCGCTGCCGGTCGCTCACGTCGGCCTGCACGGCGATCGCCTGCCCGCCGGCTGCCTTGATCTTGTTCGCGAGCGCGTCCGCCGCCTCGGCGCCGCGGACGTAGTTGATGACGACAGCCAAGTCGTCTCGCGCCAGGCGTTCTGCTACCGCTGCTCCAATGCCCTTGGACTAGCCGGTGATGATCGCGCAACGCTGTGTGTCAGTCATTCTGGTTCTCCATCTTATCGATCCCATGACTTACGTTCTGCGATGGGCATCGTTAGAGGCAGTCTCGATCATCCCTGGCCGGCAAGCAGGGACGATCGGCGGACGCGTCCGGGCGACGCGGGCGCTTCAGCTGCGTGATCGAGCGAACGGCTCTGTCGAGTGACGCTTGGCTATGCTGAAAGGCGGAGGTCTGGAGCCTCTAGGCCCATGATGCGAATACGTGTTCCGCAAAATGGCGCTTGAGGCGTAATCCTGTGTTTCCTATCGGTAAGTGCCCAATTGTTCGGCTCACGATTTTTCATAGAGAATTTCCACTATCTGCTCACCCCTCACGATCGTCGCGCGCCGGACGAAGCGCCGCACGTCGGGTACACCGCCCAGGATGCCGAGTTCGACGACGCGTTCACCAGCCACCCGGCGGGCGCGCCAGCCTGAGTAGGGATAGTCGGTGATCGAGAGGAAGGTGTCGCGCCCGCGGGCGCGGGCGAACGGCTTCGTCGCGCCGCTGTTGATGGGCGAAAGCGTGATCGTGGCCCGATAGGCCGCCACGAGTTCGGCTGCATCGAGTTCGAGAACGTCGTGCTCGAGATGCCGGTATGGCCTTGCAGTCAGCAGGCGGGTCAATCGAGTGCGCGTGAGCCAGAAGAAGACCCGGGCGTTCAGGAGGCGGTACCAGTCGGTGGGCGCAAGGCCGTCCTGAAGGCAGCGCCTCAGTCCCGCATCGTCCATCGGCTTCTGATCCCGTATCACGGCACGCCCCAGGATCGGGTGCTCGATGACGACGTTCCCCGGCCGTCGCTCGGCCTCGATGGCCACCCGCTTTTCTCCGCTTATTTGCCAGCGGTCGAGCAGGGCCGAAGTGCTGAGCAGGCCGTGCTGGAAGATCGATGGCCAGCTGCCGCGCTCGGCCATGTGGTAGAGCGTGGGACAGTCCCGAAGAAGTTCGGCCAGTTCGTCCTCGGTCACCAGGCCCGCCGATCGATCATGTTGCCATCCGAAGTAAGTCGAACCGACCAGCCACGCGCTCCGCTTACTCGTTTAGAATCGAGACGGTAAGAGTGCGCCGGACAACATCGAGACAATCGAAAACGGTCAGGCGAGGCCGATCGATGCCGTCGAGCAGCACAGACCGACCAAGCTTAACTGCCGTGGAGTTGGTCGCTGCAGTCCGGTGGCAGAATGCCGGGCGGCGGGTCCTCGCAGGTGATCTCCCCCTTCGATCGGCTCGGAGGGTCTGCTCGCCCGTAGTGGAACGTGCGACAAACGATTACGATCCATTTCGCTCGCGTCAGAGAGGTTCCAGCGTCGACTAAGCCTTGTGTTCCGTGGTCTCGCGCCAAGCCACGAAAATAGACAGCCCGTGGTCGTGGCAGGGTAACCCTCAGTGTCGCCGTCGCCAGCCTACGTGAACCGCGTCTTGCCGGGAGGCGCGCTGTCAGGAATGCTGGCGGCGACCGGTGACACCCGGCATCATGTTGGCCAGCCCGAGCGTGCAGATGAAGTTCAACCCGTGTCCGCATAGGTCAGCGACAACCACATCCAGCGACGGCATGCCTCTCACGCGGCGCTTCGTGCTGGCCACTTTGCCGGCGTCGCTTGCCGCCGCCACGCACGCGGCCGCCCAGGACGATCAGTTGGCCGCACTCGAGCGGTCGAACGGCGGCCGGCTCGGCATCTTTGCGTTGGACACCGGCAGCGGGCGCGCCCTGGCCCACCGCGCCGACGAGCGGTTCCTGATGTGCAGCACCTTCAAGCTTCTCCTTGCCGCCACCGTGCTGGCGCGTGTCGATGCGGGACACGAGAGGCTGGACCGTCCGGTGCGCTACGCCGCGCGAGACCTGCTGGCCTACGCGCCGGTCACCCGCGCCCACGTGGCGCAAGGCGTGCTCAACGTCGGCGCACTCTGCCAGGCGGCGGTCGAGGTCAGCGACAACACGGCTGCCAACCTGCTGCTGGCCGCCATCGGCGGCCCGCCATTCGTTACCCGTTTCGCCCGCACCCTGGGCGACCAGGTCACCCGGCTGGACCGGACAGAGCTCGCCCTCAACTTCCCCTCCGGCCCGCTGGACACCACCACGCCGCGGGCGATGGCCGGCTCGGTCCGAGCCGTGCTGCTCGGTGGCGCGCTCGGCGCTTCCAGCCGCGCCCTGCTGGACGGTTGGATGGTGGCGTGCAGCACGGGGCGGAGCCGTCTGCGGGCCGGGCTGCCGGCCACTTGGCCGGCCGGCGACAAGACCGGCACCGGCGAAACCCAGACCAACGACCTGGCCCTGGTCCGCCCGCCCGGGCGCGCGCCGCTCGTGGTGGCTGCCTACTACGAAGGCGGCGACCTCGGGACAGCCGCCCGCGAAGCGGTGCTCTGCCGCGTCGGCCAGATCGTGGCACGCTGGGCGGCATGAGCGGCGGCAGGACGATGGTGATCGTGCTGAACGGCGTCGGCAGCGTGGGCAAGACCTCCACGGCGCGGGCGCTGCAGGCCCTGGCCGTCAGGCCGTTCCTGCACGTTGCGATGGACGACTTCATCGGCATGCTGCCGGGGCGGATGATGGGACATGCGGACGGCATGGTCTTCGCGCAAGGCGAGGATGCCGGCCTGCCGTCCATCAACGTATGGACCGGGCCGGTGATGACCCGCGCCATGCGCGGCATGCGGCACGCGATGGCCGCCATGGCCGGCCAGGGCAACGACCTGGTCGTCGACGACGTGATGTTCGGCCCGGAGGAGGCCGAGGAGTACCGTCACCTGCTCCGTGGCTGCGACTTGCGTCTTGTCGGCCTGTTCGCGCCGCTCGCCGTCCTGGAGCAGCGGGAGCTTGCCCGTGGCGACCGTGTGATCGGCCTGGCACGCGGGCAGGTCGGCCGCGTCCATAGCGGCATGACCTACGACCTCGAGATCGACACGTCCGCCGTGACCGCGGCGGAGGCTGCCGGCCAAATCTGCAACGCGTTCGGCCTGGATGCGGAGACGAGCTCCGCTTTCGTTGGCTGACGGCGGCTTCACCAGCTTGAGTAGCAGGGACGGGGCCTTGGGCTTTATACGCGCAAACTTGTATGAACGTTTGGAAGTCTTGGATTTTAGGCAAGCATGGGGCTCTGCCCCAAACCCCGCTGGGGCCTCGAGGCCCCAAACCCCAATCTGTTTAGGATTTTACAAATAGGTTTTCAGGACTTGTCTTAGCGGACTGGCGCAAAGGCGCTGTTGGTTCGGCGGCGCCAAGGGCAGAGCCTCACGCTTGCCGTCGGCCGCGTCCTGCGTCCTGTGAATCTCGCCCATTTCCTCAGGCACCGACCAACGCAGGCGAACGCCTCGCCGCGCTTATCGCCCATGATGGGGGGAAGCTCTACCCGTTCTCGCGCTACGCCATGCGGCTGTCCAGCAGCATCTGCCACGAGATCGCCAGCAACGTCGTCCCACGGACCTCGATCTCGCGTAGCGACTCGCCAAAACAGACGATCCAGGTTCATGCCAACCTTGTTTGCGGCCAGGGCGACAAGACGAGATTAGGTCAGGATCGCATAGCGCCCCGTCTGCTGCCGGCTTGGACCATGGCCCAAGCCGGCCCTCGCTACAGGCGCCGACAGGTTGCAGAAGCCCAGAAGTATACTCTAGCTCGTCATCTTCATTTCGCCTCTGCGGCGGCCCACCGCGCACCCGCACGGATGCTCCATCGGGTGAGCAGGATCGGCAGTGCGATCCACAGGATCTGCGTCACCGCCACGACCGTGGCATCCGGCCAGATCGCCGCGAGCACCACCCGCAGCACCGCCTCGCCACCCAGGAACACCGCCCACACGACCGTCAGCCGGCGCATCGACCGGCGGAACGCGACGGACGTCCAGTTCTCTTCGAACGCCCTCGCCTCCTCGGCGGTTGGGCACGTCGTGTCGCGTGCCAGGTAGAACAAAGCCGGCCGTGCCATGGCAAGCGAACCCAGGAACGCCAATGCGATCGAGCCTGTCACGAACGATGGGCGGATCAGGGCAAACCACGCCGATCCGGACAGCGCCGTCGCGCCCAGGCTCAACCCCGTCGCGAGGATCACCAGGAGCGAGAGTCCGTTGACCCGTCGGCGCTGCACGAGGCTGGCAAGCGCCACGAGCGCCGGCACGACGGCACTCAGGATCAGGGCTCGCGTATCGCTCTGCCCCGAGCGCTTGAGCAGGACGTAAGCCCCATACGGCAAGACGACGTTCAACACGATGTCGATCGCGATCGCCCTCGCTCCGCCACCGGGCCGCGTGCGCGCGTCGGTTGTCGGCGCGCCGTTCACGACGCTTCTCCCATCCAGTTGCCGTGGAAGCCGGCGGGCACGCGGCACGGCAGCAGCGCACGCGCCACAGGCCCGGCCGCAACATCCGTTGCGTCAAGTATCACCAGCTCCGAACACAAACTTTCCTGCCGGAACAGCACGGCGAGCAGCCATCCGTCTCCCTCGCCGTCGCCGCGTGCCACGAACACCGGTTCGGAGGCGGTATCACCCGCCCGCAGCCGGAACAGCGTCTCCCGCCCGTCCGCCTCGTTGCGATGGCAGATCGCGTCGCCCGTCGTGAAGAACCCGTGCCGGTGCCGCCGGCCGGCGAAGCGCTCGTCGATGCGCGGGAACTCGCCATCGAGGTCGCTCAACCGCCGGCTCGCCGGCACCGCCTCCGGATCACACGTATCGAGGCTCCAGCGCGTGAGAAAAGAGGGTGAGGCGATCGGGACTTCGCCCGACGGCCCGGCGAAGAACGGCGGCGCCGCCGACAGCATCATGTCGACGCTCAACACGCCATCCTTGTCCCAAGCGTTCATGACATGGAACGCGAAGCCGTCAGGCGCGTGCACCCACCGCAGGCTTGCCGCCCCGGCTTGCCGATCCATCACGCCCAAGTAGCCACCGCGTTCCTGACGCCACACCAGGCCGACCACCGGATCGACGATCAGCGGAAACAGCGGTATCACCACGAACCGCTCCGTCACCGCGAAGTCGTGCACCATCGCCGCATATGGCGCCTTGGCCGTCTCGCACCGCACGACCTGGCCGGCCGCGTCCACGATCCCGATCCGGATCGTCTCGTTGAACACGCCCTCCGCGCCGTAACCGAAGAACAGCAACTCGCCGGTTCGGGGATCATGTTTCGGATGCGCGGTGAACGGTCCCGCCTCCAGCCCACCAGCGAAGTCCACAGACCCTTCCGTCGCGAGCGACAGAGGATTGATCGCTACGGGCAGATGCTGTTCCTCCAGCGCCAGCAGTTGGTTCGCGTGCAGGAGGATGTTCGTGTTCGCGAGCCCCTCCGGTCGCGTTCTCCCACTCTCCCCGGCAGCCTGCGCCCAGGGGGCGGTTCGAACCCACCGGTTGCCGTACTCCACGCCGGTGTCGCCGATGCGGAACATGTGGACCATCCCGTCGCCCATGAACCAGTGCGCGCCAGGTGCCGGCTTGAGCGGGTTAGGGCCGTTGCGAAACAGCGTTCCCCGCAGCCCCTCGGGGAGGCATCCCGTGACCGGAACGGCGTGGAGCGACCTCTCTACAGCAACTGGAGCGCGATTATCGTAACCCATGGCGACCTCGTTCTATACGTTGTATAGATACGTTTGACGGGTTTGCTTTGGTCTGTCCAGTGTAAAGTTTGCTCGCCGCAATCGGTGTCGCCTGCTACGACGAATGCCGTGAAGCGCCCCTATCACCACGGCGATCTCAAGGCCGCCCTCCTGCTCGCAGCGAGCGAGATCCTTCGTTCTGAAGGCTTGCCCGCGCTGACGCTGCGCGCCGTCGCTCGCCGGGCAGGCGTCTCCCACATGGCGCCAGCCCCGCATTTCGGCGATCTGTCAGGCCTGCTCAGCGAACTTGCGGCCGTTGGCTACCACATGTTCAGCGACGCGTTGCGCGACGCCCAGGAGAACACCGGAGTCCGCAGCGTTCCGCTTGCCACCGCGCATGCCTACGTTGCATTCGCCCGCGCAGAGCCGGCCATGTTCCTGCTGATGTTCCGTTCCGAACGGCTGGACTTTACCCGGCCCGCTTTGGCCGAGGCTGCTGGAGAAGCCTCCCGGCGGCTGATGCGCAGCGCAGACCCTGCCGGAGGCAAGCCGCCAGAGGCAGGCGGGCTCGCCGTCCTCGGCCGAGCTGTGGGCCAGTGGTCCGTGGTCCACGGCTTCGCCATGCTTCTCATCGACGGCCGTCTCGACAGCGTCCTCGGCACCCCGGAATGCCACGGGGACGTCGGCGCGCTGCTCGATGTCGCTCTCGCGTCCTGAACGCGGCAGATCCGGCTACGGGCTAGCTGCCATTGAGAAGAACGACTTTTGAACGGACCAACTGGCGTGACCAAAGCCCTTGATGTTGATCTGTGAAGGAAGGCCAAGGGGTCTGCCCCTGGACCCCGCTAAGGACAAGTCCTTAGAGCGGGATGCTTTCAGGCTGAATCGGGAGGGGTTCCCGAATCGGATTTGATCTGATTCAACATGCAGGCTGGTAGGGGGCCAGCTTGCATGGCGCGACCTTACTCGATGGACTTGCGTGACCGCGTCGTGGCGGCGGTCAAGACTGGAGGCATGTCCTGCCGCCAGGCCGCGGCGCATTACGGCGTGGGCGTGAGCACGGCGATCCGGTGGCTTGATCGCTTCCGAGCGACCGGAAACGCTGCACCTGGTCAGATGGGCGGCCACAAGCCCAAGAAGCTGATCGGCGCGCATCGGGACTGGCTGATTGAGCGCTGCCGAACACGCGACTTCACCTTGCGCGGACTGGTGAGCGAGTTGACCGAGCGCGGGCTCAAAGTGGACTACCGCTCGGTGTGGGCGTTCGTGCATGCCGAGGATCTCAGCTTCAAAAAAAACGGTCGTCGCCGCCGAACAGGATCGGCCCGATGTCGCCCGGCGGCGAGATCAATGGCGCCGTCACCAGCAGCGCGTTGATCCGGCACGGCTGGTGTTCATCGATGAGACCTGGACCAAGACCAACATGGCGCCGCTGCGCGGATGGGCACCGCGCGGCGCCAGGCTGCGGTCCAAGGTGCCATGGGGCCACTGGAACACGATGACCTTTATCGCCGCCCTGCGCGTCGACCGGATTGACGCGCCCTGGCTTCTCGACGGCCCAATCAACAGCGAGACGTTCCTAGCTTACGTTACCCACGAGCTCGTGCCGACACTGTCACCAAACGACATCGTCATTGCCGACAACCTCGGCAGCCACAAAAGCAGCGCAGTGCGGAGCGCCATCAGACGGGTCGGTGCCCGCCTGATCCTGCTGCCGAAATACTCGCCCGATCTGAACCCGATCGAGCAGGTCTTCGCTAAACTCAAGCACCTGCTCAGGAAAGCAGCCGCGCGAAGCCGAGAGGCCGTGTCGGACGCCATAGCCGAGCTACTCGATTCCTACACGTCGGACGAGTGCGCCAACTACTTCAGGAACTCAGGATACGGCCCGACCTAAAGTCATCCCGCTCTAGAGGCTGTTTGTTAGACATCCCTCATAGATGGGGGTTTGGGGTCTCGAGGCCCCAGCGGGGTTTGGGGCAGAGCCCCATGCTTGCTACCGCACAGGATTCGGAACTCTTGAGCCGTAAGTACGAGTTTCCCAAACAGCCTATAAGAACTTGTCCTTAGCGGGGTCCAGGGGCAGAGTCCCTGGCCTTCCTCAGCCGATCCTCCTGGCGACCGTCCCCGCTGGCGCCCTGTACCACCCCGGATCGTCGTAGCTCGCCAGCGTGTCGCGCACTTTGAGGACGGTAAACATCCCGCCCATGCCGATCGGGCCGTAAGGGCCGCGCCCGGCCATCATCGGCGCGGTGTTCGCCGGCCCCGCCATCGCGCCGGACATGCCCTCCATGCCGGACATCCCGGTCGTGCCCATCGCCATGTAGCCTGGCACCAGGCGCGCGATCTCGCGCGCGGCCGCACCCTGGTCCACGCCGACCATGTTGGGCAGGCTGTGGCTCATCGCGTTCATCGTGTGGTGCGACTTGTGGCAGTGGTAGGCCCAGTCGCCGGGGTTGTCGGCGACGAACTCGATGTCGCGCGTCGTGCCGACCGGCACCTGCACCGTTGCCTCGCGCCAGCGCCGCTCCGGCGGGATGCGTCCGGCGTCGGTGCCGCTGACCTCGAAATGGTGGCCGTGCAGGTGCATGGGGTGCTCAACCATGCTCAGATTGCCGACCCGGATGCGGACGCGCTGGCCGGTCTTCACCACCATCGGCTGGGTGGCGGGGTAGATGCGCCCGTTCAGCGACCAGATGTTGAAATCGGTCATCTCCGCCGGGTTGGGCCGCGAGGTGCCGGGGTCGATCTTCCACGCATGCGTCATCCAGGTGAAATCGCGGTCCACACGGCCCTCGTCCGGGTTCCTGGAGTGGATGACGAACATGCCCATCATGCCAAGTGCCAACTGCAGCGTCTCGTCGCCGTGCGGGTGGTACATCTGCGTCCCGTTCTGCCGCAGCGTGAACTCGTAGGCGAAGGTCTCGCCGGGCTTGATGTGCGGCGAGGACAGGCCGCTCACGCCGTCCATCCCAGACGGCAGCAGCACGCCGTGCCAGTGCACCGAGGTAGGTTCCGGCAGCCGGTTGGTGACCAGGATGCGCACGTGGTCGCCCTCCACGGCCTCGATGGTCGGGCCCGGCGAGGTGCCGTTGTAGCCCCAGATTTTCACGTGGAAGCCGGGCGCGAACTCCTGGGTGAACTCGCCCGCCACCAGGTCAAACTCCTTGACGCCGTCCTTCATCACGAACGGCAGGGACCGGCCGTGCAGCGTCGTCACCGCTGTGCTCGGTCCGACGCCGGCAGGCTGTGGGCCAGCAGCAGTCGCCTGCGCGGCCGCGCGGGCGGCGAGCGGCTTCCCGGCCGCGAAGGCAGCGGCTGCGGTCAGGACGTTCCTGCGAAGGAAGTTCATGGGTGGTTCTCCTTGGTGTCGAGGGGCGCGGGCGAGAGCGCAGAGGCGGTGACGGACGGGGCAGAGTCGGCCGGCCCGCCGACCGCGCGGTCGAGCTCCGCGGACTCGGTCCACCAGTCGCGCCTGGCTTCGATGAGGCGGCGAGCGGCGGCGATCTCGTCCTGCTTGGCGCGGATCAGGTCGAAAGGTCCGAGCAGCATGAAGTTGTACTGCCGCGTGCCGAGTGCCAGGATGCGGCGCTGGAGCGGGACGACCACGGCGGCGTAGCGCTCCGCGAGGTCGCGGTCGCGCAGCAGCCGGTCGCGGACGGCGCGGACCCGCGACCGCGTGTCGACCGCCAGTTGCGCCATCCTGTCCTCGTCCTGCTCCAGCACCGCCTGCGCCCGCAGGCGCGAAGCCTGCCCGCGGTCGGATAGCGGCAACGGCAGACGCAGGGTGGGACCGGTCACCCGGTAGCCCTCCGGATCCTTTTCGGTGCTGACCCCGAGCTCCACGTCGGTGAGCCAGCCGTAGTCCCGCGCGATGCCCAGCGCCTTGGCGGCGGCCTCGGCCTGCAGCCGCAAAGCGGCGATGTGCAGGTTGCCTCGGATGGCCATGGCCTCCAGCCGGTCGTAGGCGAGCCGGTCGGGCGGCGGGGCCGGAACGTCGTCGGGCACCGACCAGGCGGCGGTCTCGTTCCCGAACAGCCCCATCTGCCGGTTCAGGTCTTCCCGGTCGGCGGCGCCCGCCGCCAGCGCGTCGGCGTACTCCGCCCTGGTCGCCTCGGCGTCGGCCTGCACGCGTGCGAGGTCGAGCTCGCTGATGTTGCCCGCCTCCTGCAGGCGCCTGGCCAGGGCGGCAGCGGCGTCGGAGGCGGCGGCGCGGTCGCGCAACAGGACGCCCACGGCCTGGTCGGCCCGCAGGCGCCAGTAGGCCGCCCGCACGTCCGCCACCAGGTCCAGCACCTCGGCGGCGACCCGGAACTGGACGGACCCGACCTGGGCGGCCGCCACGTCCCGCCGTGCGGGCAGCAGGATGAGGCTCAGCAGGTTTTCGCTGAGGGCGACCGCGACGTCGGTGATGCCGTAGAGCCGGTCGGGGAACCGCACGCTGGTGTCGAGCACCGGGTTCCGCAGCAGTCCGGCCTGCGCGAGGTCCGCCTCGCCGACGCCCACGTCGGCGAAGCTGGCCTGGAGACCCCGGTTACGCAGCAGCGCGACCTGGACTGCCGCCTGCGGTTCGAGCGGCTGCGACAGCAGGCTCCGGACGAGATCGGTTTCCGCCCGACTTGCCCCGGCACCGTGGCCCCATTGTACCGGCAGGCCGGTGCGTTGCCTTACGGTGGCGTCGACCTTCGCAAACTCCCGGTCCGGAGGTGCGGACGTGCATCCCGCCAACGCCAGCGCGCCGAGACCCAAACTTGCGCGCCACGGCCACGGCCGACTCACGGTCATCTTGGCTGGATGCCTTCGACGCGGCAGTCGCCGTCCGCGTCGGGAGCACCGAGCGCGAAGGTGACGGCCTGCCCGGGCGTGAGGCTGCGGAGATCCACCGACGGTGCGACCCTGAAATCCGTGGCGATCGACGGCCCGCCCGGGACGCCGACAGGCTGGTGGGTGAGGCCGACCGTGCCCCGGGCCCAATCGACCGCGGTGACCTTGCCGGCTGTCTGCGTGCTGCCCAAACCGGATGCCGCCTGCGTCAGGCCCGGCGCGTCAGGCATCGTCATGCCGCCGTGGTCCACACCCGTCATGGCGCCGCCGGACATGCTCATTCCGACCATCGGCCCGGAATCCTCTGTCGGAAGACTCGCGGCGCTCGGCGGGTCGGCCATGGCCAGGACGTTGGCAGGGCGTACGAAAGGCGCGTCGGGCGCTGACGGGTCGGCCGGGTTGCTGGGCCCGGCGGCAAGCGGAACGGCGGGAGCCGAGCAGGCGCACAGGGCGCCTGCCGCCACCGCGGCGAGCAAGTAGGAGGGCATAGTGCCTCACAGCGACGAAGTGGGACGGTCGGCGGGCACGCACTACACGCGCGCTGCCGCAGGCGCGGAGGGACGGTGCCGCGCGGCTAGGAGCCGCGCGGCACCGTCAGCTGCGCGTGCCTCTGGGCGGCCCGGTGTCCGGCAAGGTCAGCAGGCCCACCCATAGCTGGGCGAGGCTGGCGACCGGCGGGGCCGTCAGACTCTGTTCGTCTTGGAAGCCCGACGAAGCCGGCACCAGCACGCCACAGCCGAAAGCGAAGCAGTGGGGGCAGCTGAAGGCCTTGCCCGGTTGCCCGGTCGACTTCGCGGGGGTGTGGTGACAATCGTCCATCCCGGACGCCATGCCGGCCATCGCAGCGTCCTGCGCGGGCATGTCCGAGCAGGCTGCGCACGGCAGAGCTGCTCCTGCCACCACCGCTATGGCGAGCAGAAGCGACAGCAGCACCTGCAGCACACAGGTTCGCACCATGCGAACTCCACCTCGACCGAGTCGTATGTTGGCCCGGCACGCCGTGCTTGCCAAGGGCTGGTGTCTGGCCGTACCTGCGCTGCGGTAAACCTGAAGCGGCAAATGTCGCTCCATCCTGCGTGCGCCATGATGTTCGAGTGCCAACGGGAGGCTCGCCCTACAGCGTGTTCACCAGGTGGCCGCCATCCACGGCGATCACCGACCCGGTCATGTAGGATCCCGCTTCCGAACACAGCAGCAGCAACGGCCCATCCAGTTCGGCCAGCTGGCCAAGCCGGCGCTGCGGGATGCGCTTCACCAGGGCCTCGCCGGCCGGGCTGGCGAAAAACTCCCGGTTCAGGTCGGTTTCCATGTAGCCCGGGCACAACGCGTTCACGCGTATCCCGTGGCGCGCCAGTTCCAGCGCCATCGCCTGGCTCAGCCGTATCAGCGCGGCTTTGGAGGCGACGTAAGGCGCCAACTGCGCGGCAACGCGCAGGCCCAGGATCGACGCCACGTTCACGATCGCGCCGCCTTGCCGCTGCTGCACCATGATCCTGGCGGCTTCCTGCGCCGCGAGGAAACAGCCCTTCAGGTTGGTGTTCACCAAATTGTCCCACTCCGCCTCGGTGATCTCCAGCAACGGCCTGGTCAGCGTGGTGCCGGCGTTGTTGACCAGGATATCCAGCCGGCCAAGCCGGCCGATGGCGTCCGACATCGCGTCGCGCACCGAGACGGCGCTGGACACATCCATGCGGACGGCGATCGCTTGCCCACCCTGGGCTTCGATCTGCCGGCAGGCCGCATCCAGCCTGTCGGTCCGCCGGGCGGCCAGCGCCACGGTGGCGCCGGCGCGCGCCAGCACCTGGGCGAAATGCAGCCCCAACCCGCTGGAGGCGCCGGTGACCAGGGCCGTGCGGCCGTGCAAGGTCGTAGTCCCCGTTTCACCTGTGCTCATGCCGGACCGTTCTTCGAAAGCCGCATGGTGGCCGGGTTCGATCAGCAAGCACAGGCCGGACCGCACGCAACGCCCGATCCACCGGCACCGGCCTCAGCCCGTGCATCACGACTTCTGCGCAACGAGCAGCCCCGGCTGCCCACCCGGCGTTAGCACGGCCCAAGGGAGACGCATGATGCTCAAAGCCGTCATCTTCGACGTGGACGGGACGCTGGTCGATTCCGTCGACCTTCACGCACAAGCCTGGGTCGATGCCTTCAAGGAGTTCGGGCACGATTTCAAGTTCGACGCGGTGCGCAGCCAGATCGGCAAGGGCGGCGACCAGCTGATGCCGGTGTTCCTGAGCCGGGAAGAGCTGGACGAGAAAGGCGACACTCTCAGCGAGCGC
This sequence comes from uncultured Acetobacteraceae bacterium, assembly GCA_964242595.1. Lineage (GTDB taxonomy): Bacteria > Pseudomonadota > Alphaproteobacteria > Acetobacterales > Acetobacteraceae > BOG-908. The sequence continues at coordinate 14,430 of CAXTBC010000036.1, read as the reverse complement.
CGCGGCGAGATCCTGAAAGAGACGTACCTGTCGAAGGTCAAGCCGTTCGCCGACGTGCGTGCCCTGTTCGAGCGCATCAGGGCGGACGGCGTGCGCATCGTGCTGGCCTCCTCGGCCAAGGCCGACGAGCTCGAAACCTACAAGAAGATCGCCAACATCGAAGGGCTTACCGACGCCGAGACCTCGTCGGACGACGCGGAGGAGTCCAAGCCGGAGCCCGACATCTTCGAAGCCGCCATGGCCAGGCTCGGCGACGTCGAGCCGGACGAGGTCGTCGTCATCGGCGACACACCCTACGACGCGGAGGCTGCCGCAAAGGCCGGTCTGCGCACGATCGGCGTGCTCTGCGGCGGTTTTTCCGAGAACAGCCTCCGCAAGGCGGGCTGCATCGCAATCTACCAAGGCCCGACCGACCTCCTGGCCCACTACGACAGCTCGCCTCTCGCCCCGACGTCACGCTAACGCTGACTGCTCCGCCGGCCACTCTGCGCCGCCGGCGGCGTCAGGGTAGCGGCGTGGCACGTACGCGCGCCGATCAGTTGCCGATTGGGCGCTGGTTGTTGCTTCTGTCGGCATCAGGCAGCACGTGATCCGGATCGATGGTGACGTCACGGACAGGCTTGGTCGTCGGAAAATTCAGCACGGCCGTGGTGTTCTTGAAAAATGCTTCCACCGGCACCGTCTCCCGCTGCAAGGTGCCGTCCTCGAACCGTATCTGCAGCGTTGCGGGCAGCACCAGTTGCTGCTGCGTGGTCACCTCGATATTCAGCCCGCGACGATCGTTCTTGTCGATGTAGGACACTTTGCCGACTGCCAGGTCGAGCGACTGGTTGGCGAAGTACCAGCCGCGCCACCACCAGGACAGGTCCTCGCCGGCCTGGCTCGCCAGGAATCGGAAGAAATCCGACGGTGACGGGTGCTTGTACGCCCAGGTGGCGATGTAGGCGCGGAAGGCGGGATCGAAGCGCTGGGGCCCGAGTATCTGCTCGCGCAGGAGGACCAACCCCAGCGCCGGCTTGAAGTAGCTGATCGCGTGGCGGTACTTCTCGCTGATCAGGTCGGCCGGTGCCATGATCGTGGGCGCTTGCGGGTCGGCCAGGATGGGCAGGATCTCGTCGACCGGGTTGCCGCCGTGCTCGGCATATTCGGAGTCGCGCTTCGGTGCGTACTCGCCGTGGTTGAAGGCGTCGGACGCGTACACGTCGATGAAGGTGTTGAAGCCCTCGTCCATCCAGGCGTCGCGCCGCTCGTCGCTGCCGACGATCATCGGGAACCAGCTGTGCCCCACCTCGTGCGTGGTGATCCAGAACAGGTCGCGGCCGGCATCCTCCTTGTCGTCGAAGACGATGCCCGGATACTCCATGCCGGCGCCATGGCCGCCGAGGTTGACCATAACGGGCCAGGGATAGGTGAACCATCGCTGCGAGAAATGCTCGATGGCGAACTTCACGTATTCCGTGGACCGGCCCCACTTGCCGGGCCCGACGGACTCCGGCGGATAGACGGACATGGCCAGCGCGTGCGCCCCGCTTGGCAGGTTGATGCGGGCGGCGTCCCAGACAAAGGCGGGCGAGGCGGTGAACGCCACGTCACGCGTGTGGTCCATGTGGAAGCGCCAGGTCTGCTCGCCGGCGTGCGTGGGCCGGCTGTCCGGGCTGCCCACTTCCGCGGGGCCGCGCACCGTCACCGTGGCGTCGCTGCCGGCGGCCTGCGCCAGGCGTCCGCGCTGCACGGCCGTCAGCACCTGGTCCGGGTTCTGCAAAGCGCCTGAGCCAGCCACGATGTAATCCCACGGCACGGTCACCGCGTAGCTGATGTCGCCGTAATCCAGGTAGAACTCGCTGCCGAGATAGGGCGCGGTATCCCAGCCGCGCAGGTCGTCATAGACGGCCATGCGCGGGAACCACTGCGCGATCTCGTAGATGTTGCCATGCGGCGTGGTGGTCACCGCGGTCCGGCCGCCCCAGGCGCCGGGTACGGTGTAGTTGTAGGTGACGTGGATGACGGCGACGCCGCCATGGCCGGCAAGCGGCTTGTCCAGGCGCAGTTGCAGCCGCGTGTCGGTGACGAGGCGCGACGGCGTGCTGGCCTGCCCGGCGACCTGCACGGTGACGTCGCCCAGGCGGTAGCCGTCGGTGTAGTCGGCATCGGTGCGGCCGGGCCGCTGCTCCATGGAAGCGGCACGCGAATCCCGGCGGTAGATGTTCTGGTCGAGCTGCACCCACAGCACGTCCAGCGCGTCCGGGCTGTTATTGGTGTAGGTGATGGCCTCGGTCGCCGTCAGCGTGTGCGTGGCCGGGTCTATGCGTGCCTGGATGTTGTAGTCGGCGCGGTTCTGCCAGTAGGCGGGCCCGGGGATGCCGCCCGCCGAGCGCGTGGCCCCGGGAGGGTTCGGCAGCGTGAGTGGAGCAAAGGCCACCAGCGGGTCGAGCGGCGCCGCAGCAGCCGGCGCGGCGGCCAGCAGCCCGACCGGCAGGATCGCGCGCAAGATGGCAGGCTTGAGGGTCATTAGGGGGCTGCTCCTGGAGTCGTGGACATCGCAAGAAGGTTCGGTGGTCGGCGTCAGTATCGTCAACCCTCACCAGGCGGGCCGTGCTGACTGACGCCGTATCGAGTCGCAAGGAAGGCCAGGGGCTCCGCCCCTGGACCCCGCTAAGGACAAGTCCTTAGAACCTATTTTGTAGGATATTCTAAACAGATGGGGGTCTGGGGCCTCGAGGCCCCAGCGGGGTTTGGGGCAGAGCCCCATGCTTCCTTACAGGTCAGCCGATGCACCGGCGCGCCCAGGCCGCAACACGTCTGACCTTGTCGAGCCTCGAGGACCCTCTCCACCACGCACGCAGCTTCAGCGACGATTCGTAAATGGAGACAACACCACCGTCGCCATCCCTCGCCATCAATGTGATCCTCTCGACCGTCCTCAAGGAAAAGAACCGGTCGAAGCGTGCATGCTGCAGATTCGACGTCGGGCGCTGGAGCTGGCTTGAAGCCTTTCGCTGGCCGCCGCTGAGAAGTACGACGTCACGGGAGACGTGGTTGATGACAGATAGCTCGGAGTCGTCGAGCGCGCGGCCAAGACGTGTCTCGCAGAAATCGGCGAGACTTTGGGACGGAGCATTGCGCTGGTTGACGATCCGGGCGGTGTCCTCGCCAAACAGTTTCGGCTCGATGCCGACTACCGACAGGAAGTCCGACACGACCTCACCCGGCGCCGCCTGCTTGACGTAGGTCCTTCGGATGACCTCGATTCCATGCACGCGTTCCAGGTCCATGAGGACTCGATCGGGGTTGAGGTGAAAGGTCCAGTCTCGATACGTCAGCCGACCTTGCCGGCAGGTCACGGAGAACGTTGCGAACGGCTCTGCGTAGCCGTGTTTGAGGAGCTCAAGGTAGAGAGACTCGGCATACTCCTGCTGATTGCGCAGGTAGACGACGAGTCGAACGTTCTTGCCGGTTTCTGCAAGGTGCCGGACGAACGGCACCAGGCGATCCGTGCAATGGAGGACGCTTTCGAAATCCTCGCTCGACACGACCACGTTTCCTTCGAACGCGACAACCTGGTCGCGTAGTTTGCGCCGGGTGATCGCTTCGGGCCGGAACCTGCTGTCACCCGTTATTTCCCAGGCGAGGTTGTGGTGCCCGATTTCGATGTCGTCGGTCTCCGGATACAGTACGCCTTGGCTCTGCAGCAGCGAACGGTGGTTGGTGCATATGTTCTGAATGGCGGTCGTGCCGGTCTTGTGCAGGCCACAGTGCACGAAGACGGTGGCGGTCGACCCGGGCGCGGTCACCATTCGGCCTCCAAGTCGGCCTTCCCTGCCAACGTCCGGGCCATGGGGCGTCGTAAAGTCAGGCGAGCGGCTACGCGTAAGTCTGCTTGACGACTTGGCTCGACATGTCGGTCTTCACCCTCTCGATACCGTTGGCACGGCTCAGATGCGCGCTCTGGAACTGCCGGTAGTCGTCGAGGTCGGCCGCCACGACTCGCAGCATGGCATCACAATCGCTCAACATGTTGTAGCAGTCCACCACCTGCGGCAGCTCCCACATCATGGCCACGAAGTGGTCGACCATCTCCGCGTCCTGGGATCGCAGCCACACGCGGGCGAACAGCGAGTGCCCCACGCCCACCTTCGACGGGTTCAGCACGGCGACGTAGTGATCAATCACCCCCGCCTCCTCGAGCATTCGGCCGTCGCTCTCAGGACAACGCCTCGACAGGGCTCATCCAGCCATGCTGGTCGTTGGTCTGGCCGTACTGGACCGCCGCGATCGTCTCGTAGAGACGCTTCGTCATCTCGCCCGTTTCGCCGCCGTTGATTACCATGCGGCGGTCGCGAAAACCCAATTCCCCGACCGGAGAGATCACGACGGCAGTGCCGGTGCCCCACATCTCCTTGAGCGTGCCATCCTGATGAGCCTGCATGACCTCGTGAATGGACACCGCGCGTTCCTCGACGCGCACGTTCCAGTCCTTCAGGATTTGCAGGACGGACTGCCGCGTTATTCCGTCCAGGATGGTGCCGCTGGTCAGCGGTGGCGTGACGATGGTGTCGCCGAGCCGCAGCATGATGTTCATGGAGCCGACCTCGTCGAGGAACTCGCGGTTATGGCCGTTGAGCCAGAGCACTTGCGCGTAGCCTTCCCGCTCCGCCTCGCGTCCAGCATACAGGCTCGCGGCGTAGTTGGCGGCTGTCTTCGCGGCGCCGAGCCCGCCCGGTACGGCGCGGACGTAGCTGTCGGTCGCCAAGATCCTCACCGGGTTCAAACCCTCTTTGTAGTAGGCGCCGACCGGGCTGAGGATGACGTAGTAGAGGTAGCTACGTGCCGGATGAACCCCGAGGAACGTCTCGGTGGCGATTACGGTCGGTCGGATGTACACCGCCGTGCCCCGCTTTTTGGGAACCCAGCTGGCATCGACCCCCACCAGCGCCTTGATCGAGTCCTGTACCAAGTCCGGGTCGAGCTGAGGGATGCACAGCTGCTCGCACGAGCGGTTCAAGCGGGCCGCATGCTTGTCGCAACGGAAGACGCGGATTTTTCCGTCGTCGCCACGGAACGCTTTCAGCCCGTCGAACACGGCCTGGGCGTAATGCAGCACGCAGCAGGCCGGATCGAGGGTGAACGGCGCGTAGGGCACGATCCGGCCGTCATGCCAGCCGCGGCCTTCGTCGTACTCCATCATGAACATGTGGTCGGTGAACACTTGACCGAAGCGCAGGTCGTCGTCGGCTGGATGGGGTTTCGGGTGCTCGGTGCGGGTCACTGGAAAGATCATCATGGCCCAGCTAAACCCAAGACAAGCGCAAAAGCAAAGAACCGTTTGTGCCGAGCAGGGAACACCGGTGCTGCAAGCAGCAAGTCGTTGGCACAACATGCTCGTCCAACAAGCTCTATTGGTCGGAACTGCCAATAACTGCGCCGCAACGGAACGCATCGGCAACCAGCTTGTGGCTGAAGCAACCAGCTCGTGGCCGACCAAAATGCTGGCCCATGTGCAAATTCGTAAACTTTCCGGTGAAAGTCGACAGGAGAGTTCCGGTTGCACGCTCGTGCAAGATTCGTGTTGGCCTAACGGCGGGTCCAAACTCGGAACCAGATATGGGTCTTTTCGTTGATCAGCGTCCTTAATTATTATACATTGTATATCACAGACCGCGGCCGTTCTAACGGCCGTCCAGCTTGCTTATCCAAGTTGTTGCTCCCAGTCGTTTGCTTAGGAGCATTGGACGTCTGTGACGAACGCGTTCGCGCCAAGCTGTTTCTTGTTGGCCGACACTGGCATGTCCGCCCGCTTGGCCAGTGTACGACGGCAGCCAGCCCGGCGTGCCGCGCCCTTCCGACATCCACAAAACCGTTTTCAATCTGAACGCATTACCCGAAGATGAACCAAGCCTGCAGGCAACCGAGGCACTTCTGGCACGCTACGCCGCACTCGGCGTCAATGCCGGCCGTCGCAGCCTCGTTGTTGTCTGCCAGGTCCACAGAAACCTGCCTGGACGACACCGCATGTAAACACCTGCATGCCGGAGACCATCCCGATCGGGGCCCGGCCATGCACCTTGCAAGTCGAGGCGTGAAGTTCATCGTCTCTGAGGAGTTGCTTGCCCGTCGAGGCTGTGACGTCAGGAGTCGCCTACCGCTGTGTCGCTCGGCTCGACTGCGAACATCGTCTTCATCGACCTGGAGGCTGAGGGCTACATTTTCACCTCGACCCGAAGCCTCGCCGAACAATAGCGACGACGGCGCTGCAGGTGGCCAGCGGGGCGCGAGGTAGCGCCCGAAGAACCTGCCGACCCAGGTACCCGGATCGGGCCGGCCATCGCGTGCGCGTCTGATGGAGCATCAAGTCGGGAGATAGCATGGCGCACCCGGAAGGACTCGAACCTCCAACCCCCAGATTCGTAGTCTGGTGCTCTATCCAATTGAGCTACGGGTGCCGCTGGGAGGGCGCGATGTAGCTCAAGGCCCTGCCGCCCGCAAGCCCCTGGCGCCGCTCCGTCCAGTGCCGGCGGAAAGCAACGGTGGCTGCCTTCCCCGCAGCCGGTGAAGCAAGCAAGGCTTTCTTTTCGAGAAAAAGAAGCAAAAAGCTTTTACTCTTTGGCGCGGCTCTCTCCGGGCACACCCGACAGGCACCAAAGCTGTTGCTTCGTGCCCTCTAGACAGAACGGCTCTCTACAGACTCGGCCGGCCAACGGAACGCACCAGGCAGAAGGCGCTCAAGGCCGAGACCAGGCAGGCTACCGCGCCGGCCCAAGCCGCGCGGTGGAAACCGGCGAGCAGGCCCGCACCGCTCGCGGCCAGCACCGAGCCGAGCAGGGCAGTGGCCGTCAGCCCGCCGGTGCGCGCCACCGCGCTGTTCAGGCCCGAAGCCGAGCCGGTATGCGTGCTGTCCACCGAGCCCAACACGGCGGTGGTCAACGGCGCCACCGCCCCGCTCAGCCCGAAAGCGACCACCAGCAAAGCGGGCAGCACCTGCGTCCAGTAGTCGGCCGGCGCGCCGATCCGCGTCATCAGCGCGAACCCGCAGGCCATCACCAGCGGCCCCACGCTCAGCGGCAGCCACGGCCCGATGCGCCCGGCCAGCGCACCCATCCCCGGCGCGCTGACGGCGATGACCAGCGGCAAGGGCAGCAGCGCCGCGCCGGCACCCGTCCCCGAGTAGCCGGCCGCCCTGATCAGCACGAATGGCAGCAACACGAACAACGCGCCAAGCGCCCCGTAGAGCAGCAGCGTCACCACGGTCAGGCCCACGAACACGCGCGAGCCGAACAGTGCCAGCGGGGTCATCGCGCGCTCGCCCAACCGGCGCTCCACCGCAACGAAGCCTACGCCCAGCACCGCTGCACAACCCGCCGCCGCCAACGCCGGCACGGTCCACCCCGCAGGGCCCGCGCCTGTTGTCAGCGCCCAGGTTGCGCTGCCCAGGGCCAAGGTGGCGAGCAGCCCGCCGCTTACGTCGATCGGCCGGCCACCCCCGTCCGCGTCCACTGGCACACACCGCCAGGCGAGAAGCACGGCGCCCACCGCCAGAGGCAGGTTGATTAGGAAGATCGCCCGCCAGCCCACCATGTCGATCAGCCAGCCGCCCAGCACCGGCCCGAGCGCACCCATCGCGGCGCCGCTGGCGGCCCAGATACCGACGGCCCGCCCCTTGGCTTGGCCGCCAAACGTGTTGCCCAGAATGGCCAGGCTGCTCGGCATCAGCATCGCTGCGCCCACACCTTGCAGCACCCGCCCGCCCAGCAGGACGGCCAGGCTCGGCGCCACGGTGCAGGCGAGCGAGGCCGTCGCGAACAGCACCGTGCCGCCGATCAGCAGCCGTCGCCGTCCGTAACGGTCTCCCGCCGCACCGCCCAGCAGCAGCAGGGCGCTAAGCGGCAGCAGGTAGGCGTTGACCACCCATTGCAGCGCGCCGGCGTTGGCCTGCAGGTCCTGCCCGATCGCCGGCAGGCCGACATTGACGACGGAGCCGTCCACGAACGCCAGGCTGGACGCCAGGATGCAGGTGGCCAGGACCAGCCGTGGTCGTGCCGGTTCTGCTGAGATGCGATGCATGGGACTGACCGTGAAGGTGAGGAAAGGCCTTCTTTTTCGAGAAAAAGTAGCAAAAGCTTTTACTCACTTGGCGCGTGTTTGTCCTGACACACCCGACAGGGAGCAAAAGCTTTTTGGTTCTTTTTCTCGGAAAAGAACTGCTTGCTTTTTGTGTGTCGGGTCGCGCCACCGTGATAGGGCGGTTAACTTCCCGTTTGCCTGCATCCCAGAAACTGAGAGCCAGAACGGTTTTCAGGGATCAGTCTCGTGATAGCTTCCAGCCCCTCCAGCCCCTCCAGCCCCGCTCCCCTGCAGCTCGCCAGCGGCACCGTGCTCACGGTGGGCGCCGGGATGGAGTTCGCCACCCTGGGCGACGCCTGCAAGGCCGCGGTGGCCGGCGACACCATCGCCGTGCAGGCCGGCACCTACACCAACGATTTCGCCACCGTCAGCTGCGCCGTGCGCATCGTCTCCGTCGGCGGCCTGGTCAACGAGGTCGCCACCGTGCCCCCGCCCAACGACAAGGGGCTGCTCACGGTCGACGCGAGCCTCTCCATCCAGGGCTTCACCTTTACCGGCGGCTCGGACGGCTCGCCCGACGGCAACGTCGCCGGCATCCGGCTCGAGAACGGCAACCTCAACGTTTCCTACTGCTACTTCCACGACATGCAGGAGGGTCTGCTGACCGATGCGGACTCGGTCGCCAGCGTCACGATCGACCACAGCGAGTTCGCCCGCAACGGCACCGGCGACGGCTACACCCACAACCTCTACGTCGGCGCGATCGCCTCGCTCACCATCACCAACAGCACGTTCACCGGCGCCAACGTGGGCCACGAGATCAAGTCGCGCGCCGCGGTCACCACCATCACCAACAACGTCATCGCCGACGGCGCCACCGGCACGGCCAGCTACGACATCGATCTGCCGAACGGCGGCGTCGCCACCATCGCCAACAACATTATCGAGAAGGGGCCGCTCGCGTCCAACTGGTACGTCATCCACTACAGCGGCGAGACGCAGTTCACCTACGCCAAGAACGCGCTCACCGTCACCGGCAACACCATCCTCAACGATTTGGGCGGCAACGGGCTGGCGGTGCTCAACCAGGCTGCTGTCAACAACCTCAACGTGCCGGCGCAGATCAGCCACAACAGCTTCTACGGCTTCGCGCCCACGCAGCTGCTCTCCGGCCCCGGCACGCTCAGCGCCAACACGACGCTCGCCAGCAAGCCGGCCTACACCCTGGGAGCCCCTTACGAGGCGGTGCCGATTCTCGCTCTGGCCGCCGGGCAGCAGCTGCTCAACCTGTCCAGCGGCGGCCACACCGTCGGCGGCGGCGCGGTCAAGCTGACGGTGGACGACAGCTACGGCAACAACAGCATCACCGGCGGGGCGGGCGGCATCAACGTCACCTCCACGGTGGGCTGGGACGTCATTACCACCCAGGCCGGCGCCAGCGATGCCATCACGCTGGGCGGCCGCAACAACGTGCTGCACAGCAACGGCACCGACCACGTTGCCGCACCCGGCTTCTACCAGGAGGTGGACGCCACCGGGCAGGCCACCATCACCGGCGCCGGCTTCAACACCTACAACCTGGACGGCGCCGGCGAGAAGCTGACCGCCAGCGGTAGCGGCAAGATCGGCGTGGGCGCGGCCGGCGGTGCCAGCATCACCGACACCGGCGGCGATTACGCGCTCACCGTCGCCGCCGGCGGCCGCGCCACCATCAGCGACCAGGCCGCCGCCTCGCCGCCCGGCGACTCCACCGTCACCGTCTCCGGCGCGGCTACCGGCACCATCGCCAACGGCGGCAAGATCACGCTTGCCCTGGGCAACACCGGCGCCAGCGTCCAGGCCGGCACCGGGTCGGTCTCGGTCGTGTGCGGCGCGGGTGCGGACACCCTGGCGTCGGGCACGGGGACGGCAAGCTTCACGCTCGGCAGCGGGGCGGACCATGTGACGTTCGGCTCCGGCACCGCGTCCGTCACGGCCGGCACCGGCCAGGATACCTACATATTCCAGGCCGGCCAGCACGGCGCGGACACCATCACCGGCTACCGCCCGGGCCACGACGTGCTGACCTATCGCGGCTTCACCGGCAACGCCGTGGCGTCCGGCATCGTCACCGGCGGCGGCACCGTGCTCACGCTGGCCGACGGCAGCAGCGTCACCTTCGCCGGCGTGGTGCTGCCCGGCTACGCCGCGCCGCCGCCGTCCGCGCCTGCGCCGGTCGCCAGCGCGCCTGCGGTGACCGCTCTGCCCACCGGCGCCTCCACCGTGATGCTGCAATCCGCTGGCCACACCGTGGCAGGCGGCGCCGCAGCCCTGTCGCTGGTGGATTTGGCCGGCGGCAACACCGTGCTGGGCGGCGCTGGCGGTCTGGCGCTGGCCGCGCAGGATTTCGACGTGGTGGGCACCCAGGCCGGCAGCGCCAGCCAGATCACGCTCACCCGCAACGACACGCTGACCGGCGCTGGCACCGACCAGGTGATCGCGCAGGGCACCGCCAACCGGATCACCGAGGCCGGCACCGCCTCGCTCAGCCTGCTGGGCACCGGCAACCTGGCCCAGGGCGGCGCCGGGCTGTTCACCGTCAGCGACGCCATCGGCGGCGACACCATCGCCGGGGGCGCCGGCGGCCTGCTGGCCAGCCTGGCCGGCCAGTTCGACAGCGTGAGCACCGCGCAGGGCGCCGCCGACACGGTCAGCCTGTCCGGCTACTCGGTGCTGCTCAGCCAGGGGACCGACCACATCAGCACCGCCGGGCTTTACAACCAGGTGACCGCCACCGGCGCGGCCACCATCACTGCCGCGGCCGGGGTCGCCGGCTACGTGCTGGACGGCGCCGACAGCCTGGCCGGCACCGGCGGCGGCCTGGTCACCGTGGGCAGCGCCGCCGCGGCCACCATCGCCTCGGCCGGCGTGCAGGACCTCGGCATCTTCAAGCTGGCCGGCGGTAGCGTGCTGGTCAGCGAGAGCCTGCCCGGCGGCCTGGCCAGCATGTCGGTCAGCGGCGGCGCGGCCACCATCAACGCGGCTACCGGCACCTATGCCGGCCTGAGCGCCACGGTGGGCGGCGGTGTGACGCTACAGGCCGGCAGCGGCAACGTCACCCTGGCCGGCGGCGCCGGGCAGGACAGCTTCACCGGTGGCACCGGCCAGGCGCTGATCACGCTGGGCGAGGCGGACACCGTCAGCCTGGGCGCCGGCAGCATCACCGTGCAGGGCGGTGCGGCCGACGTCTTCGCGATCCCGCAGGGTGCCGCCGGCACGCTGGTGGTCGACAACTGGTCAGCCCAGGACAGTTTGGTCACCCCGGGCCAGGCCGCCCCGGCGATCACCGCACAGACCGTAACGGGCGGCGCGGACTGGCTCAGCTTCGCCGGCGGCGCGCATGTGGAGCTTGTTGGGGTGAGCCATTACGGGTGAGCAAGGGAGGCGGGCAGGTCTTTCCGGAAAGGGAACCAGGAACATCTGTTTCCTGCTGGGCAGTGTCACGAATTGCGCACACCGAGACCGAAAAGTCTTTACTGCCTCGTCTCGAAAGGAAGCGCTTCCCTTCCCCCGACCCGGCGCTAAAATCCGCCGGCGGGAATGAGACTGGGGATCCGGGTGGAAGCGCTGCTGTTCATGCTCAACTCGGCGGTGATGATCCTGATGGTCTACATGGGCCTGCGTGACGACCGTCGTGCGCCCGGTATGCTCCACACCAGCCTGTTCCGTACCCGGGACGAAGCCGGCCAGCCCGATGCCGTTGCCCCCGCGCACGAGGACGGCGCGGCCGGCTGGGCCGAATGGGACCGCCCCGTGCATGGCCCGCGCCCATGAGGGACGCGATGTTCGCCTTCGTCTGGGCGGCGTTGCTGCCGCTCAGCCTGATGTCGGCGCATGTGGGTGTGCTGCTCTGGGTCTGGGTGGCGCTGCTCTCGCCCAACGAGCTGCTCAGCGGCTTCATGGCCGGCGTGCCGTTCAACAAGATCGTGGCGCTCACCACTATCGTCCTGATGTTTCTTAGCCGCGAGAAGAAGGAGGCCTACCTCGACACCGTCATGACCCTCCTGCTGCTGCTGGCGGTCTCGGCCACGATCTCCTGGTCCACCGGCCTGGTCAGCAGCGACGACGCCACCGACCTCTACCAGAAGCTGATCAAGGAGATCGTGCTCGCCTTCATCATCACCGCGGTGATGACCACGCGCCACCGCCTCAACCTGCTGGTGTTTACCATCGTCATCTCGTTGGGCTTCCTCGCGGTCAAGGAAGGCCTGATTTCGGTGCTGACGGCCGGCGGCCACAAGATCATCGGCTCGGGCAGCGTAGGCGACAACAACTCGCTGGCCACCGCCCTGCTGATGATCATTCCGCTGCTGTTCTACCTGGCGCGCTACGCCGCCGTGCGCCTGGTCCGCATCACCCTGCTGGTGACGGCCGGCCTGGCGGTGATCACCGTGGTGATGACGTTCTCGCGCGGCGGCTTCGTCGGCCTCATGCTTCTGGGCGGCTTCATCGTCAAGAACAGCCGCAACAAGCTGGCCAGCGTCCTGGCCGTGCTGGGCGCCTGCGTCCTGATCTACGTGCTGGCGCCAGACTCCTGGTTCGAACGGCTGAGCACCATCAAGGATGCCGACAACGACGGGTCCTTCATGGGCCGCGTGGTCGCGTGGAAGATCAGCTGGCTGCTCGCAACCGACCACCCGTTCTTCGGCGGCGGCCCCCACGCCATCCAGCGCCTTCTGGTGTGGAACACCTACAAGCCGCTGCTGCCATCGCTGGACTTCATCAAGACCCCGCCCGCCGACGCCAGCCCGCATGCCGCCCACAGCATCTATTTCGAGGTGCTCGGCGATTTGGGGTTCGTCGGCCTGAGCCTGTTCCTGGGCGTCATCGCGGTCACGTTGTGGAACTGCAGGTGGATCGTCCGCAAGGCACGGCATGAGCCGTCCCTTGCCTGGGCTGTCGACCTAGCCCGGCTGTCGCAGATCAGCCTGGTGATCTACCTGGTGACCGGCGCAGCACTCAGCATGGGGTATTTCGAGCTGCTCTACGTCCTCGTCGGGCTACTCTCCCGTTGCCGGAGGATCGTGGCCCAGCACGTGCGCCTGAACACGACGGCTACCGATGAGCCCTGGGATGTCTTGGAAGAAAGCCATTCATCCGAGAAATTGTTGCCAGCTTACGGAACAACGGGACAGCTGGCGTGAGCGATCTTTCCGTCGACCGTACACGTCTGCCCGGGATCGAGGCAGTGCGCGGGACTGCAGCCAGCATGGTTGTCCTGTATCACTGCGCACGGCATGTGAACCAGGAAGTGCCGGTTCCTGCCCTCACGAGTTTCGTTCAGTTTGGCCACGCCGGCGTGGACCTGTTCTTCGTCCTGAGCGGTTTCATCATCCTCTTTGTGCATGAGCACGATATCGGGTGTCCACGCCGGGCCCTGCATTACGCCGAGCGCAGGGCATCACGCGTGATGCCGACATACTGGGTAGCACTTGCCGTCACGCTGGGGATGATGACAGCCGGCGGGCACCACCTTCCAGGGCTGGGCGGCTTGATCATGGCGGTCACTTTGTTGCCGTCGGACAAGCCCCCGATTTTGGGCGTCGCCTGGACCTTGCAGTTCGAATTGATGTTTTATTTCTTCTTCGCGGTGCTGATCTGCAACGCGCGTGTGGGTTGGCTGCTGTTGGCCGCCTGGACGACCGCCATGGTAGCCGCGACAGGGTTGCTCGCTCCTACGGCGCCACCGGTGTTGCGCTTCCTCTGCGGCGCTTACAATTTCGAGTTCCTCATGGGGATGGCGGTGGCTTGGCACACGACCCATTTCAAGACCGGCAGACCGCGTCACGTTGCCGCAGCAGGCGTTTGCCTGCTAGGCATGGCGGCCTTTGCCGAAGACAGGGGCTGGATGGACGGATACGCCGCAACCGCTCGCCTCTTCTACGGCGTGCCAGCGGCTCTGTTCATCTTGGGCGCGGTGGCTCTGGACATCCAGGGAAAGCTCAACCCACCACGCCTCCTGCTCATCCTAGGCAAGGCTTCATACTCGATCTACCTGTTCCAGTTCGTCTTCATCGGCGCGGTCTGGAAAATCCTGTTGGCTCTTGGGCTGGACCAGTCCATGCCGGCCTGGTTCAGTTTCGCGGTTCTGGTCGCAGCCACGCTGACCGGTGGCGTCCTTGCAGCAGCTTATATCGAACGTCCTATGCTGCGGCTGATCCGCAACGGCTTCCCCGTGCGTACCAGGGCAGCAACCTAGGCGAACGGCTGGAAGTCTTGGGGCTCTGCCCCAAATCCTGCTGGGGCCTCGAGGCCCCGGACCTCCATCTGTTTAGAATCCCTAACGAACAGGTTCTAATACCAACGGCCTTTAATGTTGACCTGTGAAGGAAG
>CAXTBC010000035.1:0-43067 GCA_964242595.1 uncultured Acetobacteraceae bacterium | reverse complement strand
GATGGGGGTCTGGGGCCTCGAGGCCCCAGCGGGGTTTGGGGCAGAGCCCCATGCTCGTCTATAGGTCAAAGTTTACGGCCGTTAGTATTACTCGCTTCAATCGAACAGAGAACTCACGGAACTCTCGTCGGCAATCCGGTGGATAGCCTCGGCCAGCAAAGGCGCAATCGTCACCTCGCGCAGGTTGGGCGACTGCCGCACCGCGTCGGTCGCCACGATGCTGTCGGTGATCGTCATCGTCTCGATCGGGCTCGCCGCGATCCGCGCCACCGCGCCGCCGGAGAGCACGCCGTGGGTGATGTAGACGCTGACGGAGCTGGCGCCGTCCTTGATCAGCGCGTCTGCCGCGTTGCACAGCGTGCCGCCGGAATCGCAGATGTCGTCGAGCAGGATGCAGTGGCGTTCGGCCACGTCGCCGATCACGTTCATCACCTCGGAGACGCCGGCGCGCTCGCGGCGCTTGTCGACGATGGCCAGGTCGCAGTTCAGCCGCGTGGAGAGCGCGCGCGCGCGCACCACGCCGCCCACGTCCGGTGAGACGATCATGATGTCGCGCCCTGCGTAGCGGGCGCGGATGTCGGCCATGAACAGCGGGGCCGCGTAGAGGTTGTCCAGCGGGATGTCGAAGAAGCCCTGGATCTGGCCGGCGTGCAGGTCGAGCGTGAGCACGCGGTTGGCCCCGGCCTCGGTGATCAGGTTGGCCACCAGCTTGGCGCTGATCGGCGTGCGGGGGGCCGATTTGCGGTCCTGCCGTGCGTAGCCGAAATAGGGCATCACGGCGGTCACCCGGCGGGCCGAGCTGCGGCGCAGCGCGTCCAGCATGATCAGCAACTCCATCAGGTTGTCGTTGGCCGGGTAGCTGGTGCTCTGGATCACGAACACGTCCTCGCCGCGGACGTTCTCCTGGATCTCCACGAACACCTCCATGTCGGCGAAGCGGCGGACCGAGGCGCGGGTGAGCGGCAGGCTGAGGTGGCGCGCCACGGCTTCGGCCAAGGGCCGATTGCTGTTGCAGGCGACGATCTTCATGCTGGGCCCCCAGGACGCGGGGGTGTTTAGCAATGTGTCTCCGGATTGTCACGCAAGGCCGCGCGCGGGGCCGGATCACCTGTCCTTCAACGACGCGCGCTCGATAACGCCGAATTCGGTTCTCTTTTCAAGGAACAGCTGCCTTCTGCCTTCCATGAACATCCTTGTCCTGGGCTCCGCCGCTGGCGGCGGCTTCCCCCAATGGAACTGCGCCTGCCCCCAATGCGCCCTGGCCCGCGCCGGCGACCCGCGCGCCAGCCCGCGTACCCAGGTGGCGGTGGCCGCCTCGGCCGACGGCGCGAGCTGGTTGGTCATCGGCGCCTCGCCGGATTTGCGCCAGCAGATCCTCGACAACGCCGAGCTGGCTCCCCGTGCTGCCCGGGACTCGCCCGTGCGCGGCGTGGTGCTGGTGAGCGCGGACGTGGACGGCATGGCCGGGCTGCTGGTGTTGCGCGAGCAGCAGCGCCTACGCGTTTGGGCGCCGGCCGCCATCCTGCGCGTGATGGCGGAGAACCCGATCTTCGCCTCGCTGGACCCGGCGCTGGTGGAGCGGGTGGAGGTGACGCCAGGCCTGGCGGTGGATACGGGGTTCGGCCTGGCTTTCACCCTGCTGGAGATGCCGGGCAAGGTGCCGCTTTACCAGGAGGACCGCGCCGCCGCGGTGGCCGAGGCTGCCGCCACGTATGCGGTTAGGCTAGAGGCGGGTGGACGCAGCGCCATCGTGGCGCCAGCCTGCGCGCAGATCACGCCGGCGGTGCAGGCGCGGCTGGCCGGTGCGGACGTGCTGTTCTTTGACGGCACGCTGTTCACCGACGACGAGATGATCGCCGCTGGCGTGGGCCGTAAGACGGGCCGCCGTATGGGCCACGTGCCGGTATCGGGGCCGGGCGGCTCATTGCAGGGCCTGTCCGGCTTCACGGGCCGGCGGGTGTACCTGCACGTCAACAACACCAACCCGATGCTGTTGGAGGGCTCGGTCGCCCGGCTGGCGGTGGAGGCGGCGGGTTGGGAGGTGGCGTGGGACGGGATGATGGTGCGCGTGGTGGACAGCAAGCATGTGGCTCTGCCCCAAACCCCGCTGGGGCCTTGAGGCCCCAGGCCCCGTCTGTTTAGACAAGTTCAGTATCAGCCCGCGTTGAGACTGACGTTGCGAAGGAAGCAAGGCCTTCTTTTTTGAAAAAAAGAAGCAAAAAACTTTCGCCCCTGCGCTGTGTCAGCGATCTCGGTATGTCTTACAGAGACCGGCTGTTTCAGATGCGGGAAGCAAAAGTTTTATGGTGTTTTTTCAAAAAGGACTGCTTGCCTATGGTGAACCAGTCTCGACACGAGTTGGTATAACTTAGCGGACTGGCGAAGGCGTCATTGGTACGAGCCTACGGCGCCGGGGGCAGAGCCCTTGGCTTTCCTCGCTCACGACCTCTCGAACGCCGCAGCAATCGTCAGCGGCACCTCGTCGCTCACCAGCGGAACGTATTTGCTCACGTTGAACTCACTGCGCCTGACGGTCCCGCTCAGCTGGAAGCCCACCGTCTCCTTGTGGTCCAGCAGGTTCACGCCGGCACCCACGAAGGTGGCGTGCAGCACGAGCGGCTTGGTGATGCCGTGCAGCGTCAGCGTGCCGGCCACGTCGGCCGAGTTGGGCCCGGTGCTGGTTACCGTCTCGGAGCGGAACACCATCGTGGGGTAATGGGCGGCATCCAGCCAGTCTGCACCCTTCAGCTCGTCGGTCAGCTTGGGCACGGTGGTGGACACGCTGCTCACAGGCACGCTGATGGTAACGGCCATGGCGGACGGCTTTTTAGGCACCACCGACAGGCTGCCGGTCACGCCGGAGAAGTTGCCGTAGTAGTTGGTGAAACCCATGTGCAGCACGCTGAACAGCACCTGGGTGTGGAAGGGGTCCACCATGTAGGTGCCGCCCGGCACCTTCGCCGGATCGTGCACGATGGGAGGTGCGGCCGCGGCCAGGATCTGCGCGCAGGCGGGCAGCAGCAGGGCGGCGGCGGTGAGCGCCGGCAGCGTGAGGCGTCTGGTCATGAGCGTTCCTTCTTGAGGGTGACCGCAGCTTTGCCAAGGTGGGGCGCCGCCCGTTACGATGCCAGGGATGGACACGCAAGCGACGGCCCCGGCCGGCATCCAGGCAATCGGGCAGGCAGCACGGGCGGCCTGCCGCATGCTGGCGCGCGCCCCGGCGGCCCAGCGCGATGCCGCCTTGCGCGCGGCTGCATCGGCCATACGCCGCCGTGCGCCGCAGATCGCCGCCGCCAACCAAGCGGACCTGGCCGCCTGCACCGGCAACGCTGCCTTCCTGGACCGCCTGACCCTGTCGCCGCCGCGCACCGAGGCGATGGCCGCTGGGCTGGAGGACATGGCCGCCCTGCCCGACCCACTGGCGCGCACGCTGGCCGAGTGGACACGGCCGAACGGCCTGCGTATCCGCCGCGTGGCCGCGCCCATCGGGGTGATCGGCATGATCTACGAAAGCCGCCCGAACGTGGGGGCGGACGCCGCCGGCATCTGCCTGAAATCCGGCAACGCCACCATCCTGCGCGGCGGCTCGGACAGCTTCGCCAGCGCCGCCGCTATCCACGACGCCGTGGGCGAGGGGCTGGAGGAAGCCGGCCTTCCTGCCGCTTGCGTGCAGGTGGCCCCGGGACGAGACCGCGCTTTCGTGGCGGACATGCTCGGCGCCAGCGGCTTGATAGATCTGATCATCCCGCGTGGCGGCCGCGGCCTGGTGACGCGCGTGCAGGCCGAAGCGCGGGTGCCGGTGCTGGCCCATGCGGACGGGCTCTGCCACACCTACGTGCACGCCCGGGCCGATCCGGACATGGCACGCCGCGTGCTGGCCAACGCCAAGATGCGCCGCACCGGCATCTGCGGCGCTACCGAGACGCTATTGATCGACGCGACCGTGGCCCCCACGCTGCTGCCGTTGCTGGTGGCCGACCTGGCGGCACTCGGCTGCACGTTCCGTGCGGACCCGCGCGCCTGCGCCATCGTGCCTGGCCTGCCAGCAGCCACGGCGGCCGATTTCGATACCGAGTGGCTGGACAGCGTGCTGTCCGTCGCGGTGGTGGACGACCTGGACGCGGCGCTGCGGCACATCGAACGTCACGGCAGCGCGCACACGGACGCCATCATCACGCAGGATGCCGCCGCCGCCGCGCGGTTCCTGGAGGCCACGGACAGCGCGGTGACGATGTGGAACGCGTCCACGCAGTTCTGCGACGGCGGGGAGTTCGGCTTCGGCGCGGAGATCGGCATCGCGACGGGGCGCGTGCACGCGCGCGGCCCTGTCGGGCCGGAGCAGCTGACGTGTTTCCGCTATCAGGTTTGTGGCGACGGACAGGTCAGGTAGGTCCCTGCTGCCTTGGACAGTTGAGGGCGGAATGCTGGCGATGAAGCATGACGCCGCTACGTCAGGCACTTCTGAGCGGATCAGAGCTTCGTATCGACGGCCGGAAATCTTGACCTGTGGGCAAGCATGGGGCTCTGCCCCAAACCCCGCTGAGACCTCGAGGCCCCAGACCCCCAGGCCTTCTTAAAGGGTCAACCTTTCAGGGATCGGTATAAGAAGTTCTTTTGACCCAAGTGCCCGTCTGGATACTTATGAAAAGGTGAACACGTAAGCAACCAGATCTGCATGCTCTGCCTGTGTGAAAATGCTGCAGAACTCCACTTCGATCGTTGTATACGAGATGAACACTCGGACCATGTAGAGCTCGTCCTAGGAGTGGTTCCTGCCAAAGGCCCATGACCGCGATTACTCGTCCTAACGCAATGCAACGGCATCGCCGGGCAGATACGGTCTAGCTTCGTAACATAAGCTACCACGTCCGTTCGATTTGCAGTGAGACGTCTCGTCAAGTTCTATTCTATATTCTGAAAGTCTTACGTTTACCGACCTAATTCATATGCTAACGATCCGTTGTAGGTGTTAGCACACTGCGGCGAGCAATCCTGCACATTCTGAAGATCACAACCGGTAAATGGAAAGCGCAATTTTTTCCAGGCTCGCGGCGGAGCATGTGTTGCGAGTTCTGAAGGAGATGTTCGGCGTCCGACTTGATGACGACCGAAATAGCTTTGTTAGTTTTAAACAACTGCTCTTTAAACGGGATGTTTGCTGTTTTAGATAGCCGAACATCCAAGATAGAGGGTGACCATCGGTTCTTCGATCGTTCGACCCTGGACGTTGGGCGATGGCAAACGAAAGCAGAAACTGCGCGCCCATGTGCCAAGCCCGCGCCCACCCGGCCCTGCCGCGCTACGGAGACCGGCGACGCACCGCCGTGGGGCTGCTCGGCGGCAGCTTCAACCCGGCCCATGGTGGCCACTTGCACGTCGCACGCGCGGCGTTGCGGGCGCTGGGGCTCGACCAGGTGTGGCTGCTCGTCTCTCCCGGCAACCCGCTCAAACAGGCGGCCGGCATGGCGCCACTGGCCGTTCGGCTGGCCTCGGCCCGCGGCATCGCCGACGGGCGGCGCATTCTGGCCACCGACATCGAGCGGCACCTGCACACGCGCTACACGCTCGACACGCTGCGCGCCCTGCGCCGGCGCTTCCCGCGCGTGCGCTTCGTGTGGCTGATGGGTGCGGACAACCTGTCACAATTGCCGCGTTGGCGTGGCTGGATGGCCATCGCGCGCACGGTTCCCTTTGCGGTCCTGCCCCGCCCCACCTACACTCGCGCCAGCCTGGCCTGCCAGGCCGCCCACCGCCTGGCACCGGCCAGGCGCAGCCTGCACCAGGCGCACGGGCTGGCCGGGCTGGCGCCGCCGGCCTGGGTGGTCCTGGGCGGACGGCAAAACGCATTATCGGCCACAGCCCTCCGCCGGGCCGCCGCAGGAGAAGACCGATCGCCAGGAAGCCCGCCCCGCCTGCCTCCCCCGGTGCCAAGGAACCCAAGCGGCGCGCCCCCACGGCGCCCGCCACGCTGAAAGAGGCCGCCAGGACGCCCGGCACGCCGCGCAAGAAGGCTGTGGCCGCCGGCCCGCGCGGCGGTCAGGCGAAGGCGGGGCGGGAGGAGCCTGCCGACGGCGCGCTGCTGGCCAAGCTGCAGGCGGTGATCGTGGAGAGCCTGGAAGCCGACAAGGCCGAGGAGGTGGTGGCCATCGACCTGGCCGGCCGCGCTTCGTTCGCGGACCGCATGGTGATCGCCACCGGCCTGGCAGACCGCCAGATCACCGCCATGGCGACTCACCTGGAAGACAGGCTCGGCGAAGCGGGGGTCAAACGCGTGCGGATCGAGGGCACCGGCGGGTCGGACTGGGTGCTGATCGACGCCGGCGACATCGTCATCCACCTGTTCAAGCCGGACGCGCGTGCCTTGTACGCGCTGGAGAAGATGTGGGGAGCGGATTTTGACGAGCCGGCTGCCCAGAGTGGGTAGCCAAGTCGAGCGCCGCCTGCCGGCAGGGAAGACGCAGGAGATTTCCGCCCGTCCGGGTGCGCGTTGAGCCTGCAGCCTTTGCTCGCGGCTCCTTGGCTGTCCCAGGCGCACACGTTCCTGGCGATTGCTGCCTTCGGGCTCGGCATCGTTCAGCTGGCCGCCCCCAAGGGCACGGTGCCGCACCGCACGCTCGGCTATGTCTGGGTGGCCATCATGGCGGCGATCGCCGCGAGTTCGTTCGGCATCCGGGTGCTGCGTCCCGGCCACTTCTCCTTCGTCCACGCCGTGGCCCTCGTCACGCTCGTCGTGTTGCCTGCCGCCGTGCTGCATGCCCGCCGCCACCGCGTGCGCCAGCACGCGATCGCCATGGTCTCGCTGTTCGCCGGCGCGCTCATCATCGCCGGCGGCTTCACGCTGATGCCGGGGCGGATCATGCACAGCGTGGTGTTCGGCTCGCGGTGATGCGGCTGGTGGCCATCGGCCGGCTGCGGGCCGGGCCGGAAGCCGAGCTGTTCGCCCGCTACACGCAACGGCTGCGGCCCGGCCTGGCTGTAAGCGAGCTGCCGGACGGGCACGGCGCCGCGGCCGAGATCAAGCGGCGGGAGGGCGAGGCGCTGCTGGCCGCGCTGCCGGGGGGCGCGTTCGCGGTGGCGCTGGACACCGACGGGCCGCCGCTGACGAGCGAGGCCCTGGCCCAGCGGCTGGAGATTTGGCGCGCCGCCGGGCAGAGCTTGGCCTTCGTGGTCGGCGGCGCCGAGGGCTTGTCGCGCCCCGTGCTTGAGCGGGCCGACGCCGTGCTGTCGTTGGGCCCGCTGACCTGGCCGCACATGCTGGTCCGGGTGATGCTGGCCGAGCAGCTATACCGCGCACAGGCGATCCTTGCCGGGCATCCCTACCACCGCGCAGGGCGACCTTGTACTAACGGCCGAAAGTCTTGATCTGTCAGAAAGCATGGGGCTCTGCCCCAAACCCCGCTGGGGCCTTGAGGCCCCAGACCCCCATCTGTTTAGGATGTCTTACAAACAGGTTTGAGGATTTGTCTTTAGCGGGGTCCAGGGGCAGCGCCCCTGGCCTTCTTTGAAAGGCACTCTCAAGAAACAACTGATCTCACGTCGAATGTGATCCGAACAGAACGGCGACAGCGCAGTCAAAGTCTTTTGTTTCTTTTCTTCAGAAAAGAAGGTCTTTGTATTGCTTCAGACCACGCCCGCCGTCTCAGCCTGCGCCAAGGCGCGCGCCATCGCGCTGAGCGCTTCCTGGTGCTTGAGGTTGTCGATCATGGCGAAGTTGCGTGCCAGCTCCAGGCACATGCGTTGGCGCGGGCTCATCTCGGCAGCCGCCGTGTCCTCCTGCATGCCTTCGAAGAACCACGATATCGGCACGCTGAGCACGCCGGCAATGTCGTAGAGCCGCCCTGCCGAAATGCGGTTCAGGCCGCGCTCGTATTTATGCGCCTGCTGATACGTCACGCCGATCATCACCGCCAGCTGCTGCTGCGACAGGCCCAGCATGATGCGGCGTTCCCGGATGCGCGCGCCCACGTGGCGGTCCGCGTTGTTGGCGCGCGGGCTGGGCCGGACCACATCCTGTTCGGGCGCCGTTTCGGCTAATTCGGCCTGGTCGATCAATCCGTCAGCAGCCATTGGAAACCTCCAGCATACGGCAGGATAGTCCAGTAATGTGCCGGCGCGGCGCCGTCTGCACACGCCCAGAACCTGATCCCGCACTTGGAGACTAGCGCAGTCCCGGCCACAAAGTAAGTTTAGTTTCGTATCAAAATCAAACTGTTCTCCATTCCGTTTTGTTCCGGTATCGGTTTAGGCGTCCTCGGCTTTGCGGCGCGGACGGGCCAATCCCGGCGAAGGTGCCGCAGGGGCCGCTCCGGGCGCCTCGGGCTGGCCCGGCTCAACCGGCGCCGCTGCGGATTGCCCTGCTTCGGCTTGAACGGCGAGCATCTGCCGCAGGTGCTCGACCTCGCGCTGCAGCATCTCGATCTGCATGGCCTGCGGGCTATCGTCCGGCTCGGACGGGGTGGTTTGCGCGCCCGCGTCCCCGGCCGGCGCGGCCGGCGGGCGGTAGAACGGGGTGAACAACCCCATCGCGCGCTCCATCATGGCGATGTTCTGCCGGCGCATCTCCTCAAGCCCCGGGGGCAGCAGGCCCATCGTCTGCTGCATCGCCTCGCGCATCTGCTCCTGCTGGCGGGCGATGGCGCCCATCGTGTGTTCCAGGTAGCGCGGCACCATGCCACCCAGGCTGTCCCCGTAGAAGCCGATCAGCTGCCGCAGGAACGTGGTGGGCAGCAGGGCGCGGCCCTTGCTCTCCTCTTCCACGATGATCTGCGTCAGCACGCCGCGGGTGATGTCGTCGCCGCTGCGCGCGTCGTACACCACGAAGTCACGGCCCACGCGCACCATATCTGCCAGGTTGTCCAGCGTGATGTAGCTGGAGCTCTCGGTGTTGTAGAGCCGCCGGTTGGCGTATTTCTTCACCACCACCGGTGGACGGGGCGGGGTGTCCTCGCCGGCCGGGGGGGGGCCTTCGATCTGGGTCATCGGGTTCTCCTGGCTGGGGCGAGACGCTAGCATGCGCCAAGGCGGGGCACCAACCCGCCGCCCAGGGCGTTGCCTGGGGCATTGGTGGTGGGTGCGGGGTGGCGGGGGTGACGGAACAGGCGTGGCTGAAGGACTGGCAGACCATCTGGCGGAGCGAGCTGCGTGCACTGGCCGAGGACCCGGAGCTGTGCGAAGCCGCGCAGCACGTAATTGACGTCGCGGCCGGAAGCGCCGGGGCCGCACCGCCGGCGCGGGCCGCGGCCGCTGCTGTTCCACCTGGCGATGGCCGCACATCCGAGGACGTCGGACGCCTGGTCCGCCGCGTGGACGAGCTGGAACGGCGGCTCGCCACGCTGGGCGCTGCCGGCCGAACCTGACGCTGCCCTGCTGGCCGGCATCGCCGCCTACCGAGCGCACCCGTCGGAGCGCCACGTGGCCGACCCGCCCTGCATCTGGGCGGAGGGCGGCACGCGCCTGCTGGATTACGGACCGGCCGGCGCGCCGCCGGTGCTGTTCGTGCCCAGCTTGGTGAACCGCGCCTACGTGCTGGACCTGGCGCACGGGCACTCGATGATGCGTTTCCTGGCCGCCGGCGGGGCGCGCCCGCTGCTGCTGGATTGGGGCTGGCCGGACGCCGCGGCCCGCCGTTTCACGCTCACCGACTACGTGGCCGGACGGCTGGAGCGCGCGATGGAAGCGGTGGGCAGCCCGGTGACGCTGGCCGGCTACTGCATGGGCGGGCTGTTGGCGGTGGCCGCCGCCGCACGCCGGCCGGATCTGGTGGAGCGCCTGGTGCTGCTGGCCACGCCGTGGGATTTCTGGGCCGAGGACGCCGCCGAGGCGCAGCTTTTCGGCACCTGCCTGCCGCTTCTGGAACCGGCGCTGGCCCTGGGCACGCTATCGGTGGACGCGTTGCAGATGCTATTCAGCCTGCGCGAGCCGGGCAGCGTGGCCGCGAAATACCGCGATTTCGGCGCCCAGGAGCAGGATAGCGCGCGCGCGCTGATGTTCGTGGCCATCGAGGACTGGCTCAACGACGGCGTGCCGCTGGCCGCCCCGGTGGCCCGCGAGGTGATCGGCGGCTGGTACGGCGCCAACAGCCCGGCGTGCGGCACCTGGCGGATCGCCGGCCTGGGCGTGGCGGTGCCGCAGGTGGAGAGTTTCGTCGCCATCCCGGGGCGAGACAGGATCGTGCCGCCGGAGAGCGCGCTGGCGCTGGCGCGCGCGCTGCCGGGCGCCGTGGTGGTGCGCCCGCGCGCGGGGCATGTGGGCATGGTGGCGGGGTCGGGTGCGCAGGCAGGTTTGTGGGAGCCGCTGTTGGGTTGGCTTAAAAAACGACTCTGAGTTGAACCAGGAAAGGCCAGGGGCTCTGCCCCGGCGCCGCAGGCTCGGACCAATGGCGCCAGCGGCGCCGGCCTATTGAGGAGAGAAAGCAAGACCTTCTTTTTTGAAGAAGAAACAAAAAACTTTTGTCCCTGAGCTGGGTCAGCGGCCTCGATCTTTCCTGCGGCATCCAACACGGATCGGCATTAAAACCCGATATAAGCGACTTCAAACAGATGGGGGTCTGGGGCCTCAAGGCCCCAGCGGGGTCCAGGGGCAGAGCCCCTGGCCTTCCCGGCAGGTGCTACCTGTCGCCGAACCCCCGCCCAGCTTCCGCCAGCTTCACCAACAAATCCGCCGGCCGGAAATCCGCCTCCGAATGCGCCTGGTAGGCGCGCAACCGCTCCACCACGTGCCCCAGGCCCACCGTGTCCCCGTAGAACATCGGGCCGCCGCGATAGGCCGGCCAGCCGTAGCCGGTCAGCCAGACCATGTCGATGTCGGAAGCACGGTACGCCTTGCCTTCTTCCAGGATGCGCGCGCCCTCGTTGACCATGGTGTAGATGCAGCGCTCCAGGATCTCCTGGTCGTCGATCTTGCGGCGGGTGATCTGGCGCTCGGCAGACTGGCGCAGCACCAACTCCTCAACGATCGGCGAGGGCGTGTGCTCGCGCTTGTCGTTGTAGTCGTAGAAGCCGCTCTTCGTCTTCTGGCCGCGGCGGTCGCGCTCGCACAACTGGTCGCGCAGGGTGACGCCCTTCGACGTCTCGGCCGACCAGCCGATGTCGAGCCCCGCCAGGTCGGCCATCTGGAACGGGCCCATGGGGAAGCCGAAATCGTAGATCACGCGGTCCACGTCCCACGGCATGGCACCTTCCAGGATCAGCTTGTTGGCCTCGCGCTGTCGCGGCTCGAGCATGCGGTTGCCGATGAAGCCGTGGCACACGCCGGCGACGACGGCCACCTTGCCGATCTTGCGGCTGAGCTGCATCACGGTCTCCAGCACGTCCGGCGCGGTCTTGGCGCCGTTCACCACTTCCAGCAGCCGCATCACGTTGGCGGGCGAGAAGAAATGCATGCCGCACACGTCCTGCGGACGCTGCGTGCTGGCCGCGATCGCGTCGATGTCGAGGTAGCTCGTGTTGCTGGCCAGGATCGCGCCCTGCTTCACGATGCGGTCCAGCTTGCCGAAGATTTCGCGTTTGATCTCCATGTTCTCGAACACCGCCTCGATCACCAGGTCGCAATCGGCCAGGTCGTCCATGCTCATGCGGGGCGTGAGCAGGCCCATGTTGCGCTCCACCTGCTCCTGCGTGAGGCGGCCTTTCTTGGCGGTGTTCTCGTAGTTGCCGCGCATCACGCCCACGCCGCGTTCCAGCGCCTTTTCGTTGGTCTCCACGATCGTCACCGCGTAGCCGGCGCTGAGAAAATTCATCGAGATGCCGCCGCCCATGGTGCCGGCGCCGATCACGCCGACGCGCTTAATCGGGCGCACCGCCGTGCCTTTCGGCAGGCCGGGAATCTTTTGCGCCTCGCGCTCGGCGAAGAACAAATGCCGCTGCGCCTTGGACTGCGTGCCGGTCATCAGCTCCATGAACAGGCGGCGCTCGGTCTGCTCGCCCTCGTCGAAGGGCTGGGCGACGGCCGCCTCGATGCATTGGATGTTCTTCTCCGGCGCCTCGAAGCCGCGGAACTTGCGGGCGTTGGCGCGGCGGAAATTGTCGAACAGGCCGGGTTCGGCGTGCACCTGCATGTCACGCACGCGGCGCAGCGGCTTGCCCTCGGCCACCGCCTTGCGGGCGTAGTCCACAGCGAAGGCGAGCAGGCCGTCCTCCGGCGCCAGCGCGTCCATTAGGCCGGCCTGTTCGGCCTGCTTGGCGCCGATCGGCGTGCCGCTGGTGACCATCTCCAGCGCCTGGGCGGCACCCACCACGCGGGGCAGGCGCTGCGTGCCGCCGGCACCCGGCAGCAGGCCGAGCTTGACCTCGGGCAGGCCGAGCTTCGCGCTGGGCACCGCGACCCGGTAGTGGCAGCCGAGCGCCACCTCCAGCCCGCCGCCCAGCGCGGTACCGTGGATGGCGGCCACCACGATCTTCGGGCAGGCCTCGATGGCGGCGATGACGGCGTGCAGCGAGGGCTCCATCGGCGCCTTGCCGAACTCGGTGATGTCCGCGCCGGCGATGAAGGTGCGGCCGGCGCAGGCCAGCACCACGGCCTGCACCGCCGGGTCGGCGCCTGCCTTCTGGATGCCGGCCAGGATGCCCTGTCTGACGCCAACCGACAGCGCGTTCACCGGGGGTGAGTTGACGGTGAGGACGGCGATGCCGTCCTGGATCGCGAGGTCGGTCACGGCGTGCGTCTCGGACATGCGGGTCTTCCTTCGGACGGTTCTTGGCGCGATGTGTCGCACAACCCGGCGGGATCAGGCCAGGGGCCGCGTCGCCGTGTGGGCCCAGGGCGAGGCCTGCTCCAGTTGCGCGGCCAGGCGGATCAGCATCGCCTCGCTGTTCGGGGCGCCCACGAACTGCACGCCCACCGGCAGGTCCGGGCCGCCTGGCTCGGCGGGCGCCGTGTGCAGCGGCACGGACATGCTGGGCGTGAAGGTGAGGTTGGAGAGCTGGGTGAAGGGCGTGCGCGCCAGGCTTTCGCGCACCATGCGGTCCAGCAGGCCCAGGCGCAGCATCAGCCGGCCGCCGCGCAACGCGCGCATCAGGGCGCCCACGCGCAATTGGGCGGGCGGCGTGTCCAGCTCGCCTATGCGGGCCGGCGGAGCGGCAACCGTGGGGGTCAGCCACACATCGTGGGCCTGGTGGAAGCGGCCGAGCGCCCGGGCGAAGCCGTTCCAGCGCAGGTGGGCGCCCACGTAGTCGCCGGCCGGCAGCGCGCGGCCCAGCATGGCCAGCAGCGCGGTCTCCGGCTCGAACGCGCTGTCGGCGGCGCCGCTGGCGGCCACCTCGGCGGCAACCTGGCCGAGATAGAGCCTGATGTAGCAGGCGGCCACCGCGCCGCCGTCCACCTCGGGTGCGGCTTCCTCCACGTGGTGGCCCAGGCCTTCCAGCAGGCGGGCGGCGCGGTGCACGGCGTCGACACAGGCCTGATTTACCGGCGCGTCCAGCGGGTGGGTGACCGAGAAGCCGATGCGCAGGCGGCCGGGCGGGATCTCCGTCTCTATGGCGTAGGGGCGCTCGGGCGGGGTGGGGACGAACAGGTCGCCCGGCTCCGGCCCGCACAGCACGTCCATCATCCGGGCGGCATCGCGCACGCTGCGGGTGAGCACGCCGGGCGAGGAGGCGCCTTCCCACACCTGGCCGTGCCCCGGCCCCCAGCTGATGCGGCCGCTGCCCGGCTTCAGCCCGAACAGGCCGCAGAAGCTGGATGGGATACGGATGGAGCCGCCGCCGTCGCTCGCACCCGCCATGGCCACCAGCCCGCCGGCCACCGCGGCGGCCGAGCCGCCCGAGGAGCCGCCGGCCGTGCGCGTGGTGTCGTAGGGGTTGCGGGTGGGGCCCCACAGCCGGCTTTCGGTGACCGCCTTCAGCCCGAACTCCGGCGTGGCGGTACGGCCGAAGATCACCAGCCCGGCTTGCAGGCACCGCCGCGTGTAGGCGCTGTGCGTGCCGGGGATGCGGTGGCGGTAGGCGGCGGCGCCGGCGGTGTGCGGCTGGCCGGCGTATTCCTGGCCGATGTCCTTCAGCAGGAACGGCACGCCGGCGAACGGGCCGGTGAGCGTGCCGCGCGCCTGGTCGCGGGCGGCGGCGTCGAAGCGTAAAGGCACGGCGTTCAGGCTGGCGGCGCTGGCGTCCGTTCTGGCGATGGCGGCTTCGAGCAGCTCCGCGGCGCTGACCTGGCCGGTGGCGACGAGCTCGGCTAGGCCGGTGGCGTCCTGGTCTTCGCGCATGCTGCAATCCTTGGGCAAGAAGAAAGCAAGGCCTTCTTTTTTGAAAAAAAGAAGCAAAGAACCTTTGCTCCCCGTCGGGCGGTTCAGGGCTGGCGCGCGACAGCGGAGTCAAAGTTTTTTGGTTCTTTTTTTCAAAAAAGAACCGCTTGCCTTGCCTTCGCTTTCTCCTGCCCGCGTGCCTAGATAACGGCAAGGAACCCGGGAGAAAGCGACCATGGAAGACATCGTCATCGTTTCGGCGGCCCGCACGCCGGTCGGCAGCTTCAACGGCGCCTTCGCCACCGTGGCGGCGGCCGAGCTGGGCGCCACCGCGCTGCGCGCCGCCCTGCAGCGCGCCGGCCTGGAGCCGGGCGAGGTGGACGAGGTGATCCTGGGCCACGTCTTGGCCGCCGCCCAGGGGCAGAATCCGGCGCGCCAGGCCGCGCGCGCCGCCGGGGTGCCGGACGAGAAGACCGCCTTCGGCATCAACCAGGTGTGCGGCTCCGGCCTGCGCGCCGTGGCGCTGGCCGCCCAGCAGATACGCACCGGTGAGAGCGCCGTGGTGGCCGCCGGCGGCATGGAAAGCATGAGCCAGTCCGCCCACGCGGCCTACCTGCGCGCCGGCGTGAAGATGGGCGCGCTGGACCTGACCGATACCATGCTGAAGGACGGGCTATGGGACGCGTTCCACGGCTACCACATGGGCGTTACCGCGGAGAACGTGGCGCAGAAATACCAGATCACCCGCGATATGCAGGACGCGTTCGCTGTCAGCTCGCAGAACAAGGCCTCGGCCGCCAGCAAGTCCGGCCGCTTCAAGGACGAGATCGCGCCGGTGAGCGTGAAGGGTCGCAAGGGCGAGACGGTGGTGGAGGCCGACGAGTACATCCGCCACGATAGCGACATGGCCGCGATGGCCAAGCTGAAGCCGGCGTTCAACAAGGAGGGCACGGTGACGGCGGGCAACGCCAGCGGCATCAACGACGGTGCCGCCGCCCTTGTGCTGATGAGCGGGTCCGAGGCGCAGCGCCGCGGGCTGACCCCGCTGGCCCGCATCGCGAGCTTCGCAACCGCGGGCGTGGACCCGGCGGTGATGGGCACCGGGCCGATCCCTTCGAGCCGCAAGGCGCTCGAGCGGGCCGGCTGGTCGGTGGCCGATCTGGACCTGATCGAGGCGAACGAGGCGTTCGCCGCCCAGGCCTGCGCGGTGAACAAGGACCTGGGCTGGGACACCGAACGGGTGAACGTGAACGGCGGCGCCATCGCGCTGGGCCACCCGATCGGCGCGTCCGGCGCGCGCGTGCTGGTGACGCTGCTGCATGAGATGGGCAAGCGGGACGCCAAGAAGGGCTTGGCCACACTGTGCATTGGTGGAGGCATGGGCGTGGCGATGTGCCTGGAGCGCTGAGCTTTTAGGAAGGCCAGGAGCTCTGCGCCCTGGCGCCGCAGGCTCGGACCGATGGCGCCCTTGCGCCAGCCCGCTAAGGACAGTCGTCCTTGGAACCTATTCGTAAAAGCTCCTTAACGAATGGGGGTCTGGGGCCTCGAGGCCCCAGCGGGGTTTGGGGCAGAGCCCCATGCTTGCTAATAGTTTAAACGTTTTTGCCTCTTTTTCAAAAAGAAGCACCTCCTTGTCTTGCCCAACCGGCAAGTTCGTGCGACTAGCCTTCCAGGCGACACTCGCACGCCTCGGCGCAGCCTTGCGCGCGGAGACATCTCCGCCCCTTCCCCACCGCACTCCCAGACATGCCATGCGCATGTCCGGCTCCTCTCATCATCCCCCCTGAGGCATCGTTCATGCACCTAGCAGAACTCAAGGCCAAGTCACCGGCCGACCTGCTGAGCTTCGCCGAATCCCTGCAGATCGAGAACGCGTCCAGCCTGCGCAAGCAGGACATGATGTTCGCGATCCTGAAGAACCTGGCCGACAGCGACCAGGCGATCCACGGCGACGGCACGCTGGAGATCCTGCCGGACGGCTTCGGCTTTCTGCGCAGCCCGCAAAGCAACTTCCTGCCGGGCCCGGACGACATCTACGTCAGCCCCAACCAGGTACGCCGTTACGGCCTGCGCAACGGCGATACGGTGGACGGCCAGATCCGCGCGCCCAAGGACGGCGAGCGCTACTTCGCGCTGCTCAAGCCGGACAACGTGAATTTCGAGGATCCCGACGCGGTGAAGCACCGCATCAACTTCGACAACCTGACGCCGCTCTACCCCGACCGCCGGCTGAAGATGGAAATGGACCTACCCATCAGCACGGTAAAGGGCGCGCAACGCGACAACACGCCGCGGGTGATCGATCTGGTGGCGCCGATCGGCATGGGCCAGCGCGCGCTGATCGTGGCGCCGCCACGCACCGGCAAGACGGTGATGCTGCAGAGCATCGCCACCGCCATATCCACCAACCACCCCGAGGTGTTCCTGATCGTGCTGCTGATCGACGAGCGGCCGGAGGAAGTGACCGACATGGCCCGCACCGTGAAGGGCGAGGTGGTGGCCAGCACCTTCGACGAGATGGCCACCCGCCACGTGCAAGTGACCGAGATGGTGCTGGAAAAGGCCAAGCGGCTGGTGGAGCACAAGCGCGACGTGGTGATCCTACTCGACAGCATCACTCGCCTGGCGCGCGCCTACAACACGGTGGTGCCGTCCTCCGGCAAGGTGCTGACCGGCGGCGTGGACGCCAACGCGCTGCAGCGGCCCAAGCGCTTCTTCGGCGCTGCCCGCAACATCGAGGAAGGCGGCTCGCTCACCATCATCGCCACAGCGCTGATCGACACCGGCAGCCGCATGGACGAGGTGATCTTCGAGGAGTTCAAGGGCACCGGCAACTCCGAGATCATCCTGGACCGCAAGCTGTCCGACAAGCGCACCTTCCCGGCGATCGACATCACCAAGAGCGGCACCCGCAAGGAAGAGCTGCTGGTGGACAAGGGTACGCTGTCGAAGATGTGGGTGCTGCGACGCATCCTGAACCCGATGGGCGCCAGCGATGGCATGGACTTCCTGCTGGACAAGCTGAAGTACAGCAAGTCCAACCAGGATTTCTTTGACGCGATGAACACCTAGGGCGCACAACCTCGCGCGGCGCAGGCTGGAAAGGCGGGCATGGAACGGCGTCTGTCTTGCGTGCTGGTGATGCTGCTTGCTTGGCAGGCCGGGCCGGCGCTGGCCAAGAAGCCTGCGGCTGTCAAGGCAGCCGCCAAGCCGGCGGTTCCGGGCATGGAGATCGTGCCGTGGTCGCTGGAGCCGAAGCTGGGCGAAACGGAAGCCCGGCTGGGCATGCGCGCGGAACGCCAGGAGAGCGACCCGCTCCCTGGTACCGAGCAGATCATCGTGTTCGGCAAGAAGCGCGCGCCGGTGGAATCCGAGCTCGTGCGGCGTGACGCGCCTGGCGCGGAAGCGTGGCAGTCCGAAGCGGCGCAGCCCTACACGCCGGGAATAGGTGACGGCTGCAGCTACAAGAACGGGTGTTTCGACAAGGACCAGCCTGGATTGTTCTCGTCAGTACCTTCACTGTTCGCGGATCATTAGGAGGATCGTTCGGATGGTGCGGAGAAGTCCGCGACAGCACGAACAAAAGTCTTTGCTTCTTTTCTTCAAAAAAGAAGTGCTTTCTTCCTACAGAAGCCGCGCCAAAACCTCGAACTCGCCCACTGACAACGTCTCCGCCCGCCGCTGCGGTTCGATCCCCGCCCGCTCCAGCAACGCCTCCCCGCCCAGCGGCTTCAGCGAACCCCGCAGCATCTTGCGCCGCTGGCCGAATGCCGCCGCGGTCAATCGCTCCATGGTGGCGAACAGCGTCGCGTCCGGCTGCACGGCGCGCGGCACGAAGCCCACCACGGCCGAAGTCACCTTCGGCGGCGGCGTGAACGCCTCGCGCGGTATGCGCATCAGGAACTCCGTCTCGCAGGTCCACTGCGCCAGCACCGCCAGGCGGCCGTAGGCCTCGGTATCCGGCGCCGCGGCGATGCGTTCGGCCACTTCCAGCTGGAACATCAGCGTCATCCGCTCCCACGCGGCCGCCTGGCGCAGCCAGCCGATCAGCAGCGGGGTCGCCACGTTGTAGGGCAGGTTGGCCACGATCTGCCGCGGTGTGGCCACCAGCGTGGTCAGGTCGGTGGCCAGCGCGTCGGCCTCCACCAGCGTCAGCCGGCCGTCGCTGGTGCCGGCCAGCGCGCGGATCGCCTCGGCCGCCCGCGGATCCACCTCCACGGCCACCACGCTGGCCGCCGCCGTGCCCAGCAGCGCGCGCGTGAGGCCGCCCGGGCCGGGACCTACTTCGATTACGTGGCGCCCGGCCAAGTCGCCGGCTTGGCGGGCGATCTTGGCGGTCAGGTTTTCGTCCAGCAGGAAGTGCTGGCCTAGTTTGCGCCTGGCGTCCAGGCGGTAGTCGCCGATGACTTGGCGAAGGGGAGGCAGGGTCAAGGAAGAGTTCTTTTTTGAAAAAAAGAACCAAAAAACTTTTGACTCCGATGTCGCGCCGTTCCCGTCGAACACGCGCCCACGGATAAAAGTTTTTTGCTTCTTTTTTTCAAAAAAGAAGCGCTTCCTTTCTTCGTCACAGAATAAACCGACTCAGATCACCCCGCGCCGCCAAAGGCGCCACCTTCTCGTTCACATAGGCTGCATCTACAAGGATCGCCTCGCCCCCACGGTCGGACGCGGAAAAGCTGATCTCCTCGAGCAGCTTCTCCAGCACGGTCGCCAGGCGCCGCGCGCCGATGTTCTCCACACGGTCGTTGATGTCGGCAGCCAGGTTGGCCAGCGCGTCGATCGCGTCCTCGGCGAAGTCCAGCGTGACGCCCTCGGTCAACATCAGCGCCGCGTACTGCGCCAGCAAATTGTGCTCCGGCTCGGTCAGGATGCGGCGCAGGTCCGCCCGCGTCAGCGGCGCCAGTTCCACGCGGATCGGCAGGCGGCCCTGCAGTTCCGGCAGCAGATCCGCCGGCTTGGCCAAGTGGAACGCGCCGGAGGCGATGAACAGCACGTGGTCGGTCTTCACCGGGCCGTATTTGGTGGACACCGTGGTGCCTTCGATCAGCGGCAGCAGGTCGCGCTGCACGCCCTCGCGGCTCACGTCGCCGCCGCGGAAACCGCCTTCGCTGGAACGCGCGCACACCTTGTCGATCTCGTCGAGGAAGACGATGCCGTTGTCCTCGGCGTTCTGCACGGCCTCTTTGGTCAGCCGGTCGGTATCGACCAGCTTGTCGGCCTCCTCGCGCGTGAGCACCGGACGCGCGTCGGATACCTTCATGCGCTTCTGCACCTGGCGGCCGCCCATCATGCCGCGCATCATCTCGCCCAGGTTGATCATCTGGCCGGACGGCATGCCGGGAATGTCGATCTGGCCCGCGCCAGTGCCGGTGTCGGCCACCGAGATCTCGACGTCCTTGTCTTCCATCTCGCCCTGGCGGAGCATGCGGCGAAACTTCGATTTCGTGTCCGCACTCGCGGTGGCGCCCACCAGCGCGTCCACCAGCCTGTCCTCGGCGGCCTGGTCGGCGCGCGCGGCCACCTCGCGGCGGCTCGTCTCGCGCAGCATGTTGAGGCTGACCTCCACCAGGTCGCGCACGATGCTGTCCACGTCGCGGCCCACGTAGCCCACCTCGGTGAACTTGGTGGCCTCCACCTTCAGGAACGGCGCCTGTGCCAGGCGGGCCAGGCGGCGCGCGATCTCGGTCTTGCCGCAGCCGGTAGGCCCGATCATCAGGATGTTCTTGGGCACCACCTCGTCACGCACGCCGTCTGGCAGCTTGGCGCGGCGCCAGCGGTTGCGCAGCGCTATGGCCACCGCGCGCTTGGCGTCGGCCTGGCCCACGATGAAGCGGTCCAGCTCGCCTACGATCTCTCTGGGGGTGAAGTCGGGCATTTACCTACCTAAGAAGAAAGGCCTTCTTTTCTGAAGAAGAGAAGCAAAAGACTTTTGACTCCGCTGTCGCGCCCCTGCCCTGAACCACCCGACAGGAAGCAAAAGCTTTTTGGTTCTTTTTCTCGAAAAAGAACTGCTTCCTTACAACGTTTCCACGATCACTGAATGGTTGGTGTACACGCAGATATCCGCCGCAATCCGCATCGCCCGCCTTGCGATCACCTCGGAATCCAGCCCGTCGACCTCCATCAGCGCGCGCGCCGCCGCCAGCGCGTAGTTGCCGCCCGAGCCGATGGCGATCACGCCGTCCTCCGGCTCCAGCACGTCGCCGTTGCCGGTCAGCGTGTAGCTGTGGGTGGCGTCGGCCACCGCCATCATCGCCTCCAGCCGGCGCAGGTAGCGGTCCGTGCGCCAGTCCTTCGCCAGCTCCACGCAGGCGCGTTCAAGCTGGCCGGGAAAGCGCTCCAGCTTGGCTTCCAGCCGCTCCAGCAGGGTGAACGCGTCGGCGGTGGCGCCGGCGAAGCCGGTCAGCACGTTCTCGGCCGCGCCGATGCGGCGCACCTTGCGCGCGTTGCCCTTCACCACGGTCTGGCCCATCGTCACCTGGCCGTCCCCGGCCATGGTCACCCTGCCGCCCAGGCGCACGCACAGGATGGTAGTGCCGTGCCAGCCTACGGGATCATCTGTCATGGCGGCCTAGTTAGCTTGTGGTGCCGCGGTTGCAAGCTGGCCGGCGTGGCGGCCAGGCACAGGTAGAGCCCGCTACAGGGCCGCCACCGGCCGGCGCTCCCGCAGCAGCCTGGCCACGTCGCGCGCCG
This sequence comes from uncultured Acetobacteraceae bacterium, assembly GCA_964242595.1. Classification (GTDB taxonomy): domain Bacteria; phylum Pseudomonadota; class Alphaproteobacteria; order Acetobacterales; family Acetobacteraceae; genus BOG-908. The sequence continues at coordinate 22,195 of CAXTBC010000035.1, read as the reverse complement.
GCACCGGCTCGGAATAGAGGAATCCCTGGCCGAACTGGCATCCCAGGGCCGTCACCCGCGCCTCGGTCTCGGCACTCTCCACACCCTCGGCCACCATGGGAATGTTCAGGCTGCCGGCCAGCGCCAGCATGGCGCGCACGCAGGCCTCGGCACGCGGGTCGTGGGCGATGTCCATCACGAAGCTGCGGTCGATCTTGATGCGGTCGAACGGCAGCTCGCGCAGGTGGAAGAAGTTGCTGTAGCCGATGCCGAAATCGTCCAGCACCACGCGGGTGCCACGCTGCTGCAGCAGCGCGATCACTTCACGCGCTACCTCGAGATCCTCGATCAGCGCGCTCTCGGTCACCTCCACCTCGAGCCGCTCGGGGTCCAGCGTGCCTTCCGGCCAGTGCGGCGGGTGGCGGATCATGCCGATCAGCTCGCGGAGCTGCCCGGGCGAGACGTTGAAGGCGAAGTACAGCCAGTCGGGCCAGTCCCGCGCGTCGGCGATCACCCGGCGCATCAGCGCCTGGGTGATCTGCCCTGTCATGTTCATCTGCTCGGCGATGGGGATGAACAGGTCCGGCGCCAGCAGCCCGCGTGTGGGGTGCAGCCAGCGGGCCAGCACCTCCAGCCCCACCAGGCGGCCGTCCGCCAGGTTGATGATCGGCTGGTAGAAGGGCACCACCTGGCTCGCGGCGATGCCGGTGTGCAACTCCTCGGCCAAAGCGGTGTGCAGGCGCTGCGCGTCGTCCCTGTCGGGGTCGAAGAAGCGCCAGCCACCGCCGCCGGCCTCCTTCACGTGCTCCAGCGCCGCGCCCGCGGCGCGCATCGCACCGTCCACGTCCTCGGCCTGTTCCGGCAGCAGCACCACACCCAGGCTCACCATGCACTCCAGCAGGCCGGCGCCACAGGATACCGGCGCCATCAGGCTGCGCAACACGCCCAGTGCGATCGCCTCCACCCCGTCCAGCCCGGTACCGATGGGGGCCAGCAGCGCGAAGCGGTCGGCCCCCAGACGGCAGGCATGCGCCGGGTCGGGCGAGAGGCTGCGCAGGCGGGCGGCCACGGCCAGCAGGACGTCGTCACCGGCGCGCAGGCCGTGGCGTGCGTTCAGCTTGGCGAAGTCGTCCAGGTCGATCAGCACCAGCGCCGAGGGGCCGGCCTCCTGCAGCACTGTGGCCAGCTCGGCCAGGAACGCGTCGCGGCTGGCCAGCTGCGTCAGCCCGTCTCGGCGGAGGGCGCGGAACTGCTCCAGCTCCGGCCGCAGCGCCTGGGTGCCGCGCCGCTGCACGGCGCGGCCAGTCAGCAGGCCCGCGGCGAAGACGGCGAGCAGACCGGCCAAGGCGAACGCCGCGAGGACTGTGGGCAGCGATGCGGGCAAAGCGGGCGCTCCGGTCCTTCGCCACAGCGCACGACCCCTGTGCGTCTGCGGCATCAGGCAACATCCTAGCACGCTAATCATGAAAGACCATGAAGTATGGTTTTAATTGTGGACGGCAGGTGGCCGGATTTGAGACATAGGCCGCGCCGCCTTGCGCCTGGGCCGGGGAGGTCATCATCATGGCGCATGCGGAGGGCCGGGTAGTGCAGAACAGGTCGGTGGCGGCGGTCTGGGCCGTAGGGCTCACCTTGGCCGTGCTGATCTACGTTCTGGGACCGGACGACGCGCTGGCCACCCTGTTCGACCTGGCCGATTCCACGGCCGGGGCCGTCCAGCGGATGGTGGCCGAGCTGGGCGGCCGGGCGTTCGACATGCTGCGGGCGCTGACGGTGGGCTGCTTCGTGGTGTTCTTCGCCCTCGGCGTCCTGGCATCCGGCCGCGGCCACCCGCAGACCTGGCTGATGCTGTGGGTGAGCCTGCTGTTCCTGCTGCTGGTGTGGCACCAGGGGCGGGAAGCAACGGGGCACTGGACGCTGGCCTTCCTGCTGGCCGCCGCGGCGGCGCTGAACATGACGCGCAGGTTGGGGCCTGTGGCAAATGTCCGGTAGATAAGGAAGGCCTTCTTTTTCGAGAAAAAGAAGCAAGAAGCTTCTGCTTACAAAAACGACGCGTTCAGCTGCCGCCTAAGCGACATGGATCTTTGCTTCCGTCCGAAAAGAGGGCCTCCTCGCCTTACCCTGGCAACACCATCCATCCCGGCACCACGCACTCCAAGGCGTGCCCGTCCGCCATCAGCGCACCACCTGCCAGCGCGTCCAGCCGCAGCACTGCCAGCCCGGCCGGCCCTCGGCTGGACCGCATCTGACCTACCTCGCGGTCCTGGCTGGTGATGGGCGTGCCGGGAGCCGGCAGCGCGCCGCCGGCCCGCACCGGGAACAGCCGGCGCTTCACCAGGCCGCGGTAGCGGGTGCGGGCGGTCAGCTCCTGGCCCATGTAGCAGCCCTTGGTCCAGCTCACGCCGTGCAGCTCGTCGAACCCCGCCTCCAGCAGCACGGTCTTCTCGGCCTCCATGTCCCGCGAGCCGTCAGGCAGGCCGAGCGCCAGGCGGTGCGCGTCCCACGCGTCGGCGTCGGCCGTCTCGGCCAGGCTGTCCGCCAGCACGCGCCAGCCAGCTGCCGGCAGGCGCGGGTCCGGCGCGGCCAGACCCGTCCTTTGTGGCGTACCGTCCCAGACGGCGTAGACGCGCAGGCTGTCGGGCGCGATCGCCACGTCGGCCCGCAGCCGGTAGCGGCCCAGGCGTTGCGCCAGCATGGCAGCCTGCGCCGCCTCGCAATCCAGCAGCAGCCTCGCACCGTCCGAGAAGACGAAGAAGTCGGCCAGCCATTTGCCCTGCGCGGTCAGCAGCGCGGCCCACACGCAGCGCCCCGGTGCCGCCTCGGCCACGTCGTTGGAGACTAGCCCGTTAAGGAACGCCACGCGATCCATACCGCTGACGGCGAGCACGGCACGGGCGGGCAGGTGGGTGGTCTGGGTCATCCTCGGCAGGTGGCGCTGCCCCTGACGGCACCCAAGCCGCATGACGGCGATTTCAGCCGCAAGCCAGCGTTCTTGTGGGGTGCGAGCGCTCATGTAACATCGTACCATGCGCCGCGCCCTTCCCACGCTGCCCGCTTTGGCTTGCCTGGCCGCCTCCCAGGTCTGCGCCCTCGCCTGGTCGCCGGCGGGAGCGCAGCCGCTGGTGCAGACCGGTCCGCTGACCTTCGCCCCGCTGGTCCGGCGCGTGGTGCCCGCCGTGGTCAACATCGCCGTGCGGATGAGCGTGGCCGACACCCAGGCCGCCACTCCCATGCCGCCGGAGCTCAAGGGCACGCCGTTCGAAAAAACCTTCCGCGACCGCCTGAAGGGACGGCGCGAGCAGATGATCGGCGCCGGCTCCGGCTTCGTGCTGGATCCCGCCGGCATCATCGTCACCAACAACCACGTGGTGGGCGAGGCCGACAAGATCGTCGTCAGCTTTACCGACGGCTCCGAGTTGCCGGCCCACGTGATCGGCTCGGACGAGCTGACGGACATCGCGGTGATCAAGGTGGACGCCGACCACAAGCTGGCCGCCGTGCCCTGGGGGGACAGCCGCTCCGTCCAGGTGGGCGACTGGATCATGGCGGCCGGCAACCCGTTCGGCTTGGGCGGCTCGGTGACCGCCGGCATCGTGAGCGCCCGCGGGCGCGACATCGGCGCCGGCCCGTTCGACGACTTCTTCCAGCTCGATGCGCCGATCAACCCCGGCAACTCGGGCGGGCCCACCTTCAACATGTCCGGTCAGGTGGTGGCGCTGAACACCGCCATCGTCTCGCCCACCGGCGGTTCGGTGGGCATCGGCTTCGCCATCCCGTCGGAGATCGCGCAGCGCATCGTCGACGAGCTGCTGGCCAAGGGCCACGTGGACCGCGGCTGGCTGGGCGTGGACCTGGACACCACGGCGCACCGGCGGCCGGGTGCCGCCATCGCCGCCGTCAACCACGGCGGCCCTGGCGCCAAGGCCGGCCTGCGCCCGGGCGACCTGGTGACCGCCATCAACGGCGAGCGGGTGGAGACCACGCGCGAGCTGATCCGCGACGTCTCCGCCGTCAACCCCGGCACCGCGGCCCGCCTGCACGTGCATCGCGGCACCCAGAGCATGGACCTGACCGTGGTGGTGGGCCGACGCCCGCCGGAGCCGCCCGCCGAACCCGAACCGACCCCCGACCAGTAAGTGGTAGCTGAGCCATGCGAATCCTGCTCGTAGAAGACGACCCCACCGTGGCGCAGTTCGTGTTGAAGGGACTGCGCGAGGCCGGCCACGTGGTGGAGCACTCCGACAACGGTCGCGACGGCCTGTTCATGGCCGCCACCGAGGCGTTCGACACCATCATCCTGGACCGCATGCTGCCAGGCGGCATCGACGGCATCCGCCTGCTGGAGACACTGCGCAGCCAGAACAACGCCACACCCGTGCTGCTGCTGAGCGCGCTGGCCCAGGTGGACGAGCGCGTGGCCGGCCTGAAGGCGGGCGGGGACGACTACCTCACCAAGCCGTTCGCGTTCTCCGAGCTGCTCGCGCGCGTCGAAGCGCTCACCCGACGCGGCAAGTCCGACGGCCCGCAGACCAAGCTCCTGGTGGGCGACCTGGAGATGGACCTGCTCTCCCGCGGCGTGCGCCGGGCGGGCCAGAAGATCGACCTACAGCCGCGCGAGTTCCGCCTGCTGGAGTACCTGATGCGCCACGCGAGCCAGGTGGTGACGCGCACCATGCTGCTGGAGGGCGTGTGGGACTACCATTTCGACCCGCAGACGAACGTGATCGACGTGCACGTGAGCCGGCTGCGCCAGAAGATCGATAAGCCGTTTGCGTCGTCTCTGATCCATACGATCAGGAATGCCGGCTACATGTTGCGGCCGGAGTGAAGGAAGAAAGGCCTTCTTTTCTGAAGAAAAGAAGCAAAAGACTTTTGACTCCGCTGTCGCGCGCCAGCTCTGAGCCACCCGACAGGGAGGACAAGTTTTTTGGTTCTTTTTTTCAAAAAAGAACTGCTTCCTTCCTGTGATCCGCTCCGCCAGCCTCCGCTTCGCCGCCCTGTTCGGCATCGTCTTCGCGCTCTCCGCCCTCACGCTGGTCGCCTTCCTGTGGTTCTCCACCGCCAACCTGCTGGACCGCCAGGTGGAGGCCGCCATCAACGCCGATGCCCAAGGCCTGGTGGAACGCTGGAGCGAGGGCGGCATCCCGGCGCTGCTGCTGACCATCCAGGAGCGCCTGGGCGAGAACGTGGACGACGACGCCATCTACGAGGTGACCGACCCGGTGCAGCGCTGGGTGGCCGGCAACCTTAGCCAGTGGCCGGCCAAGGTGGACAGCCCGGGCGTGGTCTACGAGTTGCAGGTGACGCGCGCCGGCGCGCGCAGCCTGGCGGACGTGCGGCGCTACGACCTGCCCGGCGGCTTCCGCCTGCTGGTGGGGCGCGACGTGCGCGGCCGCGTGCAACTGCGCCACCTGCTGGCCAACGCGCTGTTCAGCAGCCTGCTGGTGATCGCGGCCCTGGGCGCGGCCGGCGCGCTGGTGATCCGCAATGTGTTCCGCCGCATGGTGGCCGAGGTTTCGGCCACCGCGGAGGCCATCGCGGGCGGCGACCTGACACCGCGGGTGCGCCGCTCCGGCCGCGGCGACGAGTTCGACCGCATGGCCGAATCCATCAACAACATGCTCGAACGCATCGCCCGCCTGATGGACGGGGTGCGCCAGGTGAGCAACGCCATCGCGCACGACCTGCGCACGCCGATCACCCGCGCCCGCGCGCGGCTGGAGGATGCCGCCCTGCATGCCCGCTCCGAGGCCGAGCTGCGCGCCGGCGTGGAACGCGCGGTGAGCGACCTGGACCACGTGACGGCGGTGTTCCAGGCGCTGATGCGCATCGCCGAGATCGAGGTGGGCGCCCGCCGCTCCGCCTTCGCCGAGGTGGATTTGGGACCGCTGCTGGCTGACCTGGCCGAGCTCTACGGCGCCGTGGCCGAGGAGCACGGGCTGCGCTTGCGCCTGGAAGTGCCGGACACGCTGGCCATCCTGGGCGACCGCGACCTGCTGCAGCAGGCGGTGGCCAACCTGCTGGACAACGCCATCAAGTTCTCGCCCGACGGCAAGTGCATCACCCTGGCCGCGGCCCGGATGGAGCGCCAGGTGCGCGTGTCGGTGGCCGACCAGGGCCCGGGCATCCCGGAAGCCGACCGGCCGCGCGCCGCCGAACGTTTCTTCCGCGGCGAGACGGCGCGCCACACCCCGGGCTCTGGGCTGGGCCTGGCGCTGGTGCAGGCCGTCAGCCTGCTGCACGAGGGCACGTTGCTGCTGGACGATGCCCATCCCGGCCTGCGCGCCACCATCACCCTGCCGGCGATGTCGCCGGCCCAGGTGCCCGCCAGCCACCCCGCCGGCCTAGATGAACATGCCTTCATCCCTGCCCCACTCGGCGGACAGCACGGCTCTGCCATCTGACACGCCGATGAGTCTTCGTCGCGCCCTGCCTTTGCTGACGCTTCTGGCGACCCCCTGCCTTGCCGACGACGCGCCCAGCTTCGCGCTGACCACGGACACCCCGGCTTACTGCGCCCAGCTCGCGCGGCAGGTGGCCGAACGCCGCAGCGCGATAGCCGACGTGCAGCGGCTGCTCTCCGAGGGGCGGGAGATGTGCGATCGGGGGGCGACGCGGGGCGGTATACGTCGGCTGCGGCGCGCCTTGGTTCTGCTGCACCACCGTAGTGTTCGCGAGGAGCCGCCTTCGTAGCGGCTGGTTTCTGCCGTTGCAGAGAAAGCATGGGGCTCTGCCCCAAACCCCGCTGGGGCCTCGAGGCCCCAAACCCCCAATCTATTTAGGATCGCTAACCGAACAAACGGGGGTCTGGGGCAGAGCCTCTTGCTTGCTCACAGCTCAGCTCCCACCCCCCGGCCGTCCTTCACCAGCTCGCCGCCAACCTTAAATCAGCTACCAGCCCCGCATACTCCCGCGCCTGGCTCTCCTGGTCCGGCAGCCGCAGCAGGTAGGACGGGTGCACCGTCACCATCGCCTGCCCACCCTCCAGCGCCACCGGCCGTCCGCGCTCGCGGGAGATGGTCACCGTGCGGCCCAGCACGGCCCGCGCCGCCGAGGCGCCCAGCAGCACGGTCACCCTGGGGCGCACCAGCGCGCGCTCCTGGTCCAGCCAGAAGCGGCACACCTCGATCTCGGCCCGGTCGGGCGTCGCGTGGATGCGGCGCTTGCCGCGCGGCTCGAATTTGAAGTGCTTCACCGCGTTGGTGATGTAGACGGTGCTGCGGTCTATGCCGGCTTCGGCCAGCGCGCGGTCCAGCATCTGGCCGGCAGGGCCCACGAACGGGCGGCCGGCCAGGTCCTCCTGGTCGCCGGGCTGCTCGCCCACCAGCATCACCCGCGCGGTGACTGGGCCCTCGCCGAACACTGTCTGGGTGGCGTGCTTGTAGAGGTGGCAGAGCTGACAGCCGGCGGCCTCGGCGCTGACGGCGCCCATGTCGTCGCTGGCACTGACGGCGCCCACGCCCTCCATCGGCAGGGCAGGGCCGGCCTGGCGCGGCCTGGCGGCGCGCTCCGGCGAGACGGTCGGCGTGTCCACCATGGTGTTGGTCCTCTCGCGTGATTGCCTGATCAGCTCAGGAATCGCTGCGGCCTCCGGCAGGTTGCGCCAGTATTTCTTCGGCATCTCGGACGTCATGGCCGAGACCTTCAGCCGCGCGGGGTTGAAGATGGCGCCGAAATAGGTGCGCCAATAGGCTTCCAGCGCGTCGTCGTCCGGGATTTGGGCCCGTTCGGCGCCGGCACCAAGCTGCAAACTCTGCCCGTCCCAGTGCGCGCTGCGGTAGGGGGTGAGGATGCTCCACGTCATGGTGGCGAAACGGCGCACGAAGAAGGGCGCGTTGGCTTCCACGATGTAGTGGTCGGGCTCGAACCAGCCGACGTAGCGGGTGGCGTCGTCCTCGGCCACTTCGCGGAAGCGCAGGAAGGCGCGCATCTTGTGGGTGTCGCGCCGCACCGCCTGCGCCAGGCGGTTGGTGCGTTGCACCAGCGGGTCGGCGGCGTCTTCCAGCAGGTGCTTCTCGCCGCGATGGGCGCGCCAGATCAGCGCGTAGAGCAGCCCGAAGCGCTCCGGGTCGCGCGCCTGGATGGCGGTCTCGGCGAGGTCCACGATGGCGCGGGGTACTGAGAAGCTGCCTGCTTGCGGGGTTGCGGCCGCAGGCTCGGCGAACAGGTCCGTGGCCTCGGTGACGGACCAGATCGTCTGGTCAGGCGGCACGTCGCGCAAGGCGAGGTCGCGCGCGGCGCGGCGCCAGCCGTCGAAATCGGCCTCGTGGTTGAGGATGATGCTTTGCACTCAGGCTCCATGGCTCGCGAAATACATGCCGGGGTGGCAAGCCAGCCGGGCACGGCCTATCTAGAAAGCCTGTCTAGATCGAGAGTTGCCGGATGGCCCTGAGCATCAAGACCGCTGAAGCCGACCGTCTCGCCAGGACGCTCGTCCAGCTGACCGGCGAGACGATGACGGATGCGGTCACCGTCGCGTTGCGCGAGCGGCTTGCCCGGGAACGTGCTCGTGTCTCCGGCGGCGGAGACATGCCGGCCCGGGTCACCGCGATGGCCGAACGGCTACGGCAATCCTACGACACACGTCCGGTCAGCCGGGAGGAGTGGGACGCGGCCAGCGGTGACCATGCGTGATCGTCGTCGACCCCTCGGCCGTGGTGGCTGTCCTGTTCGGTGAGCCGGCGACGGCGCGGCTTCTCGCCCGGCTCGATGCCGAGCCTGCCCGCCTGATGTCGGTCGCCTCGTATCTCGAAACCGGAACCATGCTGGCGGGCCGCCGCCTGAACAAGCCTCTCCAGGCAATCGCCGAGTTGGACCTTTTCCTCTCGGAGACGGACATCCGCCTTGCCTCGGTCGACGCCAAGCAGGCCCGGATAGCCCTGGAGGCGCGGATCCGGTTCGGGCGAGGCATGGGGCAAGGCGGCGTGTTGAACTTCGGCGACACGTTCTCCTACGCACTGGCCATGGTCAACGAGGCCCCGTTGCTCTTTACCGGTGACGATTTTCGCACGACCGACGTCATCGTCGCCCTCTAGATCAGCTCAAGCTGCTTCGCCTTCGGCGCCATCCGCCCTGCCAGCTTTGCACTGTCCAGCGTGGCGCCGGGATGGTGGTCTGCCGTCACGATGAACGGCATCAGCTTGGCCACCGGCAGGCGCAGCCGTGCAAGGTCGTCCATGCGGATGCGCCTGTGCCGGCGCGCGGCCAGCAGCCGATCCACCGTCTTCACGCCCAGTCCCGGCACCCGCAGCAGCATCTCCCTGGGCGCTGCGTTCAAATCCACCGGGAACAGCGCGCGGTGCTGCAGCGCCCAGGCGAGCTTGGGGTCGATCTCCAGGCTCATGTTGCCGGCGGCGTCCGTCGCCAGCTCGTCCACCGCGAAGCCGTAGAAGCGCAGCAGCCAGTCCGCCTGGTAGAGCCGGTGTTCGCGCACCAGCGGCGCGGCCTTGGGCGGCAGCACGGCCGAGGAATCCGGGATCGGGCTGAACGCCGAGTAGTACACCCGGCGCAGCCCGTAGGAGCCGTAGAGGTCCGTGCTCATCTGCATGATCGAGCGGTCGGAGCTCGCGTCCGCTCCCACGATCACCTGCGTGCTCTGCCCGGCCGGAGCGAAGCGCGGCGCGCGCTTCTCGGCACGCGCCTCGTCGATGCGCAGGCGCATGCGGCCCATCGAGCGCTTGATGTCGCCTATGCTCTTCTCCGGCGCCAGCGCGCCCAGGCTCGCCTCCGTCGGCAGCTCGATGTTGATGCTGAGCCGGTCGGCGTACTTGCCGGCCTCGGCCATCAGCAGCGGGTCGGCATCGGGGATGGTTTTCAGGTGGATGTAGCCGCGGAAGCCGTGCACCTCGCGCAGCGTACGCGCCACGCCCACCACCTGCTCCATCGTGTAGTCCGGGTTGCTGATGATGCCGGAGCTGAGGAACAGCCCTTCGATGCAGTTGCGCCGGTAGAAGCCCAGCGTGAGCTTCACCACCTCGTCCACCGTGAAGCGGGCGCGCTGCACGTTCGATGACCGGCGGTTGATGCAGTAGACGCAGTCGTAAATGCAGGAGTTGGTCAGCAGGATCTTCAACAGCGAGATGCAGCGGCCGTCGGGCGCGTAGGCATGGCAGATGCCCATGCCTTCGGTAGAACCCACCCCGTCCTTGGCGCCCAATGAGGAGCGCTTGTCGGTGCCGGAGGATGCGCAGGAGGCATCGTATTTCGCCGCGTCGGCCAGGATCTCGAGCTTACGCAGCAGGTCCATGAGGGGCGCGAATCCCGTTCGTACTCTGTTCTAGCCGGCCGTTCAGGTGCGGCCGCGAAGGGCCGTTGTCAACATACCGAACCCACGGGACGGCCTGCCCACGCGCCTGTATCGCCCGATGAGCCGCGCCGTTCCGTGAAGCCTGTTCCGATCAGGCGGTGCACTTGCGCTGCCTACCATGGTGCCGAACGTTGCCCGGCCGGACAGCAACGCCGACGCGGACCGATGGCGTGACGGTGCCGGGAGCAACTCCGGGTTAAGGGCGCCTCTCAAAACTCGGCTTGGCCAGTCGGCTGGCGTGTGTTTCTGAGCGCCGGAGCGGAGTGGCCGTTCGGGCCATGAGGACCGGAGCACAGGAAACACGCGTCAGATGGCCACCGGGACGGGTCGGAAAGGCACTCTAATCAGGACATGCAGTCTCTTTCCTACAGGCTACGAACCAAAGCTTGCGTCCGGTCGGGTGTGCCCCGGACAGGGTCGTGGTCAGTGTGGAAGCTTCTTGCTTCCTGTTTCTCGAAAGCGAGGCCTGCCTCGCCAACCGCAGCGGCCACTCTTGACGCAGGCTGATGTAAGTCCCAGCCAGAATGGCTTCCGCCCGTCCGAGGCGCTCCGCCAAAGGGACCAACACGCTGCCCGTCTCACATCCCAGCCCTGGCCGCCATCAGGCCGCAGCGTCCGGTGCGGTGTTCCTGCACACCGGCTGGCGTAGCGGCGGCACCTGGCTGTGGAGCCGCTGCCGGGAGCTGCCGGGCGTCCACGCCCTCTACGAGCCCTTCCACGAGGCCCTGGGCAGCCTGCGGCGGTCCGACATCCCGCGCATCGGGCCGGACAGCTGGCACTCACGACATGCCGAGACGGCACCCTATTTCGGCGAGTACGGCAAACTGCTCGGCCCGCGTGGCCAGGGCGTGGCCGGCTACGAGCGCCGCTTCGCCTTCGAGCGTTTCTTCCTCGGCGCCGACCGGGAGGACGCGGCGCTGCACGCCTACCTGCACGGCCTTCTGACAGCGCCCGAGGTGGCCGGCCGCCCGTCCGTGCTGAAGTTCTGCCGCTCGCTGGGCCGCGTCGCCTGGTGCGAGCGCCACTTCCCCGACGCGCTGCACGCCGTGGTGCTACGCCACCCGCTGACGCAATGGACCAGCAGCCAGCGCCTGCTGGCCGAGGAGCGCAACCGCTACTTCACCGTGGCGCCCGTCCTGGCGCTCGCCCGCAACCAGGACGTCCCCGGCGTGCAGCAGGCCTGCCAGGCCCTCGGCGTGCGCCTGCCGGCCCTCGGCAGCGCCGACATGGCCTACGGCGTGGAAACGGTGTGGCGGCACGTCAAGCGCCAGGACGCGACCGAGCGCTATCGCGGCTTCCTCGCCTACTGGACCCTGACCGCCCTGGCCGCCCTGGACAGCCGGGCCCTGTTGATCGACCCCGTGCTACTCGCCCGGTCGGACGCGCACCGCACGGCCGTCGAGGCAGCTTTGGCCGACCAGCTCGGCCAGGCGCCCAACCTGGCCTCCGGCTACGACGACGTGTCGCTCACCCCGAGTGCCGAGCAGGCCCAGGCGCAACGAGAGGCGGCCGCCTTCGCCGTGGAGCAGGCCGGCGGGATGGCGCCGGAGCGCCTGGGCGTGGTTCTGGATGGCTTGGCCGTGCCCGGCACACCGCGGGCGCCGCGCCGTGCGCCGCGGCCCAACAAGCCCGAGCGCCCGGTGACGGCAAGCCGGCCTGACGGCATGTGGCAGCGCGCGCGCATCGCCGGGCTGGTGGCGTTCGCGCGCGCCCTGCAGCCGTTGCGGCGGTTACACGGCGAGATGACACGGCGAACGTAGAGTCAGTGTCGCACCGAGCAGGTAGGCCCAGGCGTGTCGGCAATCGCGCGGTGCAGGCGAGCGTGAGCCCTGCTTGCCCACAGCCCGCGTCAGCGTGCCCTGTCAGCCTACGCGGGCTTCGTCCTGCCACCAGGGTTCGATCGGCTTGTAGCGGGCCTGGTTTGGGATCGCGACGGCGACCGGTCGGCGAAGTTCTATGCGCCTGCTGGGCTGCCGTATCATGGCCGGTGTGGCGTGGCCGCGCTGAGAGGCGCCGCAACCCGAGACGGCGAGGCAGCGCGCCCCACGCTGCGCTCGCCAGGTGGACGCCGAGGCGGGTCTCGATGACCGGCGACAGGTCCGCACGGCGCCATCGCACCACGCCGTGCTCGGACAGGCCCGGCCCTTGCCCGACCAGCAGCACGACCTCGGCACCTGCTTGTCCTCAGCCGCGCCTTCGGCCAGGCGAGACCCGGCTCGACAGCCCGGCCAGACAGGCGCCGTTGTAGCGGTGCATCCAGCCGCGCAAGGTCTGGCCGGGTGATCGCTATTGTCGTCTCGTTCTCGCGGATCGTGTCAGACCAACGAATCACGTAAACAACGTCAGAGGAACCTCCGCGGAGTCTGGTGCCGACACCACCGGTATAAGGGCTTATTTCTTAGCTGGATCCCAGGACAGAGCCCTTGAGGCTTCGCGAATGACCGCTCAGGCGATAGGCCGGACTTCGACGGTCAGGTGGGAGACCGCCGAGAACCGCGACAGGCAGCGCCTGTAGAAGGCTGCGTCACGCTCTTGCCGGGTGGCGACCTCCACGATGGCCCCCAGGTGACCCGGCCCGAGCCGCCACAGATGCAGGTCCGTCAGGGTGTCGCCATCCGCTTCGATCGCTGTCCTTATCCTGTCTGCCGTAGCGCGGTCCGGATTCATGTCGAGCAGGATCGCGGCCGTGTCGCGCACCAGGCGGACGGCCCAGCTGGCGATAACGAGGGCCCCCACGATGCCGGCCAGCGGGTCCGTCCATAGCCAGCCGAAGCTGCGGGCCAGCAGCAGCCCCATGATCACCAGCACGGAGACGGCGGCGTCGGCCATGACGTGGACGATGGCGGCCTGCATGTTGTTGTCGCGCCCTGTCGCGTGGCTGTGGCTGTGCGCCGCCTCGGCGTGCCCATGCGCATGATTGTGCCCGTGCCCATGCCCGTGCCCATGATCGTGATCGTGTCCGTGATCCCCGCCGCCGCCCAGCAGCCAGGCCGAGCCGATGTTGACGCACAGGCCGAGCACGGCGATGGGCAAGGCCTCGGCGAAGCGGATGGGCGACGGTGCCAGCAGCCGGGCCGCCGCTTCGTAGCCGACCAGCAGCGCGATCATCGCCAGCACGATGGCGCTGGTGTAGCCGGCCAGGTCGCCCAACTTGCCGGTGCCGAACGTGAAACGGTCGTCATGGGCGAACTTGCGGGCGTAGCTGTAGGCCAGCGCGGCCAGCAGCAGCGCGCCGGCATGGGTGCTCATGTGCAGCCCGTCGGCGACCAGCGCGATGGAGCCGAAAGCCAGGCCGCCGCCGATCTCGATGGCCATCATCGCGCCGCACAGGGCGATCACCCACCACATGCGGCGTTCCGCCCGGGCATGCGTCGGGCCGAGGAAGACGTGAGCGTGGCCGTGGGGTGCCGGCGGCGCGTCGAGGGTGGGCTCGCTGTCCATCCGATCCCTTGCTCAGGCACCCGGCGCGCTGACCTTCCTACGCCGTTGGTGCGGTAGCGTTGCCGTTCCCGCGACGGCTAGCATGGGCGACCCCTCGTGCCAAACCTGGAGGCGCTTGGTAGATGGAGAGGAAGTATGGGACTCTGCCCAAACCCCGTTGTGCAAAGCACGTAGTCGCGTGACGGGGCCTCGAGGCCCTAGACCCCCATCAGTTGCTTTGCGAGCGCCGGCACGCCACGAGGTCTCCAGCACGCGAGCGCAAACGATCGGGCGAGCGTCGCATCTCTTGCGACTAGTGGGTCAGCGGTGCCCGGCCGGCGCCGTGGCGTGGATGGCGGGCGCCACCCGCGCCGGAGCTGCAACCCGGGCCACGGGGGCGCGGATGAAGGTGCCTGCCGGGCGGGGCGGCACGGCAGGACGGGCGGAGAAACCTGGCGTTGCACGGAAGCCTCCCCGTGCGGCGAAGGATGCGTTGGCGGGTAGCGCGTAGTTATAGGCGCGCACGCCACCCGCGGTCTCGCCCAGGGCCACGTGCGCCCCGCCGCCACGCAGGGCGGTGTGGTGCCAGACGCCGTCGCCGCGTCCAGGCCCGCCAGGCCGCCCGTAGGCATCGTCGCGATGGAACCGGGCCAGGCGGATGCTGCGGCCGGCCCAGTCGAAATTGCCCCAGAACGGGGCGCCGTAGGGCAGGGCGTAGTCGCCGAACCAGCCGACCTGGTCCTGCCCGGCGCTGCAGGCAGCCTCGCCGCCGTAGACGCAGGCGGGATCGTAGCTGGGCACCGCGACGTCCTGCGGCGAAGGCGGGTTGATCACGATGTTGCCGCCATCCTCGCTCACGGCGTCGCCCGGGCCGCTGGCCAGCGAGCCGGCCTGTTGCGCGAGCCGGCGCAGGTTCTGCACGGCTCCCATCACGTCGGCCTGCTGCGCCGCGAAGGCCTGGCCGAGATGCTCGGTCCACTCGAGGTTGGCGTCCATCATCTGCAGCACCTGCGGGAAGGCCAGCAGAGCCAGCACGCTCGGGTCCCAGCCATGGCTGGCAGCTGCATTCGTCAGCTGCGTCACGTCCAGGCTGGCATTGGCCGGATCGGCCAGGAAGCGCTGCGCCTCGACCACCTGGGCTGGGTAGGTTGCCGCTGCCAGGATGCTGGCCAGCAGCGGGTCCGGATACAGCGCGATGGGTGCCAGGAGCTGGTTGAGCTGCGCAGGCGTCAGGACGGTGACGGACGGCGTGATCACGGTGGGCAAGGGTGCCGGCTGGGCATGGATGGCCGGTGCTGCGACGAGAAGGCAGATGACGATTTTCTTCAGCACGCCTTTGGACATCGGAAGCTTGAGGCAGCAAGGCAAGCAGTTCTTTTTTGAAAACTTTGCTCTCTGCTGGGTCGTGTCGAGGGCGTGCGCCTTTGCGTTCAGCCCCGCACCGGGGGCACGACCTCCCGTGTTGCCTTAAGTATCTTCGTGGCCCGCAGGACCGCGGCGCCGATCTTCTCTCCGGCAGATTGCACGGCCGGGTCGGCGTGCGAGCGCAGGCGGTCGGCCACCATCAACGCCGGCGTCAGCGCGCCGGCCACGTCGTGCCTGACGTTGGCGACCAGGCTCTCGAGTTCGGCGATGCGGGCCTGTGCTTCTTCATGCGACCATGCCACGGCGTAAACCCTCCAGACATTGGTAACGGCCGAACGTCTTGGCCGCGAGCAGGCATGGGGCTCTGCCCCAAACCCCGCTGGGGCCTCGACGCCCCAGACCCCCATTCTGTTAGGGCATTCCAACAAACAGGTGCTAAGGACTTGTCCTTAGCGTGGGCTAGGGGCAGAGCCCCTGGTCTTAGAACGCTGCCTCGTCCAGCTCCATCATGCTCGCCTTGCCAGCCTTGATGGCGCTCCACAGCGCGCCGGTCTGCGGCAGCAGGCGGTCGGCGAAGAACTGCGCGGTCGTCAGCTTCGCCTTGTAGAAACCTGCGTCGCCGTTCGCCTCGGGCAGCTTGGACTCGGCCACCTTGGCCGCCTTCGCCCACATGAAGCCCAGCGCCACCAGGCCCATCAGCCGCAGGTAGTCGGTCGCCGCGGCACCTGCCTCCTCCGGATCCTTCAAGGACACGGTGGCCAAATGCGCCGTCGCCTGCTGCAGGGAGGCAAACGCCTTGGCCAGCGGCAGCACCTTCGGGTCGGCCGCGTTCTCTTCGATGAAGGCCTGCACGGGGTGGAAGAACTGGCGCAGGAAGCGGCCCATGTGCGCCGGCATCTTGCGGCCGACCAGGTCCAGCGCCTGGATGCCGTTGGCGCCCTCGTAGATCATGCAGATACGCGCATCGCGCACCAGCTGCTCCATGCCGTGGTCGCGGATGTAGCCGTGGCCGCCGTAAACCTGCAGTGCCATGCTGGAGAGTTCGAACCCGAGATCGGTGAACAGCGCCTTGACCACCGGCGTCATCAGCGCGGTGAAGTCTTCGGCCTCCTGGCGGCGCTGCGGGTCTGCCGCCTTGCTTTCCAGGTCCAGCGAGGTCGCCACCCAGCCGGACAGCGCGCGGCAGCCTTCCACGTAGGCGCGCACCGTCATCAGCGAGCGCCGCACGTCCGGATGCACGATGATCGGGTCGGCGGCTCGCTCAGGATACCTGGCACCGCCCAGCGCGCGGCCCTGGATGCGGTCCTTGGCGTAGAAGGCCGCGCTCTGGTAGGCCGTCTCGGCCACGCCCAGGCCCTGGATGCCGACGGACAGGCGTTCCGCGTTCATCATGGTGAACATCGCGCGCATGCCCTTGTTGGCCTCGCCCACCAGCCAGCCGGTCGCGTCGTCGAAGTAAAGTTGCGTGGTGGCCGACGCCTTCAGCCCCATCTTGTGCTCGATGGCGGTGCAGGTAACGCCGTTGCGCGCGCCCGGCCGGCCGTCATCGTTGGGCACGAACTTCGGCACCAGGAACATGCTCACGCCCTTGATCCCTTTCGGGGCGCCGTCCATGCGCGCCAGCACAAGGTGGACGATGTTCTCCGTCAAATCGTGCTCACCGGCGGAGATGAAGATTTTCGCGCCGTTGATCTTGTAGCTGCCGTCAGCCTGCGGCGTGGCCTTCGTGCGCATCATGCCGAGGTCGGTGCCGCAATGCGCCTCTGTCAGGCACATCGTGCCGGACCAGGTGCCGTCAATCATCTTGGGCAGGTAGCGGCGCTTCAGCTCTTCGCTGCCGTGGCCTTCCAGCGCCAGCGTGGCGCCGTGTGTCAGGCCCGGATACAGGCCGAAGCTGAGGTTTGCCGAGCACTGCATCTCCTCGACCATCTTGCCCAGTATCTCGGGCAGGCCCTGGCCGCCGTACTCCACCGGCGAGGACAGCGCGCCCCAACCCGCCTCGCAGAACTTCTTGTAGGCGTCCACGAAGCCGGTCGGCGTGCGCACCACGCCGTTCTCCAGCTTGCAGCCTTCCTCGTCGCCGCTGGCGTTGATCGGCAGCAGCACGTCTGTGGCGAACTTGCCTGCTTCCTCCAGGATGCTGTCCATCAGCTCCTCGGTCACGTCGGGCTGGCCGATCTCGGCCACGTGGGCGGCGGAGTTGTGCAGCTCGTGCATGACGAAGCGCATGTCGCGGATGGGGGCGTTGTAGACTTGCATTGGTTTGTCTCCCGTCGAAAAGAAAGGAAGCGGTTCTTTTTTGAAAAAAGAACCAAAAAACTTTTGCTCGCTGTCGGGTGACTCAGGTCCAGCGCCGCGACAGCGGAGTCAAAAGTTTTTTGCTTCTTTTTTTCAAAAAAGAAGGCCTTCCTGAAGCCTTCAGTTACGCAACGGCTTGCCCGTCCCGAGCATGTGCTCGATCCGCGCCAAAGTTCCAGAGGTCTTGAGAAGCCGCAGGAACGATTCGCGCTCCAGCTCCAGCAGCTTGCTTTCCTTCACCGTGTCGATAACGTCGGTGTCGCCGCCGGTCAGAACGCGCGCCAGCTCGCCGGCCACAACCACGTCGTGCGGGGTGGCCTGGCCGGTCTTGCGGAAGCCGGCGACCGCCTGGTCCAGCACCAGCTTGCCGGACGGGCCGGGCAGCACGATCTCGCGTGGCTCGGGCGCCTGGTAGTCCACCGCCAGCTCCAGCGCGCGCGCCTTGGCGTCCGCCAGCAGGCGGTAGCGGTTCATCGTCACGCGGTCCGTGCGGCGGAGGACGAGCATGTCGCGAGCTTCGGCGGCCGAGCGGCCCACCTTGGCGGTGCTGACCATCTCGAACACGCGCATCGGCGCCGGCATCGGGCCCTTCGGCGTCGTCGGGTCTGTGGCGGCCCGGCCGAGCATCTCCTTGCAGCCGCCCCAGCCGGGCAGCAGGCCCACGCCGCACTCCACCAGCCCTGCGTATGTCTCCGCATAGGCCTGCACCGCGTCGCTGTGCAGCAGGAACTCGCAGCCGCCGCCCAGCGCCATGCCGGCCGGCGCCGTCACCACTGGGAACGGCGCGTATTTCAGCTTCTGCATCATGTCCTGGCCGGTGGCGATCATGCTCTCCACCTGCATCCAGGCGGCGATGTTGGCGGCGAACAGCGCCAGGCCGATGTTGGCGCCGACGGAGAAGTTGCCGCCCTCGTTGTAGATCACCAGCGCCTTGTAGTCCTTCTTGACCAGCGCGATGGTCTTGCCGAGCAGCGCCATGATCTGCTCGTCCAGCGCGTTGCTCTTGCTGGTGAACTCGAAGCACAGCACGCCGTCGCCGATGTCCCAGACAGCGGCGGAGCCGTTGCGCAGCACCGGCTTGCCGGCGAGCTTGATGTCCTCAAGCATCACCACGCCGTCCGGCCGCACGATGTCGTGGTAGGCGCCGTCCTGTCCGAGCTGCTGGCGGACGCCGTTCTCCACGCGGTAGAACGTACGGCCGGCGGCACGTTCCAGCATGGGTGCCACGGCGAACCCGTCTTCGCGAAGCCGCCCGATCAGCCAGTCGACGCCGACCATGTCGATGAGCTCGAACGGGCCGTGCTTCCAGTTGTAGCCGAGGCGCATCGCCTCATCGATGGCCACGATCTCGTCGGTGGCTTCGGGGACGAGCTTGGCGGCGTAGGCCATCATGTGGCCCATCACCCGCCAGGCGAAGTTTGCAACCTTGCCCTGGCCGGACATCAGCTTTCGCAAATCGCGGCCCGCGGCGGCCAGCTCCGGCAGGTCGGCGGCACGCTCGGCGCGGTACTCGCCGGTCTGCAGATCGATGGCTTCCTTGATGCGCTTGCCGCCCGCCTTGTTGAGCCGGTAGAACCCGCCGCGGCCTTTGCGGCCGGTGTAGCCCTCGGCGATCATCTTCTGCAGCAGCGGCGTCTCGTGGTTGATCGCCTGGAACTCGTCGTCCTGTGGCAGCGCGCCGGCCAGGCTGGCGTTCACGTGCGGGCCGAGGTCCAGGCCCACCAGGTCCATCAGCCCGAACACGCCGGTCTTCGGGATACCGAACGGCCGGCCCATGATGGCGTCTGCTTCCTCGACCGTCAGTCCCTGTTCGGTGGTGGCGGTCACCGCGCCGGTCATCCAGAAAATGCCCAGGCGGTTGGCGATGAAGCCGGGAGAGTCCTTGCACGCCACAACGGACTTGCCGAGCGCCACGTCGCAGAACCCGGCGACGCGCGCGGCCAGCGTGCGGTCGGTCAGCGGGCCGGTGACCAGCTCCATCAGGCGCATGTAGCGCGGCGGGTTGAAGAAGTGGGTGATGGTGAAGTCGCGCGCGAAGGAGTCCGGCATGCCTTCGACCAGGCGCGCGAGCGGGATCGTCGAGGTGTTGGACGACACGGCGGTGCCAGGCCGGCGCACCGCGTCGAGCTTGCGATACAGCGTCTGCTTGATGTCC
Organism: uncultured Acetobacteraceae bacterium; assembly: GCA_964242595.1. GTDB lineage: Bacteria > Pseudomonadota > Alphaproteobacteria > Acetobacterales > Acetobacteraceae > BOG-908. Next base: position 2,672 of record CAXTBC010000035.1, on the reverse strand, counting down.
AGGCGCTCGACGACGACTTCGACGATCCAGTCGCACTCGGCAACACGGCCGAGGTCGTCGTCGATGTTGCCGACCTCGATCAGCTTGGCTGCACCGGCATGCATGAACGGCGCCGGGTCCGTCTTCAGCGCCCGCGCCACGGCGGCTTCTGCCACCGCGTTGCGGTTGGTGCCGTCCCTGGGCACGATGTCGAGCAGCAGCACCTTCACGCCGGCGTTGGCAACCTGGGCTGCAATGCCGCAGCCCATCACGCCGCTGCCGATGACGGCGACTTTTTGGAACATCTCAGCCATGGCTCAAACCGCCTCGAGCACGGTGGCGATGCCCTGGCCGCCGCCGATGCACTGCGTGGCGATCGCGTATCTGCCGCCCTCGCGCTTCAGCAGCGAGGCCGCCTTGCCCACGATGCGCGCGCCGGTGGCGCCCAGCGGGTGGCCCAGCGCGATGGCGCCGCCGTCCAGGTTCACCGTCTCCGGCCGGAAGCCGATCTCCCTCATGCTGGCGATCGCCTGGCTGGAGAACGCCTCGTTCAGCTCGACTACGTCCATGTCGGACGCCTTCAGCCCGGCCCGCTCCAGCGCCTTGCGGCTGGCACGCACCGGCCCGATGCCCATGATGTCCGGCTCGCAGCCGGACACGGCGATGCTCCTGATGCGCGCCAGGATCGGCAGCTTGTGCGCCACCGCGTAGTCCTCCGAACACACCAGCACGGCGCTCGCCCCGTCGGTCAGCGGCGAGGACGTGCCGGCCGTCACCGTGCCTTCCTGGTCGAACGCCAGCTTCAGCCCGGCCAGCGCCTCCTTGGTGGTGCCGGCGCGGATGCAGCCGTCCTGGTCCACCACGCCCGCCTTGCTGTGGATCGGCACGATCTCGTCGCTGAACTTGCCGGCGGACTGCGCCTCGGACGCCTTTTTGTGGCTGGCGACGGCGAAGTCTTCCTGCTGGTCGCGGGTGATCTGCCACTTGCGGGCCACGTTCTCGGCCGTCTCGCCCATGCCCATGGTGGCGCCGGGGTTCTTGGCGGCCAGCGTGGTGTTGAACAGCGGGTTGTAGCCGCCCATCGGCACCCGGCTCATGCTCTCGATCCCGGCGGCGATGAACACCTCGCCGGCGCCCATGCCGATCTGGCCGGCGGCGATGTGCACGCTGCTCATCGAGCTGCCGCAGAAGCGGTTGACCGTCATGCCGCCCACGCTTAGCGGCAGGTCCGCCAGCAGGCCGATCATCCGCGCCACGTTCATGCCCTGCTCGCCCTCGGGGAAGGCGGAGCCCACGATGATGTCCTCGATGTCCTCGGGCGCCACGCCGGTCTTCTCGATCAGCCCGCGGATCACCGCGGCGGCAATGTCGTCCGCCCGCACGCGGGCGAGCGCGCCCTTCTTGGCGAGCGTGAAGGGTGAGCGGGCGTAGCCGGCGATAACGACGTTGGTCACTTTGGTTTTCTCCCTGTTGAATAAACAAAGAAAGCAAGCAGTCCTTTTTTGAAAAAAAGGACCAAAAAACTTTTGCTTCTGACGCTGCTGATGCAGACGCGTCGCCTTGGCGCGTGCGCCGCGCGGTTCTACGGGCGTCAGAACGAAAGTTTTTTGCCTCTTTTTTTCAAAAAAGAAGGCCTTCCTTCCTAAGCACTCAGCTTCTGACGCGCAGGCAGGCGGGCGAACGCCTCTTCCGCCTGGCGTTGCACGTCTTCCAACTCGTCGATCGTCTGCCGCAAGGCCTGGAACTGCTCGCGCAACGAGGCGAGCCGCTTGGCCACGCCCGTCCGGAGCAGCCGCAGCTGTTCGGCCTGGGTATGGTCCACGCCATAGAGGTCGAGATAGTCCCTGATTTCGCGCAGCGAGAAGCCGAGGCGCTTGCCCCGCAGGATAAGGATCATGCGGGCGCGGTCCCGGTCGGTGTAGACGCGTGTGCTGCCGGCACGCTGGGGCGATATCAGCCCCTTGTCCTCGTAGAAGCGGATGGTGCGAGCGGTAATGCCAAGATCCCGCGCGAGCTGGGTAACCGTGTGAAACGGGTCCGCACCACCCTTGAGCTGCATACCGTCAGGACGCGCCACGAGGTTCCCTATACGTCAACCTGATGACGCTGATACAGCAGGCAGCCCCCCGGTTGCAAGCGATTAGGGCGTCAAGCCGTTCGGGCCCTCCGGGTGGCCGGTGCGGGCGTGGACGGCAGCCTGGAACTGCAACGAGGAGGCGGCGAAATCCTTGCAGAGGGCGGGTATGGTGGTGTTCTGCCGGCTGGCGAGCTCGGCAACCGGGATCTGCTGGCCGTCCGGTGCCACGGAGAAGCCGTCGCGGCCGAGTTGCTCCGCGCGGGCGGTCGAGAGGCTGGTCGACGGAGCGCCGAGGATGGCTTCGCGTTCGGCGGCTACGGCGTCAGCGCCGGCGTGGCCCTTGTCGTGGCAATACTCAATGATGCCGAGTTGGTTGGCGGCGACCTGGCCGAGCTTGGCGGCCGGGGTGAGCTGGGCCTGGGCGGCGAACGGCAGGCTGGCCACCAGGCACGCCGTGGCGAAGATGCGGGGGACCATGCGGACACACTCTTGACGGGATACGGACTGGAAGGCCAGGGGCTCTGCCCCTGGACCCCGCTAAGGACAGTCCTTATACTAACTGCCGTAAACTTTGACCTATAGACAAGCATGGGGCTCTGCCCCAAACCCCGCTGGG
>CAXTBC010000034.1:0-43071 GCA_964242595.1 uncultured Acetobacteraceae bacterium | reverse complement strand
GACATGCAAGAAGTTTTTGCGGCGCCGCAGCGGTGAGCGCGTTCTAGGCGTCGCCGACCTGCATGTCAACACGGTGACAGCGCCGTTCCACCTGCCGTGCGAAATAGCTGCCGTGCCGTTGACGGCACTGCTGTGCCGCCGCACATCGGCTGCATGGCAGCACCCTTCGTAGACCCGACGGACGACAGCGCGGCCGCTGCCATCGCAGACATTCGCGACTCGCTCGACGTGTTCGACGACTGGATGGACCGCTACCAGTTCATCATCGAACTGGGCCGCAAATTGCCGGCCTTCCCTGAAATCTGGCGCGACGACGCCCACAGAGTACCGGGCTGCCAGAGCCAAGTGTGGTTGCAAGCACGCATGGAAGACGGGCGACTGCTGCTGGCCGGCGCCTCGGACGCGGCCATCGTGTCCGGGCTGGTCGCGTTGTTGCTACGTGTCTATTCGGGCCGGCCACCGAAGGAGATCCTGGCGACAAGTCCTGCGTTCCTTACAGAGCTGGGGCTGATTGGGGCGCTATCGACCAACCGGGGGAACGGCGTCTCGAGCATGGCCGAGTCTATTCAGACCCGGGCGAAGCAAGCGCTTCTAATTTGGAAAGCATAGGGCTACGCCCTAAACTCCATTGGGCTTGAGGCCCCAGACCCCTCTCTGTTAAAAATCTTTAATAAACAGGTTCTAAGGACTTGTCCTTAGCGAGATCCAGGGGCAGGGCCCCTGGCCTTCTACAATGGGTCGCCATCGGCGATCGTCAATTCAGCCGAGCCGTTCCCCTGCCCTGCACCGCACTTGATGGCACCACGGGTAGCGTAGTTCGGATTGAGGGCAGCTCCACAGGTACCTTAGGCGACGTCCCGCTCGCCCGCAGTAGCGCCGAGATGAACGAACGTCCCCATCCAGCAGGCGTAGCCCCCTCAATTGCCTCCCAAGACGCACGCCACCGCTCCTGCCGCTCGGCCAACGGCATGATCAACGCCCGGCCCAGGGCCTCGGAAAGTTCGTCCGGATCGTGCGGATTCACCAACAGAGCCGTGGTGAGTTGGCGCGCGGCGCCGGCAAAACGACTTAGCACCAGCACGCCCGGGTCCTGCGGGTCCTGTGCGGCGATGAACTCCTTGGCAACCAAGTTCATCCCGTCGCGCAACGGCGTCACCAAGCCTACGCCGGCCTCGCGCATGTAGCCGGCCACGGCGTCCCGGGTGCCGCCGCGGGCGATCAGCCGCGTCGGCGTCCAGTCGGGCTCACCCCACTCGCTGTTAATGGCGCCCGCCTCGGCGTCCAGCTCGGCACGCAGCTCCTGATAGGCGTCCACATCGGTGCGCGACTCGGCGGCAATCTGCAGGAACGTCACGTTCCTGCGCCAGTCCGGCCTGGTCTCCAGCAGGCGACGGAAACCAGTTAGACGCTGGATCAGCCCCTTGGTCGGATCCAATCGATCGATGCCCAGGATCAGGCGCTGGCCCTGCAAGCTGCGCCGAAGCCGTTCCGTGGCGTTGGAGCCCCAGGCAGTCCGGGCCTGACCGGCAAACTCGTGCGCATCTATTTCCACCGGAAACACGCCAAGGCGCACGCGCCGGGCGCCGAGCTGCAGCCCACCAGTGGAAAGTCGCGTGGTGCCGGCCAGCGTATGGGCGGCGGCGGCGAAGTTTTCCATGTCGTTGGAGGTTTGGAAGCCAAGCAGGTCGGCGGAAAGCAGGTCGCGTATCAACGCCCCGGCCTCTGGAACGCTCGCCAGCATGTCCGGCGAGGGGAACGGTACATGCAGGAAAAAACCAATCGGCGCGTCAACGCCGCGGGCGCGCAACAGCGCGGGCATCGCCATCAGGTGGTAGTCGTGGATCCACAGGATGTCAGTCGGACGCAGCAGCGGCACCAGCACATCGGTCATCCGCTCGTTCGTCTGACGGTACACCTGGGCCGCACGCCGGTCATACGACATGTGCTCCGGCATCGAGTGCAGCAACGGCCATAGCGTGCCGTTAGAAAAGTCGTTGTAGTAGCGGTCGTGCTCCTCGGTGGTCAGGTCGATGGTGGCGAACTGCATCGGGCCGGACGTCTTGGTGGCCACGGCGCGGCGGACGTCGTCGTTCACCTTGCCGGACCAGCCGAACCAAAGTCCGCCCCGTTGCGTCATCAACCCGTCAAGTGCCACCGCCAAGCCGCCGGCCTTCGGAGCCCCATCCGCAGGCACCTGCACCCGGTTCGACACGACGACGATGCGGTTCATCCGACCTCCAGAAGCGCGACAGACAAGGTCGCGAGGCATTCATCAAGCATGAGGTGTCCACTCGGACCTATCCTGCCGTCACCGAGGACGTCGACCAGGGTTCGATCCTGTAAAGAACGCCCAAGCAACACCGATGTTCCTTGCCAGAATGCCGATGGAATCAGCGGACGATCACCCATGCAGGTTCTAGCAGACAGCCTGGATACGATGGATATCACAGTTTGGTCACCAAGCTGCCTTGCAAACGCCACAATGTGCTCGGCACCCGGCCCTTCCACGCTAAGCTTCTGGTAGGTGCCGCTGGCAAACAGCTCGGGCAGGCGGGCGCGCAGCTTCAAGGCACGGTGCAGGATGGCCTGCTTCACTCGGCCGTCGCGCCAATCCGGCATCAGGTCAGCCGGGGTCGCCGTCTCCTGCAACGCAGCAACCCGCAACGGGTAGTCCACCGGGCGGCGGTTGTCCGGGTCCACCAGGGAAAAGTCCCACCGCTCGGTACCCTGGTATAGGTCGGGCACGCCCGGGCTGGTCAACCGCAGCAGCATCTGGGACAGGCCGTTCAGGGCGCCCGGCGCGGCCAGGCGCTGGACGAGCTCGTGTATCTCGGCGACCACATGAGCCGGCCGGTCCGGGTCGAGCACGCCAGCCAGGAAATCCTGCGCGGCCTGCTCGTAGGCCTCGTCGGGTACTGCCCAGCCGGAGTGGCGCTTGGCCTCGCGCAACGCCTTCTGCTGCCAGGCCGCCACGCGCTCGCGGAATGCAGCCAGGCCGTCGCGGTCTTCGGGTGCGAGGTCCAGCGGCCAGGCGCCGAGCAGCGTCTGGTAGAGCATGATCTCGTCGGTGGCGTCGGGCGCGGGGCCGCCCAGGTCGCGCCTTAGCGGAGCGTTCAGGCGCGTCCAACGCTGCAGGGCCGCCTCCCACTCGGCGGGCATCTCGCTCAGCACGGCCAGGCGTGCCCGGGCGTCCTCGCCGCGCTTGTGGTCGTGCGTGGCCGTGGCCAGCAAAGCGCGCGGCCAGCGGACCTGGCGTGCCTTGGCGGTGGCGTGCCAGGCAGCCGGCGTGATGGCGAACTGCGACGGTTCGCTGCCCACCTCGTTGCGGCTGATCAGCCGGCCGTAGCGGTAGAACGCCGTGTCCTCGGTGGACTTGGCCGCGGTGGGCGAGGAGAGCTGCTGGAAGCGCACCATGGCGCGCAGCCGTTCCTGCCGCCGCGTGCCTGCCGGCACCTGACGCAGGTCGGCGCCCGAAAGCCAACTGGCCACCAGCTCCAGCAGGTGGCGGTCGGTCGCGCGTACGCTGCGGCGGGCGCCGGCCAGCGCCCAATCCATTGCCTGGGTGTCCGCCTCGCTCATGCCGGCCGGGCCTGCGTAGATGCGGTAGACGTGGAAATGCGCCAGCAGCTCGGTCAACGTCCGGCCGATGGCGGTCAACGTGTAGTCGCGCGTGGTCAGGTCGCGCCGCGCAATCCGGTGCAGCGCCACGGAGGTGGCGTAGAGCTCGCTCGAGAGGCTCTCGCGCAGGATCTGCCGGCGCGCGGGAATCACTTCCTCTTCGAACACGCCGGTGCGGCCGCTGGCCTGCGTCCAGATGCGCGTCATCTCCACCTCGCCCTGCACGTCGTGCAGGACGGCGGAAGCATCGTTCATGAAATCGTAGCCGCTGGTGCCGTCGATCGACCAGTCCTGCGCCAGGTGCTCGTGGGTGGCGAGGATCTTCTCCACCCAGATTACCGGCGGCGTCTGCGGCAGCTCGGCAGGCCGGTGCTCCGCCAAAGCCTGCAGGCGGCGGCGCAGCTTGCGGCAGTAGCCGCGCGGGTCCGCCAGGCCGTCCACGTGGTCGATCCGCAGGCCGTCGACCAGCCCGTCTTTGTACAGCCTCAGCACCGCGGCGTGGGTGGCGTCGAACACGGCGGGGTTCTCCACCCGCAGGCCGGCCAAGCCGTTCACGTCGAAGAAGCGGCGCCAGTTGATCTCGTCGGAGGCCGCGCGCCACCAGGCCAGGCGGAAGTTCTGCCTGTCAAGCAGGCGGTGCAGGTGGTCGCGGCCCAGCTCGGTACCCGCATCGTAGGCGCGCAGCGCCTCGGCGATGGCCTGGGCGTGTTCGGGCCGCCTCAACTCGATGCGCGCGCTCGCGGCGGCGTCGCGCATCGCCGCGCGCTCGGTCGGCAGGTCCGCGAACGCGCGCGCCACGTTCTCAAGTGGGCCGCCTTCGGTCAGCAGGATGGCAGCGTAGTCGCGCGGGTTGATGGGGAAGCGGTTGTTGAAGTAGTCGACGAACAGGCGACCGTCCTGCGGGTCGAAGCGCAAATGCAGGTCGCCGGCCGCGAGCACGGTGCCGTAGGCGTCGCCCAGGAACGGCGCCAGCATGCGGCCGCGTAGCGTGGCGTCCGGCGGGTCCCAGTCGATGTCGAAGAACTCGGCGTACGGGCTGGCGCGGCCCCACTCCAGCACGTCCATCCACCACGCGTTGTCGTTGCCACCCACGCCCATGTGGTTGGGCACGATGTCCAGGATCAGGCCCATGTCGTGGGCGCGCAGCGCGGCCACCAGATGGACCAGCGCGTCCCTGCCGCCGAGTTCGGGGTTGATCTCGGTGTGGTCCACGATGTCGTAGCCGTGGGTGGAGCCGGCACGGGCGCGGAAGATCGGGGACGCGTAGAGGTGGCTGATGCCTAGCTCTGCCAAATAGGGAACCAGGGCAGCGCCGTCCTCAAGCGTGAAGCCTTTGTGGAACTGCAGGCGGGCCGTTGCTGTGAGCGGTTTGATGGCCACGCTGGTCTCCGGATTTGGCTAGGTAAGGAAGGCAAGAACTTCTTTTTTGATAAAAAGAAGCAAAAAACTTTTGTCTGTTCAGGACCGACTGGCGAGCTAGCCGGGTTCCCTGGATCGGCAGTGCTTTAGCGCCGCGCGGCGTTCAAAGCGGCCAGGCGTTGCGGGGTTGCACCGCTGTCGAGCAGGACGGCCGACTCGGCCGGCAGGCGGCGCTGCCAGTTCGGGTGCTCGTGCAAGGTGCCGGGCAGGTTGGGCTGTTCGACCAGGCCCAGCGCGTCCTCCACCGGCAGCATCACCAGCTCGCAAGCGCTGCGGCCCACATGGATGCAGGCAGCGTCGGCAAAGTCCGCGGCGGAATCCATTGCCGGCTGCACGGCCGACGTGGCGCCAGCCTGCCGCAGCGCCTCCCACAGCTCCGCGCGGTCGCTGTCGCGTTGCGCACGCGCGGTTGCCACGTCCGGCAGGTTGCCGAGCTTCTCGCCCCAGTCGATGTCCCTGCCCTGCCACCAGCCGGCCAGGGTCGGCAAATCGTGCGTGCTGGTCATGGCGGCGGCGCGCGGTGTCCAGTGCACAGAGGGGACGAAATGCTGGTCCTTGTCGCGCTCGAACCACAGGACCCGCATGCCGTTGATCCCGGCCTCCCGCAGGCGGTCCTGAAAGCCGTCCGGCACGGTGCCCAGATCCTCGGCCAGCACGATGGCGCGGTGGCGGTGCGATTCCAGCCGTATCAGGCGTAACAGGTCGGTCTCCGGGAAGCTCAGGTAGGCGCCTTCGGCTCCGGTTGCCCCCTCCGGGATCACCCAGAGGCGGGCCAAGCCCATAGCGTGGTCGATCCGCATGCCGCCGGCATGCGCCAGCGCAGTGTGCAGCATGTCCCGGTAGGTGGCGAAGCCGCTGGCGGCGAGGCCGGTGGGAGAGAAGGCGGTCAGCCCCCAGTTCTGTCCACGCTCCTGCATCAGGTCGGGCGGCGCGCCCACTGTCAGCCCCAGCAGCGTCTCGCTCTGCCGACTCCAGCACTGGCTGCCGCCCGAATCGGTGCCGACCGCAAGGTCGCTGATCAGGCCGATGCCCATGCCGGCGTCCCGGCAGGCAGCCTGGGCTGCGGCCAGCCCGCGGTCGGCGCGGTATTGCAGCCAGACGTGGAACGTCACCTCGGCACTGTGGCTGGCCGCGAACGCCTGCACCTGCGGGCTCGCCGGATCGCGGAAGGCTGCCGGCCAGTCATGCCAGTGCCACAGGCCGCTATCCTGGGCGAGAAAGTGCCCGTGCAAGGTTTCGAACAGAGCGTGCGCCTCCAGGCTCAGGCCCTGGGCAGCGCGGAAGGCGGCCAGTGCCGACTGTTCCGCCGGGTCGGCCTGCGCGTCGGCAAACATGCGGCGCAGCTCACCCAGCCGGAACCGCGTAGCCGCCGGCCAGTCGATCAGGTCGCAGGCGGACAGCAGCGGGTTGGCCGTGTCAATGCTGGCATGGAGCACGTTCAGCGCGGTACGGCTGGAGGGCGCGTAGGGGCTGAACCGCTCCGGGTCGGCGGTGAACTGGGCGTGCACGGGAGAGATGGCGATCGCCTGGGCGCCGTGCCGCGCGGCTGGGATGGCGAGGGCGGCCAGCGCCTCGAAATCGCCGATGCCGGCATCGCCCGGGCGGCGCAGGGCGTAGAGCTGCACCGCCAGCCCCCAACCCTTGGGCGCCTGCATGGCCTCGGGCGCGGTGAAGCAGCTCTTGGGGGCGACCGCGAGGCAGGTGGCAACGGCGCCAACGGTCAGGCTGTGGTAGCCGGGCTCGAGAATTGCCGGGAGCGTGGCGCCACCGGGCGCCGCCTCCGCCCGACCCTCAAACACCCGGCCGTCCTCCAGCACCAGCCGGTAGGATGTCGGCGGCACGGGCAGCAGCACGGGATGGCCGACGTCCGCAGTGACGAGCGGCGGCAGGATGCCGCCGGGGTGACTGGCACGGTGCAGGCTGTCGGCCACCTCGTCGTCAGAGCCGGCGGGGTAATCCAGCGCCGCCAGCACTGCACGCAAGGTGGGCGGCTGCACCGTGTGCGTGCGGCCGAACACGTCCTTCCACTCGGCCGCGATGCCGGCGGCGCGCGCCAGCTCGGCCAGCTGAGCGTCGCTCATGCAGCCCCCACGAGCGTGGCCACCGTGCAGCGCGGCGGGATCTCCGCGGCGCTGGCCTGCGCCACGGTGCTGAAGATCACCCGGCCCGGCAGGGCTTCGACGGCGACCGGAGCCTCACCGAAATTGGCCGCGATCGTGAGCGTGGTGCCATCGCCGAGCTGCCAGCCGGCACGCACCGCTGATGGCCCGATCGCCTGCGCGCCGACGCTGCGGCAGCCTAGTATGCCCGGAACGACCTGGGCGTGCCGCAACGCCAGCAGGCGCGTGTACAAGGCGAGCGTTTCGGCATGGCCGCCGGCAGCCGCGTCTGCCGGATCGGGCACCGACGCCTGGAAAGTATCGGGCGCGTTCGGGTCGGGGATCAGTGCGCGACGCGCCTCGTCCTGGAAGGCCGCGAAGTGGGCGAACTCCTTGCGGCGGCCCTCGCGCACCAGCTTGGCCAGGTCCTCGTTGTGGTCGGTGAAGAACAGGAACGGCGTCTTCGTGCCCCACTCCTCGCCCATGAACAGCAGCGGGATCTGCGGGCACAGCAGCAGCAACGCGCTGGCCGCCGCCAGCGCCTGCGGGTGCGCCAGCGCCGTCAGACGCTCGCCCATGGCACGGTTGCCGATCTGGTCGTGGTTCTGCAGGCAGATTACAAAGGCGGTGGACGGCAGCGCGGCCGATGGCTCGCCGCGCGGCGTGCCGTGGTGCGGCGACACCTGACCCTGGAAGACGAAGCCCTCGGACAGCGCGGTGGCCAGCTTGCCGGCTGGATCGGTGAAGCTTTCGTAGTAGCCCTCCGTCTCGCCGGTCAGCAGCACATGCAGGCAGTGGTGCCAATCATCCGCCCACTGCGCATCGAACAGCTTGGACTCCGGGCCGCGCAGCAGACTGGATTTGTTGCCCTCGTGCTCCAGCACCAGGTGCACCGGCCGTTCGGCGCCGTCACGTATGGCCTGTGCCAGCTGCGGCAGGAAGCCGGGCGGCGAGATGGCGTGCACGGCATCGAACCGCAGCCCGTCGAACCTGTACTCGTTGACCCACATCAGCGCGTTCTGGATGAAAAAGGCGCACACCTCAGGCTTCTTGAAGTCGATCGCGGCGCCCCAGGGGGTGTGCACTCCCTCGTCGAAGAACGGCTTCGCGTAGGCGTGCAGGTAGGCGCCGTCCGGTCCGAAATGGTTGTACACCACGTCGAGGAAGATCATCAGTCCCTCGCCGTGTGCCGCGTCCACCAGCGCGCGCAGCTCGTCCGGCGTGCCGTAGGCGTGGTCCGGCGCGTAGGGTAGTACGCCGTCGTAGCCCCAGTTGTGACGGCCGGGGAAGTCGGCGACCGGCATCAGCTCCACGGCGGTGATGCCCAGTGCCTTCAGGCGCGGTAGCGCCGCCCGGATGCCGGTAAAACCGCCGAACGCGCCGGGATGCACCTCGTAGATCACCGCCTCATGCCACGGACGGTTGGCCCATCGCGTGTTCCGCCAGACGTAAGCCTGCGAATCGACCACCAGGCTGGCGCCGTGCACGTCGTCCGCCTGCGCGCGTGACGCGGGATCGGGCACCTGCGTGCCGTCCGCCAGCACGAAGCGGTAGGGCGTGCCGGCAACGGCCGGTGCGGTGGCCTGAAACCAGCCGCCCGGCAGGGACCGCATCGGCTCCGGCGCGCTCTCGCCCACCTGAAGCGACAGGGATGAGGCCGACGGCGCCCAGAGACTGAAGCGCGCCTGCCCGCCTGGGAGGAGGGTGGGGCCGAAGGGGAAGGTCATGGAATTGGCCCTAAGAAAGGAAGCGGTTCTTTTTTGAAAAAAGAACCAAAAAACTTTTGTCCCTGAGGCGGGCCGTTGCTACCGAGCGCGACAACGAGACAAAAGTTTTTTGCTTCTTTTTTTCAAAAAAGAAGGCCTTGCTTGCTTCCCTTACGAAGCCCGCAAAACGATCGTCGCCAAAGGCGGTAACGTGAGCACCACCGACACCGCCATCTCGTGGCAAGGCACGTCGTCAGCGTCCACCGCGCCGGCGTTGCCCATGTTCGACCCGCCGTACACCGCGGCGTCCGTGTTCACAATCTCCGTCCATGTGCCCGCACGCGGCACGCCGATGCGGTAGCCCAGCCGCGGTTGCGGCGTGAAGTTGCACACCACCAGCGCCGGTTCGTCCGTCTCGCCGCCCTGGCGCAGGTAGGCGAACACGCTCTGGTCGGCGTCGTCCATCACCACCCAGCGAAAGCCGCTGGCCTCGGTGTCACGCGCGTGCAGCGCCGGCGTGCCGCGATAGGCGCCGTTGAGGTCGGCCACCAGGGACTGCATGCCGCGATGCAGCGGGTTGTCCAGCAGGAACCAGTCCAGCCCGGCATCGTGGTTCCACTCGCGCACCTGGGCGAACTCGCCGCCCATGAACAGCAGCTTCTTGCCCGGGTGGGTCCACATGAAGCCGAAATAGGCGCGCAGATTGGCGAAGCGCTGCCAGTCGTCGCCGGGCATCTTGCCGATCAGCGATCCCTTCCCGTACACCACCTCGTCGTGCGAGAGCGGCAGCACAAAGCGCTCGGAGAACGCGTAGACCAGGCCGAAGGTGATCTCGCCGTGGTGCCAGCGGCGGTAGACGGGCTGCTCCTCCATGTAGTGCAACGTGTCGTGCATCCAGCCCATGTTCCACTTGTAGTCGAATCCCAGGCCGCCTTCGGACACAGGGCGGGAGACGCCCGGAAACGCGGTGCTCTCCTCGGCAATCAGCACCGCGCCCGGCACCCGGTCGATCATCGCGCGCGACAGCTCGTGGAAAAAGCCGATCGCCTCGAGGTTCTCGCGGCCGCCATAGATGTTGGGCACCCACTCGCCCTGCGGCCGGCTGTAGTCGCGGTACAGCATGGAGGCCACGGCATCGACGCGTATGCCGTCCACGTGGAACCGCTCCAGCCAGTGCAGCGCGCTGCCGATCAGGAAGGCGCGCACCTCGTTGCGGCCGTGGTTGTAGATGAAGGTGTTCCAGTCGCGGTGAAAGCCCTCGCGCGGGTCCTGGTGCTCGTAAAGCGCGGTGCCGTCGAAGACCGCCAACCCGTGCGCGTCGGTGGGGAAGTGCGCGGGCACCCAGTCCAGGATGACGCCCACGCTGGCGGTATGGCAGCGGTCCACGAAACGGGCGAAGCCGTCCGGTGGGCCCAGGCGGGACGTGGGTGCGAACTGGCCGAGCGGCTGGTAGCCCCAGGAGCCGCCGAACGGGTGCTCCATCACCGGCATCAGCTCCACATGGGTGAAGCCCATGCGCTGCAAGTAGGGCACCAGGCGGTCTGCCAAATCGTCCCAGGTGTAATCCGACACGTGGGATTCCGGCAGCCACGACATCACGTGCATCTCGTAGATGCTAATGGGGGCATCGGAACGCTGGCGGGCGGCGCGGCCGGCCATCCAGCCGGCATCGTTCCACACCGGCTCCCAGGGTTCCGGCACGATGGAGCCGGTGGCAGGGGGGCGCTCGGTCTGTTGTGCCACAGGGTCGGCCTTCAGCGGCAGCACGCTGCCGTCCGGCCCCATGATCTCGTATTTGTAGACCGTCCCCGGCGCAACGCGCGGGATGAACAGCTCCCACACGCCGGGGCCCTGGCGCAGGCGCATCGGGTGGCGGCGGCCGTCCCACAGGTTGAAGCTGCCGACGACGGAGACGCGCCGCGCGTTGGGCGCCCAGACCGCGAAGCGCACGCCGTCCACGCCATCGATCCGCACGGCGTGCGCGCCCAGCACGCGGGCGAAGTCGCGGTGGCGGCCCTCGGCCAGAAGGTAGATGTCCATCTCGCCCAGCAGCGGGGCGAAGCTGTAAGGATCCTCAGTCTCGACGGTGCCGCCCCCATAGGCCACGCGGAACCGGTAGGGTGCCGCCTCGCGCAGGACACCGCTCCACAGGCCGGCAGCGTCGATGCGCACCAGCCGCGCCAGAACGCGGGCGTCCGACCGCGCCAGCACGTCCACCGACTCGGCGCCTGGAAAGAACGCCCGCACGGCGGTGCCGCCTTCCACCTTGTGCGGGCCGAGCACGGCGAACGGGTCGCCGTGACGGGCCTGCACGATGGCGTCAGCTGCGCTGCGCTCCGGTGCGCCGGTGTCGGCCAGGGTCTCAGACATCGGCTTGGCCTTCCTTGAGGATGCGAGCCGAGACGCGGGCAAGCCCGGCCAGCGGTATGCCGATCCAGGCCGGCCGGTTGGCGGCTTCGTAGCGGACTTCGTAGGCGGCTTTTTCCAGCAGAAAGAGGTCCAGCAGCGTGGCTTCCGCCTGCTTTTCCACCCAGGGTACCGGGGACGCATGCAGGACGCTCCTGTAGGCTTCTAGGAAGGCGCGGCCGGCGGACTGGCGGAACAGCTCCACCAGGTTCACCTGCCGTTCCACCGCCTGGCCGGAAACAGGCACGCGGCCGGCCAACGCGCTCGCAGCCGCGTAGTCGAACGAGCGCAGCAGGCCCGCCACGTCGCGCAGCGGCGAGGATTTGGCACGCCGCTGCGCCATGGTCTTGGCCGGTTCGCCCTCGAAATCGATCAGCGTGGCGTCGCCGGGTGTCACCAGCACCTGGCCGAGGTGGAAGTCGCCGTGCACGCGGGCCTGCATCGCCAGCCCCGCCGCCGCGGCGGACAGGCGGCTGGCCGCCCGACACAGATCCCCAGACCGCCGGGCGAAATCCTCGGCCAGCGTATGCACCGCCTCGTCCGGCCACTCGGTGACCCTGCCGCAGGCAGCGACGGCCAGGCCGATCTGCTCCACGACGCCCTCCGCCCACACGCCGACGGCAGCCGCGTCCGCAGGCTCCGGCTTGAAGGCGGGATCGTCCGTCTCGCCGGTAAGCACAGCGTGCATCTCCGCCAGGCGGCGGCCGATGGACCCGGCGAACGCCAGGTAGCCGGAAAGTGCGTCCTCGAAGGCGGCGGCATCGTCTTCGGTGGAGATGTCGGCAGAGACGCGCTTGAGGTAATCGAGCGTCCACTCCCACGCGTCGCCCTGGTTGCGCACGAAACCCTGTGCCAGCATCAGCGTGTGCGGCATTCCCGCCGCGTCGAAGCGGATCACCTCGCCCAGCAGCGGCGCGATGTTGGCAAACCCGCGCGCGGTAAGGAAGCCGGTCATTTCGGCTTCCGGGTGGCGGCCGGCCAGCACCTTGCGCACCACCTTCAGCACCAGCTTCTCGTCGACGATCAACGAGCTGTTGGACTGCTCGGCAGACAGCCGGTGGATCTCGCCGTCGTCGCCCAGGCCGAGCTCGTCCAGCAGGTGGGTCTTGCTGAACTGCAGGGTACCGCCGGTGAACTTCAGGTTGCGCTCGGCACGCATGGCGTCGATCACGTTGCGGGTGAAGGCGTCCAGCGCGAAGGCGTCCGTCAGGTAGCCCACCTCGGCAGCGCGGCGCACGCGGGTGAGTGCCAGCTGCTGGGCCAGCGAGCTCGCCTGGTCGTCGCGGCAGAGGCCCAGCGGCAGCGTGTAGCTTTCGGTGCGGTCGCCTATGGTGGCTTCCACCTCGGTGATCAGGCTGGCCCGCAGGCCATCACCGAGCTTGACCGCGTAGGCCAGGTGCACGCCGCCCAGCCGTTCGCCCTTGGAGGCGAACCAGCGGCGCTTCTGCAGGTAGGCCGGCAGAGCCTCGCGCTCGAGGATGGAGCGGCCGGTCGGCTGCAGCACCTCGTTGATGTCCTGCCGCAGCACGATGGTGGCGAACTCCGGCAGCGGCGCCGGCGAAGCCGAGGCGCGCCCGCCCACGGCCTCCTCGGGCACCAGCGCGAACCAGTAGAACGCGTAGGCCGGCAAGGTGAGCAGGTAGGTGAGCTGGCCGATCGGCGGGAACGCGTTGCCGCCTACCAGGTCCACCGGCGTGCGACCGGTAAAGGCGGAAAGGTCAAGCTCCACGGCCTGGGCGGTGCGCGAGAGGTTGCTGACGCAGAGCAGCACCTCCTCGCCGGACTCGTCGGCATGCTCGCGCAAATAGGCCAGGATGCGGCGGTTGCCGGGATAGAGGAAACGCTGCGTGCCGCGGCCGAACGCGCGATGCTGGCGGCGCACCGCCAGCATGGTGCGCATCCAGCTCAGCAGGGAGTGCTGGTCGCGCGCCTGGCTCTCAACATTGACGGCCGGGAAGCCGTAGATCGGGTCCATGATAGGCGGCAGCACGAGCGCGGCCGGGTCGGCGCGCGAGAAGCCGCCGTTGCGGTCCACCGACCACTGCATCGGCGTGCGCACGCCGTCGCGGTCGCCCAGATGGATGTTGTCTCCCATGCCGATCTCGTCGCCGTAGTAGATCACCGGCGTGCCGGGCATGGAGAGCAGCAGGCTGTTCATCAGCTCGATGCGCCTGCGGTCGCGCTCCAGCAACGGCGAGAGGCGGCGGCGGATGCCCAGGTTGATGCGCGCGCGGCGGTCGCTGGCGTACGTTTCCCACAAGTAGTCGCGCTCGGCGCTGGTCACCATCTCCAGCGTCAGCTCGTCGTGGTTGCGCAGGAACACCGCCCACTGGCAGTTGGCCGGGATCGCCGGCGTCTGCCGCATGATGTCGGTGATCGGAAAGCGGTCCTCGCGCGCGATGGCCATGTACATCCGCGGCATCAACGGAAAGTGGAAGCTCATGTGACATTCGTCGCCGTCGCCGAAATACTGCTGCGCGTCCTCCGGCCACTGGTTGGCCTCGGCCAGCAGCATGCGGCCCGGCGCGTGGCGGTCCATCTCGGCGCGAATAAGCTTGAGGATATCGTGCGTCTCGGAGAGGTTCTCGTTGTTGGTGCCCTCGCGCTCCACCAGGTAGGGCACCGCGTCCAGCCGCAGCCCGTCGATCCCCATGTCCAGCCAGAAGCGCATCACGGAGAGCACTTCGTCCAGCACGGCCGGGTTGTCGAAGTTCAGGTCCGGCTGGTGCGAGTAGAAACGGTGCCAGAAATAGGCCTGTGCCTGGTCGTCCCACGTCCAGTTCGACTTCTCGGTGTCGAGGAAGATTACCCGCGTGCCGGCGTATTTGTCGTCGTCGTCGGACCACACGTAGAACTCGCGCTCAGGCGAGCCCGGCGGCGCCAGGCGCGCGCGCTGGAACCAGGGGTGCTGGTCGCTGGTGTGGTTGATCACCAGCTCGGCGATGACGCGTATGTTGCGCGCGTGCGCCGCCTCGATGAAGCGCCGCACGTCGGCCAGCGTGCCGTAATCGGGATGCACGCCGCGGTAGTCGGCGATGTCGTAGCCGTCGTCGCGCCGCGGGCTGGGATAGAACGGCAGCATCCAGATCGCGGTCACGCCGAGTTCGGCGATGTAGTCCAGCTTGTCGATCAGGCCGTTGAAATCACCGATGCCGTCGTTATCGGCGTCAAAGAACGACTTCAGGTGCAGCTGGTAGATCACCGCGTCCTTGTACCAGAGCGGGTCTTCAGGCGTGGCAGCGGCGGTGTGTGCGTTCATCTGCGGTCCGTATGCGAGTTGGGGCGGCGAGGCAACGCCTTGGCTGGACGGGGGCGGTCAGGTAGGGAGCGGTTAGACAGCCGGGCGAGCGCGCCACATGGCGTAGGGCTGCTCCGGTGTCAGGCGGACCTGGTGGTGCCTGCCGCGCCAGACCGACGAGGTGCCGGCCAGCAGGTCGTCCATCTCCAGCGCGCCCTCGTCCGGGATTCGCCAGGACCACAGCGGCAACTCGACGGCCGCCTCCTGCGCGTGGTGCGGATCGAGGCTAACGGCCACGAACACCACGTTGCTGCGGTCCGGCGTGGCCTTCTCGTAAAACAGCACCGAGTCGTTGGCGGCCGGCAGGAAGCGCACGCCCAAATGGGTCTGCAGCGCCGGGTTACGCCGCCGGATGCGGTTGAGCGCGGTGATCTCCGGCACGATGTTGCCCGGCCGCTCCCAGTCCCACGCGCGCAGCTGGTACTTTTCGCTGTCGAGGTACTCCTCCTTGCCGGGCACGGCAGCCCCCTCGCACAGCTCGAAGCCGCAATACACGCCGAACAGGCCGGAGAGCGTGCCGGCCAAGGCCGCGCGGATCAGAAAGCCCGGCCGGCCGGAGCCCTGCAGAAAGACCGGGTTGATGTCGGGCGTGTTGACGAAAAAATGCGGCCGGAAGATCGAGCGCGCCGGCTCCTCGTTCAGCTCGGTCATGTACTCGGCCAGCTCGGCCTTCTCGTTACGCCACGTGAAGTAGGTGTAGGATTGCGAGAACCCGACCTTGGCCAGGCGATACATGACCTTCGGGCGGGTGAACGCCTCGGCCAGGAACATCGCTTCAGGATAGCGCTTGCGAACCTCGGCGATCATCCACTCCCAGAACGGGAAGGGCTTGGTGTGCGGGTTGTCGACGCGGAAGATGCGTATGCCCTGCTCGCACCAGAACAGCACCACGTCGCACAGCGCGGTCCACAGGCCGGGCACCGCGTCCTCGGCGTAGAAGTCGACGTTGACGATGTCCTCGTACTTCTTGGGGGGGTTCTCGGCGTAGCGTATGCTGCCGTCCGGCCGCCAGTCGAACCAGCCCCGGTGCTGCTTGAGCCACGGGTGGTCCGGCGAGCACTGGATGGCGAAATCGATCGCCAGTTCTAGCCCGTGCGCGGACGCCGCCTCCTGCAAGTGGCGAAAATCCGCCAGCGAGCCGAGCTCGGGGTGCAGCGCATCGTGTCCGCCGTCCGCCGACCCGACCGCATAGGGGCTGCCGGGATCGTCTGCCGCCGGCGTCAGGGTGTTGTTGCGCCCCTTGCGGTTGGTGCGGCCGATCGGGCTGATGGGCGGGAAGTACAGCACGTCGAAACCCATGTCGCGGATGCGCGGCAAATGCCGCTCCACGTCGGCGAAGGTGCCGTGGCGCGCAGGGTCGTCGCTCATGCTGCGCGGGAAGATCTCGTACCAACTCGCAAAGCCCGCCAGAGCGCGCTCGGCGTCCACCGGGATCGGCGCCGTTTCGATCCGGAACGGCCTGGCATCCGCCGCCTGCATCAGCGCAACCAGCTCAGGTGCCAGCAGCGCCCGGGTGCGCGTCGGTTCGTCACGTCCGGCGAGGCCCGCCAGCACGTCATCCAGCGAGCCGCCATTACGGGCACCGGTAGGGGCGCCGCTGATACGCAGAGTAGGCGAACCAGCGGAACGTTTATCGACAAGCGCGCCCCCGGCGCGGGCAGCCGCCTCGCGGACCAGCGCCTCGCCCTCGGCCAGTTCCAGCGTCACCCGCAGGCCGGCGGCCGACTTCTTCGTCAGCTCGTCGTGGAACGTCGCCCAATGGTCGCGCCACGCCACCACCACGTATTCGTGGCGGCCCATGGCATTGAGCGGCATCGTGGCCGTCCAGCTGTCGTTGCCGAGCGGACGCATCGCCGCCTCGCGCCACCCGTCGTCGCCGGGCTCGCGCCAGCGCAGGGCGGCGGCGATCTTGTCGTGGCCATCGAATACGATGTCGGCGGTCACCGCCAACGCCTGGCCGGCTGTCGCCTTGGCCGGGAAACGGCCGCCATCCACGCAAGGCGACGGGTTCTCGATCGCCAGGCGTGGCGCCGCGGCCGCACGCACGGCGTCGGATGCGACGGCACGAGTGGCCGCTACCGCCGCCGGCCGAGCGCGGGCGCTGAACAGCCGCGTGCGGCCAGGAGCAAGGTGGACCAGGCTCCCCGGCTCCAAGCCGGCTCCGCCGGCCTCCAGGCTCCCGCTCTCCATGAAACTCTCGAAGGCGCCGCCTGCAGCTTCCAGCACACTTTCCGCGGAAATGGTCAGCTCACGCTGGCCGCTGGTGTTGACCAGGGCCAGCACCGCGCGCGCAGCCTGGCGCATCGTCCCGGCATCGGCACGCAACAGGCTCAGCACCGGCCCGGCCTCGCCGGTCGGCAAGAGCGCAGGCAGGCGTGCGGCTAGCGCCGGCTCGCCCGCCACGGCCGTGTTCAGCATTTTCAGCTCGGCTAGGTCGTCCTGCAAGCCCGCCACGTGAAGCCAGCCTTGCCCCAGCGTCGCCGCCAGGCCGGGAGTCACCGGGTGACGGCCAGCGGCATGGCCAGGCCCCGCCGGCACGCCGTCCAGCCCCAGCAGCGGCGCCACCCCGACCAGGGCGCCCGCCTCCTCCCACAGCCAGTCCGCGTAGCCGTCCCACCAGGGCAACGAGGCGAACAGCCCGTCCGCACCCAGCCCGCGCAGGCTGAGCACGGCGGAGCGGGGCAGTCCGGGGTTCCACGGCAGCAGCACGGCATCGGGGACCGCTTCGCGCAACGTGGTGAACAGCGCAGGCAACGCGTCCTCCGGCACGGCCTGCAGGCCCAGCAGGCGGAAACCGATGACGCCCGCGCGCGACCAGGCCTGCAGTCGCGGCACCCACCAGGCCGCCAGCGCCGCGGCCTGGGCCGCGTTGCCCAGCCTGGCCCGCGCTACGTCGGCCCGAAGCCGACGCCGCGGGTCCAGCAGCCCGGCCGCCTCGGGAGCCTCGAACGGGCTGTCCGTCAGGGACGCCGCGGCGGAGACCTCATCGAGCACTACGTCAAGCAGCAGCCCCGTCCCATGGGGCGCGGCCAGCCGCACGAGTTCGGCCAGGTCGGTGGCGCCGCACGGCGACGCCAGCGTGGCAAAATCTTGTGTGAGGAACGGACTACCGCCGGTGTGGCCCTGCCAGGGCGGCGGCAGCAGCAAGTGGCTGAAACCGAGCGATGCCGCTCGGGCAGCCTGGCCGGGCACGTCGGCCAGGCTGCCGGCCAGGATGCGCAGAGTAGTGGCCGCCATCAGATTTCCTCAACCGCTTCGGGTGGCTGAAGAGCGCGAGCGTGGCCTTGGTTGCGGGAGGTTAAGGAAAGGATAAGCAAGGCCTTCTTTTTCGAGAAGAAGAGGCAAAAACCTTTTATCCATGGAGCGCGCGCCGTTCCGCGTCACCCGACAGGGAGCAAAAGCTTTTTGGTTCTTCTTCTCGAAAAAGAACTGCTTGCTTCCTAAACGCTATCGAGCTGCACGCCGCCGGTAACCGCCTGATATGTCGCGATCGCCAGCGTCAAAGGCTCGAACGGCTTGGTGATCACGAAGGCCGGCTCGATCGCCTCGCCTGTCAGCAGCCGCTCGGGATAGGCCGTCACGAAGATCACCGGCGCGTAGTGGCTGGCGAGGATGGCACTCACCGCGTTGGTGCCGTCACCGCCCAGGCCCAAATTGATGTCGGCCAGGATCAGCCCGGGGCGGGTGCGCTTGGCGATGGCGATCGCCTCGGCCTCCGAGGCGGCCACGCCGACCACGCGGTGGCCACAGCTCTGCACCAGCTCCTCGAGGTCCATCGCGATGATCGGCTCGTCCTCGATGATCAGCACGTCGGTTGCCGCCGAGGCGCGCAGGCGCTCGCGCGCATCGGCCAGCATGGAGGCGGCCGCCTCCGGCGAGACCGCCAGGATGGGTGCCGCCTCGGCCGCGGAGACGTCCTCCAGCGAGGTGAGCAGCAGCAGCTGGCGCTGACGGGTGGAGAGCCCGTCCATCGCGTCGCCGCCGCGTACGCCCGCGTCGAATCCCAGCGTCACGCCGCGATAAAGCGCATGTCGCGCATCCGTGATCTCCGGCTGATCGTCAGTCGCGCCGCCACCCGCCAAAATGGCGCGCAGGCAATCGGCCACCAGCGCGTCGCCGGCGGGTTGGCTGCCGGTCAGCGCGCGGGCATACCTGCGGGCGTAGGGCAGCGCACGGATCAGGTCGTCGCGGCGGAGAGCGGTCATCTGTGTCCTCGGTGGAACGGAAAAGGTGCGGAAGTCTTGCGTCGAACAGTCCAGCCAGCCAAGCGCCTACAGCCCCGTGGATAAATCTTCCATAGCAGACCATGAGGCCGACCAAGCCAAGGCGGTGCGTCGTGAGTTGGCGGCGCTGCTGCCTGAGTTAAGGGCGTACGCCCGATTTCTTGTGCGCGACCGCTCGAAATCCGACGACCTCGTACAGGACACGGTGGTCCGTGCGCTCGCCTCCAGCGCCCAGTTCCAGGCCGGAACGAGCCTGAAGGCGTGGGTGTTCACGATCTTGCGAAACGCGTTTTTCGAGCAGGCCAGGCGGCGGCGGCGCGAGGCGGCGGCGATGGCGCTGCACACCGGCGGCAGCCAGGGCCTCCAGCAGCACCACGGCGAGATCGCCGACGTCTCGCGGATGTTGTGGACGCTGCCGCCGCTGTTGCGCGAAGCCCTGGTGCTGGTGGGCGCGCAGGAGCTGACCCACGAGGAGGCCGCCTTGGTATGCAGCGTTCCCGTAGGAACCATGCGCGCCAGGGTGTCGCGTGCCCGCAGCAAGCTGGCCGAAGCCTTCGGCGAGGGCGCGCGCCCGTGGGACGCCTGATCAGGGGTGTCCGACACGGCATCGGTTCACCGCAGCGGTGATGCCGTTTTCGTGATCGAAGACGATGCAGCGTATTTCCGCTCTGCGTCATTGATTAATTCAGAAGACGGAGAGACACATGACTGCCGAAATGACGATGCCGACGTTCCACGACCAGATCATCTCCATCCTCCCCAAGCTGCGCATCCAGGCGCTGGCGCTCACCCGCAACCGCGCAGCCGCCGAGGACCTCGTGCAGGACGCCGTCTGCAACGCGCTCTCTGCCCAGCAGAGCTTCATCCCCGGCACGAACTTCCCCGCCTGGATGCACCGCATCCTGCGCAACCGGTTCATCAGCAACCTGCGCAAGCGTCGCGACACCACCGACATCGACGACGTGCCGAGCAGCGTGTTCGCCACAGAGGCGCCGCATGAAGATCGCCTGGCGCTGAAGGAGCTCGCCGCCGCGATGACCCGCCTGCCGTCCGACCAGCGCGAGGCGCTGGTGATGGTCGTGGTGCACGGCATGAGCTACGAGGCGCTGGCCGAGTCGACCGGTTGCGCGGTTGGCACCGCCAAGAGCCGCGTGTTCCGCGCCCGCCGCCAGCTGGAGGCATGGCTGCTCGGCGAGACCAAGGAGGCCAGCAAGGCAAGCCGCGGCGCCGCGGCGCTGCTGGCGCGCCGCCTGGCCGAAGGTGAGCGGGATGCACAGCACGCCTAATTGCCGAACCGGTACAAGCTGTTGCTGTTGATTACATAATGGAGCGGCCGTTCCTCCCGGAACGGCCGTTCTCATGTGAAGCCCGTACCAGAACCACGAGCAGTCCACAATGCCGAAGGCGAAAGACTCTTCCCGCAGCAACGCCGAGGCAACTGCCCCGAAGAAGCCGCGCAAGACCGAGGCGGCCTTCGACCTTTGGCTGCAAAAGGGCTTGCATGACATCTTCGACAACGTGGCCCGCGAGCCGATACCCGAAGACCTGCTCAAGTTGATCGAAGAGGACCGCAAAAGGTGACGTCCCAGCCGTCCGCTGCGGCGGGCCGGCAGCAGCAGAACGGTCGCCTGCGGGCATTCTTCGGGCCGATACGGATCCGCCTGGCCCTGATCGTGCTGATCGCGGCGGTCCCCCTGCTCCTGCTGTCGGCCACCATCGCGGTGCAGAACTATCGCCTGGCGCTGGACGTAACTGCGCAGACTGCGGCACGGCTGCGCGAATCGGCGGTGGCCCAGCACGTCGCGGCGATCGCCGGCGCCCAGCAGATGATGCAGGCGCTCTCCCAGGTGACCGAGCTTTCGTCCGGCAACGCTGAAGCCTGCCACGACCGGCTCGCCAGCGTGCTGCAACTGCAATCGGCCCGCTACTCCAACCTGGCCGCCATCGACGCCTCCGGTGCGCTGGTCTGCTCGGCCCGCGAGGTGTCCAGCGCCGGGATCATGCGTAGTGCCGGGCAACAGAACGCCGCCCTGTTCGCCACCGTGCGCGCCCGCCGCGACTTCGGGCTGGGTCCGATCCATCCAAGCCTGCTGACCGGCCACGAGGTGATCCCGGCGGCCTACCCCATCCTGCACGGGCAGGACGTGGTTGGCTTCATCTATGCCGGCCTTCGGATCGATTGGTTCCGGCAGGCAGTCGGCGCAATATCCTCTCCGCTGCGCGCGCTTTGGATTGCCGATCCGGCGGGCCACGTCTCTCAGGTATCGAACACCAGCGCGCTGGGCCTGCCCGCACCGGCGCTGATCACCAGGCTAGAACACACCGAGGTCGTGATCGACGCCCGTTCGGCCAACGGCGTGCCCTACGCGTACGCGTCGGCCCAGCTAGGCGACGGCTACAGCCTGATCGTCGCCTATCCCGCCACGACAGACCGGGTGGCCGCGGCGGACCTGCTGGTCCGTCGGCTGGGTCAGCTCGGCCTGCTGCTCCTGCTGGGGCTGGCGGCGGTCGCCGTCGGCACCCACCTGGCGCTGGTCGAACCGCTGACCAGGTTGAGCCATGCGGTGGCCGCCTGGCGCGCGGGCGGCGCCTTCGAGCAGAACCTGAGTGCCGACCCGCCGCGCGAGGTGCGCGAGTTGGCCGCTTCCTTTGCCGAGGCCACCACCTCTCTGCGCGAGCATGCGATCGCCCAGGTGCAGGCCGTCGAGCGGCAGGAACTCCTGATGAAGGAGATCCACCACCGGGTGAAGAACAACCTTCAGATCGTGGCCTCCCTGCTGAACCTGCAGGCTGCCCGCATCCGCCAGCCCGAAGCGCGTGCCGAGTTCACCAGCGCGCGAGACCGCGTACGCGCGCTGGCCACCCTGCATCGCCATCTCTATTTGCAGGGCGAGGTGCACACGATCGACATGCCGGCGTTCCTGAAGGAACTCTGCGGCCAGTTGTTCGCCGCGATGGGCGAGACCGCCGGCAAGCGTATCCAGCTGCAGATCGAGGCGAGCCCGCTGCAGATGAACAGCGACCAGGCCGTGCCGCTATCGTTGATCGTGACCGAAGCGGTGAGCAACGCGGTGAAGTATGCTTTCCCGCAGGGTCGTGCCGGCACGGTAAGCGTGCGCCTGCAATCGGACGCACAGACGGCCGAGCTGGTGGTCGAGGACGACGGAGTCGGCATCCCCGCCGGCCGCAGCGAGACCGAGACCGGCACGCGGGACGGGCTGGGCATCACGCTGATCCGCGGTTTCGCACGGCAGCTCGGGGCCACGCTGTCGGTGGAGGAAAATCCGGGAACGCGTTACAGCGTGCGGATCCCACTGGCACCGTGACCGCAGACGGACGGCTTTACGCGGCTGTTTATGTCGCGAGTCGTCAAGCTTCGATAACATTATTTTGATACGCCCTGAACAAGGTTGTGCCCTCGAAATAGCGGCGATAGAAGTTTTTTGCTCTGTCGAAAGGGACGCCCGCCTATACTGAGCTTATACAAGCAAGAATGCTCTTGCAGAGTATTTGCTTAGTCTGAACTACAATCCTTTCAGAGTCTTTTGCCGGAATGCGCAGCCGGCAGCGCTGCTTGTTACTCGTCAGTCTCGGAGTCCTCGGATGAACACCATGGTCAAGTCTTCCCTGCTTTGCGCTACTCTACTATCCGGCGTGTCGGCGGGTGCCGCGGCTTCGCCGCTGGTGAGCGCCCCGGTCGACGACACCGTCACGTTGGCGATCGCCCACGAACGCTCGCCCTTGCTGGCCGCCTCGTCCGACCTGGGCAAAGCGAGCGATGCGCAGGCCCTGACGCACGTCAACCTGGTGCTGCGCCGGCCGGCTGACCGCCAGGCGGCGCTGGACAAGCTCGTGCACGACCAGCAGGACGCGAAGTCGCCCGATTACCGCCGCTGGCTCAAGCCCGCCGACCTCCGGAAGTACGGCCCTGACGCCGCCGACGTGGATGCCGTGGTGGCCTGGCTGCAGAAGCGCGGGCTGACGGTGAACCGGGTGGCACCCACCGGCATGTCGATCGACTTCGCCGGAACGCCGTCGACCATCGGGGCTGCCTTCCACACCGAGCTGCACAACGTCGTCCTGGCCGGCGAGGCGCACGTTGCCAACACCACGGACCTCGCCGTTCCCGCAGCACTCGCCTCGGTCATCCGCGGTGCCACGCTGTCGAACTTCTTCCCCAAGCCCAACATCATCCGTCCCGCCCCCAGCTTCACGCTGGCAACCAACCCGGTGTTCTACGCCGTGGCACCGGATGACTTCGCGACGATCTACCACGTCAAGCAGCTCCGCAACGCCAACACCAACCAGTTCGGTGCCGTCATCACCGGCACCGGCGTGACCGTCGCGGTCGTCGAGCAGACCGACATCAACCCTGCCGACTGGACGACCTTCCGCAAGCAGTTCGGCCTGGGGAGCTACACCGGCACCCTGTCGATCACCCATCCCGGCGGCTGCGGCGACCCGGGCTTCACCGGCGACGAGAGCGAGGCGGCGCTGGATGCGGAGTGGTCGAGCGCGGTCGCGCCGGACGCCAGCATCATCGAGGCCGCCTGCGCGGGTTCGGCCACCACGTTCGGTGTGGAGACGACGCTGCAGAACCTCGTCGAGCTCGGCACCCGGGCCAGCGTGCTCAGCATCAGCTACGGCGGCTCCGAGGCGGGTAACGGCCTGACCTTCCTTCAGGGCTGGAACGACCTCGTCGAGATGGGCGCGTCCGAAGGCCTGTCGATCATGATCTCCACCGGCGACGGCGGCGTCTCGGCCGACACCGGCAAGATCACCGGCAACGGCATCGCGGTGAACGGGCTCTCCACCAACGCCTACAACACCTCGCTCGGCGGCACCGATTTCTACGACACCGCGCTGGGCCAGAACGCCACCTACTGGAAGAGCACGAACGGCGTGGGTCTGTCCTCGGCCAAGTCCTACGTGCCGGAGATCCCCTGGGACAACTCCTGCGCCAGCTCGATCATCACCACGTATGACGGGTTCGCCAACTCGATCGCCAGCTGCAACGCCACCACCACGCATAAGGGGCTGCCGTTCATCCAGAACGGCGTCGGCGGCACCGGCGGCCAGAGCATTCTGTTCGCCAAGCCGGATTGGCAGGCCATCGGCGTGCCGGGCGTGCCGAACGACGGCGTGCGCGACCAGCCGGACGTGTCGCTGTTCGCTTCGAACGGAAGCTGGGCGCA
The DNA here is from genome assembly GCA_964242595.1 of uncultured Acetobacteraceae bacterium. Lineage (GTDB taxonomy): Bacteria > Pseudomonadota > Alphaproteobacteria > Acetobacterales > Acetobacteraceae > BOG-908. The sequence continues at coordinate 19,107 of CAXTBC010000034.1, read as the reverse complement.
TTTCTATATCTACTGCAACTCCAACAAGTCCACTGGTGGCGTCGCCTGCGACTACAACAACGTCAACGACGTGCTGGGCAACGCGGCCGGCGGCACCTCCTTCGCGGCACCCGCCTTCGCCGGCATCATGGCGCTGGTGGTCGAAGTGAAGGGCATCAACGTGGGCAACGCCTCGCCGCGCCTGTATCAGTTGGCGCAGCTGCAATTCGACAACACGCTGCTGAACACGCGTTGCAACTCCACTCTGGGCAACACGATCTCGACCGCCTGCATCTTTAACGAGGTGACCGCGGGCAACAACGCCGAGCCCTGCATCAGCGGCACGGTCGATTGCCGGAGCACCAACGAGTCTACCAAGAAGATCGGCATCCTGCGCGCTCCGGACTTCCCCAACGTGGATGCTTATCCCGCGGGCCCCGGCTACAACTTGGCCACCGGCCTGGGCTCGGTGAACGTGCTGAACCTGCTCTACAACTACTGAAGGCAAGTGGCGCCGGCTCGTGGCCGGCGCCACCAATCTTTGGTCTGACTGGGTGTAGCGGGAGAGAACCAGTCTAGCTGGCATTACGGGCGAAAGTCTTAGCTGGAGGTAAGCATGGGGCTCTGCCCCAAACCCCGCTGGGGCCTCGAGGCCCCAGATCCCCATCTATTTAGAGACTCTCTAACGAACAGGTTTTAAGGCCTTGTCCTTAGCGGGAGCAGAGCCCCTGGCCTCCCTCCACCCGCCCCAGCATCATTCCCTTGAGGCAAGCGGCTCCCGCCGCTACATCCACATTCATGCAGGGTGACAAGACAGCTTCACGGGCCTGGACCAGGCAGCAGGCCCGGCAGGCCAGGCGATCCGCGTTGCCCGCCATCATCCTCGGCGCGCTGGTAAGCGCTGCCGGCGCCGCGCAGGCCGGCTGCGTGGCCTGGGTGCTTGCCGCCGCCCTGGCGCGCCACACCGGCCAGGCTAGCTTCGCACTCGCGGCCTTCGCAACGCTCGCCCTGCTGCGTGCCGCCCTGCAATACCGCGCCGAGCTGGCCGGTGCGCGCGCCGGTGCCGCTGGGCGCACCCGCCTGCGGCGGGACGTGTTCGCCCGGATGATGGCTGCCGGCCCTGCCCTGCTCCGGCGCAACCATTCCGGCGAGCTGGCCGCCAGCGTGGTGGACAGGGTGGAGGCGCTGGACGGGCTGTTTGGCCGCTGGGTGCCCGCGGCCGCGGTGGCCGTGCTCGGGCCCGCGCTCATCTGTCTCGTCGCGTTGGCCGTGGACCCGTTCACCGCGCTCGTGCTGCTGCTGTGCGGGCTGCTGGTGCCGTTCGGCCAGGCCGTGGCCGGGCTGGGTGCGGCGGCCGCTTCGCGCGGGCAGTTCCTCGCGATGGCGCGGCTGCAGGCGCGCTTCCTGGACAGGGTACGCGGCATCGCCACCATCGTGCTGGCCGGCCAGGGCGACTCCGAAGCGGCGTCGCTGGGCCGCGCGGCCGAAGAGCTGCGCCGGCGCACTATGCGTGTGCTGCGCGTGGCGTTTCTCTCCTCTGCAGCGCTCGACTGTGCTATGGCGGCCGCCCTCGTGATTCTCGCCCTGCACAACCGTGCCGCTCTCGGGCTGCATCACGGCTCACCCTTGCGGGCGTTGTTCAGCCTGTTGCTGGTGCCCGAGTTCTTTGCGCCCCTGCGCGGCTTTGCCGCCGCCTACCAGGACCGGCTGCACGCCACCGGCGCCGCCGAGGCACTGTCCGCGCTGCCGCCACTGCCTGCGCCCACGTCGCCGACCGCCATACGCACGATCGCGGCGCGCGGCGTCGCCGTCAGCTTCGAAGGCGTGCGCCTGGTGTGGGACGCCTCGCGCGGTGCGGCGCTGGACGGGGTGAGCTTCTTCGTGGCCCCCGGTGAGATGCTGGTGCTGACCGGCCCGTCGGGCGCGGGAAAATCCAGCGTGCTCGAGCTGCTGCTCGGCTTCGTGCGGCCCGACGAGGGGCGCGTCCGGCTCAGCGGCCACGACATCGCCGACATCGTGCCCACCGCGCTGAACCGGCTGACCGCCTGGATCGGCCAGAAGCCGATGCTGTTCGCCGGCACCATACGCCAGAACATCGCCTTCGCGCGGCCTGACGCCAGCGCCGCCGAAATCGAGGAGGCGGCCCGCGCCGCGCACGTGGACGGGTTCGCCGGCGCCCTGCCGCGCGGGCTGGACACGCCGGTGGGCGAGGGCGGCTACGGCCTGTCCGGCGGCCAGGCGCAGCGCGTGGCCATCGCGCGTGCCTTCCTGAAGAACGCGCCGTTGCTGCTGCTCGACGAGCCGACTGCGCATCTCGACCCGGTGACGGAAAGCGAGGTGCTCGCCAGCCTCAAACGCCTGGCGGTGGGCCGTACCGTGGTAATGGCCAGCCACTCCGCCGCCGCGCAGTCCTTTGGCGGCCGCCGCCTGGAGCTCTGCTCCGGACGGGTCGCCGCCGCACGAGGTGTGGCATGAGCCCGCTCTGGCGAATTCTAAGGCTGATGCGCCCGCAGGCTGGCCTGCTCGGCGCGGGGCTGCTGCTGAGCCTGGCCGCCCTGGGGACCGCGCTGGCGCTGCTCAGCCTCTCGGGCGCCGCCGTTGCCGCCGCGCTGACCGGCGTCGCGCTGGCGGCCGGCGTGTGGCTGGGCGTGCTGGGGCCAGCGCGCGTGGTGCTGCGCTACCTCGAGCGCCTGGTAACTCACGGCGCGGCGTTCCGCGCTTTGGCCGGCCTGCGCGTCTGGTTCTTCCGCGGCCTCGCATCGCGGGCGGCCGGCGGGCTCGGTTTTCGCCAGGCCGGCGACCTGCTCTCCCGCATGGTGGGCGACGTGGAGGCGCTGGACGGGCTCTATTTGCGCATCCTGCTGCCGCTGGCAGGCGCTGTCGTGCTGGTGCCGGCGGCTGCCTTGATGGCCGGCCGGCTCGGCCTGGGCACCGGGCTGGCAGTGGCCGCCCTGCTCTCGGCGGCCGCTTTCCTTTTGCCCGTGCTGGCGGTGCGCGCCGCCGGAAGCAGCCGCGGCGACCTGGCGCTGGCCACCGCCCGCCTACGCGTCGCGGCGCTGGACGCGCTGTCCGGCCTACGCGAGGTACGCGCCTTCGGCGCCGAGGCGGCGATGGCCGACAGGGTGGAGGAGGCCGGTGCCGGGCTCGAACAGGCGCAGCACGTGCTGGCCCGGCGTGTGGCGCGAGCCAACGCAGGTGCGATGCTGTGCGGCCAGGCGAGCATCTTCGCCATCCTGCTGGCAGCCGGCGCAGTGCCCGCCATCACCGTGGCGGCCGTTTTCCTGGTGGTGGCCGCGTTCGAGCCACTCTCCGGCCTGCCGCGCGCCGGCGTGGCCGCCTCAACCGCGTCGGCCGCCGCCATCCGGGTGCTGGACGTGGCAGACGCCCCGCCCGTCATCATCGAACCCGCGCTGGCCCGGCCGGTGCCAGCCGCGCCAGGCCTGCGCTTCGCCGGCGTGCGGTTCGGCTGGGACGCTGCCGGCCCGCCGGTCTTCGACGGCCTGACGCTGGAGATCCCCGCCGGTGCCCGCGTGGCCGTGCTGGGCCCCTCGGGCTGCGGCAAATCCACACTGGCGGCGCTGGCCTTGAAGGTGGCCATCCCGCAAGCCGGCCGCGTCACCCTGGGCGGCATCGACATGGCCGAGCTCGCCACGCCCGACGTGCACCGCAGCGTCGCCCTGCTGAGCCAGGCCACCCACCTGTTCGACGACACTATCCGCGCCAACCTGCTGCTCGGCAGGCCCGACGCCACCGAGCGGGAGATGTGGCAGGCACTGGACCGCGCAGCTATCGGCGAGACCGTGCGCGCCCTGCCCGGCCAGCTGAACAGCTGGCTGGGCGAAGGCGGCGCGCAGCTGTCCGGCGGCCAGGGACGCCGGATCGCGCTGGCCCGCACGCTGCTGCAGCGCGCGCCGGTGCTTATCCTAGACGAGCCCTGTGCCGGCCTGGACGGCGAGACGGAGCGTGCTTTCCTGGGCACGCTCTTCGCTGAGACAACAGGGCAGACGGTGATCCTGATCGCCCACCGCCTGACCGGCGCCGAAAGGCTGGACCGGATCTGGCGCCTGGCGCAGGGGCACGCTGTGGCGGCGGCAGGGTGAGGACGACGGACCGCCCCGTGGGGCTGAAAGATTTAAGGCAAGGCAAGCAGTTCTTTTTTGAAAAAAGAACCAAAAAACTTTTAATCCGTGGCGCGCTGCCGGATAGGCACCGCGACAGCGGAACGAAAGTTTTTTGCTTCTTTTTTTCAAAAAAGAAGGCCTTTCTGGCTTCATGGGCAGCCTGGTCGGCAGCGTGCGGTTATCGTTTTCTCGCGAGAACAGAGTAAAGAAGGCCCTCCGTCCTTGACCACCGCCGAAGAAACCCTCCACCGCGTCTTCGGCTTCCCAGCCTTCCGCGGCCTGCAAAAGCAAGCCGTGGACGCCCTGATCGCCGGCCAGGACGCCCTGGTGCTTATGCCCACCGGCGGCGGCAAGAGCGTCTGCTACCAAGTGCCCGCTCTGGTGCGTCCCGGCACCGCGCTGGTCATCTCCCCGCTGATCGCCCTGATGGACGACCAGATCGCCGCCCTGCGCCAGCTCGGCGTCAGCGCCGGCGCGCTGCATTCCGAACTCGAGCCAGCCGAGGCCTCCCGCGTCTCCAACCTGCTCGATTCGGGCAAGCTGGACCTGCTCTACGTCTCGCCCGAACGGCTGCTCTCGTCGGGCACGCTGGAGCGGCTGCGGCGGCGCGACCTGGCGCTGATCGCCATCGACGAGGCGCATTGCGTCAGTGCCTGGGGCCACGAGTTCCGCCCCGAGTACCGCGGGCTGAGCCGCCTGGCCCAATTCTTCCCAGGCGTGCCGCGCGTGGCGCTGACGGCCACGGCCGACCCGCGCACGCGCGACGACATCCTGGCCGCGCTGGGCATGCAGGACGCCCAGGTGTTCGCCGCCAGCTTTCACCGCTCCAACCTGCACATCGCTGCCCAGCCCAAGCTGAGCGAGACCACACAGTTGCAGGATTTCCTCAAAATCCACGGCGGCCAGGCCGGCATCGTCTATTGCGGCAGCCGCGCCAAGACGGAACGCACCACCGCCAAATTGCGTGAAAAAAAGGTGCCCGCGGTGGCTTTCCACGCCGGCCTCAGCCCGATCGAGAAGCGCGCCGCCCTGGCCCGCTTCCGCAGCGGCGAGCCGATCGTCATGGTGGCCACCATCGCCTTCGGCATGGGCATCGACCGGCCGGACGTGCGCTTCGTGGTGCACCTGGACATGCCAGACAGCCCTGAGGGCTACTACCAGCAGATCGGCCGCGCCGGGCGTGACGGCGAGCGGGCCGACCTGCTGCTGCTGTATGGCGGCGAGGACATGGCCCGCGCCCGCCACTGGCTGTCGCAATCCACCGCGCCCGAAGCCCAGCAGGCGGTGATGCGCCAGCGGCTGGAGGCGATGATCGGGCTGGCCGAGGCCACCTCGTGCCGCACTCGAACGCTGCTCGCCTGCTTCGGCGAGGAACTGGCCCAGCCTTGCGGCCATTGCGACGCCTGCCGCACGCCGTTCGCCGTGTTCGACGGTACCAAGGCAGCCCAGCAGGCGCTGAGCGCCGTCTACCGCACCGGCCAGGTGTTCGGCGCGCAGTACGTAGTCGACGTGCTGCGTGGCGAGAAGAACGAGCGCACCGAGCGCAATGCCCATACCAAGCTGGCGCTGTTCGGCATCGGCAGCGACCGCGCCGACAGCTTTTGGCGTGGCGTGCTGCGGCAACTGGTGGCACGCGGCGCGTTGCGCAGCGGCGACGGCGAGTTCCCCGGCCTGCAACTGGTGGAAGACCAGGCGCGCCCTATCCTGCGCGGCGAGACGCAGGTGATGCTGCGCGAGGACGGCCCGGCGGTGCGCCCGCCACGCGCCTCGCTGGCGGCACGCAACTCGGCAGCGGCGGCTGATCCGGTCAACGCCAGCCTGTTCGAACGCCTACGCGCCTGGCGGGCCGAGACGGCCCGCGCCCAGGCGGTGCCGCCTTACGTGATCTTCCACGACACGGTGCTGCGCGACATCGCTGCGGTGCAGCCGGCCGGGCTGGACGGATTGGGGGAGATACGCGGCGTGGGCGCGTCCAAGCTGGAACGCTACGGCGCGGCGATCCTGAAGGTGCTACAATTGGAGAAAGCGTAAGCACGCATGGGGTTCTGCCCTAAACCCGTCATGCGCAGCATGCATTTGCGTAACGGGGTCCCGAGGCCCTAGACCCCTTTATTTGAGCGTCTTATGAGGAAGGCCAGGGCTCTGCCCCTGGACCCCGCTAAGGAGAAGTCCTTAGAACATATTTTGTAGGATATTCTAAACAGATGGGGGTCTGGGGCCTCGAGGCCCCAGCGGGGTTTGGGGCAGAGCCCCATGCTGACCCACAGGTCTCCGGCTGTTGGTATAAGGACTCGTCCTGAGCGGGCCGGCGCAAAGGCGTCTTGGTTCGAGCCTGCGGCGCCAGGGGGCAGAGCCACTAGCCTTCCCTCCAGGCTACAACTACAAATACTTCGCCAAAGAACTCTTTCGCAGCGGGTTGGACAACCTCCCCGCCAGCCGGTGGCCGAACGTGAACCGACTGACCACGTAGCGCGGCACGATCACCCCGCCGAAACCGGTGAAGAACAGCGCGCTGCCGGCCGTCACCACGCCTTCAAAATCGAACACCAGCCCGCGCGCGGCGATGTCCTTCATCGCGTGCCACAGCAGCAGGCTGACCGCGCCGTTACCGCTATCCGCACGCCGGCTGCTGAGCAGGTAATAGGCAGCCTGCGTGTCCCACACGTAGAAAATAGCCGCGGCCACCTCCCCGTCATTGTCTTCCGCAGCAAGGATGCGGCCCTGCCCGCGCGAGATGGCCGCCTGACACACGCGCTCGATCAAGGCCGAGCTGTAGCGGCTGGGTGAGCCGGCACGCCGCAAGTTGCCCGTGTAGCCGGCAGCGAAGGAGGCTGCGTCCAGGCTGGACACGCCGTGCTGTTCCTCGGCACGGCGGATTACGTTGCGGGTCTTGTCGCGCATGTTGCGCCACAGCACCTCAGCCGGCGCGGCGGCTACCTCGAAGGTGAATTGCACGGCCGCCTCGTAGCCGAGCTCCTGATAGACGAGCGTGTCGTTGGTGCCTCGGTGCATCACCTGCCAGAAGCCGCTGGTCTGCGGCACCTGGGCCAGCAGTTCGCGGGTGATCTGGGCCCGGCGCAGCACGCGGTTGCAGGCGGCCCCCGGCCCGTCGTCGATGGCCGGCCCCAGGAAGTGGGTCAGCACCGGCATGGCGCAAACGCGGTGGCCGGCAAACACGTGGGCGACGGCATAAGGAAACCAGCCGACGCGGCGGCCGCCTTGCGCCACCTCGGCCTCAGCGTAGTCGCCACCCGTGGTGGCATCCAGCCACCAGCGCTGATGGAACACGGTGGGTGCCATCACGTCGAACGCGAGCCTGCGTGGCACGGCAGGCACGACAGGCAGCAGGCCCACCAGCCGTCCGGTATCCTGGTCCGGCATTACATCCACACCAACCATCCTGCCCAGAGCATCAGGCTTTACGAAGCCACCATGGTAACTGTTCCGCCCGCCGTATACAAAATATGGCGCGACGGCAGTCTTCCCACATACCCATCGTGCTGCCGCCAGACCTCCCGGACGGCTCGGATGAAGCTTACGGCCGCCTAGGCCGCAGCGACCCGCCTGAACTTGTCCCGCCGCGCGCACATGAACCGCCATGCGCCCCACGCTGCGGCGGACGACACGCGGCCGCGCGGAGGCAGGCCAATTGCCTTGAGTATCATGCCCACTGCGCGCTCCAGGTGGTGATAGCGATACATCGTCATGGCGCGGGACATGTAGCCGGCAATGGCGTGCTCGTGCCGGTAGGTGGCCTCCGGCGGCTCGTTGCCGCAGTAGAACGCGTAGGCCAGCTCGTCGTCCTCGCTCTCGCCGATGCGGCTGATCGCGATGCGCATGCGCTGCAAGATGCCGATCCGCTCGCGCTTCAGGTAGCGCTTCATGTGGTCGTAGAACAGCTTGAAGTGGCGGAACTCGTCGGCCGCGATCAGCCGGCAGATGTCCTTCAGCACCGGCTCATGGGCGGCGTCGCCCAACGCCGAGTAGTAGCTCGACGTGCCGCTTTCAACCATGCAGCGCGCGATCAGCTCGCCGGTGCGCGAACCGCGCACGGAGATGTCCGCATCCAGCAGCGGCAGGTGGTAGCCTTCCTTGTAGCGCCTGAACGCTTCCTCGAAGTTCCAGCCGGGATCTGCCAGCATGGCCCAGTGGCCCAGCGTATCGCCGTGCTGGACTTCCTCCACCGACCAACGGTCGGCGGCCGCCCGGAAATCCGGATCGTCGACGAAGACGCGGTTGAGGTAGGTGCCGTAGTCGACACCGTTGCGCTCGACCATAGCCGCCGCCTTCACGAGCGCCACGATCTCCGGGTCCAGCTTGGAAGGGTCGAAGCTGTCCCAGGGGACCTCCTCGATCCGCCAGTGTTTCATCGGGGCAACCGCATCGGCGCGAATCTCTTCATCAACTACGGCCTATCCAGCATGGCCAGGCGCTGGGCCTGAAGGGCCCGGCATTCGGCCGCATGGAACGAGCGTGAAAGCAGTGGCAACCTGCCATCTGCCGCAGCATGGGGAAAGGGCCGGCCTGTGCCGTGTTGCCGGTCGGCCACAAGCGGCCAGGTTCGCCCACGTTGAACGGCACACCAGGGTGGATTCGGCGGTCAGGCCGCCTGGGCGAACTGCACGGCGGCACGAGTGGATTGCAGCCTGTCCAGCACCGCATCGCGTGCGTTGATGTCGGCCTTGTCCACCTCTACCCAGGCCTGCTCGGCCTCGGCCAGCTTCTGCTGCGCGCCCGCGGCGGACAGCTCGGCCACCGGCGTCGCGTCGTCGGCCAGGATGGTGCAGCGCTCCGGCGTGATCTCGGCAAAACCGCCGCCCACGAACAGCCGGTCCGTCACCGTGCCGCCCTCGTGCAGCGCGATCACGCCGCCCCGCAGCAGGACGATCATCGGCGCGTGGTTCTCCATCGCGGCGAGGTCGCCCTCGTAGCCAGGCATGACGACCATGTCGACGGCGCGGCTAAGGACCAGGCGGGCGGGGCTGACGATCTCGAGTTGGACGGGCATTGGGTTCCTGCGGAAGAAAGAAAGGAAGGCCTTCTTTTTTGAAAAAAAGAAGCGAAAAACTTTTGTCCCGCTGTCGCGGCTCTATCCGGGACCGCGCGACAGCGGAGTCAAAAGCTTTTGGTTCTTTTTCTCGAAAAAGAACTGCTTGCCTTACGCTGAAACCTTCATCTTCTCGGCCTTCTCACGCGCTTCTTCGATCGTCCCCACCATCAGGAACGCCGCCTCAGGCAGGTCATCATGCTTGCCGTCCACGATTTCCTTGAACGACCGCACCGTATCCTCGATAGCCACGAACTTGCCCTCCAGCCCGGTGAACACGGTGGCCACGTGGAAGGGCTGGCTCATGAAGCGCTCGATCTTGCGGGCGCGCGCCACGGTCAGCTTGTCCTCCTCGGACAGCTCGTCCATGCCCAGGATGGCGATGATGTCCTGCAGGCTCTTGTAGGTCTGCAGGATACGCTGAACGTCGCGCGCCACCTGGTAGTGCTCCTCGCCGACGATGCGCGGGTCCAGCGAGCGCGAGGTGCTGTCCAGCGGGTCCACCGCCGGGTAGATGCCCTTCTCGGAGATGGCGCGGTTCAGCACCGTGGTCGCGTCCAGATGGGCGAAGGACGTAGCCGGGGCCGGGTCGGTCAGGTCGTCGGCCGGCACGTAGATCGCCTGCACCGAGGTGATGGAGCCCTTCTTGGTGCTGGTGATGCGCTCCTGCAGCGCGCCCATGTCGGTGGCCAGCGTCGGCTGGTAGCCTACCGCGGACGGAATGCGGCCGAGCAGAGCCGAAACCTCGGCGCCGGCCTGGGTGAAGCGGAAGATGTTGTCGACAAAGAACAGCACGTCCTGGCCCTCGTCGTCGCGGAAATACTCAGCCAGCGTCAGGCCGGTCAGGCCCACGCGGGCGCGCGCACCCGGCGGCTCGTTCATCTGGCCGTACACCAGCGCCACCTTGGAGCCCTCGGTGGTGCCCTCGCCCAGCTTGATCACGCCGGCGTCGATCATCTCGTGGTAGAGGTCGTTGCCCTCGCGTGTCCGCTCGCCCACGCCGGCGAACACCGAGACGCCGCCGTGGCCCTTGGCGATGTTGTTGATCAGCTCCTGGATCAGCACCGTCTTGCCCACGCCGGCGCCGCCGAACAGGCCGATCTTGCCGCCCTTCAAATAGGGGGCGAGCAGATCCACCACCTTGATGCCGGTGACCAGCACCTCGACGGCGGCCGCCTGGTCCTCGAAGCTCGGCGCGCTGCGATGGATCGGCATGGCGCGCGTGGCACCCACCGGCCCGCGCTCGTCGATCGGGTCGCCGATCACGTTGAGGATGCGGCCCAGCGTCTCGGGACCCACGGGCACGGTGATCGGCGCGCCGGTGTCGCTGACCTCCTGGCCGCGCACCATGCCATCCGTGCTGTCCATGGCGATGCAGCGCACGGTACGCTCGCCCAGCTCCTGCGCCACTTCGAGCACCAGCTCCCGCTCGCCGATCTTGCTGGTGAGCGCGTTCTGGATGAAGGGGAGGTCGCCCTCGAACTGCACGTCCACCACGGCGCCTAGCACCTGGGAGACGCGGCCTACTGAGTTGGTTGCCATGGGTGGTGTGCTCCTAAGAAAGGCCAGGGCTCCGCCCTGGACCCGCTGGGGCCTTGGCCCCAGACCCCGTTACTTTGGATTAGTAGTTAGGGGAATCTTGTCTGGCGCGCTAGGGAGCAAGAAGCTTGTTTGCCCGTTTTGCGATAACCCGTTTCCTTCGTCGTCGATCCAGATCAGAGGACACCGGCAGCGATCTTGGACGTAGAAGCGACCGGTATGGAAACTTCCTTCGCTGCACCAAGACTTGGCACATTAGCTCACCGTCGTTCGCGCAAGTTGCCCGTTGGCGCAGAACTTCTGATAGTCTGAATAGAATCTAAGCCGAGATCGAAAGGTATGGCGGTGTATCTGGAACCGGAGTTTAAGTTGTTGCCGGATTTCGGTTCCGACCGTTGGATGATTTGGCCCGTAGCTACCTCCGTCGTAGCCGTCTCCACGCTGACGCTGCTGTGCAGCATACCGGACATAGTCGGATTTATAACTATCCTGCTGCTGGCCTTAATATGCGCTGTCGCTGTGGTAGCTACACTTGTTGCGTTCGCCGTGCTCCTTGCCTCACGTCGACTACGCCGAGCTTTATCTTTGCTCCTGGCAATCATTGTGCCCTTTGCTTTGCGACAGCCGATTAACTGGGGGGCTGACTGTATTCACCTCGTGAAGACCGTAGGCTTCGGCAGATGGATGCTCGGCACTTCAACGGAGTCCGAAAAGGCAGGATTTACAGCCTACGACTGGTCTGTCGGTTTGGCGGGCGGAACCAACACGTTTCTCATACTCGACCCAAGCGACGAGATATCTGTACCGTGGAGGCTTCACAAAAATCCTCACGACTCTCAGAAGGGCTTTGATGCGGAGTGCGCCGGCCAGGTCGAGCACCTGCTTGGCCACTACTATGTTTGTAGTTTTTGACCGTTGGATCGAGCCTTAAGCAAAACTTGTTAAAGCTGAAATTGAACGTCCAGGACAGAAACGTGTAGATCGGCCATTAACTTCGACACAAGCGGAAGATACTTACAGCGCCTCCGCCCCCGAGATGATCTCGATCAGCTCACGCGTAATATTCGCCTGACGCGTCCGGTTATAGTTCTGCGTCAACCGGTTGATCATGTCCCCAGCATTGCGCGTAGCGTTGTCCATGCTCGTCATCTGCGCGCCGTAAAACCCCGCGTTGCTCTCCAGCATCGCGCGGTAGACTTGGATCGCCAGGTTCTGCGGCAGCAGGCGCAGCAGGATCGTCTCCTCGTCCGGCTCGAACTCGTACACCGCGCGTGCACCCTGCCCGGCAGCATCCTCGGCCACCTCGGGCAGCGGCAGCGGGATGATCTGCATCTCTGTGGGAACCTGCGCGATTACCGACTTGAAGCGGTTGTACACCACCGTCGCCACGTCGAACTCGCCGCGCTCGAACATCTCGAACACGCGGTCGGCCACGTCCTTGGCGGCGCTGAACTCGATCGTCTTGCGGCCGCCCAGCGGCAGGTCGGCGCTGATGCTGTCGGCGAACTCGCGCCGCAGGTAGTCGCGTCCCTTGCGGCCGACCGCCAGGATCTTGACCGTCTTGCCCTCGCTCAGCAGCCGGCGGACCAGCGAGCGCGCCTGGCGACCAACGCCGGAGTTGAACGCGCCGGCCAGGCCACGGTCGGCCGTCATGGCGATCACCAGGTGGACCTGGTCGCGTCCCGTGCCCACCAGCAGCCGCGGCGCGCCGGGCGTGCCGGCCACGTTGGCCGCCAGTCGTCCCAGCATCGCCGACATCCGCTCGGCGTAAGGCCGCGCCGCCTCGGCCGCAGCCTGCGCGCGGCGCAGCTTGCTGGCCGCCACCATCTTCATCGCGGACGTGATCTTGCGCGTGGATTTCACGCTGTTGATCCGTCCGCGAAGGTCCTTCAGCGACGCCATCTGTCAGGCCCCCGGCTTCAAGCGTTCGCGAAACGCTTGGTGAAGTCGTCCAGGAACGCCACCAGCTTCGGCTCCACGTCCTTCTTGATTTCGCGGCTGTCGCGGATCGAGGTGATGATCTGCCCCTCCGCCTTCATCTCGCCCAGCAACTGCTTCTCGAACGCGCCCACGCGGCCCACGTCGATCTTGTCCAGGTAGCCGCGGGTGCCGGCGAAGATCACCACCACCTGGTCTTCCACCGGGTAGGGCGTGAACTGCGGCTGCTTGAGCAGCTCGGTCAGCCGCGAGCCGCGCGCCAGCAACTGCTGCGTCGAGGCGTCGAGGTCCGAGCTGAACTGCGCGAACGCCGCCATCTCGCGGTACTGCGCCAGCTCCAGCTTGATCTTGCCGGCCACCTGCTTCATCGCCTTGATCTGCGCCGAGGAGCCCACGCGGCTCACCGACAGTCCGACGTTCACCGCAGGGCGGATGCCGCGGAAGAACAGCTCGGTCTCCAGGAAGATCTGGCCGTCGGTGATGCTGATCACGTTGGTGGGGATGTAGGCCGACACGTCGCCGGCCTGCGTCTCGATCACCGGCAGCGCAGTCAATGATCCGGCGCCGTGCGCGTCGCTCATCTTGGCCGCGCGCTCCAGCAGGCGGGAGTGCAAATAGAACACGTCGCCCGGGTAGGCCTCGCGGCCAGGCGGACGGCGCAGCAGCAGGGACATTTGGCGATACGCCACGGCCTGCTTGGAGAGGTCGTCGTAGAAGATCACGGCGTGCATGCCGCGGTCGCGGAAATACTCGCCCATCGTGCAGCCGGTGTAGGGGGCCAGGAATTGCATCGGCGCCGGGTCGGACGCGGTGGCGGCCACAACGATCGTGTATTCCAGCGCGCCGCGCTCCTCCAGCGTGCGCACGATCTGCGCCACGGTGGAACGCTTCTGGCCGATCGCCACGTAGATGCAAAACAGCTTCTTCTTGGCGTCGTCGCCGGCTGCGTCGTTGGCGGCCTTCTGGTTGAGGATGGTGTCCAGGATCACCGCCGTCTTGCCGGTCTGGCGGTCGCCGATGATCAGCTCGCGCTGGCCACGACCGACCGGGATCAGCGCGTCGATGCTCTTCAGACCCGTCTGCATCGGCTCGTGCACGGATTTGCGCGGGATGATGCCAGGCGCCTTCACCTCCACGCGGCTGCGCTCGGCGCCGTCGATCGCACCCTTGCCGTCGATGGCGTTGCCCAGGCCATCCACCACGCGGCCCAGCAAGCCCATGCCGATCGGCACGTCCACGATGGTGCCTGTGCGCGTCACGGTGTCGCCCTCGCGTATGCCGCGGTCGTCGCCGAAGATCACGATGCCGACGTTGTCGGTCTCCAGGTTCAGCGCCATGCCGCGCAGGCCCACGCCGGGGAACTCCACCATCTCGCCGGCCATGATGTTCTGCAGGCCGAACACGCGCGCGATGCCGTCGCCCACCGAGAGGACCTGGCCGGTCTCGGAGACGTCCGCCTCGGTGTCGAAGCTGGCGATCTGCTTCTTGAGGATCTCCGAGATCTCGGCCGGACGGATGTCCATTTAGGCGGCTCCCTTCATGGCGAACTGCAGGCGCTGCAGGCGCGACTTGATGCTGTTGTCGTAGAGGCGGGCGCCGATCCGGACGACCAGGCCGCCCAGGATGGACGCGTCCACCTGCTCGTCGATGTTGACGTTGCCGTAGCCGGCCTCGATCAGCCGGGCACGGACCGCCTCGCGCTGTGGCAGGCTCAGCCCGTGCGCGGTGGTCACGTGCGCTGTCACCACGCCGCGCTTGCGCGCCACCAGCGCCGAGAACGCCGAGAGGATGGAGCGCAGCTGCGCCAGCCGACGGTTGGCCGCGATCACGCCCACGAAGCGCTGGATGGTCAGCGAGAAGCCCTGGTTGACCAGCACCGCGCGCGTGGCCTCGGTCGCCTGCTTCACGTCGATCAGCGGGCTGCCGATCAGCCGGCGGAACTCTGGGCTTGTGTCGATCAGCCGACCGAGCTCGCTCGCCTGGTCCACCGTGTGGTCCAGCGCGCCCTGCTCGTCGGCGAGGTCGTACAGCGCTGCCGCGTAACGGTCGGCCAGGCCGCCGCCCTGGGAGATTGTCGTGCCGCCTGAGGCCACGGGAAGCTTCCGATCTGTGTGAATTGCCCGGTTTTGGCCGGCGCCGGGCGAATAGCATGGGGGGTGGGGGGTGGCAACACGGGCAAGGCGCTTTGCCCTATGTCGGATTTAAACGGGGAGATGAGAAGGTCTCACCCCAGGAGAAAAGGCCAGGGGCTCTGCCCCTGGACCCCGCTAAGGACAAGTCCTTAGAACCTGTTCGTTAGAGCAACTAAACAGATGGGGGTCTGGGGCCTCGAGGCCCCAGCGGGGTTTGGGGCAGAGCCCCATTCTTGCTTACAGGACGCGCTCTGGCCGTTCGCAACGCAGCCTTATCCAACGTTCGCCCGCACCACGCAGGTGGCGCCTTCAGGGGGGAAGCTCAACGTGGCCTTCCCCCGGAGGCCGCCGGAGAGCCCCGCCTCGATGAGCTTGGAGCCGAACCCGCGGCGGGTTGGCTCCGTGATCTCCGGTCCGCCCGCTTCCCGCCAGACCACCGTCAAGCTCCGCACCGTCTCCGAAGCAGCGGGTGCACCGGCCTCCCAACGCAGGTGGACATGCCCTTGCGGGACCGACAGCGCGCCGTATTTCGCGGCGTTGGTGGCAAGTTCGTTGAGGATCAGCCCAAGCGACATCGCAGCTTCGGCGGGCAACCAGACAGGCGGACCCTCAAGCCGGAACCGGCCGGGCGAGCCATCGTCGTGCGGCAACAGGGCGGCTTCGGCGGCTTCCCGCAAATCGGCGCCTTTCCAATCTCCGCGGATCAGGATCTCGTTCGCGCGTGAAAGGGCGGTGATTCTTGGATCGATGGCGGCCTGAGCGTCGGCCAGCGTCGCCGCCCCGCGCAGCGTCTGGCGCACGATCGCCTGGACCACGGCCAGCGTGTTCTTGACCCGGTGCTGCAGCTCGGCGCTCAGCAGCTTGGCTCGCTCCTCGGCACGCTTGCGCGCCGTGACGTCCATCGCTGTGCCGACCATTCGCTTCGGCACGCCGTCCTCGAACTGAGTCCGGCCGGTCGCCGACACCCAGCGTTCGACGCCGTCCCGGACGCCGATCGTCCTGTACTCCGCCTGGTAGGTGCCGGACCCCGAGGGGTCGAGTGCCTCCGTGGCGATGGCGACCACCCTATCGCGGTCGTCCGGGTGCAGGCTTCCCAGGTAGATGTCCCAGTTGACCTCCGCGTCCTCCGGCAGGCCCGACAGCGCCTTCACCCGGCTGTCCCACCTGATCGCCATGGTCGCCACGTCGAAGGCCCAGGTGCCGATGTCGGCCGCCTCGACCGCCTGGCGCCGCAACGCCTCGGTGTCGCGCAGGAGGACCTCGGCCCTGTGTTGGTCAGTCACGTCGCGGGCGATTGCTACCAACCCATCGATCCGGCCGTCGACGCCCGCCAGAGGGGAGACGACGACGTCCCACCATTTCGGCGTGCTCCTGTGGGTCGGGCAGAAACCCCGGAAGCGGCCGATGCCGCCCTGTCTGGCGATGGCCACGGCGGCGCGGGCGGCCGCGTTGTCCCCACCGTCCCAGACCCTAAGCCAGGACAGGCCGATGATGGCGTCCACGTCGGACACTTCCATAGCTTCGATGCCGCCAGGGCTGACGAACCTGGTGTTGCCGTCGAGATCGAGCACGACGATGCAGTCCCGGCTCGATTTAAGAATCGCCGCCCCGAGGCCCTGGAATTCCAGGAGCGCCCGTTCAGCTTCCCGCGTGGTCACGTGTCGCACGGAGGGCACCCGGCCGCTCCTGTCTCACGGCCGGGACGCTCGCCGGCGAACTCGGGATGGTTTCCTGGTCCACGTCATCAGGCTCCGGACGGCACGCTTGTCTGTCGGCATGACCGTATAGTGGCCCTGCGTCACCTGTCGATTGCCGCCAGTCATCCGACCGTCGGCCACTCGTACTTTGCAAGTCCGGCACGAAAGCACATGCCTATCTGTAAGAGACCAGGTAAAGTTATCGCGAACCGAAATCCCCTCCAAACTTGATGAGCCTTACCGCGCCGCACCCCAGGATCCGACCATGACCCAGTTCGTCGTAGCCCGTGCCAACCGCCTGCTACTTGGCGTGCTGGTGGTCATCCTGCTTCTGGTCGGCGGCCTGACCTGGGACCGCTTCGCCGCCACGAAATCGGCCCGAATGTGGTCGCAGCACACCTACCAGGTGCTCGGCAAGCTGAAGGACCTCAGCATCGGCATGCGTGATGCCGAGACCGGCCAGCGCGGCTACCTGCTCACCGGCGACGACGACTACCTGACGCCCTACAAGGGTGCCATCGACCGCGTGACGTTCCTGCAGGGAGAACTGCAAAGGCTGACCGCGGACAATCCGGTCGAGCAGGACAGGCTGCACACGCTCTCCCCCATCCTGCAGCGCAAGCTGGAAGAGCTGGCACAGACCGTGCAGCTGCGGCGGACCGAAGGCCTCGAACCGGCGCTCCGCGTCGTCCGCACCAATCTCGGCCGCAACCTCACAAAACAGGTGGAGGCGATCCTCGCATCGATGACCGCCGAGGAGGAGGCGCTCCTCGCACAGCGCGAGGCGGCCACCGACCGGCGCGGCACCTGGGTGCGGGTGCTCGTGTTCGGCGGCGTGCTCGTCGCCGTCGTCGCACTGCTCTGGGCAGCCAGGATGCTGAACCAGGCCTGGTCGGTGTCGAGCAGCATGGCGGCCGAGCAGCGCACGCTGTCCATCAGGCTGAAGGCGTCGCTCGACAGCCTCAGCCAGGGGGTCGGCGTGTTCGACGCGGACAGGCGGCTGAGCCACTGGAACGACTGCTTCAAGGTCCTGCTGTCCTTGCCGCGCGCGATGGTGCGCGCCGGCACACCCTATGCAGCCTTCCTCGAACATGCCGGAGAGGCCGGCGTCGAAATCGAGAGCGAGGAGCAGATACGGCTTGGGCGCCACGCCCACGGCACCGCCGTCACCTACGAGCGGTCGACGCCGGCCGGCCACGAGCTCGAGCTGCGCCGCACGCCGATGCCTGACGGCGGCTTCGTGCTGACCGTGAGCGACATGACCAAGCGCGCCCAGGCCGAGGGCGTGCTGCGCGAGGCGCAGAAGATGCAGGCCATCGGCCAGCTCACCGGCGGCATCGCGCACGACTTCAACAACCTGCTTACCGTCATCCTGGGCAACTTGGAGTTCATGCGCTCACGGCACGATTGCGACGAGCCCACCAAGGCCAGGATCGAGCGGGCCACCTGGGCGGCGCAACGCGGTGCCACCCTGACCGGCCAGCTGCTCGCCTTCGCCCGCAAGCAGCCGCTGGCGCCGGCGCCGATCGACCTCGGCGCCACCATGCCGGACCTGGTGCCCCTGCTCCGGCGCACGCTCGGCGAGCACATCGAAATCCGCTACGTGGAGACGGCGGGGCTGTGGCCGGCGCTGGCCGACCCCGCGCAGCTGGAGAGCGCGGTGCTGAACCTGGCGCTCAACGCGCGCGACGCCATGCCGGGCGGCGGACGGCTGACCATCGAGCTGGCCAACAAGGTGCTCGACGAGGACTACGCGCGCACGCACGCCGAGGTGGTGACCGGCGACTATGCTATGCTTGCCGTCTCCGACACTGGCCACGGCATGACGCCCGACGTCGCGGCCCGGGTCTTCGAACCGTTCTACACCACCAAGCCGGACGGCAAGGGCACCGGCCTTGGGCTCGCGATGGTGTTCGGCTTCGTCAAGCAGACCGGCGGCCACGTGAAGGTCTATTCCGAGCCGGGCCAAGGCACCACGGTTCGCCTATACCTGCCCAGGGCAGTGGGCGCGGCCGCGCCCATCCAGCGGACGTTCGGACCGGTCGAACTGCCGCGTGGCACGGCGACCGTGCTCGTGGTCGAGGACGAGCCCGCCGTCCGGGAGATCGCGGTGGCCATCCTCAGCGACCTCGGCTACCGCGTCGTCGAGGCGGCAGACGGCGAGCAGGCGTTGCAGGTGTTCGGTACCTACATGGCAGATGTGGACCTGCTGCTGACCGACGTTGTGCTGCCTGGGCAGGTCCGTGGCCGCGAGCTGGGCGAGCGCATCCGGGCGATCCGGCCGGGGGTGCGCGTGCTGTTCATGTCCGGCTACACCGAGAACTCGATCGTGCACCACGGCCGCCTGGACGACGGTGTCCAGCTAATCGGCAAACCGTTTAGCCGGGAGCAGCTCGCCCGCAAGGTGCAGGAGGTCCTGGCCGGCCGGAACCTGCCGGCAAGCGCCCGGACGGAGGGCGGCGCCGAGGTGGTCGACATCAAGTCGCGCCGGAACACTTGAGTAAAACCGATGATCCCAGCATGAGCTTGGCCCAAAGCCGACCGTGTGCAGCACGCATGCGCGTGACGGAGCCTTGAGGCCGCAGATTGCCGTCTACTGATACTAACGGCCGTAAACTTTGACCTATAGACAAGCATGGGGCTCTGCCCCAAAC
>CAXTBC010000033.1:0-43533 GCA_964242595.1 uncultured Acetobacteraceae bacterium | reverse complement strand
GCAGAGCCCTTGGCCTTCCTTCACAGGTCAACATTAAAGGCCGTTGGTATTAGAATTTACTTGTAGGAGATCTCTAACAGACGGAGTTCTGGGGCCTCAAGGCCCCAGCGGGGTTTGGGGCAGAGCCCCATGCTTGCCTAATATCAACACTTTCGATCGTCAGTACCACCCCTCTTTCTTAAAACGAAATCTTGCCCGCCTTGTCGAAAATCGATCCAAGCAGCCGTTTTCCTGTAACCGTAAAGACACATCTACCTGAGCGGCATTCCTTCAGGCACCACTGTCTTGGCAATAGAGGCGTCTAATGCTTCGTAGGCGGCGTAGTCGATGGTTGCGTAGAGTTCAACGCGTGTCTGCATGCGGTCGATCACGGCGTGGGTGCCGCCGTCGCGTGCGATGGCGGCGTAGAGGTCTGCCTGTGCCTTGTTGGCGACCCGCAGCGAGCTGACGGGCCAGATGACCATGCGGTAGCCCATTTCCTCGAACTCGGAAGCGGTGAAGAACGGCGTGCGGCCGAACTCCGTCATGTTGGCGAGCAGCGGGACGCCCGGCATCGCGGCAGCAAAGGCGCGGAACATCTCGGCGGTGTGCAGCGCTTCGGGGAAGATCGCGTCCGCACCTGCCTCCACGTAGAGTTTCGCGCGCGCGATGGCGGCGTCGAGCCCTTCGCTGGCGGCAGCGTCCGTGCGCGCGATCACGAACAGGTGCCGGCGGGCGCGCACGGAAGCGGCGACCTTGGCGGCCATGTCCTGCGGCGTGGCGAGCCGCTTGTCGTTGAGGTGGCCGCATTTCTTGGGCAGCAACTGGTCCTCGAGGTGGACGGCGGCGGCACCCGCATCTTCGAAGCTGCGGACCATGTGCATGACGTTGAGCGCCTCGCCATAGCCGGTGTCGCCATCCACCAGCACGGGCAGGCCAGAAGCGCGGGCGACCTGGCGGATAAAGAAGCAGACGTCCTCGATGGTGATGACGCCCAAATCCGGCAGTCCCATCGACGCCGACATCGCCGCACCCGACAGGTAGGTGCCCGTAAACCCCGCCGCGCGGGCCTGCAGGGATGCCTGGCCGTTATGGGCGCCGGGCAGCCGCACGATGCCGGGCTCGGCCAGCAATGCGCGGAAGCGGTCGCCGGCCGGGATGGCGGGCAGGTCGGCCCCGACGAGGTAGGTCACGCCGCCCCCTTGCGCTCGGCGAGCGGCACGAACGCTAAGTCCTCCGGGCCCACGTAGTTGGCGGTGGGCCGGATAATCTTGCCGTCCTGGCGCTGTTCGATCACGTGCGCCGCCCAGCCGCTGGTGCGCGCGATGACGAACAGCGGCGTGAACATCGCTGTCGGCACGCCCATCATGCGGTAGCTGACGGCGCTGAACCAGTCGAGGTTGGGGAACATCTTCTTGGTCTCCCACATCACCGACTCCAGCCGCTCGGCAATCGAGAACAGCTTGCTATCGCCTGCATCCTCGCTGAGGCGCTTGGCGACCGACTTGATCACCACGTTGCGCGGGTCGCTGACGGTGTACACGGGGTGGCCGAAGCCGATCACCACTTCCTTGCGCTCCACGCGGGCACGGATGTCGGCCTCGGCTGCCTCGGGGGTGGCGTAGCGCTGCTGGATGTCGAGCGCCACCTCGTTGGCGCCGCCGTGCTTGGGGCCGCGCAGCGCGCCGATGCCGCCGGCGATGGCGGAGTACATGTCTGATCCGGTGCCGGCGATCACGCGTGCGGCGAAGGTGGAAGCGTTGAACTCGTGTTCGGCGTAGAGCACCAGGCTGGTCTGCATGGCACGGACATGCGCCGGCGCGGCGGGGCGGCCGTGCAGCAGATGCAGGAAGTGGCCGGCGATGCTGTCGTCGTCGGTCTCGACGTCGATCACCCGGCCGTTCTGCGCGTAGTGGTACCAATAGAGCAGCGCCGAGCCGAGGCTCGCCATCAGCCGGTCGGCGATGTCGCGCGCGCCGGCAACGTTGTGGTCCTCTTTTTCCGGCAGCGTGCAGCCGAGCATGCTGACGGCGGTGCGCAGCACGTCCATAGGGTGCGCGGCGGCGGGGATCTCCTCGAGCACCGAGCACAGCGCGGCGGGCAGGCCGCGCAGGGCGCGCAGGCGGGCCTTGTAGGCGCGCAGCTCGGCCTCGGTCGGCAGGTGGCCGTGCACCAGCAGGTGGGCGATCTCTTCGAACTCACAGGCTTCGGCCACGTCGAGGATGTCGTAGCCGCGGTAGTGCAGGTCGTTGCCGGTGCGCCCGACGGTGCACAGCGCGGTGTTGCCGGCGACGACGCCGGAGAGGGCGACGCTTTTCTTGGGCTTTGGGGCGGCGGTTTCACTCATCTGCGGTTTGCTCCTGTAGGCAAGAAAGAAAGACCTTCTTTTCTGAAGAAAAGAAGCAAAAGACTTTTGACTCCGCTGTCGCGGATTTTTCCTGCGAGTCCCCGACAGGGAGCAAAAGTTTTTTGGTTCTTTTTTCAAAAAAAACTGCTTGCTCGCTAAAAAATCCCCTTGGCCCCGACCTGCAACGCACCCGCTGGAACCGCAACGTTCAGCCCCGCCAGCTCGTCGGCGCGCAGCGAAGGCAGACGCTGCACCAGCTCGAGGAAACGCTCGGCTTCCGCGTGGTCCAGCAGGCCTTCCGTCAGCATGCGGAACTTGCCGATGTAGTCGGCGCGGCCCCAGGGCGTGGCGCCCAGCGTGTGGGCGTTGGCCACCGCCATCTCGTCGGCAATCACGCTGCCGTCCTTCATGGTGATCACCACGCGGCCGCCGAAGGCTTTCACGTTGGGGTCGGTGGCGTGGTAGCGCTCGGTCCAGCGCGCATCCTCCACGGTGCGTATCTTGTGCCACAGCGCCACTGTGTCGGGCCGGCGCGCGCGCTCCGGCGCGTAGCTGCGCACGTGGTGCCAGGCGCCGTCCTGCAGGGCCACGGCGACGATGTACATGATCGAGTGGTCCAGCGTCTCGCGGCTGGCCGCCGGATCGATCTTCTGCGGGTCGTTGGCGCCGGTGCCGATCACGTGGTGGGTGTGGTGGCTGGTCTCGATCAGCACGTCGGCCACGTCGTTCCAGTCGGCGACGCGCTTGCCCATGCGGAAGGCGAGATCGATCAGCGCCTGGCTCTGGTACTCGGCCGAGTGCTCCTTGGTGTAGGTGTCCAGGATGGCGCGCTTGGGCTCGCCCGGCGCGGGCAGCGGCACCTGGTAGCGGGCCGCCTTGCCGTCCAGCATCCAGGCGATCACGCTGTCCTCGCCTTCGTAGATGGGCGAGGGGGCACCCTCGCCGCGCATGGCGCGGTCCACCGCCTCGATGGCCAGCTTGCCGGCGTGGCTGGGGGCGAACGCCTTCCAGCTGCTGATCTCGCCCTTGCGGCTCTGCCGCGTGGCGGTGGTCACGTGCAGCGCCTGCTGCACGGCCTGGTAGATGATTTCCGTGGGCAGCCTCAGCAGCGTGCCGATGCCGGCAGCGACGGACGGGCCGAGATGGGCCACGTGGTCGATCTTGTGTTCGTGCAGGCAGATCGAGCGGACCAGGTCCACCTGGATCTCGTAGCCGGTGGCCAGCGCGCGCACGAGCCCGGCGCCGTCCTGGCCGGTCTGCTGGGCGGCGGCCAGGATGGGCGGGATGTTGTCGCCGGGGTGGCTGTACTCGGCGGCCAGGAAGGTGTCGTGGTAGTCCAGCTCGCGCACCGCGGTGCCGTTGGCCCAGGCGGCCCACTCGGCGTGCACGCGCACTTCCGGCGCGCAGCCGAACAGGGTGGCCCCGCCCGGCCGCTGGTGGGCCAGCGCCTGGTCGCGCGCGGTGACGATCGGGTGGCGGTTGATGGAGGCGATGGCGACGGACGCGTTGTCGATTACCCGGTTGACGATCATCTCGGCCACTTCGGGCAGCACGGGCACGTCGTCGGCGGCCACGGCCGCGATCTTCCAGGCAAGCTGGTCCTCGCGCGGCAGGCGGTCGGCTTCGGGGTGGACGCGGACGTCGTGCAGCTTCATGGGGCGGTCCTGGCTGGTTTGCCGCCTTCCTGCGCTGGCGAGGCCTGGCTGGTCAATCCAGGAAACGAGAGGAAGAAAGGCCTTCTTTTTTGAAAAAAAGAAGCAAAAAACTTTTATTCGCGCTGTCGCGGACCTCTCCCCACCACCCGACAGGGAGCAAAAGCTTTTTGGTTCTTTTTCTCGAAAAAGAACTGCTTCCTTACTTGTCTTGCAGAGGGACGCTAGAACCCCGCCATGGCTCCACCCCTCCTCTCGCTCCAGAACATCCACCTCACCCTCGGCGGCAACCTGCCGCTGCTCGACGGCGCCGAGCTGTCGGTGGCCGCCGGCGAGCGCATCTGCCTGGTCGGCCGCAACGGCTCGGGCAAATCCACCCTGCTCAAGATCGCCGCCGGGCTGCTCGCCGCCAGCGAGGGCGTGCGCTTCATCCAGCCGGGCGCCACCGTGCGCTACCTGCACCAGGAGCCGGATTTCGGCGACGCGCCGACCGTGCTGGCCTACGTGGAAGCGGGGCTGGGTCCTGGCGACGACCCCTACCGCGCCCGCGCGCTGCTGGAGCAGGTGGGCCTGACCGGCGACGAGGCGCCTGGCCGGCTGTCCGGCGGCGAGAGCCGGCGCGCGGCCCTGGTGCGCGCGCTGGCGCCGCAGCCCGACCTGCTGCTGCTCGACGAGCCGACCAACCACCTGGACTTGCCGGCCATCGAGTGGCTGGAAGCCGAGCTCGCCAGCCTGCGCGCCGGCATAGTGCTGATCAGCCACGACAGGCGGCTGCTGGAGAGCGTCTCGCGCAGCATCGTCTGGCTGGACCGCGGGCGCACCCGCCGGGTGGACCGCGGCTTCGCCAACTTCGAGGGCTGGCGCGACGAGGTGCTGGAGCAGGAGGAGCGCGACCAGCACAAGCTGGGCCGGCAGATCGCTCGCGAGGAGGATTGGATGCGCTACGGCGTGACCGCCCGGCGCAAGCGCAACGTGCGCCGGGTGGCCGAGCTGGCCGGGCTGCGCCAGCAGAAGCGCGAGCATGTGCGGCCCACTGGCGGCGTGCGCATGGCCGCTAGCGAGGCGGACGGCAGCGGCAAGCTGGTGGCGGTGGCCGAGGACGTGAGCAAGAGCTACCCCGCGCCGGACGGAGGCACCCAGGCGGTGGTGCGCAACTTCTCCGCCCGCATCGTCCGCGGCGACCGCGTGGGCATCGTGGGGCCGAACGGCGCCGGCAAGTCCACGCTGTTGAAACTGCTGACCGGCAACGCGCAGCCGGACCACGGACAGATCAAGCTGGGCACCAACCTGGCGGCCGTGACCCTGGACCAGACGCGCGACAGCCTGGACCCTGACGCCACCCTGTCCGAAACGCTGACCGGCGGCGCCGGCGACCAGGTGGAGGTGGCCGGCCAGAAGCGCCACGTGATCGGCTACATGAAGGATTTCCTGTTCCGCCCCGAACAGGCGCGCACGCCGGTCGGCGTGCTCTCCGGTGGCGAACGCGGCCGGCTGATGCTGGCCGTGGCGCTGGCCCGGCCGAGCAACCTGATGATCCTCGACGAGCCGACCAACGACCTGGACCTGGAGACGCTGGACCTGCTGCAGGAGATGCTGGCCGACTACGAGGGCACCGTGCTGCTGGTGAGCCACGACCGCGACTTCCTCGATCGCGTGGTCACCAGCACGGTAGCGTCCGAAGGCGGCGGGCGCTGGCAGGAATACGCCGGCGGCTACTCCGACATGCTGGTGCAGCGCGGCTCGCCTTCCTCCGTGCGGGCGGAAGCGCGCAAGCGGGCTGCCGGCGCCGTGGCCGCACCGGCCAAGGCAGCGTCACCGAAGAAGCTGTCCTTCAAGCAGTCGCACGAGCTGGAGAAGCTGCCGGACGCCATTGCGAAGTTGCAGTCCGACATGGTGCGCTACCAGCGTGTGCTGACGGATACGAACCTGTACACGCGCGACCGCAAGAAGTTCGACGTGACGACGTCGGCCTTGGCGCAGGCGGAGACCGACCTGGCGCGCGCGGAGGAACGCTGGCTGGAGCTGGAGATGCTGCGGGCTGGGTGAGTGGACGGGGTGGCCTTCGAAATGAAGGTTAGGAATTATGCCTTCCGCTGTTGAGGCTGACCGTTGTGAAGGAAGCAAGGCCTCCTTTTTTGAAAAAAAGAAGCAAAAAACTTTTGTTCTTGCGCTCTTTCCGCGGCCTCGATCTGTCCTGCGGCATCGGCTGTTTCAAATGCGGGAAGCAAAAGTTTTTTTGGTCCTTTTTTCAAAAAAGGACTGCTTGCTTCAGTGGGTCAGACCTGACGCGGGCCGCAGTAAACCTGCTTGCAACAGATTCTAAACAGATGGGGTTTGGGGCCTCGAGGCCCCGTCCCGCGCTTGCGTGCTACGCACGATGGGTTTGGGGCAGAGCCCCATGCTTGCCGACGGTCCACACCCTTGCCATAGGCGCGGCCCGGGCTGAAAACCGCCGCCTGCAATATCGAGGAGGAACTACAAATGCCCGAGCAGAACCGCCAGTGGCAGCTCACCGCCCGCCCGCAGGGCCTGCCCAAGCGCAGCGACTTCACCCTGGCCACCCTGGCGGTCCCCGAGCCGAAGGAGGGCGAGGTGCTGGTGCGCACGCACTACATCTCGCTCGATCCGGCCATGCGCGGCTGGATGAACGACGTGCGGTCCTACATCCCGCCCATCAAGCTGGGCGAGGTGATGCGGGCCGGCGCGGTGGGCGAAGTGGTGGCGTCGCGCCATCCGGACTTCCGGCCGGGCGACCACGCGGTCGGCACGTTGGGCATGCAGGATTACGCGGTGGCCGAAGGCAAGAGCGTGCAGAAGGTGGATACCGGGCTGGCGCCGCTGCCGGTGTACCTCAGCGCGCTCGGCATGCCGGGGATGACGGCGTATTTCGGCCTGCTGGACGTGGGCGTGCCGCAGGCAGGCCAGACAATTGTCGTCTCGGCCGCCTCGGGCGCCGTCGGCGCGCTGGTGGGACAGATCGCGCGCATCAAGGGATGCCGCGTGGTGGGCCTGGCCGGCGGCGCGCAGAAATGCGCCTACCTGAAGGACGAGCTGGGCTTCGATGCGGTGATCGACTATAAGAATGAAGACGTCGGCCGCGCCCTGGGTGCGCACTGCCCGCGCGGCATCGACGTGTATTTCGACAACGTGGGCGGCGACATCCTGGACGCCGTGCTGGTGCGCCTGGCGCGTCACGCGCGCGTGGTGGTCTGCGGCGCGATCTCGCAATACAACAGCAGCGAAGTCGCAGGGCCGAAGAATTACATGATGCTGCTGGTGCAGCACGCGCGGATGGAGGGTTTCGTGGTGTTCGACTACGCAGCCCGCTACGCCGAAGGCATGACGGCGATGGCCGGCTGGTTGGCCGACGGATCGTTGAAGTCCAGGGAAGACATCGTGGACGGGTTGGAGACGTTTCCGGAGACGCTGCTGAAGCTGTTCAGCGGGGAGAACTTCGGCAAGCTTTCGATCAAGGCTGTGTAGGAACGAAGGCCTTCTTTTTCGAGAAAAAGAAGCAAAAAGCTTTTGCTGGCGCTGTCGCAGGCTTTTGAAACAACTTGTTTCAGCGACGCGCACCCGAGGAGGTAGAAGTTTTTCGGTTTTTTCTTCAAAAAAGAACCGCTTGCTTTGCCTGGGGGCGATGATGGACGGCATCGAGCGGCTGCTACGCCTGGCAGACGGCGCCGGGCTGGCGGGGGTGGAACGTGGTGTGTCCTATGGCACCGCGTCCTTGAAGGTGCGCGGCAGGTTCATGGCGCGGCTGAAAGATGCCGACACGCTGGTGATCAAGTGCCCGGTGGAGGAGAAGGCGATGCTGATGGAAGCGGAGCCGCAGTTCTATTACCAGACCGACCATTACCGTGGATACGATGCCGTTCTGGTCAGGTTGGATGCGATCGACGACGGGCGGTTGCTGGCGCGCCTGGAGCGTGCGTGGAGCTTGCAGGCAGGTGCTCGGCTAGTGACCGCACGCAAATCGACATGACTTAGGGCAGCCTGCGTCGAGATTGATTGCTGAAGAGGAAGCAAGGCCTTCTTTTTTGAAAAACGCAAAAAAACTTTTGTCACTGCGCTGGGTCAACGGCCTGGATCTACCCAGCGGCACCCGGCTGTGTCCGACGCGTGAAGCAAAAGTTTTTGGTCTTTTTTTCAAAGAGGACTGCTTGCCTTTTCGATGTGTCAGCCCCGATGCGGGTCGCATGTCAATCGGCAAGAATCTTACGCAACGAGGCCTCGATCTGGCCGCCGCAATACGCCCCACCGTAATCCTGCCGCGCCTTGGCGGCCAGCTTGGCGAGTTGCGGCAGACCGGCGACCCGCCGGGTTAAGGCGGCGGTCATCGGAGCGGCTTGCGCGAGCATGGTATCGAGCTTGGCGAAGCGGTCGGTCAGGACCGACCACAACATGGCCGTCACGATGTCGGCCAGCCCGGGTGCCTCGCCACCCAGCAGGAAACCGGAACCCGCTTGCAGTCCGTGACGTCGTCCGGTCTCCTCCCAGAACGACATCCACTTCTTGAGGCGCGGGATGAATTCACGCCAGCGACTTTGCGTCCACATCTCGCGGCCGCCGTCCAGGGTGATCTCGTCGATCACATCGTTGGCGTCGTTGACGATCTTCATGGTCATGGCACGCAGCGCAGGCAGGGCGGGCAAGAGGTCCAGCGTCTCGCCAAGATAAAGAACGATGGCTGGCATCTGGGCGATGGCAAAATTCGTCTTCTTGTCGATCAGAACGGGCGGCCCCATGAACGGCACCGGCATGTCTTTCACCGGTCCGTGCATCAGGTTTGCGATCGCGCTGTCGTCGCACTCGTTCCAGGTCTTCCCGGCATAGGCCAGGACGGCGCGGACGAACTGGCCTCGAAACGGCACGGGCCAGTAGTAAAGGTCGTAGTCGGACATGTCGTGAGTTCCAGGCGTGTGGCCAAACCAGGAAGGCTGCCATACCCGCCCCATCTAAGCGATCCACGACCTCATACGAAGCTAACTTAAGTCGGTAAGTCGAAAGGCCGGGTTGCCTATGGCCACGCCCGCATCGCCAGCCTCCCGATATCGGCCAGCTTCTCCCGGCTGGCACCGTCGCGTGCCTGCACTGCCATGCCGCGGAACATCGTGTTGAAGAACGCGGCCAGCATTGCCGCGTCGGTGCCGGCCGGCAGCTCGCCGGTGTCCACGCCGGTTTGCAGCCGCTCCGTCATCAGCCGTTCGGATAACGCGCGCTGGGACACCATCATCTCGCGGATGGGGTCGCAGGCGGGGGCTGCGTGGGTGCCGGCCAACGAGATCATGCAGCCGGCGGGCATCCCGCCGCCCTCGGTGAAGGCGTCCACCGTGTTGTCGATCAGCGTCTCGAACGCTTGCCGGCAGTTCGCCGTGGCGACCAGGCTGCGGTCGAAGAAGGCGGCTTTCTCCTCGAGGTACAGCCCGGTGGCCGCCTCGTAGAGGTCCTGCTTGGAGCCGAACGCATTCTGGAAGCTCGAGGCGCTAATATGCATGGTGGCAAGCAGCTCGTCGAAGGTGGTGCCCTCGAAACCGCGGTCCCAGAACAGGCGCATCGCCTGGCGCAGCGCGGCGTTCCTGTCGAACGCCGGGGGCCGCCCTCTGCGGGGCTTGGCCAGTGCTGGGCCGTCCATTTTTTCTCGTCTCCCTCTAGAAGAAAGTAAGGCCTTCTTTTTTGAAAAAAAGAAGCAAAAAACTTTTGCTGGCTGTCGGGTGCTCGCCGGCCTGCACCCGACAAGGAGTAAAAGTTTTTTGGTCCTTTTTTTCAAAAAAGAACTGCTTCCTTCCTTACTCCGCCGGAACCAAAACCCGCCGCGCCACCCTACGCCGTATCCCCGCCCCCTGCACGATCGCGTAGAACGCCGGCGTGAACAGCAGCCCGAACCCTGTCACCCCCAGCATGCCGCCGAACACCGCCGTGCCCAAGGACTGCCGCATCTCCGCCCCGGCGCCGGTGGCCAACACCAGCGGGGCCACGCCCAGGATGAACGCCAGGGACGTCATCAAGATCGGCCGCAGCCTGGTGCGCGCGGCGTGCACTGCGGCGCTGCGCGGGTTGCTGCCGGTATCCTGCGCCTGCTTGGCAAACTCCACGATCAGGATGGCGTTCTTTGCCGCCAAGCCCACCAACACCACGAATCCGATCTGGGCCAGGATGTCCACCGGCATGCCGCGCAGCAGAAGGCCGGTCACCGAGGCCAGCAGGCACATCGGCACGATCAGCACGACAGAGAGCGGCAGCTTCCAACTCTCGTACTGCGCGGCCAGCACCAGGAACACGAACAGGGCCGCTGCCCCGAACACCAGCAGGGTGGGCGTGCCCTTCTGCTCCTGCTGGTAGGCCAGCTCGGTCCATTCGTAGCCCATGCCCTTTGGCAGCACGCGCGCGGCCAGCACCTCCATGTGGTGCAAAGCGGTGCCGGTGGCCACGCCCGGCGCGGCGCCGCCCATGATCTCGGCGGCGGGGAACAGGTCGTAGCGCGGCACGCGGTAGGGGGCCGTCACGTCGTGGAAAGCGGCCACGCTGCCCAGCGGTACCATGGCTCCGGCCGCGTTGCGCACCCGCAGCCGCGCAATGTCGTCGATCGTGCGCCGGTAAGGGCCGTCCGCCTGCGCCACCACCTGGAACGTGCGGCCCAGGTAGTTGAAGTCGTTGATGTAGGTGGAGCCCATGTAGAGCTGCAGCGCGCTGAACACGGTGGCCGGGTCCAGCCCCAGCTTCTCGGCGCGCTCGCGGTCGATGTCGGCATAGACGGACGGGGTCCGCGTGCTGAACAGGGTGAACGCGCCGCCGATCGCCGGGTCGTGGTTGGCGGCCTCCACCAGTTGCTGGGCGGCCGCTTCCAATGCCTGCGGTCCGGCGCCGGAACGGTCCTGCACCATCATCTTGAAGCCGCCGGCGCTGCCGATGCCCTGCACCGGTGGCGGGCTGATGGCGAGCACGCGCGCGCCCTGCACCGCCGAGAGGCGCTGGCGCAGCTCGCTCAAGATGTGTTCGGCCGAGAGCCCGCGCTTGGCCCGGTCCTCGAACGGAGCAAGGACCGGGAAGATGGTCGCCGCGTTCGAAGCGTCGGTGAAGGTGGTGGCGTCCAGACCGGCGAAAGGCACCGTGTCGGTGATGCCGGGAGTGGCCAGGAGGATGGCGTTGACCTGCTGGAGCACCTGCCGCGTGCGGTCCAGCGTGGCGCCTGGCGGCAGCTGCAAGACGGTGATTAGGTAGGCTTGGTCCTGCTCCGGCACGAAGCCGGTGGGCGCGCGGGAGAACTGCCACGCGCTGGCCGCGATCAGCCCGGCATAGGCCAGCAGCACCAGCCCGAGCGCGCGCACCAGCCGCATGGTGAGGCGCCCGTAGGCGTCCGACAGCGCCTCGAACCCGCGGTTGAACAGGCCGAAGAAGGCCGCCACCGCGCGGGACACGAGGTTGGCGGGTGCATGGGCGTGGCCGGCGTGGGGCCGCAGCAGCACGGCGCACAGGGCCGGGCTGAGCGTGAGGGACACGACCAGCGAGATCAGCGTGGAGGCCGAGATGGTGACGGCGAACTGCTTGAAGAACGCGCCGGATATGCCCGAAAGGAACGCCGCCGGCACGAACACGGCGCACAGCGTGAGCGCGATGGCGACCAGCGCGCCGCCCACCTCGTCCATCGTGCGGTGCGCGGCCTCGCGCGGCGCGTAGCCGGCCGCGATGTTGCGCTCCACGTTCTCGACGACGACGATGGCGTCGTCCACCACGATGCCGACGGCCAGCACCAGGCCGAATAGCGAGAGGTTGTTCAGCGAGATACCCAGCCCCGCCAGCACCGCGAACGTGCCGACCAGCGAGACGGGGATGGCGACCACGGGGATCAGCGAGGCGCGCCAGGTTTGTAGGAACAGGATCACCACGGCGACGACGAGCGATATGGCGATCAGGATGGTGACGATCACCTCGTGCACCGATTTGGAGATGAACTCGGTGGGATCGTAGACGATGCGATAGGCGAGCCCGGCGGGAAAGGCTTTCGAGACTTCCGCCATGGTGGTGCGCACGCTCTGTTCCACCGCCAGCGAGTTCGAGCCGGGCTGGGCGAACACCAGGATCGGGATGGCCGCGTCGCGGTTGAGGTAGCCGGCCGCGCCGTAGTCCTGCGCGCCCACCTCCACGCGGCCCACGTCGCTGAGGCGGGTGACGCGGCCCTGCGCGTCCGTCTTGAGGATGATGCGGCCGAACTGCTCCGGCGAGCCGAGGCGGCCGAGCGTCTGCACGTTGAGCTGGAACGCCTCGTGGGACGGCAGCGGCGGCTGGTTCAGCACGCCCGCGGAGACCTGCACGTTCTGCGCCTGCAAGGCAGCGATCACCTCGCCGGGGTTCAGCTTGTAGGCGGCCACGCGGTCCGGATCGAGCCAGATGCGCATCGCGTAGTCCTGACTGCCGAACACCTGCACGTCGCCCATGCCGGGCAGCCGCGCCAGCGCGTCCTTCACGTGCAGCGTCGCGTAGTTGGACATGTAGAGCTGGTCCAGCGCGCCGGTGGGCGAGAACAAATGCACCACCAGCAGGATGTTCGGCGTGGTCTTGGCCACCCGCACGCCGAGGCGCTGCACCGTGTCCGGCAGGCGGGAGAGCGCGTCGGCCACCCGGTTCTGCGTGAGCACCTGGGCGGTGTTGAGGTCGGTGCCGATACGGAACGTGACGGTGATGGTCAGCTTGCCGTCGCCGGTGGACTGGCTGCTCATGTAGAGCATGTTCTCGACGCCGTTGATCTCCTGCTCCAGCGGGGTGGCCACCGTCTGGCTCACCACCTCGGCCGAGGCGCCGGGGTAGCTCGTGGTCACCTGCACGGTGGGCGGTACGATCTCCGGGTATTGCGCCACGGGGAGGGAGACGAGCGCGCCCAGGCCGATCAACGTGATGAAGACGCTGACGACGGTGGCCAGGATCGGCCGGTCTATGAACCGGTGGGTGAGCTGCATGGGGGCTGTCCTAGGGAAGGCAGGCAAGGCCTTCTTTTTCGAGAAAAAGAAGCAAAAAGCTTTTGTTCGTCAGGCGCGGCTCTCTCCGGGCACACCCGACAGGGAGCAAAAGTCTTTTGCTTCTTTTCTTCAGAAAAGAAGGCCTTGCTTACTGCGCGCCCGCAACGATGCGCCCCGCCACAGGCACCACCGGCGCGCCGGGCCGCACCAGCGCGGTGCCGTCGATGATCACCCGGTCCCCAGGTGCCAGGCCCGCGCGCACGATGCGCAGGCCGTCATGCAGGCCGCCTATGGTGACCGCCTTCTGCACCACGCTGCCGTCCTGGCCCGCCACCATCAGCGTCTGGCGGGACTGGTCCGGCACCAGCGCCGCGGCCGGCACCAGCAGCACGCGCCCGGGCAGGCCGGTCCGCACCCGCACGCGGGCGAACTGGCCGGGGGTGAGCGAGAGGTCCGGGTTGGGCACGGTGGCGCGCGCGTGGATGGTGCCGCTACCGCGGTCCATGGCGTTGTCGATGAAGTCCAGCGTGGCCTTGCGGGTGAAGCCGGCATCATCGCCGACGCTCACGTCAACAGGCACGTTCGTCTCGGCACCAGGATGGGCGTGCTGGAAGGCCAGGTAGTCCGCCTCGCTGATGTCGAAATCCAGGTGGATGGGATCGAGCGAGACGAGGGTGGCCAGCAGCGTGGTCGGGCTGCTGCCGGCCCGGCTGCCGCTGACCAGGTTGCCCACCGAGACCTGGTGGGCGCCGATCCGGCCGGTGAACGGTGCCGGCACGCGGGAGAACTCCAGGTCCAGCCTGGCGTCGTCCATCGAGGCCTTGGCGGCCGCGGTGGTGGCCTCGGCGGCCCGCTGGTCGGCCGCGCGCTGGTCCAGCGTCTCGGCCGAGCCGTAATTGCTGGTGCGGAGCTGGGTTGCGCGCCACAGCTCCACGGTCGTCAGCACGGTATGCGCCTGGGCCGATTGCAGCTGCGCGGCGGCCTGGGCGAGCTTCACCTCGTAAGGACGGGCATCGATGGTGAACAGCAGGTCACCCTTGTGCACCACCTGGCCGTCCTTGAAGCCGATGGAGGTCAGCGTGCCGCCGACCTGTGCGCGGAGTTCCACCATGTCCACGGCCGAGAACTGGCCGAGGAAGTCCGTCTCGGCGGCAACCGTCTCCTGCAAGGGCGTGGCTACCGTCACGTGCGGCGGTAGCGGGACCGGCGGCGGCGCGTTGCTCGCGCCAGGCTGCAACAGCACGTAGGCCGCCACGACGACGCCCGCCACGGCCAGCCCTGCCGCCAGCCTGGGCCGGCCGGGCCTGCGTTGGCCGGCGGCACGGCTCGTGGCGGCCTCGCCAGTGGCGAGTGGCCTGGAAATGTAGGTCATGCTGAAGGGCCCCCGCACCCGGCAACGCCGGCCTTTTAAGG
The DNA here is from genome assembly GCA_964242595.1 of uncultured Acetobacteraceae bacterium. Classification (GTDB taxonomy): domain Bacteria; phylum Pseudomonadota; class Alphaproteobacteria; order Acetobacterales; family Acetobacteraceae; genus BOG-908. Next base: position 29,188 of record CAXTBC010000033.1, on the reverse strand, counting down.
TGCGCTCGCACCACTCGAAGCGGCAGATATGCGCAAGCCGCGGCGGTTCAAGGGCATTATGGTGCGACGGCACCAAAATGCCACGGGCAAGAAAACAAGCAGTTGTTTTTCGAAAAAAAAACCAAACAGCTTTTGCTCCCTGCCGGTGTTTCCGGACAGAGCCGCGCCAAGGCAGTAAAAGCTGTTTGCTTCTTTTTCTCGAAAAAGAAGGCCTTCCTAATCTTACGCTTTTTCAGCAGCCCGGAACCGGGCGTAAGCGCGCACCCGCACCGTGTATTTCCGCCACGCCGACGTGCCCTTGTAACGGGCAAAAGGCGGGACTTTTTGCCCGGAGCTTCGACGCAGCGGCTGCGCCTTGACGGCGGCCTGGGCGGCATCGAGCCACTCGGGCGGCAGCGCGGCGGTGGCCCCTACCTGTGGCGGCGCCGGAACGCGGCCTGCGCGGATGGCCTGGCGCAGGATGCGGACCGGCACGCCAAGACGGCGAGCAGCCTGGGGAAAGCCGAGTGGGTTGGTGTCGCTCATGGGCAGATCCAGCGGTGTGGTTTGGCGCTCTCTGACCACCACACGCGGCTTGTTGCAAGGGGCGCCATCCGGAGGCGGGCAGGAGCCGCCTCCGGACCAGGCGCTCAGCCGCGCTTGGTGACGGCCACGTAGCGGTCGATCGCGGTGGCCAGTACCGGCAACGGCACGCCGCCGGTTTTGACCACGGCGTCGTCGAACCCGGCCAGGTCGAACTTCCCGCCAAGTGCCGACCGGGCGCTCTCCCGCAAGCGCAGGATCTCGTTGTGGCCCATCTTGTAGCCGCAGGCCTGGCCGGGCGAGGCGCAGTAGCGGTCGGTCTCGCTGGTCATGGCACCGGTCCCCTTGCCGGTCTGCTCGGTCAGGAACGCCACGGTCTGTTCGCGCGTCCAGCCCATGGCGTGCAGGCCGGTGTCGGCAACCAGCCTGCAGGCGCGGAACTGCTGCGCCTGCAGGTAGCCGATGCGGCCGAACGGGTCGTCGTCGTACAGCCCGTGCTCGTCCACCAGCTGCTCGGCGTACAGCGCCCAGCCTTCCACGAACGCGTTGAAGCCCATCAGCGAGCTGATCAGCGGGATCTCGTTGTGGTGCTCGGCCAAGTAGGCGCCCTGCCAGGTATGGCCCGGAATGCCCTCGTGGGCGGTCAGCGTTGGCAGCTGGTATTTCGGCCAAAGCGACGTTGTTTTCAGGTTGATGTAGTAGATCGCCGGGCGGGAGCCATCCAGCGAGGCGAAGTTCATGTAGCCCAGCGCAGCGCCGTCCTGGATGTCCGGCGGCACGCGCTTGACCTGCACGTCCGCGCGCAGCGCCAGGTGCGAGACCTGGGGCAGCAGCGGGCGGATATGGGCCAGGCGGTCGTTCAGGTAGGCGATCAGCTCGGCGCGGCCCTCGTCGGTGTCCGGGTACAGGAAGCGCTTGTCCTTGTTGAGCGCCTGCACCCGCGCGCCTACCGTGCCCTGGCTCATGCCTTGTGCGCGCAACAGGGTGTCCATGCGGGCTTGGATCTCGCGGTTCTGTTCCAGGCCCAGCTTGTGGATGTCGGCAGGCGAGGTGGTGGTGGTGGTGCCCAGGCGCAGCGCCCAGCGGTAGAACGCGTCGCCGTCCGGCAGGCGTTGCACGCCGGCGGTGTGCGGCGCGTGCGCGGTGGCTGCCGAGAAGGCGGCGATTTGTCGGTCCAGCGCTGGGTATACGCTGGTCTCGACAATCTTGCTGCAGCGACTGGCCCAGTCGCCGGCTACGTTCGCGCGGGCGGCGCGCGTGCTCAGGGAGGACACCAGCGGCTGCTGGGCGGCCGGCACCGCACGATAGCCCTTGAGCTGCACCAGCGTGGTGGCGGCGATGAAGTCGGGCGGCATCACGCCGAGCGCCGCGTCCGCGCGGATCCGCGCGCTCTCTTGATCCAGGACCCTGGCGAAGGCGGACACCCGGGCGAGGTAAGCTTCGGCATCCGCGGCCGTGTTGATCTGGTGCTCGGAGTTGAGGAATTCCGGCAGCGAGGTGACCGACCCGCTCTGCTGGCTGACCACGTAGGGCGAAGCGCCGCCGGCGAACCCGGCGCCCGCGCCGCCGCCGTAGCGGAAGGCGGTGCCCTCGATGCCGCGGTCGGCGGCGTAGAGCACGGTGTCGTAGATCGTGCGGTCGGCATCCGTCAGGGTGGCCGCGTTGGTGCCCGAGGTCAGGCGCTGGCGCATGCTGCGCACCTGGGCGGCCCAGGCCGCATCGCCGGCGGGCGAGGCGTCGGACAGCTTGGACTTCAGGCCGGCATAGGTGCCGGTGTCGAGCCCCAGCGCGGTGGCCTGCTCGGGCGAGAGGCGCAGGATCTCGTCGGCGAAGGCGGCAAGCTGGCCGTGAAGCGGCGCGGCGGTGTCGGCGGCCCGGGCCAGATGCGGCACGGCCAGTGTTGCCGCGGCGCCAGCCTGCAGGAGGCGACGGCGCGAGAGGGCTTGGTTCTGTGTCAACGCTGCGGTCTCCGTCTTGGGCGAGCCAGTTTAGGACCGGCCTGGACGGGTTGGCCATGGGGGCGGTGTTGCAAGCAAGGAATGACTTCTTTTTCGAGAAAAAGAAGCAAAAAGCTTTTGTCTGCGCTGTCGCGGTTCTGTCCGGAGAAGGCCGCCAAAGTTCCGGAAAGCCTTTTGTGACCCGTCGAGCGCTGGCAGACACCCCAAACAGACAAAGCTATTGCTTCTTTTTCTTGAAAGAGAAGACCTTCCTTCTCCTCCGCCAAAAAACCTCATGCACACCCGAGAAGCGATCCTGGCCGACCTGGAACGCAAGATCGTCTGGCTGGCCACCTGGACCATCCACAACGCCAACCATCTCCGCCCATCCTCCGACGGCCTGAAGGTCGGCGGCCATCAGGCCTCCAGCGCGTCGATCGCCACGGTGATGACGGCGCTCTACTTCGCCGTGCTGCGCCCGGAGGACCGCGTCGCCGTCAAGCCGCGCGCGAGCCCCGTCTTCCACGCCATCCGGTACCTGCTCGGCAACCAGACACGCCGGAAGCTTGGGGGATTCCGCGCGCTCGGTGGCGCCCAGTCCTATCCTCCCGCACCAAGGACACAGACGACGTCGACTTTCCACCGGCTCGGTCGGCCTCGGCATGGCGCAGACGCTGTTCGCCTCGCTGGTGCAGGATTACGTACGCGCGCAGGGCTGGGGCGAGGGCCGGCCGGAAGGCCGCATGGTGGCGCTGATCGGCGATGCGGAGATGGACAAGGGCAACATCTTCGAGGCGCTGCTGGAAGGCTGGGAGCACGGCCTGCGCAACACCTGGTGGGTGGTGGACTACAACCACCAGAACCTGAATGCCGTGGTGCGCGAGGGGCTGTGGGCCATGTTCAGCAATTTCGGCTTGGACATGGTGGTGCTGCGCCACGGCAGGCTGCAGCATGCCGCCTTCGCCGAGCCGGGCGGCGCCCGCCTGCGCGACTTGATCGAGGCCTGCCCCAACCAGCTCTACTCGGCCCTGGTGTTCGGCGGCGGTGCCGCCTGGCGCGCCAGGCTGCCCGACGAGCTGGGCGACCAGGACGACGTCTCCGCCCTGCTGGCCCGCCGCACGGACGTCAGCCAGGCTCTGAAGAGGCTTTCGATGCTGGCAAGGAAATCATCGATGTCAATCGATCCCGAAGCGGGGCGGCAGCCCCTACAACCCAAGGGATAATACATTATTCAAAGCGCAGAGCGCACATTATTCCGGCGCCTCCTAGAAAGTAGGAGTACAACCATGAACGACATCTTGAAAGACGTCTGTTTTTCGGCGCAGCGAGCGCTTCGGGGCCAGACGCCGGACACGTTGCGAGCTTACTCTTTCGAGATTGATCCCGAGCGAAAAGTCATTCGGCTGCGGGCGCACTTTGCTGATGCACCATCCGAAGACGATTTGGAGGCGATCTCAGTTATCGAAACGGAGATCGATGCCGATTTCATCGATGATTTCGAAAGACAGACGGACACCGAGATTGTCTCGCCTGGCAGCAGCTTATCCCTCCTTCCCAGCGGGATCGCGTATTTTTGTAAAGGGGAGCCAGGGACAATCTGCTCTTCGAAGTGAGCCACATGAACCACCTCGCTACGCAGTGCTCCGGAAACGTGATCGTGACCGGCAAGCTGTCCCGTAGAGCACGGTTGGCTTTCGCTTAACGCAGGTAGTTCACATGCAGAACCACCATCCACGGATACCGCGTATCCAGCACCCGCCCGTCCGCCCCCGTCAGCAGCCCCGTCGGCGACACCGGCACGTGCTTCATCGTCACCGCGTCGTCCACGTTGCCGCCAACCACGCTCAACAGGCCGGGCGTCACCATCACCACGATGTCGCAATGCGCAGGGAACGAGGCGGCGGTGGGCAAGTCGGCAAACCGCAGCGCGGCCGAGTGGCCACGGCCCATGCAGATGATGTCGCCCAGCGCCGGCGCCATCACCTGCGGCGCGTAGGCGCGCAGCACGCTGGTCGAGCCCAACGCCGCGGCGTTGATGTAAGTGGAATGGTTGGGCGAGTAGGGGAAGTCGCCGCCGGCGCCGGCCACCCGCATCACGTAGGAGATAAATGCGGCCGACCAAGCGAACTCCGCGTCGCGCCGCGCCTCGAACACGGTGCCGTCCGCGTCGTGCATCCCCGTCCAGGCGGCTTCACGCTCCTCCGGCGCCTGGCCGATCCACCAGTACTCGCCCACGCGCTGCCATAGGCCGGGCTCGCGTTCCGGCTTCTGGTCGGGCGGCGGGATCGGCCGCGTTTCCGGCGGGTCGTCGTCCACCGGTTGGCCGAACAGCCGCCACTCACGCAGCGCGATGGCCACCGCGTCGACTCGGCTGAACGGCTCCCACGTGTTGGTGGCGAATGGGGGCACGTGGCCGTCGATCACCTGCGGGCCCTGACTCTTGGGGAGCTGCACGACGGGCGTGGTGGCGCCGACCTTCGGGCGTTGGGGTGTGGCGCAAGCGGAGACGGCGAGAAGGAAAAGCAAGGCCTTCTTTTTTGAAAAAAAGAAGCAAAAAACTTTTGCTACTTGAGTCGGGTGGTGGGACGACCGCGCGCACAAATTCAGCAAAAGTTCTTTGGTTCTTTCTTTCAAGAAAGAACTGCTTTCTTGCCTAACATCTCGTCTTGCGCGGCTTCGGATCATAACCCGCCAACCCCGGCACCCCGTATCCAGGCACCACCAGGTTCTCCAAATCCTCGTCCTGCGGGTCGCGCCCCAGCCACTGCTTGGAGAGCTTCGCCACCGTGCCGTCCATCTTCAAGCACCGTAGGGCGTCCTCCATCTCGTCGCGCAACTCGGTATCGGACCGCCGCACGGCCGCACTCTGGTGCACCCGCGTCTCCGGCAACGACAGTGCCGGCAAGTAGTTTGCATTCTGGGTCGCGGCGAACCCCTGCACCGGGCTGCCGCTCAGGCTGACGTCCGCCTGGTTGTCCAGCACCGCCTGTGCCGCGCCAGCTCCGCTGGCCACCGGCAGCACGGTGAACCCGTAGCGCTGGGCGTTCTGGGTCGCCCAGTCGGCGTAGACGCTGCCGGTCCGCACCGCCAGCCGCCGGCCCCGCAGGTCGGACAACGCCGCCAGGTGGTCACCCCGCCGCGTGCCGAACTGGAACTCGGACCACGCGTAGCCCTGCAGCAGCAGCATGTCTCCCGCACGGTCCGGCGTGGCCGCGATCGGGCCCGGCAGCACGTCGAAACGGTCGTGCTGCAGGCCTTCGTACAGCGGTTGCTGGGCAGCGGTGGAAAAGTCGATCTGCCGCTGCATGCGCGCCGCCACCCTGCGGAACAGCTCGACGGTGAAGCCGGTCAGGCCGCCATGGCCGTCGCTGAGGACGTAGGGGGGCGCGTCGGCCAGCACGCCAGCGCGCAGCGGCGGTTCGGCGGCGTGCGCGCACCCTGCGCCGAGAATCCACGCCAGCACCATGCCAAAACGGAACATGCGCATCTTCTACCGGACGTCCTTGACGCTGAGCGTTGTGAAGCGAGGAAGGCCTTCTTTTTTGAAAAAAAGAAGCAAAAAACTTTGGTTTCGAACGCTGTTTCTGCCGCCTTGATCTATCCTGAGTTCCCGCGGCAGTTGATGCCGCCGACAGGAGCAAAAGTTTTTTGGTCCTTTTTTTCAAAAAAGGACTGCTTGCTTTCTTCGACAAGCCCAAGCCAGCCGCGATCACTGGTTGCGCAACAACCCGGCCGGGCGCACCCGCAGCGCGGCCTCGGTGCCGGCATAGCCGAAACCCAGCATCAGCACCACGCAGCCGCCCACCGTCAACGCCAGCGTGCCCGGCAAAAACAGCCAAGGCGCGTCCAGCACGAAGCGGGTCACGCCCCAGCTTGCCAGCGTGCCCAGGGCCGCCGCCAGCACGCCGGCCGCCGCCCCTATGGCGCCGAACTCCACCAGCCAAGCCGCCCGGACCTGCCCGCGCGTGGCGCCCAGCGTGCGCAGCACCACCGAGTCGGCGATCCGCCGCCGCTGGCCGGCCGCTACCGCGCCGGCCAGCACCAGCGCGCCGGAGGCCAGGGTGACGCCGCCGGCCGCCGCCAGGGCCGCGCCCAGCTTGCCTACCAGCTCGGCGATGCTGGCCAACACGTCGGCCACCCGTATGCCCGTCACGTTCGGTAGCGCGTCCGTCACCCGGCGCAGCAGCGCCGCATCCTGCGCCGGCGGGTCGCGCAGCGTGGCGATGTGCATCTGCGGGGCATGTTCCAGCAGCCCGGGTGCGGCCACCAGGGTGAAGTTGATCGTCAGCGCCCGCCAGTCGATCGCACGCAAATTGGCCACCTTGAAGTCGATGTCGCGCCCCAGCACGTTGGCCCGCAGCGTGTCGCCCAGCCCCAGCCCCCAGCCATGCGCCAGCCCTTCGTCGAGCGAGATCAGCGGCGGCCCGCTGTAATCCGCCGGCCACCAGGCGCCCGCCGTCAGCCGCGAGCCTTCGGGCACCGAGGCGGCGTAGGTCAGTCCCCGGTCGCCGCGCAGCGCCCACTGGCTGCCCGGCGCGACGTGGACCTTGTCCACCGGCACGCCCTTCAGGGCCACGATGCGCGCCCGCAGGCTAGGCACCATGCGCAGCCCGTCGGTGCCGGGCGAGGCGGCGACGATGGCGCGGAACTGGTCCACCTGCGCGTTCTGGATGTCGATGAAGAAGAAGCTGGGCGTGGTTTTCGGAAGCGCGCCCAGGAACTGGCCGCGTATGTTGCCCTCGATCAGCGACACGGCGGCCAACGCCGTCAGCCCCAGCCCCAACGCCACCAGCAACAGCGGCATAGCCGCCCCGGGCCGGTGCAGGTTGGCCACCCCCAGCCGCAGCCAGGCCGGCCGGGTTGCCGGCAGCGCTGCCGCAACCCGCATCACGCCCCAGGCGCCGGCGCGGAACGCTGCCAGGGTCAGCAGCGCGCCGCCGCAGAACCACAGCGCGAACCGCCAGTCCGCCGAGCCCGCCACGATCACCACGGCCAGCAGCACGCCCAGACCCACGTTGGCGGCCAGCACGCCAGGGCTGGCACGCCCACCCGGCAGCACGGCGTCGCGGAACAGCGCAGCGCCGGAAATCTGCGCCGCCCGCCCCAGCGGCCACAGCGCGAAGCACGCGGCCGTCAGCACGCCGTAGAGCGCCGCCAGCAGCAGCGGCTCCGGGTAGAGGCCTGCCTCGGCCGGCAGCGGCAGCACATCGCCGAACACCCACAGCACCACCACGGGGAGCGCCGCGCCCACTGCCACGCCGAGCGCGATGCCGGCGGCGCACAGCAGCCCGACCTGGATGCCGAACACCGCGGACACCGTGCGCGCCGAGGCGCCGAGGCAGCGCAGCGTGGCGATGGTCCGTGCCCGGCCCTCCAGCCAGGCCCGCACGCCGGTGGCGACGCCGATTCCGCCCACTAGCAGCGCGCTCAGCCCCACCAGCACCAGGAACAGGCTGGTCTGCCGCACCGGCTGCTCCAGCCCGGCGGCCGCCTGGCTGGCGTCGCGCACCCGCCACCCGGTATCGGGAAACGCCGCACGCACGGCGTCCGCCGTCGCGCGTGCGTCCGTCCCGGCCGGCAGAAGCACCCGCCACTCGTGCGTCACCAGGGAGCCTGGCTGGATCAGCCCTGTGGCGGCCAGGGCAGCCTGCGCCACCATCACTCGCGGCCCCAGCACGCTGAAGCCGCCGGCATGGTCCGGCTCGGAGGCCAGCGCCGCGCGCAGCACGAAGCTGGCGTTGCCCAGCCTCAGCTTGTCGCCAGGGCGCACCCGCAGCCGCTGCAGCACCAGCGGGTCGGCCACCACGCCGCCGTCCAAGGCCCGCGACAGCGGCATGACCGGCTGCAGCACGGGCGCGCCCAGCAGCGGGTAGGCCGGGTCCACCGCCTTCAGCTCAACCAGCATCCGCTCGCCGGAGGGTGCCACGGCCAGGGTGCGCAGCAGCGCCACGGTGGACACCTGGCCCCCGCGTGCCGCCAGCCAGGCGCGCAGCGTGTCCGGCAGCGTCTCGGCCCCGCTCTCGATGGAGATGTCGCCGCCCAGCAGCCTGGCGCCGTCTGTGGCCAGGCCGCGGTCCACTGCGGCCCGCAGGCTGCCAACCGCGGCGATGGCCGCCACGCCTAGCGCCAGGCACGCCAGCACCACGCGCATGCCGCGCAGGCCGCCGCGCAGGTCCCGCAGCGCCAGGCGCCAGGCCAGGCTCATGCTGCCACGGCCTCGGCCAGGCGCCCGTCCTGCATGTGCAACCGCCGCCCGCAGCGTGCCGCCAGCGCCGGGTCGTGGGTGATCAGCAGCAGGGTGGTGCCCAGCCGCGCCTGCATCTCGAACAGCAGGTCCATCACCGCGCGGCCGGTCGCCACGTCCAGGTTGCCGGTGGGCTCGTCGGCCAGCAGCAGCCTCGGCTCCGGCGCAAAGGCGCGCGCCAGCGCCACGCGCTGCTGCTCGCCGCCGGAGAGCTGGCCGGGCAAATGGGACAGCCGGTGGCCCAGCCCCACGGCACGCAACCCGGCCTCGGCCCGCGCCGCCGCGCGCGCCGCGCCGGCCAGCTCCAGCGGCAGCGCCACGTTCTCCAGCGCGGTCATCGTCGGGATCAGGTGGAAGGACTGGAACACGATGCCCACGCTGTGCCGCCGCAGCCGCGCCAGCGCGTCCTCGTCCAGCGCCGTGAGGTCGTGCCCGTCTACCGTCACCACGCCGCCGGTGGCGCGCTCCAGCCCTGCCAGCACCATCAGCAGGCTGGTCTTGCCCGAGCCGGAAGGCCCCACCAGTCCCACCGACTCGCCGGCCGCGATGTCCAGGTCGATGCCGGCCAGGATGTTGACCGGGCCGGAGGCCGCCCCCACCGTCAGGTGCAGGCCGCGCGCTTGCACCAGCGGCGGAATAGGTGGGGTATTCGTGTCCATGGATCACCGATATGGACCGCCCTGCGTAAGGGCGAAGGCCGCGCTCGTGGTTTTCATGTTGTCAACCGTAACAGCGCTGGCCCAGCCCAGCCCCGTCCGCCTGCTGGTGTTCGGCGACTCGCTAGTTGCCGGCTACGGCCTGCCCACGCAGGACGGCTTCCAGGCCCAGCTTGCCGCCGCCCTGAAGGCCGACGGCTACGACGTGCAGATCCTGGACGGCGGCGTGTCCGGCGACACCTCGGCGGGTGGCCGCGCCCGCATCGACTGGGCGCTGGCCGACCACCCGGACGCCGCCCTCGTGGAACTCGGCGCCAATGACGGCCTGCGCGCCACCGACCCCGCCCAAATGCAGGCCAACCTGGCCGCCATCCTGGACACGCTGGACGCCCACCACGTCCGTACGCTGCTGACCGGCATGGAGGCGCCGCCCAATTTGGGGGCTGCCTACGGGGCACAGTTCCGCGCGGTGTATGAGACGCTGGGCAAGCGCCCCGGCCTGCTGTTCGACCCGTTCTTCCTCGAGAGTGTTGCCGCCCAGCCTGGCTTGATCCAGGACGACCACCTCCATCCGAATGCTGCGGGTGTTGCGCGGGAGGTGGCACGGATCAAGCCACTGGTGGAGCGACTGGTAAAGGCCAGAGGCTCTGCCCCTGGACCCTCTTTACCGAATTGACGAACAGCCCAAGGGCTGGGTCAGCTGGTTGGAAGGGTTTGCGTTCCGAGCGTTGACGAGGCCCAGCCGCCTTCAAAAGGTCGATGAGGTTACCGATGAGGGTGATGCCGTGGGGGTCGCCGTCCGTCAACGGGTGGACGATGACCTGGTCGATGAGTTGCCGCGCGATCTCCAAGGCCTCCGGGTCGTCGCCGCGCGACAGGGAGGCCGTGAGTTCCTCGATCCGCGCCGCGTAGGTCGCGGCCATGTCGACTGTGGACGCCCGAGGAGCCCTTGCGCCTGACGCGGGCTTTGGCGCGTCGACGTCCCCCTGAGCGTGCCGCGTGGCTTCCAGCTCCCTGAGCTTGGCGAGGATGGCCGGGCTGCCACGTCCGTCGCTCACGACGTCCACCAGGCTCGCGATCCTGCGCTCAACCGCCTGGCGTTCTCGCTGCCTCGTCGCGGCCTCGACCCTCAGCTCGCCATCCAGGCGCTCCCACTCGGCGTCGAAGGCCGTCATGAAAGTACCGAGCAGGTCCGGCTGCATCAGCTGGCGGCCGAGCAGGTCCAGCACGTGGCCTTCCAGGGCGGCGCGGCGGCACGTGCGCCGGTTCGTGCAGGCGCCGTGCTTGGCGGCCTGGCAGTCCAGGTAGTTGCTGCCCGTCGGATGATAGGGCCCGCCGCACACGCTGCAGATCACCTTGCCCGAGAGCAGGTGGCGTAGCCGCCGCCGGTCCCGGAACCCGAGAGGTCGCTCGCCCGGTGTGTCGCGCGGTGGCGCTGCACGGCGACCAATCAACATCGACGGAAAGTCCGTCCTGGACGCCGGTAGAGGTCCTTACCGAGTCGACTCGATCTAGAAGCCTTGTAAGCAAGATCAAGGCGGACCTTCAGCAAACACGCAACGCATGAGTTGCTGCGGAACTACAACAGGACCGGTAAACTCCGGAGAGGAAAATAAATATCACGTTTTGGCACAAGGCTAATAGCTCGGGCGCCAGTCCGTTCTCTATGCCGTTGCTAGGCAAAAAAGAAATTCGGAACACCGAAGACTTGCCGGATTAGGGAGAACGGTCATGACTGCGAGACAAGATGCTGCGCGTCGAGAGGTGCAAATCTCGCCCTATTTTCTTGCCGGCTTTCGGATAACGCTCAAACAGGCGCTTCTCGCGGGATTTTCGGCTGCCTTCCTGGCGGTTCCAGCCGTTGGCCATGCCCAACAGGCAACCTCCCAAGCACCCGACCAAGCGCCTGCGAATGCAGAGAAGGGCCTAGGCTTTCCCGGTGCCACGAGCTCGCCCGGGATCACCACCAACCAGGGCGAGAACGCCAAGCCGGCGACCACGGCGGTGTCGCTGCCTGCCGGCAACTGGGAGATCACGCCTGGCGTCAGCGTTCAGCTCAACTACGTGTCTGAGTCAGCCGGCAACGTAACCGGCGGGATCAAGCGGGGTGGGGACTATGCCGACCAGTTCCTGGTGGGCGTGGACGCCGACCTGCAGACGCTTGCAGGCATCCCCGGCGGCACGATCCACTTCATCGGCACCAACCGTGACGGCAGGAGCATTGCCGCCGACGATATCGGTAACAGTCTGGCGCCGCAGGAAATCTTCGATGGGTCAGAAAACGCTCGCATCACCATCCTGAGCTACGAGCAGAAGCTGTTCAACGATCGGGTGGATTTCGAGGTCGGGCGTCTGCCCTCGCAGGGCGCCTTCCTCACCTCGCCGCTCTACTGCAACTTCCAAGACGTGGGCATCTGCGGCAGCCCGCAGATCGTCTACGCCGACTCCCGGTTCATTTTCTTTCCCACCTCGGTCTGGGCTGGTCACATTAAGTTCTTCCTTACGGACAAGGTCTTCCTGCATGTCGGCGCGTTCGAGGAGCAGCCCAGCATCACAGCTTCGAACGACCACGGCTTGAACTTCGGCCTGGACGGTTCCACCGGCGTGCTGGTCCCTGTCGAGCTCGGCTACACGACCACGGCCAAGAACGACCCCTACCCGCGCAACTACGCCATCGGCGCGCTGATCGACCAATCGACCTACAACGACCCGACACGTGACATCAACGGCGGCCGCGCACTGCTTACCGGACTGCCGGCGCAGCAGGATTTCGGCCGTTCCCTCGTCTACGGCCGGTTCGACCAGACGATCTACCGCCCGGATCCCACCTCCACGCGTGGCATAGAGGTGTTCGGTTTCGTCGGCGGCCCGGGCAGCGGCCGGGCGACGCAAGACTTCCAGATCGAGGCAGGCATCGTGTGGACCGGACCGTTTGCCTCACGGCCGCTCGACACGATCGGGCTTGCGGTGACGGACCAGGAATACTCGTCGCTGACGCTGTCGAACGAACGTGCGGCGCGCGCTTCGATCGGCCTGTCGCCGAACGGGGTGCCGTCCAACGAAACGCTGATCGAGTTGAACTACGGCATCCAGGCGACGCCCTGGCTCCGGTTCACCCCGAACCTGCAATACATCACCGGCGTGGACAATTTGAATGAGCCGTTCCGCCGCTCGTTCATCCCCGATACGTTCGTGATCGGCGGCAAGCTGCAGGTAGACTTCCTGACGTTGGCCGGACTGGCCAAAGGGCCCTAATACCTGGAAGATTTATCCTTTGAGAAGGCCAGGGGCGCTGCCCCTGGACCCCGCTAAGGACAAGTCCTTAGAACCTGTTCGTTGGAACTCCTTAACGATTGGGGGTCTGGGGCCTCAAGGCCCCAGCGGGGTTTGGGGCGGAGCCCCATGCTTGCTACATATCTCGCGCGCGGCTCCTGTCCCGCTTAGGCCCGCCCGTGCGACACCCGTGAGCGCCGTGCCAGCGAGTCCACGATGACGGCCACCGCCAGCACCCCGCCGGTGATCATGTAACGCAGCGAGGACGACAGATCGAGCAGCGTCAGCCCGCTGGCAATCGACTGAATGACGATGATACCCAGCAGCGCAGAGTAAGCGCTGCCACGGCCGCCAAACAGGCTGGTGCCGCCGATAACCGCAGCGGCAATCGCGTCGAGGTTCACGTCGCCGGTGCCGGCCTGCTGGCTGGCCGAAGCCAGCCGCGCCGCCGACATCACGCCGCCAAGCGCCGCCAGCACCGAGCACAGGACAAACGCGCTGGTGTAGACGAGCGGCACGTTGATGCCGGCGCGGCGCGCCGCCTCGCGGTTGCCGCCCACCGCGCGCATCCAGCGGCCCCAGCGCGTGCGGGTCAGCCCATAATGCATCGCCGTCACCAGCACGGCGAAGAGCGCGAACATCCAGGGCACGCCCCTGTCGTGGTTCAGGTAGGCCACGACGCCCCCGCCGACCACGGTCAGCGTGCCCGCCTGCACCAGCAGGATCGTCCGAGATTGCGACGACAACCGCGCCCGCTTGCGACGCGAGGCAGCGCTCCAGCCGGACACGTACACCGCGACACCCGCGAGTGCCACGGCCAGGTAGGCCAGAACGTGCGGCATGAACGAGGTCTGGCCGAAGGTGACCAGCGGCGTGTCGTAGGGCAGGTTGATCGAGCCCGAATCGCCCAGGATGTAGAGCTGCAGGCCGAGGATCGCGAGCAGGCCCGCCAGGGTGGAGATGAAGCTGGGCATGCCGAAGCGGATGAACATGACGGCGTAGACGGCGCCGATGACCACACCCGTCAGCACGGCAGCCAGCACCGCCAGCCATACCGGCACCCCGCGGTTGACCCATAGGGCGCCCAGCACGGCGGAGGCGAACCCGCTGGCGGAACCCACCGACAGGTCGATCTCGCCCACCATGAGGATGCAGACGATGCCGAGCGCGATCACGCCGATGGTCGACGAGTCGTAGAGCAGGTTGACCAGGTTGTTGGCCGACAAGAACACCGGGCTGATCGCCTGGAACGCGGTCCAGATGACCGCCAGACCCACCACTACGGGCAGCGCGCCGAGGTCGCCGGCACGGATGCGGTCCAGCAGGGAGATCGCGGCTGCACGAAACCCGCTCGCCTGGCTGAGCCGCTCGTCGGCACGGTCCAGCAGCGGCGCCGCGCGGCCGATACCGTCGTTGACGTCCTGCTTCATGCGTCTGCTCTCGCCTCGCCAGCGGCGCGACGGCCGGCGCGACGGGATACGGAGTTGTCTGCCGCACCGGTGATGGCGCCGACTAGCTCGTTGTTGGACGCGTCGGGGGTGAACACCCCGTTGTTGCGGCCTAGCCGGAGCACCACGATCCTGTCGGCCACGGCGCGCACATCCTCCATGTTGTGGCTGATCATGACAACGGCCAGGCCGCGGCCGCGCACACGCTCGATCAGGTCCAGCACCTCGGCGGTCTGTGCCACGCCCAGTGCCGCCGTGGGCTCGTCGAGGATGATCAGCCTAGGGTCGAGCAGCAGCGAACGGGCGATGGCCACTGTCTGGCGCTGGCCGCCGGACAGCGAGGCGATGGGCTCCCGCACGCTGGGGATACGGGCGGAAAGCTCGCGCAGCAGCTGCCAGGCGCGGGTTTCCATCGTCACCTCGTCTAGCCGCACGGGGCCGAGCTCACGGCCCAGGAAGATGTTCGCCACCACGTCCAGGTTCTCGCACAAAGCGAGGTCTTGGAAGACGGTTGCGATACCGAGGGAGAGGGCGGCGCCGGGCGTGGCCAGCGTGACCGGCGCGCCGCAGAACGCGATTGTCCCGGCGCTGGGCTGGTGCACGCCGGCCAGGACTTTCACCAGGGTGGATTTGCCGGCGCCGTTGTCGCCCACCAGGGCAACCACCTCTCCAGCCTTCACCTCCAGGTCGATGTCGGTGAGGGCGGACACGGCGCCGAAATGCTTGCAGATGCCGCGCAGGCTGAGGACCACGTCACCCGGCCTGACCGGGGCGGCTGATGCCGCCGCCGATTGGCCCGTCATCAGGGGGTAATACCCAGTCGCTTGCAGCCGGCCGCGTAGCGTCCGCTGCACAGCGAGGCAGCGGTGGCGATCGGCTTGCCCTGGACGGTCTTGTCGATGATGTCGGTCTTGACGTTGGCCGCAGTGATCAAGGTCGGGGTGAACAGCCGTGTCGGCGTGCCGAACAGGGAGGCATCCGCCTTTGGCTTGCGGCCTTGCAGCAGCTCATAGGCGATGTCGGCAGAAGCGCCGGCCACGATCTCGCTGGGCTTTGAGATGGTGTTGTACTGGTCGCCGGCGATTATCAGCTGCAGCCCGGCGGTAGTGGCGTCGTTGCCGGTTACCGGCGGCGGCGGGTTCACGCCGGCCGCCTTGAAGGCGGCGATGGTGCCGCCGGCGGTGCCGTCGTTGGCGCAGACAGCGCCTACGATCTTCTTCTGGAAGCGGGAGATTTGGCCGGATGCCCATTGTTGCGCCTTCGCCGGTTCCCAGTCCGGCGTGTCGTACTCGGCCAGCGTGCGGTAGCCGCTGCCGGCGATGCCCTCGTGGATACCCTGCTTGATCAGCCGGGCAGCGGCGTCGGTGGGCGAGCCGTTGACTTCGATCAGCCCGCCGCCGGAGGTGGGCACACCCTCCTGCTTGAGGTGCTCGACCAGGGACGAGGCGATCGTCTTGCCGATCGCCTCGTTGTCGAAGGAGACGTAATAGTCCGGATGGGCAGACGGGATCGGGCGGTCATAGGCGATCACCTTGATGCCCTGCGCTTGCGCCTGGTGCACCAGCGAGGCGGCCGCCGTCGAGTCGACCGGATCGATCACTATGGCCTTCGCACCCTGCGAGATGACCGAGTTGAACTGCTGCTGCTGGCGCGAAGCGCTGCCGTCGGCGTTCTGGTAGAGCACCGTGCAGCCAGGACAGACCTTTTTCAGCTCGGCGACGAAGCCCGGCCGGTCGTGTTCCTCGTAGCGGGTGGACGCCTCGTCCGGCATCAGGAAGCCGAGTTTAGCGTTCGTCACCGCGGCGGCCCTGGACGGTGTCGGCGCGGTCAGGCCGATCGACACAGCTGCTATGCCGGCCAGAAGACCTGCTGCCGACGCGCCCCGGACGTTGATGTCCACCATTTATAGCTTCCTCCAGCTTGTTTTTTCCCCAGGCAGCCCCGACCTGGCTCGTGCCGACAAACCACGCTCGGCTGGCCGCGCACGGACGGTGCGTGAGGTCGTGGCCTACGGGTGCCATCGGACGGATCATTATCGAACATGAGATGGGCAACTACCTGCGATAAGACGGCGGCCAATAGTTTTGTGTAGCCGAGCGTCGCGTCTTCTGCTGCGCCGCACTCGCGCCGTGTAGGATGGAACCAAGTGCGCGCGAGCCCTGTGACAAGGCACGGTTTTCGCGCGTGCACATAAATATCACCTGCCCAGAGGGCGCGCGTAGCGGCTATCGACGGCCGCACCTAGTGTAAGTTATTTGATAAGTGTGACTGGGGAACCTACCGCAGCGCCCGGACCAGATCAGACAGGGAACGTCAGGATGTTTTATAATCGACAGCAGGCAGGGCTGGACACGCAGATGTCCCGTAACGCGTCCTCGCCGGATCTCGAGCTGGTTGACCTTTCCAGAAATGAGTCTTTCAAGGTCTGGTCGCACGGCTATCCGTACCGGACGGTTCGCTGGCATTATCACCCGGAATACGAGATCCACCTCGTGGTCGACACGTCGGGGCGCTTTTTCGTAGGCGACCATGTCGGGCGTTTCGAGCCCGGCAACCTCGTGCTGACCGGGCCGAACCTCCCGCACAACTGGGTTAGCGACGTTGCTCCCGGCACCGAGGTGGAGCTGCGCTGCATCGTGGTGCAATTCAGCGAAGAGTTCATCCTGAGTACCATCAGGCAATTTCCCGAAATGAACTCCCTGTCGAAGCTTTTGCAGGATGCCAGCTGCGGTTTGGAGTTCGACGCCGCCGCGGGGCTGGCAGCAAAGCCGATTTTGAAGGAGTTGCTTGAAGCTCAGGGGCTTAGCCGGCTGATCCTGTTTCTGGACCTTCTGGACCTGTTGCAGCGCTGCCCGAGCCGACGCCGCCTGGCGAGCATGGGTTACGTTCCGGACCCAAAACTATACGCGTCCCACCCGCTGAACCAGGCGCTCGAACACATCGGCGCGCATCTCGACGACGAGCTGCGAGAAGGCGAAGTGGCAGAGATCACAGGACTGAGCCGAACGGCGTTCTCGCGCGCCTTTAAACGCCATACCGGGGTGAACTTCATCCGCTACATCAACGAAATGCGCATCAAGCAGGCCTGCGAGCTGCTGCTGTCGAGCAACGGACGCGTGGTGGAGATCTGCTTTCAGGTCGGGTTCAACAACCTGTCCAACTTCAACCGGCATTTCCTAGCGCTGAAGAAGGTGCCGCCATCGGTCTGGCGAGAGTCCAAGCGGCGGGAACTGCTGGCGGCAGAGACGGCGGTCGCCGCGTCCATAACGCCCGCAACTGCAGAGACTCCGCCACAGATCGTCACGCGCAGAGCAGGCCAGCGACCCGAAGCACGTGCGCCTTGGTAGGTCTGCGCCGCGCACGATCTTAACCCATGTTTGGATAGGCGTGCCTATACAGCTTACGCCTCCTCGACCGAAGAGCAGTGCTTATCGGGCCGTGATCCGGCCTTTGACCGGCCCCGACGGATTATGCGGGCGCGTGCCGGCAGTCGACCCCACATCGGAGCAAAACCGTGTCGTTTGCGCGCAAGAACACCAAGATGAAGGCCATCGTCTGCCACGGTCCGAAGGATTACAGGGTCGAGCAGATCGACCGCCCGGTGGCCGGGCACCGCGAGTTGGTGATCCGAATCCAGGCCTGCGGGATCTGCGCCAGTGACTGCAAATGCTGGTCGGGGGCAGGCATGTTCTGGAACGAGGAAGCACCGTGGGTGAAAGCGCCGGTGGTGCCGGGGCACGAGTTCTTCGGCTACGTCGACGAACTCGGCGAGGGTGCGGCGGAACATTTTGAGGTCGGTGTTGGAGACAGGGTGATCGCCGAGCAGATCGTGCCTTGCGAGCGCTGCCGCTACTGTCGACGCGGGCAATACTGGATGTGTGAGGTGCACAACATCTTCGGATTTCAACGCGTGGTGGCTGAAGGCGGCATGAGCGAGTTCATGCGCCTTCCCGCAAGCTCGCGTCTGCACCGCATCCCGACCTCTATCGACGAGAACGATTGCGCAATCATCGAGCCGCTGTCCTGCGCGATCCACGTCATCAACCGCGCCGACATCGGGCTCGCCGACACGGTGGTGATCGCCGGTGCCGGGCCGATCGGGCTGATGATGGTACAGGTGGCCAAACTGCGCACGCCGCGCAAGCTGATCGTGATCGACCCAATCGCCGCACGCAGGGAACTGGCGACACGCTTCGGCGCGGACATGGTGCTGGACCCGATGTCCGAAAACGTGCGTGCGCGCATCAACGCGGTGACCGACGGCTACGGCGCGGACACCTACATCGAGGCGACAGGCTCGCCGGCCGGCGTGCAACAGGGTCTGGACATCCTGCGCAAGCTCGGTCGGTTCGTGGAGTTCTCGGTGTTCGGCGCGCCGGCAACGGTGGACTGGTCGATCATCGGCGACCGCAAGGAGCTCGACATACGCGGCGCGCATCTGGGCCCTTATTGCTACCCGATCGCCATCGACCTGCTGGCGCGCGGGCTGGTCACCTCGCATGGCATCGTCACCCATGATTTTGCGCTGGACCAGTGGGACGAGGCAATCGCGCTGGCGAACTCGCCTGAGTCTATTAAGGTGTTGCTGAGGCCGGCTGCCTAGCGCGAGCGACTTTTAGAAAAGACTAAAAAGTTTGTTCTCTAAAGTGGCACAGCCTGAAAACTCCGCCACGGCGCTGACACAGGCCTTTGCTTTTCCTCCAGAAACAAGCCTCTTTACACGTAAGCTAGCAAGGTGGGGACGGGCAAGTTGGACCAGGTGATCGGCGTCGACATCGGCACGCAGAGCACGAAGGCGGTGCTGTGCGACGCACACGGGAAGATCCTCGCGCAGCATTCGAGCGCCTATCAGGTGGACACGCCACAACCGTTCTGGGCGGAGCAGTGGCCGTCCGTGTGGCTGGACGCGGTGAGTACCACCGTCGCACGGTGCGTGAAGGACGCTGCGGCTACACCGCAGGCCGGCACAGTGCGCGCGATCTGCATCAGCAGCCTGTATGGCGGGTCTGGCATACCAGTTGATTCGGAGATGCAGCCGCTACATCCCTGTCTGATATGGATGGACCGTCGCGCCACGGCGGAAGTGGCCTGGGTGCGAGAGAACCTCGACGTTGACACGCTGGTGGAGGAGACCGGCAACGGAATAGATAGCTACTACGGTTTCACCAAGATGCTCTGGCTGAAGCGGAACCGCCCAGATGTATGGAAGCGGACGCGCTACTTGGTGCCGCCAAATGCCTGGGTGATACACGCGTTGACCGGCGAGCTTGCGGTCGATCACAGCTCCGCCGGCAATATCGGTGGCGTATACGACCTGGCCGGACGGCGCTGGTCGGAAAAGATGTTGCAGGCGCTTGGGATTCCGCTTGCGATGATGCCCGAACGCCTGGTCCACTCGCACGAGGTTGTAGGACATTTGCTTCCGCAATGGTCCCGGAAGCTGGGCCTTCCTGCGGACACGCCGGTGATGGCAGGCGGCGTGGACGCGGCGGTGGCGACGTTCGCCGCCGGCGCCACGCAGCCCGGCAATCACGTGGCGATGATCGGCACCAGCATGTGCTGGGGCACGCTGCACCATACGCATGCAGGCCGCCAGGGCCTGATCAGCATGCCGCACGTCTTCCGCGGTGAGCGCGACAACTACGTGTTCGGCGGTGCGATCACCGCCGGCGCGTCGGTTTCCTGGTTCCGCGACCAGTTCTGCAACACGGAAGCCGAAATGGCCAAAGCCGGCGGCCAGCGCGTGGATGCGATACTCGACGATGCCGCTTCAAGCCTTCCGGTTGGTTCGGCGGGATTGCTGTTTCTGCCTTACCTGATGGGCGAACGCAGCCCGGTATGGGACGACAGGGCGCGCGGCTGCTTCGCAGGGCTGACTTTGTTTCACACGCGTGCGCACCTGTATCGCGCCGTGCTGGAAGGCGTGGCGTTCGCGCTGCGAGACAACATTGAGGCAGCCTCGGGTGCCGTCGGCCAGCTTGACGAGAGGCTAATCGTGGTGGGCGGCGCAGCGAGCTCCGATCTATGGGTGCGCATCATCGCCGAGGTGACGGGTTTCCCGGTTTTCACCATCACGCAGAACGTGGAGGCAGCACTGGGAGCGGCACTTCTTGCTGCACTCGGCCTGGGGCTGGTCACCCAGGAACAGGCGGCGCGGGGCTGGGTGACTCTGGTCGAACGCGCGAAGCCGGAAAGCACGGCACATGCGACTTACGGCCGGATGTTTGATCTTTACAAGAAGATATACGTTGCGTTGAAGCCGGTGTTGCACGAGTTGGCACTGCAGTAAGCACTGTCGTTTTCTTCACCATCCCGCGACAGCTATCGCGAAAACGCTTTGCTTTTTCCTGTTCAGAAAAGAAGGCCTTTCTGCCTTTCTCCCACCTGTCTATGCAGTTTCACCCGCTCCGCATAAGCTGCCATCATTGTTGGATCCGGAGCAATCGTTTGCTCGATTGCCTGCGGCGTGCAGACCACTTCCGGCGGCTCCCCGGTCACCGCCATGCGTGCAAGCCGCGCGGCACCGAACGCGCCGCTCGCCTCGCCGCCCTTCACCCGGTGAACCGGTACTCCAAGACAGGCTGCGATGACCCCTGCCCAGACGCTGGATCGGGACCCGCCGCCAATCAGCGACACGGCGTAGAGTTGCGTGCCGGAGGCGGCCAGCGCGTCCAAGCAGTCGCGCAACGAGAACGCGACACCTTCCAGCACGGATTGCGTCAGCAACGGCCTGGTCGTCTCGTGCGACAGGCCTGCAAAGCTGCCGCGCAGGTCTGCATCGTTGTGCGGTGTACGCTCGCCGCCGAGATATGGCAGGAACAGGGCCGAACTTGGCTCTCTAGGTGGAGTCACCTCCGCCAGAAGGTCGGCTTCGCTCCGCCCGCAAATGCCAGCCCACCAACTCAGCGATGATGCAGCGGACAAGGTAACCCCCATCTGGTGCCATGTGTTGGGCAGCGCGTGACAGAATGCGTGCACGGCTGCCTGCGGGTATGGCCGGAAACGGTCGGTGGTGGCAAATACTACGCCGGACGTGCCGAGCGACACGAATGCATCGCCGGGGTGGATCGCCGACAAGGCGAGGGCACCGGCCGCATTGTCGCCTGCGCCGCCGGCCAGAAATGGCGGCGACGTCATACCCCATCGCGCGGCAAGCGCAGCTTTCAGTCGTCCGGCTTGCGCATTGCCCTCCACGAGCGTGGGCATCGCCGCACGTGATAGGAAGGTTGCTGCCAGAGCGGCGTCCGACCAGTCGCGCGCACCCACATCGAGCCATAACGTGCCTGACGCGTCGGACATTTCCTCGATCATCTCGCCGGTCAGGCGGTAACGTATCCAGGCTTTCGGTAGTAGCACGTGGGCGATCCGGGCGAACAGGTCCGGTTCGTGACGATGCAACCAAAGCAGCTTCGGCGCGGTAAAGCCCGGCATCGCACTGTTGCCGGTAATCGCCTGCAACTGCGGGAAACGCGTTTCCAGCTCTGCGCACTCTGCCGCGGATCGCACATCGTTCCACAAGATTGCCGGACGAAGTACATCTCCGCTTGCGCCGAGCACAACGGCACCGTGCATCTGACCGGACAGCCCGATCCCCTGCACATCGGCCAGCGCGCGCGCGTGACCTTTTTGCAGCGAACCAACAGCGCCGAGCAGCGCCTGCCACCACGCTTCAGGGTCCTGCTCACTGTAGCCCGGTGCCGGACGCTGCACCGACAGGGGTACGCTGGCCGTGGCAATGACAGCCTGCGGATAGTCAACAAGCACGGCCTTGACGGCAGATGTGCCGAAATCGATGCCTAGGAACATGGCGTGGCCGTAAACCAGAAAGGTAGGACTTCTCTTCTGAAGAAAAAAGTCCGAGACTTGTGCCATGTTAAGGCACAGTTCTGGAGAAACCGACTTGCGGCGTGAAAGTTATTAGTTCCGTTTTTTAAACGGAAATGTTTGGCTTGCTGTCTCACGCTGCCAACGGATGCCTTACGAGCCGCGGCAGCGCCTTCCCCGCATCATCGAATACCTGACAGACGCCGGCATCAACCGAAAGACTGACCTGTGTGTGCGGCCGCGAGTTGTCGCTACCCTCCACCTGCGCGGTGACCTGCTCGTCGTCGTTGCCCAAATGCAGCAACGTGATACTCCCAAGGCGCTCTACTAACCTCACCTCGCCGGTGATAGGTCCTGACGGATCAACCCGCATGTGCTCCGGTCGGACGCCCAACGTGACCGTGTCGCCAGCGCGGACGGAGCCGGGCACAACCGGTACTGTAAGCTCGGCACCCGAGACAAGCGCAAGCGTCACACCAGCCAACCCCACCGCCTGCACACGCGCCGGCAGCAGGTTCATTCTCGGCGAACCGATAAATCCTGCCACGAATACGTTTGCAGGGTGGTGATAAAGTTCTAACGGCGATCCCACCTGCTCCACGCGTCCTGCCTGCAGCACGACAATCTTGTCGGCCATCGTCATTGCTTCCACTTGGTCATGAGTGACGTAGATGGTGGTTGCGTTCAGCGTCTCGTGCAGTCGCAGCAACTCCACACGCGTCTGTCCGCGCAGTGCCGCGTCCAGGTTGGAAAGAGGCTCATCGAACAGGAACACGTTTGGCTGGCGGACGATGGCGCGGCCGATCGCCACGCGCTGTCGCTGACCACCGGAAAGATCCTTGGGTCGCCTGTCGAGATACGTTTCGAGCTGCAGGATACGTGCGGCTTCGGCCACCTTGGCATCGCGCTCGGCAACCGGCACGCGCGCCAGGCGTAACGCGAAGGCCATGTTTTGTCGCACCGTCATGTGCGGATATAACGCGTAGGACTGGAAGACCATTGCCAAACCACGGTCGGCGGGTCCGACGTCGTTCACCCGCTTGCCATCGATGCAGAGATCGCCGGAGGTGATGTCTTCCAAACCTGCGATCATGCGCAGGAGGGTGGACTTGCCGCAGCCCGACGGTCCTACAAAGACCACGAGTTCGCGGTCTTCTATGTCAAGGTCGATACCTTTGATGATTTCGGTCTCGCCGTAGCTCTTGCGCAGACCACGAAGCTGCAGGGTAGCCATTAGGAAGGCCTTCTATTTGGAAAAGAAGAAGGCAAGAATTTTTGCGGGCGTTGTCGCGGACTGGTCAGCAACGTAGACTCCAGGATCGAAAGTTTTCCGGATGCTTCTTCACGGCAACGCTCCTACTTGACCGCACCAAACGTCAGCCCCTGCACCAGCTGCTTTTGGCTGAACCAGCCGAACACTAGGATCGGCGCCACAGCCATCGTGGACGCGGCGGAGAGCTTTGCAAAGAACAGCCCCTCAGGGCTGGAGAACGAGGCAATAAACGCGGTGAGCGGTGCTGCGCGCGAGGATGTTAGGTTAAGGCTCCAGAATGCCTCGTTCCAGCACAGGATCAGCGACAGCAGTCCGGTGGACGCGATACCTGGCATCGTCAAAGGCACCAACAAATACACTATCTCGTTCCAGGTGTTTGCACCATCCATGCGGCCAGCTTCAAGTATGTCGACTGGCACCTCCTTGTAAAAAGTAAACAACATCCATACCAAGATCGGCAGGTCCATCAGCGTGTAGATCAAAATTAGGCCCAAGCGTGTATCGAGCAGCCCCGAACTACGAAAGATCAGGTAAATCGGCACCAGCACGCCTACCGACGGCAACATCTTTGTCGACAACATCCACAGCAGCGTTCCGCGTGTACGTTTGGTTGGATGGAACGCCATCGCGTAGGCAGCAGGTATCGCCAAAAGCAAGGCCAGCACAGTTGCGCCGAGCGATATGGTGACGCTGTTGAACGCGAAGTGGAGGTAGCTTGCACGCGTCAGCACCTCACCATACGATTTGAGGGTCGGCGTGAACAAAAGGCTCGGCGTGGTCGCCTGGCCTTCCGACTTGAAGCTGGTCAACACCATCCAAACGATAGGGAAGAACAAGCCGAGTGCGACGCTCCATCCCAGCACGAAGGTCAGCAAGTTCTGCAGACGTGCTTGACGCATGCGATCAGACCTCCAACCGACGGGCAATGCTGCGCACCAGGAAAAGGGCCACGACGTTGGCAAGCACGATGGCGACGATGCCGCCAGCCGACGCGCCGCCTATGTCGTACTGCAGCAAGGCGCGCGCATAGATCAGAAAGGCGAGATTCATGGTGGCGTTGCCCGGACCGCCTGCTGTGGTCACGTAGATCTCGGCAAATATGGCCAGCAGGAAGATCGTCTCGATCATCACCACGACGCTGATCGCGCGCGAGAGGTGCGGTAACGTGATGTACACGAACTGCGCAATCGGTCCCGCGCCGTCCATGCGTGCGGCTTCACGCTGTTCCTGGTCGAGCGACTGCAACGCGGTCAGCAGGATCAACAGCGCGAATGGCAGCCATTCCCAGGAGACGATGAGGACCACCGAGGCGAGCGGGTAGTCTGCGAACCAATCCACCGGCGGCAGCCCGACGCCGCGCATGGCCGCGCTGAGCACGCCGTAGATGGGGTGCATCAGCAGGTTCTTCCAAATCAGTGCGCTGACCGTCGGCATGATGAAGAACGGCGAAATCGCCAGCACACGGGCGATACCGTGCCCCAGAAAAGGCTGGTCAAACAACACGGCGAGCAACGTGCCGCCGCCTACCGTGATGACGAGCACTGAGCCGAGCAAGACCAGCGTGTTCTGCAGCGAAGCCCAGAAATCAGGATCGGTGAACAGGTAGACGTAATTATCGATCCCGGCGAAGCCGGCGACGGTGGGGTCGGTCAGGTTGCAGCGCCTGAGTGACAGCCAAAGCGTGAACCCCAGCGGCACGATCATCCAAACCAGCAGTACCGACACTGAGGGTACCACCAGCCAGGAGCCGGCCTTGGTCGCCGCGCGATTACTCACCGGCAACGCTATCGGCTTCTGGCGCATGGAGATTGGGATTTGAGGCATCAAGATATTCTTTTGAAAAGAATCGAAATCTTGTTTCCGCTTCAGCAGACTGCGCTCGGGTTTGTGCCAAAGCGCGCAAGTTTTACGTTCCGTCAAAAAAGGAACCGCTTGCCTTCACTTCGGATAACCGGCCTGCCGCATTGTACGGGCCGTCGCGGCCTGTGCAGCCCGCAACGCCTGATCAACCGTAGTACGTCCGACAAGTGTGCCGGCGATCGTTTGGCCAACCTGTGTGCCGATGCCTTGGAACTCCGGAATTTCTACAAACTGCGCACCGGTGTAGAAACGTGGCTGTGCAGTCTGACCATTCGGGTTAGCGGTGTTTATGGCTTGCAGCACGAAGGACGCGAAGGGCGCCACTTTTTTGTAGTGCGGGTTGTCGTAGGTGGATTGCCGCGTGCCCGGGGGCACCGCCACCCAGCCGTTCTTGCTCGCGACCAATTCGATATACTGCTTGGACGTCGCCCAAGTCACGAACGTCGTCGCCGCTTCCTTCTGCTTGGAGGAAACCGGGATGGCCAAATTCCAGCTCCACAGCCAAGTCGGCCCGCCTTTGAAGGTGCCGGACGGAATCGGAGCGAAACTCACGGTGTCGGCAACGCTGGACTGCTTCTTGTCGAACAGCAGGCCGCCGGCGACGGTAGCGTCGATCCACATTCCGCAATGGCCGCTGCTGAACAGCGCGAGGTTTTCGTTGAAGCCGTTGCTGGTGGCACCCGGCGGGCCGTCCGCTTTCAGGATGTCGTCGTAGTAGCTGATCGCGTTATGCCAGGGCGGGGTGTCGATCGTCGGCACCCACTTGTCGTTGAACCACTCCCCACCGTAAGCGGTCACCAACGTGCTGACATAGGCGATGTTCTCGCCCCAACCGGGCTTGCCGCGCAGGCACATGCCATAGACCTGGTTGGACTTATCGGTGATCTTGTCGGCAAAACCGCGTATCTGCTGGTATGTGGGTGCCGCCGGCATGGTGATGCCGGCCTTCTTGAACAAGTCGGTACGGTAGTAGGTCATCGCGCTTTCGGCGTAGAACGGCAGTCCGTAGAGCTTGCCCTTATAGGTCAGGCCTTCGCGTACAGGCTTCAAGATGTCATCGGCCGCGTAGCTCACCGGGAGCTTGTCGAGCGGTTCAAGCCAGTTGTTCTTGGCCCAGATCGGCACTTCGTAGTTGCCGATCGTCATCACGTCGAACTGCCCGGCACCGGTGGCCACGTCCGTGGTTACCCATTGCCTGAGCACGTTTTCCTCGAGTACCACCCAGCGCAGGTGGATGTCGGGATGCTGCTGCTCGAAGACTGAGGACAGCTTCTGCATGACCACCATGTCGCCGTTGTTGACCGTGGCGATTGTGATGGTGGAATCGGCGTGGGCGACCCCGGAGAGCGCGAGCCCGACGGTCGCGAGTGCGGCACCTGTTTGTTTCATTGGACGTTTCCCTGATCTTTTCTTATTTAGGACAAAGCGTTTTTGAAAAAGGTTTTGTTCATTTAACAGACCCTCCAGACACTCCGTGGCAGCGCTCGGCAAAACTTATTGCTTCTTCTCCCAAAAGAGAAGGCCCTATGCAACGTTTCAGAAATCAAGCTCGCGCGCCGCCACCTCCAATGTTTTCTCTGCGCCAAGCTCGTACAGGTGCTCCAGCCATCTCCCGACAGGCTCGATCAACCGTTGATCGCGACCGCTTTGCCCAAAAAGCTCCGCAATTCCAAGAAGCGGCCTCGGATCGGCGCCGCCTTCGATTGCCTTTGCACGCAACAACTCCGCCAAGGGATGGACCACGTGGATCGCGCCACCCTGCTCGTCTTCTCCCCGCACGCGGCGTAGCCACGCTGCCAAGGCCAGGCTGAGCAAATCCAGACAAGCTCCGGAAGCGAGCCGGTCGTGGACCGGGTCGAGCAGGATATTCAGCGGCGCGTCGGTGTTGACGCGTTCCACGGTGTCTCGGATGGCGGGATTAGCGAAACGCTCCACGAGCGTCGTCTTGTAGGCAGGCAGGTCTATACCGGGTACCGGCTTGAGCGTCGGCCCGGTCTCGCGGTCCATCAGGGCAATCATCAGGCGCCGTATCACCGGGTTGGCCATCGTCTCGTCGATGGTCACATAGCCGGCCAGACGACCGAGGCCGGACACCGCAAGGTGGCTGGCGTTGAGCAGGCGCAGCTTCATCATCTCGTAGGGCGCCACGTCGTCCACGAACTGCGCGCCTACCGCCTCCCATGCGGGACGCCCGTCGGCGAAGCGGTCTTCGATGATCCATTGGGTGAAGCTCTCGCAGACCACCGGCCAGCGGTCGGCAACGCCGTAGCGCTCGGCCAGGTATTTGCGGTCCTGCTCGGACGTGACAGGGGTGATGCGATCCACCATCGTGTTGGGGAACACGCCGTGGGCGTCGATCCAGGACGCGAGCGCCGGCTCCCGCAACTCGGCCAGAGCCAGCACCGCATTGCGCAGGACGTTGCCGTTGTGCTGGATGTTGTCGCAGCTCAACGCGGTGAACGGGCGGCCCCCGACATCTCTGCGGCGTCGATACGCTTCGACGATGACGCCGATCGCGCTGGTCGGTCGCTCGGGGTGGGCCAGGTCAGCGCGAATGGAGGGGTGTTCTGGATCGAGGCGCTTGGTGGAACGGTTCAGGCAGTAGCCGTTCTCCGTCACCGTCAGGCTGACGATGTGGGTACCCGGCCGGCTGATCGCGTCGAGCAGGGCCGCGCTCGACTTACCGGCGAAGACGACAGAAGCTAGCGAGCCGATGACAGTGACGGTCTCAGAGTCGGCACTGCGTTCAATCAGGGTGTATAGCCCGTCCTGCGGGGCCAGGCTGTCGTGTATGCGGCTATCGGCGGGCGTGAGACCGGCGCCGACGATGCCCCATACGCACGCCTCCGGCTGCCGCTGCATGAGGTCGTGGGTGTAGCGGGCCATGTGGGCGCGGTGAAAGCCGCCCAGGCCAAGGTGCACGATGCCGGGCGATACTTGTGAAGGATCGTAGCGCGGGACCACGATCGCGGATTGCAGCCGGCCAAGGTTGCCCCGTGTCAGATCGACCGGCCGGCGTTGCGCCTGGGACCGCGACGACGGGTCGTGGTTCATGCGACGCAGCGCTGGCGGGACCGCGTCCCTGGAGGAAGCTTTGGCGTCACCAAGAAGCCAAAACGCATGTCACGCGAAATTTGCCGAAACTAGAATGCATCGAATAACTGCCATCAGCGGCCCGTTTGGAATGCGGTCGCATGTGCGCTCGCCAGTCAAGGGTACTTACCCGGCATGCACAGGATGGGCAGCCACACGATCATTGCTCGCGGGCTCGCGCCAGTGGCTACGTAATCCGTGCGACAACTTGTATTTTTGTGCCAAGGGCAGAGCCATAGCCGGCAAGCGTCGGTATTGAGCAACATAAACGTCCTGGTTCCTTGTCCCATCATCGCCTTCTTGGGTAGGCGCCTTGGTAGGCCGTCTGCTGCCGAGTCTCGACTGGTAGCTGATCCTGCTCGCCTCAATTGGGATTGAAGCTGAAGTCGACCCGGTTTGGTGGAGCCCCTCAAGTTTTTGTCGGAGGCCTCACAGATGCGCCGCACTCGTCCGCCGGACCTGGTTGATCGCAAATTCGCAAGCGACAGGCCGAACCGGCTGTGGGTGGCCGACATCTACCGTCGTGCCGACGGCGAGCGGGCTTCTCTACCTTTGCTGTGGTTCTGGATGCCTGGACCGCAAGATTGTTGGCTGGGCCATGGCAAATCATATTCGTGCCGAGCTGGTGGTGGATGCGCTGGAGATGGCGATCGGCCAGCGGCGGCCGGGCGACGTCATCCATCACAGCGACCAGGGCAGCCAATACACATCCCTAGCGTTCGGCAATCGCTGCCGCGAGGCGGTGCCGCTTTGCCTTCCAGGCCGAAGCGAAGATGGCCTGCTTCAGCTTCATCGAAGGCTGGTATAACCCCGTCCGGCTGCACTCCGCGCTGAGCTACCGCTCACCCATGGCCTACGAGGCCGCAACAGAGTTCGCCATCGCAAAACCGTCGTCGACCAAGTCCCTCACCACTCCACAAAACAGGGCAGCTTCACCTTCCCGTTCATTACTCTGTTCGGTAAAGGTGGTCCATGCCCCTGGACCCCGCTAAGGACAAGTTCCAAGAGTCCGTTTCTAAAGTTGTTGGTCAGGCCAGGCGTGCCAGCATCAGGCGCAC
>CAXTBC010000032.1:0-44299 GCA_964242595.1 uncultured Acetobacteraceae bacterium | reverse complement strand
GTTCTAAGGACTTGTCCTTAGCGGGGTCCAGGGGCAGAGCCCCTGGCCTTCCTCACCGGCCTATAATTAAGCCAATCGAGTTATCGCTTGCGGCAAACATCGTAAAGCTTGCTGATAATTATGTCGTTTCAGGTTTCGGCCAGCGTCGGTGCAGCCACAACCAGCTCGCCGGGTCGGCCCGAATCCAGCGCTCCAGCACGTTGCTCACGTCCTGCGTCAGCGACGCCACGTCCGCCACGCGGTCTCCTGTGTCCGGCAGCGGCAAGGGCGGCTCGACCACCAGGCGCAGGCGCGCAGGCCCCACGCGCTGCGCCAAGGCGGGTACCAGCGGGCAGCGGAAATGCAGGGCGAAGCTGGCCGCCGCAGGCGCCGTCATCACCGGCAGGCCGAAGAAGCGGGACTTGATGCCGTCGTTCTGCTTCTGGTCCACCAGCATGGCCAGGAAGCCGCCACGGCGCAGGTGGCCCAGCGCCAGGCGCGCGCCGGCCGCTCCCTTGGCGAACATCTTGGGCGTGTGTCCCGCGGCTTCGGCGCGCAGGCCGGCGATCATGGCGTCCACCTGCCGGTTCTGGGCGGCGCGGTAGAAGCTGGCCACCGGCAGGCCGTAGCGGCCGGCGGCACGCGGCAGGATCTCCCAGTTGCCGATATGGCCGGAGAAGAAGATGGCCGGGCCGCCGCGAGCGGCCAGGTCCGCCAGCACGTCCTCGCCCACCACCTCCCAGCCAGGGCCGCGCGCCGTGTCCTGCACCAGGCGGCCCACATGGGGCAGCTCGCCCACCGTGCGGCCCAGCTGCTCCCACGCGCCGCGCACCACGCGGTGGCGGGCGGCCGCGTCCAGCTCCGGCAGCGCTGCCCGCAGGTTGGCGTCCGCCACGCGGGAGACGGGGAGCATCGGTCCCAGCATGGCCGCCACATGCCCGGCCAGGTTGGAGGCCGCTTCCGGGCGCAGCGCGCCCAGGCCGCGGATCAGGACGGCCGCCAGCGCAGCCTCGGCGCGGTCGCCAATGGTCATCGCCCGACCACGCGCGCGAGCAGGCCGTCGAGCGCCGCCGCATCGTCCCAGGCCAGCGTGACACCCACGGACAGGAAGCCAGCGCGCGCGCCGGCCGGGATGCGCGCGAAATCTTTAGGCGTGGTGACAGCGAGCGCATCAAGGCGTGACGCGTCCTGTTTAAGGCGCGCCAGTTCGGCGGCGCTGAAGCGGTGGTGGTCCGCGAACGCGCGCGTGGCGCGCACTTCCAGCCCGGCTTGCGCCAGCATCGTGAAGAACTTGGCCGGCCGGCCAATGCCGGCAAAGGCCAGCAGCGTGCGCCCGGCGAGTGCCGCCGCCTCCGGTCCCGGCACCAGGCGGGCGCGCAGCACGGGCATGCCAGCGGGCAGGCGGGCCAGCGCGCCCGCGGCATCCTTCCCCACCAGCACCGCGGCGGCACAGCGCGCGGCGGCGGCGGCCACCTTCTCGCGCAACGGGCCGGCCGGCAGCACGCAGCCGTTGCCGAAACCTGCCGCGCCATCGATCACCAGCAGGCCGCAATCCCGGGCCAGGGTCGGGTTCTGCAGCCCGTCATCCATCAGCAGCACCTGCGCGCCGCCGGCCACCGCCAGCCTGGCCGAGGCGCCCCTGTCCGCGCCGACCCAGGTGGGCGCGCAGGCGGCCAGCAGCAGGGCCTCGTCGCCCACCAGGGCAGCGTCGTGGTCGGCCGGATCCACGCGCAACGTGCCGCGCGCGGTGCCGCCATGACCGCGCGTCAGCAGGTGGACGCACAGGCCGCGCGCCTGCAGCCGGGCAGCCAGGTCCAGCACCAGCGTGGTCTTGCCGGCGCCGCCAACTCCGGCGTTGCCGCAGCAGATCACCGGCACCGGCGCCCGCCAGCCGGGGCGCGCCACCCGCCGGGCCGTGGCCCGGGCCACCAGCGCGCCGGCCGGCGACAGCAGCGCCGGCAGCAGGCGCCCGCCGTCATGCTCCCAGAACGCGGGGGGCGTCACCGGCGGCCGTCCATCAGCGCCACCAGCCGCGCCGCTAGCGTGCTGGGCAGGTCAGCGTCCGGGGCGGCCGTCCGCAGCGCGGCGCGGCGGGCGGCCTGGTGCCGGGCGGGTTGGCTCAGCCAGCCATCCAGCTGCGCCACCAGCCCGTCGGTGTCGGCCACGGTGACCAGCCCGCCGCCGGCACCCAGCCGTGCCACGGTCTCGGCGAAGTTGTGCATGTCCGGCCCGCACACCACGGCGCAGCCCAGTTGCGCCGGCTCCCAGGGGTTCTGGCCGCCGCCGCCGGCGAAGCTCTTGCCCATCAGCACGGGTGAGAAGCAGCGGTAGAGCAGCCCCAGCTCGCCCAGCGTGTCGGCCACCCACACACCGCCCTGGGGCGGGTCCTGCCCGAGGGCGCGACGCGGCGCGGCCATGGCGGCCCCGCGCTCGGGGTGGCGTGGTGCTACGGCGGTCAGCAGGCCCGGGTGGCGCGCGCTCAGCCTGCCGTGGGCCTCGGTCACCACCGCGTCGTCGGCTGGGTGGGTGCTGGCCGCCAGCCAGCGCGGGCGGTCGCCCAGCACTGCCTGAAGGCGCGCGAGTTCCCCCGGTTCGGCCGGCAGCGGCGCGGCGGCTAGCTTCAGGTTGCCCGGCGCGTCCACACACCACGCGCCGAGGCGGGCCAGCCGCCCGGCATCGGCCTCGGACTGTGCGGCCACCCAGGCGAACCTGCCGAGCACATGGCGCGCGAAGCCCGGTGCGCGCGCCCAGTAGGCGGCGCTGCGGGCGGACAGCCTGGCGTTGACCAGCGCCAGGGGGATGCCGCGGGCGGTGCAGGCGGCCAGCAGGTTGGGCCACAGCTCGCTCTCCAGGAAGCAGGCGGCATCCGGGCGCCAGTGGTCCAGGAAGCGCGCTGCCCAGCGCGGCACGTCCAGCGGCACGAAGCGGTGCAGCACGCGGCGGTCCGGGCCCAGTTGCGCCAGCCGGCTGTCCAGCAGCGCGGCGCTGGAGACCGTGCCGGTGGTGAACAGGACGGCCAGGTCCGGCGGCAGGGCGGCCAGCAGCGTCAGGGCGGAGGCCGTCTCCCCCACGCTGGCGGCGTGTAGCCAGAGCAGCCGGCCGGCTGGCCGCGCCAGGTCGGCGAAGCCGTAGCGCTCGGGGAGGCGCGCCGCGACCTCCTTGCCGCGCAAGGCGCGGCGCAGCAGCATCAGGCGCAGCACCGGGGCGGCGCCGCCGGCAGCCGCCGCCCACAGCGCGCCGGCTAGCGGCACAGCGCGTCCGCCCGGTCGGCCGCCTCGCTCAGCAGGCCGGCGATGCGCGCCAGCCCTGGCGCGGCCTCGCCGGCCGCCACAGTCACCGGCGGCAGGCACACCAGCGCGCCGCGGCCGAACGGCAGCGGCAGCATCATCCTGTCCCAGCTTCGCAGCACCAGGCGGTGGCGCACGGCGCCGGCCACCGGCAGCACCGGCGCGCCGCTCAGGGCGGCCATCTGGGCCACGCCGGGGGCCGCCATTCGCCGCGGCCCGCGCGGTCCGTCCGGGGTGAGCACCACTGCGTCGCCGGCGGCCAGGGCGGCCAGCACCCCGCGTGTGCCGGCCGCCCCGCCGGCATCCCGCAGCACGCCCTTCTTGATGCGCCCCGACGACCCGTAAAGCGCGCGCACGCCGAAGCGCGCCAGCACGCCGGCGATCAGCCGCCCGTCCCGATGGCGGCTGGCCAGGGCCGCCACGCCGCGCCCCGGATGCGCCCGCCTTGCCGGCG
The DNA here is from genome assembly GCA_964242595.1 of uncultured Acetobacteraceae bacterium. Lineage (GTDB taxonomy): Bacteria > Pseudomonadota > Alphaproteobacteria > Acetobacterales > Acetobacteraceae > BOG-908. The sequence goes on along the minus strand of CAXTBC010000032.1, from coordinate 40,579 downwards.
CCCACAGGGCGGGCACCACCGGCAGCCGTTCGTGCCACACCGCCACCAGCACGGCGCCGCCGGCCAGGAACGGCGCCAAGTGGGCGCTGCCCTCGATGGTCCAGCGCGTACTGCGCAGGGTCATGTCCAAATAGAGGCCCAGCAGCCGGGCGGCTGCGCGGTGCAGCCAGGCGCTTTGCCGGAGGAGGGTGGAGAACACGCCTGCGCGGTAGCACGCGGCACAGGCGGCTTCCACATCCAAGAGCCGCCCTGGCGGCCATCCGGCGCGCGCTCCTGCGCTCCGGTGCTTGGAAACACACGCCAGAGGACTCGCTATGCCGAGATTTGAAAGGCACTGTTAACCCGAAGGCTCTATTACGGCTGCGCAGCGATCGAGCTGTGGATCGAACGGATACTGGATCGATGACGCGTGTGATGCTTCTGGTTTTGCCGTTGATGTTTGATGCGGTTGTTGCGGTGGCTCTAAGGTAGGCAACCGCTTCTTTTTCGAGAAAAAGAAGCAAAAAGCTTTTTACTACCGGGCGCGGCTTTCTCCGGGCACTCCCGACAGGGAGGAGAAGCTTTCGGTTTTTATCGAAAAAGAACTGCTTCCTTACCCCATCACCAACGCCGGCTGTATCGCCACCTCCAGTCCCTGACGGATCGGCACCAGGTTCGTCACGAACCGTTCCGCGCAAGCTCGCCATGAGAACGTCTCCGCAAACGCGCGGCACGCGATCCTGTCGCCGCCCGCCAGCGCGCGCAGCACGGCAAACCGCAGGTCGGCGTCCACCGCGCCGATCGCGTCGCCGCCGCCTACCAGCACGTCCTTGGGGCCGGTCACCGGAAAGGCGGCCACCGGCGTGCCGCAGGCCAGGCTCTCCAGCATCACCAGCCCGAACGTGTCGGTCAGCGAGGGGAACACCATCACGTTCGCGCCGGCATAGGCGCGCGAGAGCGCCTCGCCGTGCTTGATGCCGGCGAAATGCACGTTCGGGTAGCGATGCTTCAGCGCGGCCAGCTGCGGCCCGTCGCCCACCACCACCTTCGATCCGGGCAGGTCCAGATCCAGAAAGGCGGTGATGTTCTTCTCCACCGCGACGCGGCCCACGTACAGGCAGACAGGCCGGGGCAGGCCGTCCCAGGCCTCGCGCGGGTCGGGCTGGAACAAGGTGAGGTCCACCCCGCGCGACCAGGCGCGCAGGTCCTGGAAGCCGCGGGCGGCCAGTTCCTGCCGCAGGCTTTCAGTGGCGACCATCAGGCCGTGGCCGGCAGCGTGGAAGCGGCGCAGCCAGGCGTAGGAAAGACGGGTGGGCACGCGGGTGCGGGCGCGCAGGTATTCCGGGAAGCGGGTGTGGAAGGCCGTGGTGAACGTCCAGCCGCGGGACTTTGCCAGACGGCGCGCGGCAATGCCCAGCGGTCCTTCGGTGGCGATGTGCAGCGCGTCCGGCGCGAAGGCTTCCATCAGCCGGCCCAGCTTGCGGCGGGGCAGCACGGACAGTCTGATGTCCGGGTAGGTGGGGCAGGGCAGGGTGCGGAAGCGGTCCGGCCCGATCACCTCGGCCACGATGCCGAGCGACCGGAGCTCGGCCACAAGCGTGGCCAGGGTGCGGACGACGCCGTTCACCTGGGGCTGCCAGGCATCGGAGACGATCAGCACGCGCGAGTTCGGGGGGAGGTCGGCCACGGCATCCAGGCCGGCAGGGACAGGGCTGCCCGCGTGCGCGGGGTCAGACGGTTCAGGCAGGTTCGGACACTGACACGCGACGCGGCGCGAAGAAGGACAGCTTGTTGGCCGCCACCCAGTCGATCAGTTCCAGGCGGCCGTCATGGTGCTCGACCAGCGCGGTGCAGCTCTCCACCCAGTCGCCGGTGTTGAGGTAGAGCACGCCGTCCACCACGCGCATCTCGGCGTGGTGGATGTGGCCGCAGACCACCCCGTCGAAATGGCGGCGGCGCGCCTCGCCGGCCAGCGCGTCCTCGAACCGGTCGATGGCCTTGACCGCTCCCTTCACCTGGCGCTTGGCCCATTGGGACAGCGACCAGTAGGGATAGCCCAACGGGCGGCGGATGGCGTTGAACCACCGGTTGACGCGGAGCGCCGTCCGGTAGGCCCAGTCGCCCAGATGGGCCAGCAGCTTGGCGTAGCGTACCACGCTGTCAAACTGGTCGCCGTGGATGATCAGCAGGCGCTTGCCGTCCGCGGTGGTGTGCTCGGCCTCGCCCACCAGGCGCACGCCGCCTATCTCCAGGCCCAGCGGCAGCCAGGCGCGGAACATCTCGTCGTGGTTGCCGGGGATGTAGAGCACCTGGGCGCCCTGGCTGGCGTGGCGCAGGACCAGCTTGACGACTTCGTCGTGCATCTCGTCCCAGTACCAGGATTTGCGCAGGCGCCAGCCGTCCACGATGTCGCCCACCAGGAACAGGTTCTCGGTGGTGAACGAGCCGAGGAAGTGCGCCAGGAAGTCGGTTCGGCAGCCGCGCGTGCCCATGTGAGTGTCCGAGATGAACACCGACCGGTAGGCGGTCTGGCCGGCCGTATGGCTGTCCGCCCTCGAGGGCTGGGGTGGCTGCGGAGGCTGGGCAGAGAAGGCGTTCATGGGCCTCACCATCACGGAGCGATGTATCCAGCCGCGATGAGCTGGACGCCGCGCAGCAGATAGTACACGCCCCGTGCCGCGTCAGTGAAGTTTGCGTGACGCCCATAGCACCGGGTCGGCTGACAATATCACACGTCTGACTCGAAGCTGCAAACCAACCGCGATGTCGGGCGGAGATAGCCGTGGCCGCGTTGTGCCGGCCGGCCGTGCTGCTTCTCAGACGCGCCGAGTTGGTCAGTCCGCCGGCTCGCGCGCGCAAGCTGATGGCGACCCGGCGAGCGACGTGCCGACCAGCGTCTGGAAGTCGCCTGCAATTAGGATTGCAGCGTGGCGATAAGCCGGACTTACCAAAACAGGGTGGTTCAGCAACGGATTTCATGAGAGCGACAAATAGAGTTGTTATCGGAACGAATATGTGGTTTTGCTATTGTTACTGCCCCAGGAAAGCGCGCTGCATGCTGCAGCAATTCCGGCCTTGTGTCCATCTCGAAAGGTAAGCTCATGAAAGTTGTCTCATGCCTGCTCTCCAGGCTGGCTGTCGCCGCAGGCGTAGCCTGCATCGGAATGGTGCTGCAGGCCGGCGCAGCTTCAGCCACGGTGATCACCTTCGGCGGGGTAGCCAACGGTTCGACCAGCTATAGCGAGAGCGGGCTGACGTTCACCGACAATCTCGGCGCGTTCGAACCGCAATATTATGCGGGGTTCGCGTCCTCGAACGAGGAACCGATATCGTTCACCGTGACGACCCAGGCCGGCGGCGGCGTGTCCGCGTTCGACCTGCTGTCCGAGCAGTTCATGGCCATCAACGGCGCTCAGCCGACCATGGTCATCAGCTTCAGCGGCACGAGCGCCACCGGCGCCAGCGAAGCAGGCAGTTTCACTGTTCCGGCCGACACGTCCAACGTGTTCACCTACGCACCGGCGACGCTGACCGACCTGACCAGCGTCACCTTCTCGGACACCGGTTCGCCGTCCGGCGGCGGCTTCTACTTCGGCAACTTCACTTTCGCGAAGTCGGCAGTGCCGGAACCAGGCACCCTGGCGATCTTGGGCGGCGCGCTCGTCCTGCTCGGCTGCACCCGTCGGACGGCCTTGTTCGGCTGAGGCCGGACGGCCCCGCCGTCATGGTCCGTCCCGGAGCCGGCCGCGATGGCGGGAGGACGGCTCTTGCGTTCCTCCTCCACAAACCACGGCTTGCCCGCCACACCTCCTTGATCTCCTGGAGAACGTATCGCATTCATACCGATAGGCGTCGCGCCCTCCTTTTTGCCCTTTGCCTCCTGGCAGCGCCCGCGCAGGCGGCGCTCCTCCCGGCCGAGGGCGGCGACCGCTCCCTCTACCTCGGCCTCGTCACGCGTGAGGCCCTGCTCCAGGGCGTGCCCCCGGCCCTGGCCGACGCGGTGGCGATGGTGGAGACGGGTTATCGCGTGGACGCGGTTGGAAGCTCGGGAGAGGTCGGGATGATGCAGATCATGCCGGCCACCGCGCGCCAGCTCGGCTTTTCGGGCAGCACGTCGGACCTATTCCAGCCAGCGACCAACGTCCGCCTCGGCGTGCAATATCTCAGCCGCGCCTGGGCGGTGAGCGGCGGCAACGTGTGCCGGGCTCTGATGAAGTACCGCGCCGGCATGGGCGAGGAGACGATGACGCCGCTCTCCATCACCTACTGCGCGCGCGCGATGACGTGGCTGGACGCTGTGGGCAGCGACTTGGCGCAGGGCGCCGGCACCGCGCTGCCCGCGCCGGCACCCGTACCCGATCCGCACGTGATCGCCCTGTTCCCGCCGCTGCCCGAGCAGGCCGGCCTGCAGGCGGCCACTAGTCTGCCGGTGGTCGTCACGCCCGCCGCCTACCTGGAGCCCGCGCTGGCTCCCGTCAGGCGCAGCATGGCCGACAGGCAGGCCACGCTGCAGGCGCGCGTCGCCGCCCATGCCCGTCACCTGGCCACGGTGGACAAGACCACGGCGGCGGTGGAAGCAGCGCTCTCCGACAACTAGGATTCCCGCCGATGGCCGTGCCCCGCCCTGTCATGCTGCTGATTCTGGACGGGTTCGGCTGGCGCGAGGAGGCGGCCGACAACGCCGTGGTCCAGGCGCGCACGCCCAGCTTCGATCACTTGTGGGCCACCTGCCCGCACGCCTTCCTGCACACCAGCGGCGACGACGTCGGCCTGCCTGACGGCCAGATGGGCAACTCGGAAGTCGGCCACCTCAACATCGGCGCCGGCCGCGTGGTGCGCCAGGAGCTGGCGCGCATCGGCGCCGCCCTGCGCGACGGCAGCCTGGCCCGGGCGCCGGCGCTGCGGACGCTGATCGAAGCGGCACGGCGCAGCGGGGGCACCTGCCACCTGATGGGCCTAGTCTCGGACGGCGGCGTGCACGCCCACCAGGACCACGCGCTGGCGCTGGCCCGCATCGTGACGCAGGCCGGCGTGAAGGTGGCGCTGCACGCGATCACAGACGGGCGGGACACCGGGCCCCGCACCGGGGCGGCGTTCGTCGCCGCCGTGCAGGCTGCCCTGCCGGACCAGGCGCACATCGCCACCGTGTGCGGCCGCTACTACGCGTTGGACCGCGACAACCGCTGGGAGCGCGTGGCCCGCGCCTGGCGCGCCATGGCGCTGGGCCAGTCCGACAACAGGTTCGCCACCGCTTCCGACGCCATCGATGCCGGCTATGCGCAGGACGTGACCGACGAGTTCCTCGACCCCGCGGTGATCGGCCCCTACCAGGGCATGCACGACGGCGACGTGCTGCTCTGCTTCAACTTCCGCGCCGACCGCGTCCGCGAGATCCTGGCAGCCCTGATCGACGACGGCTTCACCGGCTTCGAGCGGCCGGACCGCGTGCAGTTCGCTGCCGTCGCGGGCATGACCCAGTATAGCGACGCGCTGGCCGGCCAGATGGACGCGCTGTTCGCGCCCGTGGCGCTGGACCGCATCCTTGGTCAGGTGGTGGCCGACGCGGGGCGCACGCAGTTGCGCATGGCGGAGACGGAGAAGTACCCGCACGTCACCTACTTCCTCAACGGCGGCGAGGAGACGGCCTACCCCGGCGAAGACCGCATCATGGTGCCCTCGCCCAAGGTGGCCACCTACGACCTGCAGCCGGAGATGAGCGCGCCCGAGCTGACCGACCGTGCGGTGGCCGCCATCGCCGGCGGCACTTACGACCTGATCGTGATGAACTACGCCAACCCGGACATGGTGGGCCACACCGGCGTGCTGGCGGCCGCCATCCGGGCGGTGGAGGCGGTGGATGCCGGCCTGGGCCGCATCGCGGCGGCCATCGGCCAGGCCGGCGGCGCGCTGCTGGTGACCGCCGACCACGGCAACTGCGAAATGATGCGCGACCCGAAGACCGGCGGCCCGCACACCGCGCACACGACCAACAAGGTGCCCGTGCTGCTGGTGGGCGCGCCGTCAGGGGCGGTGCTGCATGACGGGCGGCTGGCCGACCTGGCGCCGACGCTGCTCACGCTGATGGAGTTGGCCGTGCCTGCGGAGATGAACGGGGCGGCGCTGTTCTGAACTCGAGGCAGGCGTTCTCCTTACGCGAGTGAAAAGTATGTAATCAGCACGGTTCTGCAATGGCGACGCTCGGATGGCTATGCTATCGCCGCCCGGGGAGTTCATCATGGCAGTGTCGTGGCGTCGGGCGTGTCTCATCCTGCTCGGTTCGGTTTGTGTCGCGCCGTCGGCTCTGGCCGCCGACTGGTCGGCGGACGATGCGCGCATCCTGGGCGACCCGAGCTTCCTGCCGGTAGCCGGCCAGATAGAGGGTAGTTTCGCGTACACCTATTCGGCAAACCTCTACGACATCACGAACAACAACCCGTTCAACGGCCGGAGTTCGAACGACAGGTCCGACAACAGTTTTCTGCCGCAGCTGAGGTATGGGATCACCGACGATGTTTCCCTCTTTGCCAACCTTGGCTGGGGTAACTCGCGCGACGTGCAAGATCAGACTTATGAACGGTATCTGTTCGTGCCGGCGCTGCGCCTGGTCCAGCAACGTTACCAGGCGTCGTACCATGCGCTTGGCGCGGACAACCCGGTCTTCGGTGCCACCTGGCGCGCCATCGACCAGCGTTTCGCGCCCGTTAGCGTCGACCTGATCGGCAGCTACTCGCCCGACATCTTCCAGAACCGTTCGGCAGAGCGGTTGCAGACCGGCACCTTCGCCAGTGGCGGACAGTCCGGCAGTGCCGAAATCGCCGTCAGCCGCGAAACGCATGTCCTGACCCTGCGCGCCTACGGCGCGTTCAGTTACCAAAGCAGGCGCAACGACCTGATCGACGACGGGAGCGGGGACCTGCGCAGCGCGGCGCATCCCAGTTACAGTGTGGGCCTGGAGAGCCAGGCAAGGGTGCTTCCTTGGCTCGCCATCGACGCCGGGGTGAGCGCAAACCAGGCTGTCCGCTTCCACCGGCAGGTGCTGGAAGCCGACGACGTGACGCTGCAGACGATCAAGCCGAGCGGGTCGATCAGCCCGTATGCCGGGGTCGTGGTGCCGCTGCTCGACCGGCGTATCGTCGGCGAGGCGCTGTATCAGCACGACTTCGTCAACAACGAGGCCGTGGAGCAGCCGTTCGGGAACTCCTACCGATTTTACAAACAGGAGAGCAACGACTTCACCGTCCGGGTGCTGTTCGCATTCGGCGGCGCGCCGGCCTTGGCGAGGCCGCCCAAGCCGGAGCCGCTTGCCGCGGTCGCGGCTCCAGGGCCGCAGCCCGCGCGCACCTACCTGGTCTTCTTCGACTGGGACCGTGCAAACCTGACCAGCCGCGCGCGGCAAATCGTGGCGCAGGCCGCCGCTGCCGCCACCAGCACGCAGACCACACGCATTGAGGTGGACGGCTACACGGATTTGTCCGGCACGGCGGCCTACAACCAGCGCCTGTCCGTCCGCCGCGCCGAGAGCGTGGAGGCCGAGCTGGTGCGCGACGGCGTGAGCCGTAGCGAGATCAGCATCTACGGTTATGGGGAGAGCAACCCATTGGTGCAGACCGCGCAGGGTGTGCGCGAGCCGCAGAACCGCCGTGTGGAGGTTGTTCTTAAGTAAGCAAGTATGGGGCTCTGCCCCAAACCCCGCTGGGGCCTTGAGGCCCCAGACCCCCACTCGTTTAATCTCTCTTACGAACAGGTTCTAAGAGGCTGTTTGAAAACTCCCTTCGAGAGCCGCGAAGCGGTCAATCTGAGGCCGATGTTTGGTAAATCCCGCCAAAATGCGGTATCCAGATACCGCTTTTGGTAAGTTTGTACGCTCAATCAACAGCTCGAGCGAGTTTTCAAACGGACTCTAAGGACTTGTCCTTAGCGGGGTCCAAGGGCAGAGCCCCTGGCCTTTTCTAGACCCCTGAGTTCAATTTCCACCGTGAAAACCTCACCAACACTTCCGCCCACGGACGGCTACTCCCCAGCCAGCGCGCGACAGCGGAATCAAAAATTTCTTGGTTCTTTTTTTCAAAAAAGAACTGCTTGCTTGCTCCTGGCCCTAACCACCCCAACCCAAGCCACCCCCCGCACCGAAGCCGCCGCCCGCCTCGCCGAGACCGAACGCCTGCGCGCCGAACAGGCCCAGACCCAGGTCACCGCGCGGCGGGACCTCTCGGCCGCACAGGCGCAGGCGGCGGCCCTGGCCGTCGAGACTGCGCGCCAAGCCGCGGCCCTGCAGATCGTGGAGGGCAGGGTGCTCGCCGCGTCTGCCGGCCTGGCCGAAGCGGCGGCGCGCGAACAAGCGGCGCAATCCGCGCTGGCGCGCACGCAGGCCGACTTCGCCGCCTTGCTGCCGGTGATGCTCCGCATGTCGCAAGCGCCTGCCGAGACGATGCTGGCGGCGCCCGGCCCGCCGGAGCAGGCGTTGCGGGGCCTTCTGGTGACCCAGGGCTTGGCCGTGTCGCTCAACCGGCAAGCGGCCGCCTTGCGGGCCGCACAGGCGGCGGCCGGCAACGCCCGCGCGGCCACCGCGCAACAGCGCTCCGCCCTGGCCGCCGAGCGTGCCGCCCAGGCGGCGCGCGCGGCGGCGCTGGACCGCGTAGTGGCCCAGGCGCGCGACCAGGTGGCCCAGGCCGAAGCGGACAACCGCGCCGCTGCCGAGCAGGTGGCCGCCGCCGCCGCGCGGGCGCAGACCCTGCGCGAGGCGATCGCCGCGATGGACGCGGCCCGGGCCAGGGCCGCCGCGCAGGCGGCGCGCGAGGCGGCGGCCGCCAGCCACCGCCACCAGGACGGCGTCGCGCAGGCCGCCCGCGCGCGACAGGCGGCACTCAGGCAACCTGTGGGCCCGAGGCTGTCGCAACTGGCAGGCAAGCTGGTCCCGCCGGTGGCCGGCCCGGTGTTGCGCGCGTTCGGCGCCGCGGCCGAGGACGGGCCGGCCACCGGCATCACCTACGGCGTGGCCGGCGGCGCCTATGTCAGCAGCCCGTGCAACGGGCGGGTGGCGTTCGCAGCCCCTTTCCGCAGCTACGGCCAGCTGCTGATCCTGGAGTGCGGCGGCGGCACGGACATCGTGCTGGCCGGCCTGGGCACGATCGGCGCCAGACCCGGCCACGCGGTGCGCCAAGGCGAGCCGCTGGGCCGCATGCCGGACGCCGCCCATGCCAGCCTGTACGTGGAACTGCGGGCGGGCGGACGGGCGGTCGACCCCGCACCCTTCCTGAAAGCCAAACTCTAGGCTTAACTCATCCCTACGCACCTCCGGCCGGAACCGCTGCGGCGAACGTGAAAGCTTTTGCGCAAAAGAAGGCTTTGCCTCCATCCTGTCGTCACGCAGCCCGGCGCACCATCTTGTCTTCGACACCGCCTCCAAGGATCACCGTATGAAACTCCGCACCGGCCTTCTGCTTGGCGCCGCCTTCTCGGTGGGCATCGCCTCCGGCCCTGCCCTGCGCACCCTGGCCCCCGGCCTCGTCGGCGCCGCACGCGCCGACGAGGAGGCGGCCGGCCCGCAGGACACCTACCACCTGCTGACCCTGTTCGGCGAAGTGTTCGAGCGGGTGCGCGCCGACTATGTTTCCCCGGTGAAAGACCGCGAGCTGGTGGACAACGCGCTGAATGGGATGGTCAGCTCGCTGGACCCGCACAGCAGCTACATGGACGCCAAGCAGTACAAGGACATGCAGATCACCACCAAGGGCGCGTTTGGTGGCCTGGGATTGGAGGTAACGGCCGATAGCGGCCTGGTGAAGGTCATCAGCCCGATCGACGACACGCCCGCCGCGCGCGCGGGCATGAAGGCAGGTGATCTGATACTCTCGCTGAACGGCAAGTCGGTCGAAGGGCTGCCGCTGAACGACGCGGTGGACATGATGCGCGGGGCGCCAGGCAGCACCATCACCATCAACATCAAGCGCGAGCACATCGACAAGCCGTTCGACGTGACGATGACGCGCGAGCAGATTCACGTCCAGGTGGTGAAATCCGCGCTGTACGGCGATGTCGGCTACATCCGCCTGTCGTCGTTCAACGAGGAGAGCGACCCCAAGATGCGGGAGGCGATCGCCAAGCTGAAGGATCAGAGCCACGGCCGACTGCACGGCATCGTCTTCGACCTGCGCAACAACCCGGGCGGCCTGTTGGACCAGGCGGTGGACATCTGCGAGGACTTCATCCCGGACGGCGAGATCGTCAGCACGCGGGCGCGCCACCCCGAGGACAGTAACCGCTGGGACGCCAAGGGCACGGACCTGACCGACGGCCTGCCGATGGTGGTGCTGACCAACGGCGGCTCGGCCAGCGCCAGCGAGATCGTGGCCGGAGCGCTGCAGGACCACAGGCGCGCGATCATCGTAGGCACCCGCACCTTCGGCAAGGGCAGCGTGCAGACGCTGATCCCGATGGGCAGCAACGACGGCGCCATCCGGCTGACCACGGCGCGCTACTACACGCCGTCGGGCCGCTCCATCCAGGGGCTTGGCATCGCGCCGGACGTTCCCGTGCAGGAGACGCGCGAGGACGAGGTGCATTACCTGCCGGACCGCGAGGCGGACCTGAACCACGCACTGACCAACGAGGGCGGCTCGGCGCCGACCAAGCCGGCGGCACCGCGTGACGACATCCCGGCGCAGGCCAAGAAGATCGACCAGAAGCCGCCAGTAAACTGGCCGAAGTTCGACTTGGCCAACCCACTGACGGATTATCAGCTGCAGCAGGGGATCGCGGTGGTGAAGGACATGGCGCAGAAGCAGGCGAGCAAGGGATAAGGCAAGCAGTTCTTTTTCGCGGGTATGAACCAAGAAGCTTTTGCTCCCTGTCGGGTGCTGGCGGAGAGAGCCGCACCCAGTGAGTAAAAGCTTTTTGCTTCTTTTTGTCGAAAAAGAAGGCCTTTCTTGCTTCCTGACCGCATGTCCTCCTTCAAGCCCCTCCTGGTCTTCTGGGCCCTCATCCTGACCTTGCTCGCAGGCGGCGCCATCGGCCTGCAGCTCATGGGTCCCGTGCCTACCAAGCCGCAGCCCCAGCGCACGCCGGTCATCGCGCCGCCGCCGCCCGCGCGCCCCGCGCAAGCGTTGCCCAGCACGCCAGATCCTGTCCCGCCGCTGCGGATGACGCTTTCTTCCATCCCCGGGCCCGACCCCGCGTTGCAGGAGCCTGCACCCGGCCTGCCTGGCCGCATGCTGCCGCGAACGGGTGGCCACATGCCCGCCACGCTGTATGCCGCGGCTTTCGACCCCGCCGAGCGGCACCCCCGCATCGCCCTGGTGATCGACGGGGCCGGGCTGGACCGGGGGCTGACGGCCCAAGCCAACCGCACGCTGCCTGCCGCCGTCGATTTCGCCTACTCGGCCTACGCGCCGGCGGCCGACGCAGCGCGGCTGGCCGCTTCCGGGCGTGCGCTGGGCCGCGAGTGCCTGGTGTCCGTGCCGATGGAGCCGAACGGTTTTCCAGCGGCCGAGGAAGGTGAGCACGCCCTGCTGACCGGCGCCGATCCTACGGTGCTCCGGCAGAACCTGGACTGGGCGCTCTCGGCGCTGCAAGGCTGTGCCGGAGCCACCGGCGCATCCGACGGCCTGGGCGGCGAGCGTTTCGCCGGCTCGCGGCAGGGCTATGCCGATGTGCTGGCCACCGTGGCCGGGCGCGGCCTGATGTACCTGGACCCGCGGCCCGGCGCCGCGCCGCCGGCCGATGCCGCACCCGGCCGCACTCCGCCCTACGTGGCCGACCTGGTAGTGGACCACGCCAGCAGCGCCGAGCTGCCGGCCGATGCCGAGGCGATCGACCGCGGCCTGGCCGGCCTGGAGCAGGTGGCAAAACGCCGCGGTGCCGCCATCGGCCTGGCCGGACCGCCCACGCCGGTGCTGCTGGACCGGGTGAGCGTGTGGGCCCAGGGTCTGGCCGCGCGCGGCCTGGTGCTGGCCCCGCTCAGCGCCATTCCCCATCCCGCCCAGCAGGTGCAGTCCCCATGAGCGATCTTCCCTACCGCCTGAACGTCGGTGCGGCGCTGTTCAACGCGGAGGGTCGCGTGTTCGTGGGCCGCCGGGCAGACCAGGCGGACGGCGCGCCGGCCACGTGGCAGATGCCGCAGGGCGGCATCGACTCGGGCGAGGAGCCGGCCGCCGCCGTGTTGCGCGAGCTGGAGGAGGAGATCGGCACCGCGCGAGCCACCATCCTGGCGGAACATCAGGAGTGGCTGACCTACGAGCTGCCCCCGGCGCTCGCCAGCCGCGCGTTCGCAGGCCGCTACCGTGGGCAGCGGCAGAAATGGTTCGCGTTGCGCTTCGACGGCAGCGATGCCGACATCGCGCTGGACCGTCACAGCCATCCGGAGTTCGTGGCCTGGCGCTGGGCCGCGCTGGCCGAGCTGCCGGACCTGGCGGTGGCGTTCAAGCGCGATGTTTACATCTCCGTGGCAGACGCATTTTCCCGTTTCGCGAAGCCTTCATGATGCGGCAAGCTGGAGCTGCAAGGATGGCGTGCGGGAGACGTACAATGAAGCAGCAGGACCACGGCCGCGACGCCTTCATCGCCCTGCTGCGCAAGGCTGCCGGAGGGACCGAGGCGCCGCTGGCTGCCTGGAGCCGAACCATCGGCACGCTGGTGCGCACGGCGCTGCCGGGCGTTTGCCTGAAGGGATGTGCGGCTAGCCCGCCTGACCTGCACGCCTGATACTTAAGGCCAGGAAGGCCTTCTTTTCCGAGCAAAAGAAGAAAAAAGCTTTCATCGTTGAGTGCGACTTTTTCCGGAAACACCCGACAGGGAGTAAAAGTTTTTTGGTTTTTTTTCAAAAAAGAACTGCTCGCTTTCCGGTCTGATGCTACGTTTTCGGCCTGACAAGCCAGTTGGTGGAAGGCAGCCCGCGCGTGAACCAAGTGTCGGTCAAACCGGACGGGCCCACGCGCGCGGCTGTGCAGACGGAGCTTGGCCGCAAAGGGCTGCTTTTCGGGTTCAGCCCGACGCTGGAGCATGCGTTCGAGTCCGATACGGGGACCGCGCGCATCAGGCACCTGATCACGGCCGGTATCCTGGCCATGGTGCTGCCGAACTTCTTCCTGGTAGCCGACGTGCAGCTGGTGCCCGACATGGTCCCGTTCGCGCTGCTGCTGCACGGCGGGTGCACAATCGTCTACAGCCTCGTGCTGTTCTACACCGCGCGCAACCCGCCGCCGCAGTTGCGCGAGGCGGCGCACGGCCTGTGTCTGACCGCGGCACTGCTCAACACCGTGGCCCTGATGGCCGGCTCCCACGCGCCGGACCGGGCTTACCTGTGCGTCACCTTCCCGCTGTTCATCCTCTATGTGAACGTCGGCATGCGACTCCGACTGGCGTGGTGCCTGGTGTTCAACGCCACCGGCACGCTCGTAGCCGCCGCCGCCGTGCTGGTGCTGCACGCCATGCCGCCCGGCGTGCGCGAAGTCATGTTCCTCAGCGTGGTGACCGCGGCCGCGTTCACCCTGCACGCCAACATCATGATGGAGGCGGCCGAGCGGCGGTCCTGGCTGCTGACCCTGGACCTGCGCCTGTGTGCCGAGGAACTGACCGGCACGAACGCCCGCCTCGCGGCCCTCTCCACCACCGATTGGCTGACCGGCATCTCCAACCGTCGCGGGTTGGAACTGCGATTGGCCGAACTGTGGCAGTCCTGCGCCGCGCAGGGCCAAGTGCTCTCGTTACTGATGATCGATGTGGACCATTTCAAGCTCTACAACGACCTTCACGGTCATCCGGCCGGCGACGCCTGCCTGAAACGGTTGGCCCTACTGACGACTCAATTGCTGCGTCGCAAGAGCGACCACCTCGGCCGTTACGGCGGCGAGGAGTTCGCCGTGATCCTGCCGCACACGGACGAGGTTGACGCCGCGCGCGCCGCCGAGCGGATCCGGCAGGCCGTGGAAGACCTGAGCGTGCCGCACGGCACGGCGAGTGCGAGTCCTTTCGTAACCGTCAGCATCGGTGCGGCAGCGGCCGAGCCCGCGTCAGGCGGATCGCCGGAACTCCTTTTAGCTGCGGCGGACCGGGCGCTCTACACCTGCAAGCAACGCGGCCGCAACCGGGTGCACCCTGCACCGCCCGCGACGGTAACGCACCAGGCGCGTGGTGAATTTATAGGAGAGCGGCCGACCTTTTAAAAAATTGAGGTGATCGTTCGGTCTATCGCCATGTTTCTGCAGGTAAATCGAATACGGCTAGGTCTATGAGGTAGTTTCCTATTGACAACCAACTCCGAAGGAATGCCCGATTGTTATGGTATTTCGCGCTTCGGAGGTTCGTATGCAAACAGGCTACAAACATTGTCTCAGGCTGGCCTTGGCCGTCGGCGTGACGTCGTCGGGCCTAGCGCTTCCTGCGCGCGCCGAAGCGCCGCGTCAGGTCATCCATGCCGTCGACGACTCGAAGACGACGATGCTACCCGGCAACACGCGCCCGGAAGCCGTGCAGGCCAACAACCGTGGGCCGGTCGACGACGATTTCGTGCTTGATCACATGCAGCTTCTGCTCGCGCGCCCTGCCGACACCGAACAGGCGCTGACCCGCTTCATGGACTCGCAGCAGAGCCCGGCGTCGCCCGCCTATCACCGATGGCTGTCCGCCCAGGAGTTCGGCGAGAAGTTCGGCCCCGCAACACAGGACATCCAGAGCGTCGTGGACTGGCTGCAGAGCCACGGCTTCACCGTGAACGGCGTGCAGGCCGGCCGCATGGTGATCGATTTCAGCGGCACGGCCGCCTCCGTCCGAAACGCGTTCCACACGGAGATCCACAACCTCGACGTGGCCGGCGTGCACCACATCGCCAACATGACCAACCCACGCGTGCCCGAAGCGCTGGCCGGCGTGGTGCGCGGCGTGGTCTCGCTGCACGATTTCAAGCCGCACACCAACTTCAAGCCCAAGCCGGCCTACACGTTCACCAGCGGCGGCAACACCTACCAGGCCGTGGTGCCGGGCGACCTTGCCAAGATCTACAACTTCAACCCGCTGTTCAGCGCAGGCATCTCCGGCCAGGGCCAGACGATCGTGGTGATCGAGGACACGAACGTCTACAGCACCGCAAACTGGACCACCTTCCGCTCCGTGCTCGGCTTGTCCGGCTACACGCAGGGCAGCTTCACGCAGGTCCACCCCACCGGCAGCAGCAGTTGCTCCAACCCGGGCACGGTGGCCGGCGCGGAAAGCGAGGCGACGCTGGATGCGGAGTGGGCCAGCGCCGGCGCGCCGAGTGCGAGCATCGAGCTCGCGTCGTGCTCCGACACCAACGTGACGTTCGGCGGCCTGATTGCGCTGCAGAACCTGCTCAACGGCTCCAGCCCGCCTGCCATCGTCAGCATCAGCTACGGCGAGTGCGAGGCGGCCAACGGTGCCACGGCGAACGCCGCCTACAACAGCACCTACCAGCAGGCGGCCGCCCAGGGCACGTCCGTGTTCGTCTCCTCCGGCGACGAAGGTGCTGCGAGCTGCGACGCCGACCTGAGCAAGGCGACACACGGCATTGCCGTCAGCGGCTTTGCCTCTACCCCCTACAACGTAGCGGTCGGCGGCACCGACTTCGGCGACTCCTACGCCGGCACCAACAGCAAGTACTGGAGCAGCACCAACAGTTCCACCTACGAATCCGCGCTGTCCTACATTCCCGAGATCCCGTGGAATGATTCCTGCGCCAGCGTGCTGCTGGCCACCGCGTCCGGCTACAGCACCACCTACGGCAGCAGCGGCTTCTGCAACAGCAGCACCGGCGAGGCCGACTACCTGACCACCGCCAGCGGCAGCGGCGGCCCCAGCGGCTGCGCCACCGGCAACCCCTCGACCTCCGAAGTCGTCAGCGGAACCTGCAAGGGCTACGCAAAACCGTCCTGGCAGAGCCTTGTAGGCGTGCCGTCGGACGGCGTGCGCGACCTGCCGGACGTGTCCCTGTTCGCCGCCAACGGCGTGTGGGGCCACTACTACGTCTATTGTGACAGCGACACGAATGACGGAGGTGCGGCCTGCACCGGCGCGCCGAGCGGTTGGTCGGGCGCTGGCGGCACGTCGTTCGCCTCGCCCATCATGGCCTCCATCCAGGCGCTGGTGAACCAGAAGCAGGGCGCCAAGCAGGGTAACCCCAACCCGACCTACTACGCGCTCGCCAAGTCCGAATACGGCAGCGGCGGCAGCAGCATCTGCAACTCCACCAGTGGCAGCGGCACGAGCAGTTCCTGCCTGTTCTACGACGTTACGCAAGGCGACATGGACGTGAACTGCACCGGCACGCATAACTGCTACCGGCCGAGCGGCACCAACGGCGTGCTGTCCACTAGCACCACCAGCTACAGCAAGGCCTACGGCACCACCACCGGATGGGATTTCGCCACCGGTATCGGCACGGTGAACGCGGCCAACCTGGTGAACAACTGGTAGGCTGACGAGCAGACGTGCAAAGGGGGCGCCCGGTACCTGGGTGCCCCTTTGTGTAACCGCATTAGACAAACGGCGTTAACGCCTTGAATGCCGACTTGTGAGGAAGGCCAGGGGCTCTGCCCCTGGACCTCGCCAAGGGCAAGTCCTTAGAACCTGTTTGTTTCGACGCACAACGAATGGCAGGGTGGTGCTTTGAGGCCCGCTGTCGTGTTTTTGCGTGTTGTAGAAGATAGGTTTTGGGACCGACCCCATGCTTGCTGATAGATCATGACTAACGGCCATTGGATTAAGGTGAGCTTCATGGGCATTCTCGCGTCGGCGAAGGCGATGACCTTCATCGTCACCCAGGACAGGGAGAGAGCAAAGATTTTCTACGGAGGAACGCTGGGCTTCACGCTTTTGGTCGAAGACGAATTCGCGGTCGTCTTCGACCTCAACGGCACCATGCTCAGGATCTCGACCGCGGAAAACCACAAGGCGCAACCTCACACGGTGTTGGGTTGGGAGGTGCCTGACATCTCGGCCGCTGTGAAGGACCTGCACGGCCGTGGTGTTTCGTTCAAGCGCTACGACGGTCTCGGACAGGACGATCTGGGCGTGTGGTCCGCCCCCGGCAGCAGCTCCAAGGTGGCGTGGTTCAGCGACCCGGACGGCAATGTTCTCAGCGTGGCTCAACTTGCGGTTAGCTAGCGTTAGACGGTGAATATTCCCAGCGGTGCACCCGACACGAACAGATTTCAGAGACCGCCTAACAGATGGGGGTCTGGGGCCTAAAGGCCCCAGCGGGGTTTGGGGCAGAGCCCATGCTTACTCAACCGACCAAGGCGTCACCGTTCGGTAAACAGTGTTAAATCACCGCGACGGACTGCCCGCAGAACCCGCCAGTAAACCACCGTCGACGTTGATTTCAGTTCCGGTCATGTAAGCCGCCTCGTCGGAGGCCAGCAGCACCGCCACGGCGGCAACCTCGGACGCCGCGCCGAAACGGCGCAACGGCGTGTCGCGCACGAAGGCCTCCATGCGTGTTGCGCGGTCCGCGCCGGTGCCCAGCATGGGCTCCCACATGGGAGTCAGGATC
The DNA here is from genome assembly GCA_964242595.1 of uncultured Acetobacteraceae bacterium. Classification (GTDB taxonomy): domain Bacteria; phylum Pseudomonadota; class Alphaproteobacteria; order Acetobacterales; family Acetobacteraceae; genus BOG-908. Next base: position 23,100 of record CAXTBC010000032.1, on the reverse strand, counting down.
GCTGCCGGGTGGATCGAGTTGCACCTGATCGCCAGTCCCTGTTCGGCGCACCACAGCGCCACGCTCTTGGTATGGTTGCGCACCGCGGCTTTGGAGGACGCGTAGGCGGCGGCAGCCGGGATGCCGACGAGGCCGGAGCGCGAGGACATGTTGATGATCGACCCGCGCCCGGCAGGCCGCATCGCGCGGATTGCCGCGCGGCAGCCGAGGAAGACCCCGTCCAGGTTCACCGCGTGCACGGCGCGCCAGTCCGCCAAGGTGGCATGCTCCGGATCGTGCACGGCCGCACCGGCCTCGAACCCGGTCACGCCGGCGTTGTTCACCAGGACGTCCAGCCTTCCGTGCGTGGCGAGGAGTTGCGCAGTCACGCTCTCCCAATCCGCCTCGCTGCGGACGTCCAGCTTTGTAAAACGCGCGGCGCTTCCCAGCGCGTCCGTTTCGGCCACGCTTGCAATGTCGGTAAGCCAGACGATGGCGCCTTCGGTGGCGAATGCTTGCGCTATCGCAAGCCCGATGCCGCTTGCGGCGCCGGTGACCAGCGTGACCTTGTTGTTCAGGCGCATAAAGGAAGAAAGCAGTTCTTTTTTGAAAAAAGAACCAAAAAAATTTTGCTTCCTGTCGGGTGTCTGCTGGATAATCGCGCGACAGCGGAGTCAAAAGTTCTTTGCTTCTTTCTTTCAAGAAAGAAGGCCTTTCTTACTTGCCTAATACCATCCGCACAGCCTCGAGAGCCGCATCCGCCGCCGCCCCGTCCGGTCCGCCCGCCTGCGCCAGGTCCGGCCGCCCGCCGCCGCCCTTGCCGCCCACCGCCACGCTGGCCGCGCGTACCAGACCCACAGCGTTGAACCGCGCCACCAGGTCTGCCGAGACGGCAACCACGATGCTGGCCTTGCCCTCCGCAGTGGAGACCAGCGCCACCACGCCGCTTTCCATCTGCTTGCTGATCGCCTCGGCCAGTCCCTTGAGGTCGCGCGCCGGCACGTCTCCCAGGTTGCGGGCGGCCAGCTGCACGCCGGCCACCTCCTCCACCACGGCCGAGGTGTCGCCGGTGGCGAGCTTCTTCTGCAGCTCGCTCACCTGCCGCTCCAGGCGCTTGCGATCCTCGACCAGGGCGGCCACGCGCCCGGGCAGCTCGGCGGGGCTGGCGCGCAGCGCGGCGGCGGCTTCGGCCAGGTGGTGCTCGTTCTCCGCCAGCAGGGCTTCGGCGGCGGCGCCCGTCACCGCCTCGATCCGGCGTACGCCGGCGCTGACAGCCGATTCGCCCACGATGCGGAACAGGCCGATGTCGCCGGTGCGCCGCACGTGGGTGCCGCCGCACAGCTCGATCGACCAGGCCGGCTTGGCCTCGTCGCCGGTGCCCATCGCCACCACGCGCACCTCGTCGCCGTATTTCTCGCCGAACAGCGCCATCGCACCTTCGGCCACGGCGGCTTCCGGCGTCATCAGCCGCGTCGTCACCTCGGTGTTTTCGCGGATGCGGGCGTTCACCACGGCCTGGGCGGCCGCCAGCTCCTCGGCGGTGACCGGCCTGGTGTGGCTCACGTCGAAGCGCAGGCGGTCCGGCGCGTTCAGGCTGCCTTTCTGCTGCACGTGAGTGCCGAGCGCCCGGCGCAGCGCCTCGTGCAGCAGGTGGGTGGCGCTGTGGTGGGCGCGTATGGCGCCGCGGCGGGCGTGGTCGAGCTCGGCCAGCACGGGCATGCCCACGCGCGCCTGTCCGGCCTCCACGCGGCCGACATGGGCGAACAGGTCGCCTAGCTTCTTCTGCGTGTCGGACACCGCGATGCGCAGGCCGCCCGGGCCGGTGATGGTGCCGGCATCGCCCACCTGGCCGCCGCTCTCGGCGTAGAACGGCGTCTGGTTCAGCAGGATCACCACGTCCGTGCCGGGTTCGGCGGACGCCACCGGCGCGCCGCCGGCGATGATGGCGCGGATCTCGGCCTCCGCCTGCTCGGTGGCGTAGCCGAGGAACTCGGTGGCACCCACGCTCTCGCGCAGGTCGAAATAGTGGCGCTCGGTGGCCGCGTCGCCGGAGCCGGCCCAGGCGGCGCGCGCCCGCACCCGCTGTTCGGCCATCGCGGCGTCGAACCCGGCCACGTCCACCGCGCGGCCCTGCTCGCGCAGCGCGTCCTGCGTCAGGTCGAGCGGGAAGCCGTAGGTATCGTACAGCCGGAAGGCCACGCCACCCGGCAAGGTTTCGGATTCGCCGAGCTTGCCGGTCTCGTCGCCCAGCAAGGAGAGGCCGCGCTCCAGCAGCACCTTGAAGCGGGTCTCCTCCAGCTTCAGCGTCTCGACGATCAGCGATTCCGCCCGGCCGAGCTCGGGGTAGGCGACCCCCATCTGGCGCACCAGGGCGGGCACCAGCCTGTAGAACACCGGCTCGCGCGCGCCCATCATGTGCAAATGGCGCATGGCGCGGCGCATGATCCGGCGCAGTACGTAGCCGCGGCCCTCGTTGGACGGGGTGACGCCGTCGGCCATCAGGAAGGCCGAGCTGCGCAGATGGTCGGCAACGACGCGGTGGCTGGCCTGGAAGGCGCCGTCCGGCGGCACGCCCGTGGCTTCGGCGCTTGCGTGGATCAGCGCCTGGAAGGTGTCGATCTCGTAGTTGCTGTGCTTGCCTTGCAGGATGGCGGCGAAACGTTCCAGCCCCATGCCGGTGTCGATCGAGGGCCGTGGCAGCGCAGTGCGTGTGCCGGGTGGACCCTCCTCGTACTGCATGAACACCAGGTTCCAGATCTCGATGAACCTGTCGCCGTCCTCTTCGGCGCTGCCGGGCGGGCCGCCTTGGATGTGCGCTCCGTGGTCGTAGAAGATTTCCGAGCATGGACCGCAGGGACCGGTGTCGCCCATGCGCCAGAAGTTGTCCGAGGTGGGAATGCGGATGATGCGCTCGTCCGGCAGGCCGGCGATGCGGCGCCACAGGCTTGCCGCCTCCTCGTCCTCGGAGAACACGGTCACCAGCAGCTTGCTCGCCGGTAGCGCGAAGTCGCGGGTAATCAGCGTCCAGGCGAGCTCTATGGCCTCCGGCTTGAAGTAGTCGCCGAAGCTGAAATTGCCGAGCATCTCGAAGAAGGTGTGGTGGCGGGCGGTGTAGCCCACGTTGTCCAGGTCGTTATGCTTGCCGCCGGCGCGCACGCATTTCTGCGCGCTGGCCGCCCGGGTGTAGGGGCGGCGCTCCTGGCCGGTAAAGACACCCTTGAACTGCACCATGCCGGCGTTGGTGAACAGCAGGGTGGGATCGTTGCGCGGCACCAGAGGAGAGCTGGGCACCGGAGTGTGGCCCTGGGTCTTGAAGTAGTCGAGGAAGGTGGCGCGGATGTCGTTGCTGCTGGGCATGGGATGGCACGTAGCGCAGGGTTAGAAGCAAGGGAAGAAAGAGTTCTTTTTAGAGAAAAAGAACCAAAAAGCTTTTGCTCCCCTGTCGGGGACTCACCGGAAAGGATCGCGACAGCGGAGTCAAAAGTCTTTTGCTTCTTTTCTTCAGAAAAGAAGGCCTTTCTTTCTAAGCTGCCTGTGCCGCGGCCTCCGGCCGCAGCGAGTGCGCAACCGCCGCCACCACGTGCTGCGCCGAGATCTCCCACGCCGCGGCGTGGAAGCCCGCCGCGAGCTCCGGCCAGGGCTGGCGCGCGCGCCCCAGCACGCAGTCGTAGCGGAGCTGCATCAGGGCGGCCAGGTTGCGGAAGCTCCAGTCCACGTAGGCGTCCATCATCAGCTCCACCACCAGGCAGCCAGGCCGGCAGAAACCCAGATTGGTGAGCGCCGAGCCGTGCGGGGCAACGATGGCCTCGGCCTGGCGGAACAGGCGCACCTGGTCGGCCAGGCTCAGCTCCTCCAGGCGCACGGCCACGAAACCCAGCGGCGCCAGGGCGGCCACCAGCTCGGCCTCGTTGCGCAGCGGGCGCGAGACGACACGGCGGCTGTCGATGTAGAAGCGGCGGGGCAGGCGCACAGGCGCTGGCGGCACGTTGCCGGACAGCCGGCCGAAGAACTCGGCCACGCAAGGGTGGTAGGCGGCGTCGCCGCAGACCGACAGCGGCAGCACTAGCGTCTCGACACGCAGCGTCTCGTCGCGGCCGACTTCGCGCACCGCCAGGCTGGGCAGCAGGTCGAACAGGTCCAGCACGCCGGGCAGGGACGGGCTGCCGGCGGGCACCAGCAGGCCGGTTGCTGCGGCGAGGTAGTTGCCCGGCACGGCAGAGATGCGGGCCAGGCCGTCCAGCAGCGCGTGGCGGTAGTCCGCCTCGCCGCCCGCCAGCACGCTGACATAGGTCCCGGGCAGATGCCGCACCACGGCCGGCCGGATGGCGATGCCGCGGGCCAGCGCGCGGTAGGCGTGCCACTGCGGTGCGGTGTTGGCCAGCGACTCGGCGATCACCGTGTCGCCGACGGCCAGGATGCCTGCCGAGGAATGTACGGTGACGTCGTGCAGCACGAACAGTGGGGGCGCGAAGCTGTCGTAGTAGCTGGCGGCCCACATGCCCTGCAGCGGCAGCTCGCGCACCGGCCACAGGGAGAAGAAGTGCCCGCCGGTGGGCAGCGGCGGCACACCGACGCGCACCGGTCCCAGCGAGTGGACGTGCTGCACCGGATGCGCCCCCGCCGCATGGGCAGGGGCGGCCAGGGTTGCGATGGACCGCTGGTGCAGAATGGTTTCGGCCGCCGGACCCATCAGACCTCCCGCCAAACGTTTACTTGGGCAGCGCCGTGCAGCCTTTGCGCGAGTTTAACACCATCTTGCCAGCAGCTTTCAAGTCGTCCGACTTCCGAAATAACAACACTGCCGGGTACGATCCAGCCCGCCTTGCGCAACGCCTGGACGGCCTCGGGCAGCAGGCCCACGCCGTAAGGCGGATCCAGGAACACCAGCGCCTGGCCGTTGCCGGGGGGCGGCCGGCGGATGTCTGCCGCGATCACTCGGCAGGCGGCCTGTGCGCGGCAGGCGGCCACGTTGGTGCCCAGCGTATCCAGCGCCGCGCGGTCCTGCTCGATGAACGTGGCTCGTGCCGCGCCGCGGGAGAGCGCTTCCAGCCCCAGCGCCCCGGTGCCGGCGAAGCCGTCCAGGACGTGCGCCCCGTCCAGCAGCGCCCGGCCGCCCCAGGGCGCGTGCATCAGCATGTCGAACACCGCCTGCCGCATGCGCTGGGCGGTGGGCCGGGTGGCGGCACCCAAGGGAGCTGCCAGCACGCGGCCGCGCCACGCGCCGGCTATTATGCGCATTCGCGCTTTGTAAGGTGTGTGCCAGCCGGCCCATGCCTCGGTATCGTCATCCTGGAAAGTCTAGGAGGCATGCTGTGGTTCGTCACTTGTTCTTACTCGAACATAAAGTGAACAATTTGTTAACGCCTGTAATGCAAGCCAGGGTTGCGGCAGCGAACGCTCCTGTGACAGAGTGCCCGAACACGCCGCAAGCGAAACGAGCGCAGCTGCTTCGCGGCAGGGTTGAGGGGGTTCGGGCGAGTGGCAGACAAGAACAAGGCGCTGGATGCAGCGGTCTCGCAGATAGAGCGCGCGTTCGGCAAGGGCTCGATCATGCGCATGGGCGCCCGCACGCAGGACGAGCAGATCGAGGTGATCCCGTCCGGCTCGCTGGGGCTCGACATCGCGCTGGGCATCGGCGGTCTGCCGCGCGGCCGCATCGTGGAAGTGTACGGGCCGGAAAGCTCCGGCAAGACCACGCTCGCCTTGCACGCCATCGCCGAGGCGCAGAAGCGCGGCGGCACCTGTGCCTTCATCGATGCCGAGCACGCGCTGGACCCGATCTACGCCCGCAAGCTGGGCGTGGACGTGGACAACCTGCTGATCAGCCAGCCGGATGCCGGCGAGCAGGCGCTTGAGATTTGCGACACGCTGGTCCGCTCGGGTGCCATCGACGTGCTGGTGGTCGACAGCGTGGCCGCCCTGGTGCCGCGCGCCGAGCTGGAAGGCGAGATGGGCGACACGCATGTTGGCCTGCATGCCCGCCTGATGAGCCAGGCGCTGCGCAAGATCACCGGCAGCGTCAGCAAGAGCAACACCATGCTGATCTTCCTCAACCAGATCAGGCTCAAGATCGGCGTGATGTTCGGCAACCCGGAGACCACCACCGGCGGTAACGCGCTGAAGTTCTACGCTTCCATCCGCATGGAGATCAGGCGCACCGGGTCGATCAAGGACCGCGAGAACGTGGTGGGCAACTCCACACGCGTGAAGGTCGCCAAGAACAAGCTGGCGCCGCCGTTCCGCGAGGTGGAGTTCGACATCATGTTCGGCGAGGGCATCAGTAAGGTGGGCGAGCTGATCGATTTGGGCGTGAAGGCCGGCATCGTGGAGAAGTCCGGCAGCTGGTTCAGCTTCGACAGCACGCGCATCGGCCAGGGCCGCGAGAACGCCAAGCAGTTCCTCCGCGACCACAAGGACGCAGCCGAATCCATCGAGAAGCGCATCCGCGAGCAGGCCGGCGCGGTGGCCGACAAGATGCTGGTGGGGCCGGACGAGAGCGACGAGGCGGAGGCGGCGGAGTAGGCGGGGCCGGCCGGGCAGGGGAGTTGCCGGACGACGCTGACCGGCTCTCCCCGGCGGACCACCACGCACGCCGGTTTGAAAACTCATGAACCACGTTGCATCAGCACAGAAATCCCTCTCCGAAGCCGACCAAGCCCTCGTGGAAGCCGCACGCGCCACCATCGCGCGCCACTACCGGCCGTTTTGGCACATGGTGGCCGCCGCCCTGCGTAGCCGCGACGGGCGCATCTGGACCGGCATCCATCTCGGCGCCACCGTCGGCCGCATGCAGGTCTGTGCCGAGGCGATCGCCGTCGGCCGGCTGATCCTGGAAGGCGACGGCACCATCGAGTGCGCCGTGGCCGTGCGCCACCACAAGGAGCACGAGGCGCTGCAGGAGATCGCCGTGGTGCCGCCCTGCGGTGCTTGCCGTGAGATGCTGACCGATTTCGATCCGGGTGCCGACGTGATCGTGCCTGGGCCGGCTGGCTTGGTGCGGGTGCCGTTGGGTTACCTGTTGCCTCTGCCTTATCAGCGATGACTGGCGATTTAAGAAAGCAAGCAGTTCTTTTCGAGAAAAAGAACCAATAAGCTTTTGCTCCCCGTCGGGTGATGCGGACATTGTCGCGCTTAGCTGTCTGTATGGCTGAGTCAGAAGAAGGCCAGGTGCTCCACTCCTTGATCCCGCTAAGATGAGCCTGTTTGTAAGAAATCCTAAACGGACGAGGGTCTGGGGCCTCAAGGCCCAGCGGGGTTTGGGGCAGAGCCTCATGCTTGCTTCTGCAGGTAACACGCGCGCGAGCAGAGTGAACGAATCAGAAACGCTAGCGTTCGTCGGTTTATGAAAGACACACCGAAGACCAGCGAAGCGGATGAGCAGGCCAAGCCGTCGTCCCCGCAGCATCACGCCAGCCACAACCCCAAGGTGGGCGCCAGCGAGGCCGACGCAGACTCGCTACCCTCTAACACCGAAAAGGACCCGAGCGACTGGACCACAGGCGGCGAGACGATGACCGGCGCCCAGGCTTCCTACCTCAAGACGCTGTCCGAAGAGGCCGGCGTGCCGTTCGACGACACGCTGACCAAGGCGGAGGCCTCCAAGCACATCGACGCGCTGCAGGCCAAGACCGGCCGGGGCCGCAACCACTAGTACCCGTTCTAAGCCGCAGGCGAAAAGTTTTCAGGTTCTTTCTTGTAAAAAAGAACCGCCTTGCCTTGCCAGTCCCGCTCCTCAGCCAAGCATGCCGGCCGCTTGCCCGGCCGCCGCTCCCAGGGCAAACCATGCCGCAATGGAGCAGGGACGGGCGATGGCCAAGATTAAGGTAAAGACGCCAGTGGTAGAGCTGGACGGCGACGAGATGACCCGGATCATCTGGGGGTTCATCAAGGCCAAGCTGATGACGCCGTACCTCGACATCGACCTTAAATACTACGACCTCGGCATCGAGTACCGCGACCAGACCGACGACCAGGTAACCGTCGACAGCGCGCTTGCCATCAAGCGGTACGGCGTCGGCGTTAAATGCGCCACCATCACGCCGGACGAAGCCCGCGTGCGCGAGTTCGGGCTCAAGCGCATGTGGCGTAGCCCTAACGGCACCATACGCAACATCCTCGACGGCACTATCTTCCGCGAGCCGATTATCTGCAACAACGTGCCCCGGCTAGTGCCGCACTGGACCCAGCCAATCGTGATCGGCCGTCACGCCTACGGCGACATCTACCGCGCCGTGGAGACGAAGATTCCCGGCCCTGGCCTGGTGAAGCTGGTCTACGAACCCGACGACGGCGGCGAGAGCCACGTTTTCGAGGTGCACAGCTTCAAGGGTCCGGGCGTGGCGATGGCGCAGCACAACACGCGGGCCTCCATCGAGGGCTTCGCGCGCGCAAGCTTCAACTACGGCCTGCTGCGCAGGTATCCGGTATACCTGTCCACCAAGAACACCATCCTGAAAGCCTATGACGGCACGTTCAAGGACATCTTCGAGGAGGTGTACAACGCCGAGTTTCGTGCCCAATACGAGGCGCTGGGTTTGACCTACGAGCACCGGCTGATCGACGACATGGTGGCCAGTGCGCTGAAATGGTCGGGCGGCTACTTGTGGGCGTGCAAGAACTACGACGGCGACGTGCAGAGCGACATCGTGGCGCAGGGCTTCGGCAGCCTGGGCCTGATGACCAGCGTGCTGATGAGTCCGGACGGCCAGACGGTGGAGAGCGAGGCGGCGCACGGCACCGTCACCCGCCACTACCGCGAACACCAGCGCGGGCGTGAGACCAGCACCAACCCGATCGCCAGCATCTTCGCCTGGACACGCGGGCTGATCTATCGCGGCAAGTTCGACGCCACGCCGGACGTGACGGCGTTCGCCGAGACGTTGGAGCGCGTGTGCGTGGAGACGGTGGAGAGCGGCGCGATGACGAAGGACCTAGCCATACTAATCGATCCCAAGGCACCTTGGCTCAACACGCAGGACTTCCTGGCTCGGATCGACGCCAACCTGCAGACGGCCATGGCGAAGGATTGAGGCAAGGCCTTCTTTTCTGAAGAAAAGAAGCAAAAGACTTTGACTCCGCTGTCGCGCGCCGGCCGCCGAGCACCCGACAAGTAGTAAAAGTTTTTTGGTTCTTTTTTTCAAAAAAGAACTGCTTTCTTGCTTTCCTAGGGAGACCCTCGATGCCGTTCGACAGACGCACCTTCCTGATGACCACGCTAATGACCGGCTTCACCGCCGCCGTAGCCCGCGCACAGGCCGCCGCCATCCACACGGACAGCACCGGGCTGGATGCCGGCGAGACGCAGATTCCGGTCGCCGACGGCCACCTGCCTGGCTACTACGCGCGTCCCGCCGGCGCCGGCCCGTTCCCCATCGTGCTGGTGATCGAGGAGATCTTCGGCGTCCACGAATACATCAAGGACGTGTGCCGCCGCTTCGCCAAGCTGGGCTACCTGGCCGTCGCCCCTGAGCTTTACGCCCGCATCGCGGACCTCTCGAAGATGAGCGACCCCCAGGAGATCATCACCAAGGTGATCGCCAAGGCGCCGGACGCCATCATGCTGAGCGATCTGGACAGCACGGCGGCCTGGGCGGCAGCCAACCACGGCGACGCGAACCGCCTGGGCGTCACCGGCTTTTGCCGCGGCGGGCGGGACACCTGGCTCTACGCCGAGCACAACACGCATTTGAAGGCGGCGGTCGCGTGGTACGGCCCCGTGAAGGGCCCGGTCTCGACCATCCAGCCGCACACCGCCACCGACGGCGCAGCCGGCCTGCGCTGCCCGCTGCTGGGCCTGTACGGCGGCAAGGACCCGAGCATCCACCCCGTGGACGTGCAGGCTGCCGCGCAGGTGGCCCTCGACGCAGGGCACGCCGTGGAGATCAAGGTGTTCCCCGATGCCGGGCACGGTTTCCACGCCGACTACCGCGACACTTACAACAAGGCCGCCGCCGAGCAGGGCTGGGCGGACGCGCTTGCCTTCTTCAAGGCGAACGGCGTGGCATGAGCGCCGTCGCCGCCCCGATCGAGGCCGGCGCGGCACCCCGCCCGGCGCCCGCCCAATTGCGTCGCGCGATAGCGGGGCTGATGCTGGTGCTCACGCTCGCGTCACTGGACGGCAACATCGTGGGCCCGGCGCTGCCGCGTATCGTCAGCGACCTGGGCGGGCTCGCCCACCTCTCCTGGGTGGTCACGGCGTTCGCGGTGGCGTCCACCGCCAGCACGCCGTTATACGGCAAGCTGTCGGACCAGTTCGGCCGCAGGAACGCGTTCTTCGCCTCCATCGGCATTTTCCTGGTGGGCTCCACGATCTGCGGCGCGGCGCACAGCATGGGCATGCTGATCGCCGCGCGCGCGCTGCAAGGCGTGGGCGCGGGCGGGCTGATCACCCTGACGCAGACCTCTGTGGCCGACCTCGTCACCCCGCGGGAGCGCGGGCGCTACCAGGGCCTGGTGGCCGCCGTGTTCGCGCTGTGCAGCGTGGCCGGGCCGCTGCTGGGCGGCGTCATCACGGACCTCGCGTCCTGGCCGTGGATCTTCTACCTCAACGTGCCGGTGGGCATCGCCGCCATCGCCATCCTGGCGGCCAACCTGCCGCACCGGGCGCCCCGGCCGTCCGGCAGCATCGATGTCGCCGGCTTCGCGCTGCTGATCGCGGCTACCTGCACGTTGCTGCTACTGCTCAGCTGGGGCGGCACGGTGTTCGCCTGGTCCTCGCCGCAGGTCCTGGGCCTGGCCGCGGCCACGCTGGCCATGCTGCTGCTGCTCATCCCGGTGGAGCGCGCTGCAGCCGAGCCGGCGCTGCCGCCGCGCCTGTTCCATGACCGGGTGTTCGTCTGCGGGGTGTCCGGCATTAGCATGATGGCGGCCTCGCTGTTCGGCGCGCTGGTCTTCATCCCGCTGTTCTTCCAGCTGGTGTTCGGCGCCTCGGCCACCGAGGCCGGCCTGCGCATGGCGCCGCTGATGGCCGGGCTGATCGTCAGCTCGGTGGTGGGCGGACGGCTGGTCACGCGCACGGGCAAGCTGAAGCGCTACCCGGTGGCGGGCCTGGCCATCGGCACGTTTACGTTCGCCGGCCTGGCGGTCGCCTCGCTGCAAGGCGTTTCGGCCAACGGGTTCGATGCGCTGCTGGTGCTGCTGGGCCTGGGGCTGGGCCTGGTGATGCCGAACCTGACCACCGCCGTGCAGAGCGCCGTCTCGCCGGCCGAGATGGGGACGGCCACGGCCACGATGGGGTTCTTCCGCTCGCTGGGCGGCGCGTTCGGCGTGGCGGTGTCCGGCAGCATCCTGTCGGGCACGCTGCACGCCCGGCTCGGCAGCCTGGGCGTGGGCGGCTCGGTGCTGAATTTGGGCCTGGAACACCTGCGCACGCTGCCGGCCGGGCAGCGCGCCCAACTGGTGGACGCCTACGGCCACGCGCTCGGCTGGACGTTCACGGCCGCCAGCGCGCTGACGGCGTGCGCGTTCGTGGTGGTTCTGTTCATGCCGGAGCGCAAGCTGAGGGGGTAAATCACGGGTGTCCCGAGCACGGAGAACATCAGCCTTTGCCATAGATAACTGTTCAGCAAGCAAGAAGGTAAATTGAGTTCGATTTTGCTCACGTGGGAGCTTGGCGCGAACCTCGGTCATTTGGCTCGGCTGCTTGCGATCGCAACGAGGCTGCGACAGACCGGTCACTCGGTACTCGTCGCCTTGCGGGACGTACCGGTCGCCGCCAGTGTCCTCGGCCGCTTCGAAATCCCATTCATACAGGGGCCGTGCCTTACCATCGACGCGGCGTTCACCGGCCCTAACACGAGCTATGCGGAAATCCTGCTTGCGCATGGATGGCGCGACCCCGCCCTGCTTTGGAGTTACGTGAGCGCGTGGACCTCTCTCTACCGCGTCATTAAGCCCGACATGATCGTTCACGACGCCTCTCCCTGCGCGAGACTTGCAAGCTGGATTTGCGCCATACCGTCGTTATACGTTGGAAACGGGTATGACGTGCCTCCCGATGTGTTCCCGCTGCCTCCCTTCCCGGGGATGAGAGGAAGCGATCTAGGCCGCGCTTCCCGAGCCGAGAAGGAAGTGCTGGCCAATGCAAATGCCGTCATCGCCTTCTACAAGGGCCGCTTCATCACTGGGCTGCGGGAACTCTTTACTGGAACGTCGATGCTCGCCACATTTCCGGAGCTCGACCAGTATGGAGCGAGAGGAGGGGCCAGCTACACAGGCACGCTCTGTCGTTCCTCCGGCGAGGTTGTGAGTTCCGCGTCCCTCCTGCCACAGGCAAAGCACGTTTTTGCTTACCTCCGACCCACACCACGGATTGCGGAGATCCTTCAGGGTCTAATGGACAGTGGGTTGAACGCGACCGGCTTTGCACCCGGTGTCGACCGGCAACTTCTTGCCAAATTTCAGACGTCACGACTCAGGTGGTATGACCAACCTATCCAATTCGATTGTCTCTACGATAGTACTCACGTGTGTTTTTCTTACGCAGCGGAGGGAACTGTGACGTCTTTCCTGCTGAAGGGCATACCCCAGGTGATGGTGCCGTCCACCGCCGAAGGGATGTTGACTGCCGAACGCGTGCGGCAGATGGGCGCCGGAGTAGTCATGAGAGGCAGTTTTGGCGTTGGCGAAGTGAAGGACGCTCTGCTCCGGGTAACGCAGGCCGAAAGCTATAGGCGCAACGCTGAAACGTTTGGTGCGAAATACTTTGACCATAATCCAGCTTACGCTGCAGACCGAGTCGTTGACCGGATTGGTGAGGCGCTAGGATGGACAACAGGTCCGGCGAGTGATGTGCCCCCTCGGCGGGAATATCAACTCAGCCCAGGGGCTTGCTCCGTTAATTTAGTTGACAAGGGCGAGTGAGCAATGAGAGTCATTGCTACATCGAAGTGGCATCCTGAAAGGCCGGCCATGACTCAGTTTGAAGATCGGGCGGAAAGGGACATATTTGATAAGAGCCGTAGGGCACTCCGCGTCGGCGAGCGGAATCATATTTTCCGGGCTTGGTCATTTAGCGGCCGCACAAGAGCAAAAAGGCTGTTATTATGGCATTTACATCAACGAGCCTCAGGACCAGCAAATCTTTAGCTTCGACCCTAGCGACACCTTGTCAGTTTCCATCGATTATATGGCCTTGCCGGCTTTAGGGGGCACCTGCCAGGTCTCCTGGAGCCTACAATATAGCTACACAACAAGTGGCGGGGTTGGCCCGTTTACAAGCGCAGATAGTTTCCAGAGTCAAACGGGAGCAGTAGTTTCGCGCAAAACCGGCAGTCATGGCGGTATGGTTCAAGTGGCTGCAGTTCCCTCGGGGGTAAGCAGTGGGCCTTCAAGAACCATATACGTTGCCGGCAACCAGATTGCGAATGGGGACATAACGTCTGAGGCGGAAAGTGACTATCAAGCCTCAGGTCTCCCAACGACAGATTTACTGGCCCACATAATGGTAAAAGAAAGCAGCTACAGCCAGTTCGCCGACAATGTTCTATACAGCCAGGGGGCGTTGTGGCCTCTGGAGAGTGGTGGAACATCCACAGGAGCAGCCGGAGCGCACATCGGACTGACCATGGTCCCTGTGTCGATGAAAACGGCCTTCGATTGGAAGGCGAACGTCGCCGCTGGATATGCGACATTCATGACTAAGGTTGCGGCCGTCAATTGTCATGTTAGTGCAGCGTTGGCATCGACACCCGGATTGCAGGGGCTTTGCGGCACTGCATCAACTTGCACTCAGGTTGAGGACTGGGCCCTCTCTTACTACAGAGGGTTTTCTTTTCCATATTATATCGTTCAACAGCAAAGTGGTGGTTCGCCGATCTGGGTGCAAAACCCAAAAGCAGTAACCGTCAAGAGTGATAACGAAACCTCTGCGGGCTACATCAACGCGATACGCAGTAACACCATACCGAACTAGAAGGAATACTTGAAGATGTTCTCTTTGAGAGCCTTTGTCATCTCGTTGGCATTTCTCTCTGCCGCAAGGTGCAGTTTCGCTGCTGATACGTGGCAAGCAGGCAATACGGCTTGGGTCACCGGAAACTTGCAAGGCTTGAACGCCAGCGTGGACGCAGAGGCTGTTCAATCAATACTCCGAAGAGCGCTAGCTGATTCCTCCTCAAAAATCACTTGGGACGCGGACGACCCCGCGCTTCAAGTTTCGGATTTCGGCTTCTTTGATCTAAGAGGCGACGGCAAACTTGAACTGCTTGCGGTATTGGATTATAGCGGGCGTGGAATATCGACCTGTCTTGCTACAGTAATGCGAACCGAGTCTCATCTGAGCGTTTCTTTACTCGATACAACCGTATTCAAAGGAGGAGGTGGCGAGCTCGGAACGCTTAGTAATTCGATTAAGGATCTCGAGGGTAACGGTCACCTTGAACTGATCGTTTCGAAGGTGATCTCCGACCGAAAGGATCGAAGCTCCCCGGCCGCCTTTTTCAACAACATTTACGTTTACGAGTTTGGCAAGTTCGTCCTGTCAGATAATCTATTTCGTTCTTACTATCAGCAGGTTGTCATACCTGAGCTGCAGGCTAGTGTCGCTAGTAAACAAGCGGTCATCGCAGCCGAGAACACCTCGGGCATCCTGCCTGCTCACCGGCTTAAAAGTCAAAAGGAGCTAATCGCCTTGGAGCAGAGTTTGGACGCCACAAAAGGTTTTCTTGGAACGGGCATAGCACCATAGTCAAGACATCATGCTGAACAACGCCGCGGACTGTCTCGTATGGAGGCAAGCGCGGCAGGTAGGAGTCCCAGCGTGTCAGCAACTGATGAATCCGGCCCTTCTTGCCATTATGAACGCGATGGACAGAATAGGTCGCACGAAGACTTGGCTGCTTCTTTTAGGCGTGATCTGCCTGTCGCTCTCGCGTGCTACCGCGGCGGCAGACGCTGACAAGTTAAAGTTACTCAGCTTTACTATAAGTAACAGGCAAATCGTTCAAACATTGGTCTCGAGGCCGGAGAAATGCGCCGCGTTGGTGAGGTCCGCCGTGATCGCAAGTCTTGCACGAACACAAACCGGTATCTCTGAACCCGTCGCCGTTCCAAAAGTGATCGATGCTTGCCAAGCCGTGTCACTGAACCATGATGGCAGACTTCAGGTGGTATGTTTAGCAAGACTCGATGGAGGTGACGGGCCATTAGGCTACGTCGCGGTTTTCAAACATTCAGGCTTGCTGGACGAGACGGACATACCCGTAGGAGAAGGTAGTGGGCAATTGGGGCCGATTAGCCTGTCTCTCAAGGATATCAATCACGATGGCCGGTTGGAGCTCATCGAGCAGACGAGGCATGTTGACGTTAATGGACATATCGGTGCGCAATCCGATCCCACGCCAAAAGTCACATATATTCATGTTTGGCGAAATAATACGTTCGCTCTCGCCAATCGCGAGTTTCGCAGCTATTTCGTCACTACGGTGCTGCCAGATTTGCGGCGGGAGTTGGCGGGGGCACAGTCGCTGACCTCTGCATCGCCGGACATTGATAAGAAGGTTGTCGCGTTGAAGAGCTCGATTGACCTTGCCAACACGTTTCTTGTTACAGGACATTATTAGCAGGATCGCCCTGTCGAATGGCGCGGGACGCCACGCGTTCTCCTAGCAAAAGCCTTTTGCTTCTTTTCTTCGGGAATGAACGCCTTACTTTCTCATCATGCCGCTCCTCTCCCGCGTTCTATTAGCGTCCTGCCTTCTGGTGCTGCCGGCCCGGGCGGCCACCCTGCTGCACTACACCGCCCGCCTGCGTGGCATCGCCTTCTTCGATGCCAGCTACTGCCTGCGGCTCGATGCCACGTCCTATGACGCGCACCTGACGGCGCACACGCTGGGCCTGGCGAACTTCCTGGTGCACGGCCGCGTCGAGGGCCGGGCGCAGGGCGCGGTGGACGGCGCCGGGCTCAAGCCACACTCCTATGTAGAACACGGGCGCATCTCCGGCGAGACCTACGACCTCACCCTGGGCTATCCCGGCGGTTCGGCTGACGTGCAGTCGATCTCGCCGCCGGCGGAGAAGTACCGCCAGGCCGTGCCGTCCGCTCTGCTGGCGGGCTCGATCGACGGGATGAGCGCCGTGGCACTGGAATCCCTCGTGGTGACCCGCACGGCCGCGTGCCAGGGCAGCGCCCTGGTGTTCGATGGCCGGCAGTTGCGCCGCCTGACGACGCACACGGCGGGGCAGGAGACGCTCGTCCCCAGCGGGCGTTCGGTGTTCGCAGGCAAGGCGTTGCGCTGCGACACCACGTCGGAGATGCTGGCCGGCTACTTGAAGGACCAGTCCGAGAAGCGACAGGCAAAGCCGCGGTTCAGCAAGGCCTGGCTGGCTTCGGTAGCGCCCGGCGGTCCCGCGGTGCCGGTGCGGTTCGCCTTCGACGCGGACTTCCTGGGCGACATCCTGGTGGACCTGGATTCGGTCGCTAGCTGCCAGTAGGCGCGGCCGCCTGTTGTAAAGGGAACGACAAAGACCGTCTTTCCGGGATAGAAGAACCGTTGCTGGACGCTGTCGAAAACGGGTTGGTTCTCGTGCTTAGGTATCGGCTGGCCCCGACTCCGTTGAGCGACGTCAGCAGTTACGCCTGCCGTCCTATTTGGTAGGTCCCTGCACAGAGAACGCCTGCCCGGTCGGGCCCATCGCAGCGGTTTGCGCGATGTTCGCCCCATTGCTGTTGTACATAGTAACGAGGTAGGAGCCCTGCCCTGCACCCGGTGAGCCGGGAGATACCGAGCCGCTGATGTTGGCTGCTTGCGCCTGTTCGTAGCACATCATCACCACGCCGAAATCCGCCAACGAGCCTGGCTGATTGTCAGCCAGCGTAGGCCGCTCCATTATCCACTCGGCAGTGTTCCCGGTCAGGCTCGTCCCGGCAGGCGGGGAAATCGGCTCCGTCGTGTAATTTCCAGTCTGCAGGTTCACGAACATGGCCTGCCCTGTTGCGGCGCTCGTTGCCTGTACAGACACGAAGACGGAGGAGCCCGCGGAGAGTGGGAAGTTCGTAATTTCGTACGTGTAGTCCGGGTACCACTCGAACCACGGATAGGTGTCCGGCGTGGAAACGCCGTTGGTGCAGGTCACGTCGCTTTCCGTGCCGGCCTGCAGAACGTCGTGGCTCGCACCGTTGGCGCCGTCCAGCCCAACCCAGGTGGCGGAAACGTCCGTGCCGCTGCAGCTTCCAACAGCCTGTTGGACGGATGGAAGCAACCAGAGACCCAGGATCTGATCAAACGAGCCGCTGCCAAAATTTATCACACTGTTCTGCAAATACTGTCCGGTCCAATTGCTGCTCGTCACCTGGGTAGCGGCTCTCAACTCCTGACGCACGGCAGGAGAACTTCCAAAAGCCGCGCGTTCCGGCCCGTGTCGGTGAGCCCTGACCCGGATTTCCGGGGACACGTAGTGTCGTGCGGCTGCCATGGCCGTGGCCCATTTCGCGTAGGCGGCAGCGCCGCTGGCGCCAGTTTGGGCGGGACGTCTCGGAAACCCGTAATAGGCACGCTCGGCGTCGCTGGCGTGCAGCGCATCGAAACCGTCAGGCGGCGGGAAGTGGGCAGTGACCTCCTGGGCGAAAGCAGGTAGAAACGCCAGCATCGTCAGGCCAGCCAGAAGGGTCGCGGTCCGCATCGAACATCTCCGAAACGAGATCGTTATAGAATTCGTAGCAGGCACGGAAAATCAATTCCGTGTGCCCGGAGGCGAGCGCCGTCGCCCACGCTGCCGGCCGGCGCCTTGGGTCGAGGCCTACTCAGGCCCCTCACTTCGGCGTCGTCCCCGCCCACTTGTCCCGCACCGCGTCGTAGTGCCGCAGAGGGTCGTACACCTCCCCTAGTGACAGGTGCGAAGCGTCCAGCGCGCCCGTCGCCGAGGCCAGTTCCAGCCCGGCAAGCAGCACGTCGTGCTCGGCGCTCACTTCGGCCACCTGGCTCGTCAGCAGGTCCTGCTGCACCACCAGCACGTCTAAAAGCGAGCGGGTGCCGGCGCGCTGCTGCTCGGTGTAGCCGCGCAATGCGGCCTGGTTGCCGGCGATGGCGTCCTGCTCGGCGCTGACGCGGCGGCGGGCGGCGTCCTGCTGGTCCCACGCGCTGGCGGCTAGCTGGCGAGCCTGGCGGCGGGACTCGTCCAGCAGGTCGCCCAGGCGGTAGGTCATCTCCTTGGCGGCGCGTATGCGGGAGTACTCGCCGCCGCCTTGGTACAGCGGTACGCTCACGTCCAGGGTCACCTGGGCGGCGTTGTCGCGCTGGTTCAGCTTCTGGATCTCGGTGTCGCGTAGCCGGGCGAACAGGGCGTTCAGCGAGAAATGCGGCAGCAGGTTGGCGCGCTCCACGTCCACGCCGTGCCGGCTGGCTTCTACCGAGGCACGGGCGGAGACCACGTCCGGGTTGGCCTCCAGCGCCGTGCCGATCGCCTGGTCGCGGGTGGCCGGGACGGGCAGCAACGGCTTGGCGAGCAGGCGGGCGGTGGTGGCGAGCAGGCCGGCGGGCTGGCCCACCTGATGCTCGAAGGCGGCTTCGGACTGCGCCAGCGTGGATTGCGCCGCCGCGAGCTGTGCCCCGGCGGTGCCCAGGCGCGCGCGCGCCTGGCCCAGATCGGCGGCCGCCAGCCCGCCGGCGGCCAGCTCCACGCCGCTGGCCTGCACGGTGTCGCGCTGCACCTCCACCTGGTGGGCGTCCAGCGCCACCACCGCGCGGTCGCGCACCACGTCCAGGTAGGCGGCGGCGGCGGCTAGCAGCACCTCGGATTCCGTGCTGTGCAGGCTGGCACGGCCGGCGCGCACCTCGGCTTCGGCGCGCTGCACCTGGGCGTGGATCTGCCCGCTGGTGTAGATGTTCTGCGCCAGCTTCAGCTCGTCGTCCTGCGGCGCGCGGTGCTCGGGGTCGTGCGTCGCGTCCATGTTGTCGTCGTAAAGCGCCGCGCCGAAGCTGCCGGTGATGGTCACATGCGGCCGCCAGCCGGAGAGGGCTTGCGGCACGTTCTCGTCGGTCTGGGCCAGCTGGTGGCGGGCGGCGAGCAGGCGGGGGTTGGTCCGGTAGGCCAGCGCCAGCGCGTCCGGCAGGCTCAGCGGCGCCGGTTCGGCCCTGCCAACGGCGGCGCCAAGCAGCGTGGCGGCAGCGGCGCAGATCGCCAGGCTATTCCGCCCCATGCGTGTCGAACCTCCTTGCGGGCCGCTTCGTTAGAGGCGCGCGCTGCCGAGCGCCACCCGGGAGGACCGATGACATCGCACAGGACGCCCGGATGGCCTAACTCGTGACCCGGCAGCGCTGAGTTGGCGGACGCGCACCGCCGAGGCTTCCGCATCTTCGTCGTGTTCGCGGTGGTGGCCGTCTGCATCGCCGGCGCTACCGCCTGGCTGGCCGGCTGGGACTCGCCATTGGCCTCCAGGCAGGATCCTGAGACCGAGGACGCTTACGCCGACGGACCGGCCAGCCCGCTGGCCGCGCGGGAGGAAGGCTATCTCAAGCGCATCGAGGTGGACGACAACCAGCCGGTGCACGCAGGCCAGGTGGTGGCCGAGATCGAGGACGACGACTACCGCGCCGCGGTGGCGCAGGCCGCCGGGGAGCTGGAGGCGGCCCGCGCCGCCCTGCGCCAACTGCAGGACCAGCGCACCGTGCTGCTGCTGCAGGTGAGCCAGTCGATGGCGCAGGCGGCCGGCACCGGGGCGCAGCACGTGCGCGCGGCCGAGGAGGCCTCGCGGCAGGCGGTGCTGCTGCCCACCGCCCTGGGCACGCGCCGGCAATACGACAACGCCGTGGCCGAGGACCATCGCCTGGCCGCCGACACGCGCGCGCAATCCGCCCAGGCCGAGGAGCGGCGGCGCCAGGTGGCCGTGCTGCAGGCACAGGAGGCGCGGGCCGGCGCCGAGATCGAGCTGCGGCAGGCGATGCTGGACCAGGCGCAGATCCGCCTGGGCTACACGAGGCTGCGCGCGCCGTTCGACGGTGTGGTGGGCACCCGCGAGGTGCGGGTGGGCACGCTGCTGGAGCCGGGCACCGAGGTGGCGACGCTGACTCAGCTCAGCAGCGCATGGGTGATCGCCAACTTCACCGAACGCCAGCTCACCGACATCCGGGCCGGCCAGGCGGCACGGGTGCGTATGGACGCCTACCCGGACACCGAGCTGACGGGCCACGTCAGCGGCATCTCGCCGCTGACCGGCGGGCAGCTGGCCGCCATCCCGGCCGACAACGCCACCGGCAACTACACCAAGGTTGTGCAGCGCGTGCCGGTCAAGGTGGTGTTCGACGTGGCGGGCGGGGGCCTGAACGGCCGCATCCGGCCCGGCATGTCCGCGCTGGTGCGCGTGCTGACCGGGCCGGACGCGGCGGTGAGGCCGGCGCGATGAGCGACGGGACAGAGAAGGACGAGAAGCCCAAAGAGAAGTCCCCCGAGGAGAAGGAGAAAGAGGAAAAGGAGCGCGCCGGGCAGGAGCGCTCGCGCAAGCGCGCCAACCTGGTGCGCGCCTTGGTGGCCACGCTGGGACTGGCGTTGGTGGCCGTGCTGCTGGTCGACTGGAACGCCATACGCTTCGAAGGCAACCGGGCTGGCACGATCGACGCCGAGCTGCGTGGCGACCCGGTGCGCATCGAGGCGCGCGTCTCGGGCTTCATCACGCGCGTGGGCACGGATGACGACCAGAAGGTGCGCCGCGGCCAGGTGCTGTACGAGATCGAGCAGGACCTGTTCCGGGTGCAGGTGCAGCAGAACGAGGCGACGCTGCACCAGACCCAGGCGCAGCTGGCCGAACTGGACGCGCGCCTGGCCGCCCAGCGCGCTACCATCGCCAGCCAGGCCGCAAGCACGCAGGCGGCCAATGCCGGCCGGGTGCAGGCCGGCCAGGAACTAGCACGCCAGCGCGCCCTGCGCGGCACCGAAGGCGGCGTGCTGCGCGACTACCAGCGCGCCGCGGCTGACGCCAGCCAGAACAGCGAGACCATGGCGGCGAGCGAAGACCAGCTGCGCGCCGCCCAGGCCCAGCTCACCATTCTGCAGGCCCAGCGGGCCCAGGCCGAGGCGCAGGCGTCCGCGCAGTCCGCACAGTTGGACGTGGCGCGCATCAACCTTGGCTACACGCGGATCGTGGCGCCGTCGGACGGCACGGTGACGGCGCGGCTGGCCTTCCCCGGCACCTACGTGACGCCGGGGCGCCAGCTGCTGACCTTCGTGCCGGCGGCCGACGTGTGGGCGGTGGCCAACTACCGCGAGGAACAGCTGGGCGGACTGCGGGTAGGCCAGCGTGCGGAACTGCACGTGGATGCCTTTCCACGTGTGACCCTGCAAGCCCACGTGCAGAGCATCGGCCCCACCAGCCAGGCACGGCAGAGCGCGCTGCCGCCCGACCGCGCCACAGGCAACTTCACCAAGGTGGTGCAGCGCGTGCCGGTGAAGATCACCATCGATCCCGGCCAGCCTTTGGTGACGCAGCTGTTTCCCGGCTTGTCCGTCGAGGCGCGCATCTTCACCGGCGGGCAGTGATGGCCGGGGCGATCACGCGCAGCACCGCGCCGCTCGGCCTGCTTTCCCCGCGTGTGGTGCCCGAGGAGAAGCCGCAGAAGCTCGGCGCGGCGATGATGGCCGGGATCGGCGGGGTGGTCCTGGCGGCCATGCTGGCCTCGCTGGACCAGCGCCTCGGCACCGCCGCGGTCGCGGACCTGCTGGGCGGGCTTGGGCTGGGGCAGGACGAGGGCTCATGGGTGTCCACCGCCTACGCCGTGGGCAACATCGCCGTGGTGCCGATGACGCCGTGGCTGGCGCAGATCGTCTCGCCGCGCCGGCTGGCGGCCGCCGAGATCATGCTGTTCGTGATGGCCGCGGCAGCCTGTCCTGCAGCGGGCAGCTACCACGCGCTGATCGCCCTGCGTTTTCTGCAGGGGTTCGGCGAAGGCGGGCTGGTGCCGTTGATGCTGCTAACGCTGCTGCAGGCCACCCCGCCGCGCCACCGTCCTGAAGGGTTCGCGGTGTACGCCGTGGTGAGCACGCTTATACCTTTGGTGGCCGATGCAGCGTCCGGCGTGGCCACCGACCTGTTCACTTGGCAATCGTTGTTCTGGTTCAGCCCGGCGCTGGGGCCGGCGGCACTGTTCCTGGTGCTGGCTTTCCTGCCGGTGCAGCCGCCGAAGTGGGAAAAGTTCGTCGACGTGGACTATTTCGGGCTGGCCAGCCTAGTGGCGTTCTGCTGCCTGCTGGTGGCGGGACTGAGCCAGGGCCAGCGGCTGGACTGGTTCGACGACCGGCTGATTGTGGCGCTGTTCGCCGGCGCAGGCATGGCGTTGCTGGCGTTCCTGGTCAGCGAGGCCGTGACCCGGCATCCGCTGCTGGACCTGAAACTGTTCCGGCGCGGAAACTTCACCATCGGACTCGTCCTGGTGGCGGTGTTCAACATCGGCCTGCTAGGCGCCACCTTCATCGAGCCGCAGACGCAGACTCTGATCCGGTCGCTCAAGCCTATCCAGATCGGCCAGTTGCTGCTGCTGCTGGCGATACCGCAACTCGTGGTGGCGCCGCTGACCGCGCTGCTGATGCGCTTCCTGGACGCTCGGTTGCTGGTGGCGACCGGGTTCGGGATGGGCGCGTTGGGTGCCTATCTGTGCACCTACGTCACCTCGGCCTGGGCCGGGGTGGACTTCCTAGGACCGTTGCTGTTGCAGGCGTGCGGCTGGCCGCTGGCGTTCACGCCGCTGGTGTTCCTGACCACCTCGGTGCTCAAGCCCGAGGACGCGCTGTCCGGCGGTACCATGTTCAACATTGTCCGCACCCTGGCGATCTCGGCGGGACCGGCGCTGGTGGAGGCGGTGATCACGGTGCGCGAGCGGGTGCACTCAGACTATTTAGTGCAGCACTTGGTGGCAGGCACCCCGGCTACCGACGCGCGGCTGGCGGCAGGTGGAGAGGTGGCCCTTCAGTCGGCGGCGCGCGCGCAAGCCTACGTGCTGGCGTTTGCCGACGCGTTCGGGTGGATCTCGGTGGTGTTGTTGGTGGGTGTGGGGTTGGTGCTGTTCGAGAGTGAGGCGCCGGTTACCCGGAAGATTTAAGCAAGGTCTTCTTTTATGAAGAAAAGAAGTAAAAGACTTTTGAGAGTGAGGTTGCCCCGATCTCGTGGACGGTTTGTAGACTTGGGAGCTACGCGTC
>CAXTBC010000031.1:0-44859 GCA_964242595.1 uncultured Acetobacteraceae bacterium | reverse complement strand
ACATGATGCGGGACCCGAACAGCCTGGCGGCGATCTCGGCTGCCGGCCTGCACGCCCCGGAGACCCTGGCGGCGGCTTGAAGGCAAGGTGTAGGCTCGTTGAGTGCTGCCGAACGGCGCGCCCCACCTCAGCAAAAGTCTTCTGCTTCTTTTCTTCAGAAAAGAAGGCCTTGCTTTCTACCTGTCACCACAAAACGGCTTGTGCGGCAGCATCGCAGAGAACCGCACGCCCGCCAGGCCCGCCGGCAGCGTCCAGACGGCAAGCGGATGCCAGCCGGCACCGTCGAAGCCCAGCAGACCCGCAGTGCCGGCGGGCAGACCGGCCAGGCCTGCCGGCGCGCAGGTGACCAGGGCGCGGTCGAAGCCGGCGGCCTGGGCGTCCTGCAGGGCGGCGGGCGTGGCGGAGAGTTCGGTGCGGAAATCCATCTGCGCACGCCGTGGCGGGGTGAACAGCAGGACGCCGCGCAGCAGGCTGCCCACCGCGTCGTCGCCGTCGCCGGGCATAACGAGGGCAAGGTGGGTGCCGTCCGGCAGCAGAGCGGCGGCGCGGTGGGCCATGTTCCAGAGCAGCGGTTGTGGCGCGTCGAGGTCGAAGCGGAGAAGGCGCTCCCCGGCCAGCGGCAGCAGGCAGGCCAGGGCCACGGTGCCGGCGGCGGCACGGCGGCGCCAGCGGGCGGAACGGCGGGCCAGCCAGGCGGCGGCCGCGGGTTGCAACCAAGTCGCCAAGCCAAGCATCACTACCAGGGAGAGCTGGGACATGTAGCGGAAGAAGGAGTGGGCGTTGACGGCCCAGACTGCCGGAAAATGCGCCACGTAGGTGAACAGCAGGAACAGAGTGAAGCCGGCAATCAGGCCGGCATTGAGCGTCAGGACGATGGCGGCGCGCTGCCAGGGCCGTCGCCGCGCCTCACGCAGCGCAGCCCACAGAAGCAGGGCCACGGCCGCGAAGTAAGTGACTTTCTGGAACACGGCGAAGGCGATGCCGCCCAGGATCCGTGGCAGCAAGGCCAGGTGCCACTCGGCCAGCGGCAGCATCTTCAGCTCGCCCAAGGCGAAATGGCCCAGCACGTACCAGCGCCACAGCAAATAGAGCGCGAGCGCCGGCATAGTGGCGGCGGTAACCCAAGCGGCCCAGCGCCGGCGGCCATGGCCCGGCGCGGCCAGGCCGAGGGCCAGCAAGGTGGCCGAGAACGGCAGCAGCAGGCCAAGCGCGGACTGCTTGATCTCGACCATCGCCGCCAGCACCAAGGCGAGGGCCAGCACGATGAAGCGGACCGGGGTGCCAGAGCGACAGGCGGCCAACAGGTCGGCCCCCAGCACGGTAGCGAACATCAGGGTGACGGCCAGCGGCGCCTCGCCGTAGCTGGCGTAGAACACGCGCGGCACGAAACCCGGGTTGAGCGGCATGGCAAGCAGCAGTCCCGCGGCACAGGCCCACCAGGCCGGCCTGCCCGGCTGGGGCGAGAGGACCCGCGCTAGGCCGAGGCCGGCCGCGCACAACAGCACCGCGTTGAACAGGCTTAGCGCGTTGGCCGCCAGCCGCCCGGAGACCAGCGAGACGGCGAAGCCCACGAACTGGGTGTTGTAGGGGGCCGCCGGCAGGAAGGACCAGCTGGCCGGTCCGCCATCCCTGGGCAGGACGGCATGGTCCGTCAGGTAGGCGAGGTTGGGCAGCAGGTTGAGCCAGGTATCCACCTGGCTTGGCCGGGCGGCGGCCAGCACCAGGAACAACGGCAAAGCGAGCAGCGCAACCCGCCAGCCGCCCGGCTGCAGGCGCTGCCATGGGCGGCGCGCACACCAGGCCGCCACGGCGAAGATGGCGACGACGCCGCAGGCCAGGCGCAAGGACAACGGCAGCAGCACCGCCCAAGCCGTCATGAACAGGCAGAATGCCCCCCAGCCGGCGGCGAGCGCGATCTCCGGCCGGGCAGTCGCGCCGAGCAGGCCCCGTCCCATCAGGCCGAGCAGCACGACCACGACGCAAAGCGCGCCGAGCACGGCCGCGTCCTGCCAGTGCGGCAGCATGGCTAGCGCGAGGACAGCAGGTTGCGTTGCGCGGCGGGAGGCCAAGCGCAAGCAAGCAGTTCTTTTTTGAAGAACAGAACCAAAAAACTTTTGTCTGTTTGGCTCGTGTTTTGGAAACAAAATGTTTCAGCCGTCCGCGACAGCGGAGTCGAAAGTTTTTTGCTTCTTTTTTTCAAAAAAGAAGGCCTTGCCTTCCTGCAAGCCGTCAGCCCGCCCGGCCGCATCGGAATCACGACCGAAGGCTTTCAGTTCCAGGGGCCAAGGCACGCATCGACCGGGCAAGCAATAGGCCCAGAGCCGACGAGACGGCGAACAACGCCACGCCAAGCCCGATCTGGGTGCCTCTCCCCACTACGGTGCCGCTGCCGGCCAGCGTGAACACCAGGGTGTGCGGCAGGTAGCCCAACAACGTGGCCGCCAGGAACGGCAGGACGGAAACCCGTGACAGCCCGGCCAGCAGGTTCAGCACCAGGTTGTTGCCGACAGGCAGCAGGCGGAGCGTAAGCGTGGTGGCGAACGGCCGGTCCGCCAGCAGGCGGTCCACCCGCGCCAGCCAGCCGCCGCCGGCCGCGCGCACCCGCCGTGCCGCCCAGCCCGAGGCCGTGATCCTGGCGTAGCCGAAATCCGCCGCACAGCCCGCCATCTGAGCGAGCAAGGCGAGCGCGGTGCCCGGCCACAGGCCGAACGCGTAGCCGGCGGCAAACGCCACCGCCTGACGCGGCACGCCGGCGGCCGAGAGCAGCGCGCCCGCCACCACGAAAGACGCGACGCCGCGCAGGCTGTGGTCGGCATGGCCGAGCAGCCCGGGCCCGAACGCGCGGGCCGCGAAGCCGGCAGTCAGCAGCAGAGCGAGCAGGAGCGCGGCCCTGGCCAGCGCCGCCACCGGCAGGCCGGGGCCGCCCGCGCGCTGCGGCGCCGCGGCGGTGTCAGCCAGTGGAGCCAAAGCCACCCGCCCCCCGCGCCGTGCTGCCGGAAAACGCGTCCACCACCGTGAAGGCGGGGCGCAGGATGGGCACGAAGATCATCTGGGCGATCCTGTCGCCGGGCTGGATCACCACCGGCCCTGTGCCGGCTTCGGCGCGGTTCCAGGCGCTGACCAGGACGGGGCCGGTGTAGTCCGCGTCGATCACGCCCACCAGGTTGCCCACCACCAGACCCTGGCGATGGCCCAGGCCGGAGCGCGGGACGATCAGCGCGGCCATGCCGGAATGGCCCATGTGCACGGCGATACCGGCCGGCACCAGCTGGGCCGGCGATTGCGCGGCGAGGTGGAGCGGCGCGTCCAGGCAGGCGTGCAGGTCGATGGCGGCGGCCATGGCGCTGTGGTAACGGGGCAGGCCCCAGCCGCGCACGCGCTCGTCGAGGATGACAACTTCGATGGCGGGCGTGGCGGCGGGCAAGGCGTCCAGCATCGGCTCCTGCAACACTCGGCTCAGTCAGGCGCCGGCCGGCAGGCCGAGGGCACCGGCCACGGCCTGGGCCAGGGCTTCGGCGCGGAACGGTTTCTGCAGCGTGGCCCGCGCATACGCCGCCGGCACGGCGTGCGCCGCCGGGCCATAGCCCGTCATCAGCACCACCGGCAAGTCCGCCGACAGGATTGCCACTTGTTCTGCCAGTTCGGTGCCCGTCATCACCGGCATGGTCATGTCGGCCAGCACGAGGTCCACCCGCGCGGTGCGTAGCGTCAGCAGGGCTGCGGCGCCGCTATCCGCCTCGGTGACTGAGGCACCGAGTTCCTCCAGGATGGCGCGGGTGACCATACGGACGTCCTCGTCGTCGTCCACCAGCAGCAGCCTGAAGCCGGCCAGCGCCGACGGCGTGGGCGATTCACCCGGCCCGGGAGCCGCGGCTGGCTGGGGTGCCGCGCGCGGGAGGAACACGCTGACGGTGGTGCCCATGCCTTCCCGACTGGCGATGCTGACGCCGCCGCCCATCTGCTGGGCCACGCCCAGCACTTGCGGCAGACCCAGGCCGGAGCCGCTGCCCACCTGCTTGGTGGTGAAGAACGGCTCGAAAGCGCGGGCCAGCACGGAGGGCGTCATGCCCTGGCCGGTATCGGCTACGTGGAGCACGGCGTGATCGCCTTCCGGTGGCTCCTCGATGCGCGCGGGCGGGCCGGTGCGCACGCAGGTGGTGCGGATGGTGAGCGTGCCGCCGCCCGGCATGGCGTCGCGCGCGTTGATGGCCAGGTTGAGCAGCATCAGCTCCACCTGCGCGGCGTCGGCCAAAACGGGCCAGGACGCGGCACCGGGTTCTACGGCCACCTGCACGGAGCGGCCCAGCGTGCCCTCCAGCAGCTCCCGCATGCCGATCACCAGCGCGTCCAGGTCCAACGGCTCCATCTGCAACGTCTGGCGTCGCCCGAAGGCGAGAAGCTGTGTGGTGAGCCTGCTACCGCGTCCGGCGGCGCGGGCGGCGTTGGCGAGCAGCGCGGAGGCCCGGCGGTCTCCCAGCCTGGCCACCGGCTTGTCCAGCAGCTCGAGGCAGCCCGTGACGGCCATCAGCAGGTTGTTGAACTCGTGCGCCACGCCGCCGGTGAGCTGGCCCACGGCTTCAAGCCGCTGCGAGCGCCGGCGGGCCTCTTCGGCCTCCAGTCGGGCGGTGACGTCCTGCAGGATGGTGACGGCGGAGGTGACATGGCCTTCGCTGTCGCGCAGCGGGCTGGCACTGACCTCCAGCTCCGCCCTGCCGCCGCCGGCGCACACCACGCTGAGCAGTGCACGTTCGGTGGCGATGCCCCGGCAGGCATAGGCGGTGGGTGTCTGGTCGATGGTGAGCAGCTGGCCACCCTGGCGTATCTCCGGCCAGGCAATGGTGGCAGGCGCGTCGTCGCGGCCGAGCAGCCTGTGGGCCTGGCGGTTCAGGAACGACATCGTACGGTCGGCCCTGTGCACCAGGACGCCCACGGGCATCTGGTCGAGGATGGCGGCCAAGCTGTGGCGCTGCTCCTCGAGCGCCAGGTTGGCAGTGGCCAGCTCGCCGGTGCGCCTGGCGACGCGCTCGGTGAGGCTGACATTGAGTTCGCCCAGGGCCGCCTGCCGCTCGTTGAGCGAACGGGCGGCGGCGGCGAGCGCGCGCGAGACGGCATCGGCCTCCGCCAGGCCGGGCGGCACCGGCGGCCAACTCGCGTCCTGACCCAGAAGACGCGCGGCCACCGCCAGCGCCTCGACAGGCCTGGCAATCCGGCGTGCCACGCGCAGCGCGCCCAGCACGCCGGCCAGGATGGCGCCCGAGCCGAGCAGGACCAGCAGCGTGGTCGATTGCAGGCCGGCCTGGGCCACCAGCGCGCGGGGCGCCGCCACCGCCACCGCCCAGCCCGACTGCCGGGCGCGGCTGTAGGCGAGCAGCACGCGCGTGCCGTCGATGGCCGTGCCGTCTCGCGTGCCTTCGTCCGCGGCAGCCAGCGCGGTGAGCAGGGCCGGACTGACCTTCCGGCCGACATAGGTCTGGGCGTCGCGGCTGCGGGCGGCGAGCCGGCCGGTGGCGTCCACGATGGCCGAGATCCAGCCGTGCGGCAGCGCCTCGCCGTCGAGGATGGCCTGCAGGGCGCTGGCCGGCAGCACGAGCCTGAGATCGTAGACGTGCCGGCCGGCCAGGCCGACCGGCCAGGCGACCTGGGCGGCAGGCGAGGCTGCCGGCCTGACCGTCAGCGGCAGGATGACGGGCCGGTCGACCGTCTCGTCCGCCCAGCCCGGCGGAGGCGCGCTCTTCGGCAGCACGGCGCCGGGAGCGGCCTGAGTGTCGAGCAGTTCCTGGCCGGTCTGGTCGACCAGCACGATGGCGCCGGCCATGATCACTGTCGCGCGTGCCAGCCGGTCGAACGCCGCGAAGTCGCCGCGCTGGAGCTCCTGCGTGGCGGCCAGGGTGCGCAGCAGGATTTCAGCCTGGACGAAGTCGTGGTCCACGAGCTGGCCCATGGCGCGGGCGGTCTCACGCAAGGCGGTCTCGGCGCCGGCCCGGGCAGTGACGAAGACGCGCCAGGTGAGCAGTGCGGAGATGGCCAGGCCGGGCAGCAGCAGGAGTGCAGCCAACCAAAGCAGGCGCGCGCGCACGGTGGCGTTCATCGGCGAGTGTATAGCGCGATCTTAGGACCTGGGTAACCTGTCGCCGTCATCCTGTGTGGGCAGAGCAGGAGTTCCGACGTGGAGATCGTTTGCATACAGGGCGCGGCACCGGGACGCATCGTGGCCACGCTCGCGCACGGTACCAAGGTGAGGCAGCTGCCGATGACGGTGCTGCGCCATCCGGCGGGCGGCTGGCAGGTCGCTCAGGCAAGCGGCGGGTTCGGCCCGCGCTGCCACGCGGTGGCCACCGCGGTGCTGCTGGACGCGAGCGAGGCGTTCATAGCCGAGGAGGCCATGGTCGCGGCCTGAGTAAACCTGCTCGTAAAATCGTAGACAGATGGGGGGTCTGGGGCCTCAAGGCCCCAGCGGGGTTTGGGGCAGAGCCCCAAGCTTCAGCCACCCCCAACGCTACCCGCAGGCAAGCCTCTGATCCGCTCAGCCGCCCGCTGGGTCGATCCAGCCAATGTTCCCGTCCCCTCGCCGATAAACCACGTTCAGCTCTCCGGTCGAAGAGTTGCGGAACATCAGCACCGTCTGGTTGGCTAGGTCCATGCGCATCACCGCATCGCCCACCGTCAGCCGGTCGATCTCGGTGGCCGTCTCGGCGATCACGGTGGCGAACGTCGCGGGCGAGGTCTCCACCTGGTCGGCCACCGCACCGGCTACCTCGTCGGGTTCGGCCCGCAGCACGTAGGCGCGCGCGGCCTGCGGCTTGTCGCGGCTGGCCGGCGCGCGGTGGTGCTCGTTGACGCGGCGGCGATAGCGGCGCAGGCGGGTGGCGATGTGTTCGGCCGCGTCGTCGAAGGCGGCGTTGGCATCGCCCGCCTCGCCCTCGCCGCGCAGCGTCAGGCCGCGGCCGGCATGCACGTTAATGTCGCAGGTGAAGAAGCTGCGGGCACGGCCGAACGTCACGTTGGCCTCCATCGCCTGGTCGAAGTATTTGGACGTGATCCCGTCCAGGCTGGTGGCCACGCGCGTCCGCAGCGAGTCAGACAGGTCCACCTGCTTGCCCGAGACGTTGATCTGCATGCGGCGTCCTCCTTGCCCAGCCTGGTCACGCCGGTCGTGGCACGGCGGGTCAGGCCAGCGCGGCCTTGTCCCGCTTGCGCTGCACCGAACTGGGGATGCGCAACGCATCACGGTATTTGGCCACCGTTCGGCGCGCGATGTCTACGCCCTCGCGTCGCAGCGTCGCCACGATGGCGTCGTCCGAGAGGATGGCGGCCGCCGTCTCGGCCGCCACCATGGTGCGGATGCGGTGGCGCACGGCCTCGGCACTGTGGCTCTCCCCGCCGGCGCCGGCGATCGCAGTGGTGAAGAAGTATTTCAGCTCGAAGATGCCGCGCGGGGTGGCGATGTACTTGTTGGCGGTCACCCGGCTGACAGTGCTCTCGTGCAGCGCCACCTCCTCGGCGATGTCGCGCAGGATCAGCGGGCGCAGGTGGCTGACGCCGTGGGCGAAGAAGCCGTCCTGCCGGCGCACGATCTCGCTGGCCACCTTCAGGATGGTGGCGGCACGCTGCTGGAGGGACTTGACCAGCCAGTTGGCCGTGGCCAGACGCTCGCTGGCGAAGTGCCGGGTCTCGCGCGCGCGGTCCCGGCTGATCCGGGCGTAGAACGCCTCGTTGACCAGGACGCGTGGCATGGTGTCCGGGTTGAGCTCCAGCAGCCAGTCGCCGCCCGAGGCCGCGCGCATCAGCACGTCCGGGATCACCGGCGGCAGAGGTGCTGCGTCCCAGTTCGCCCCCGGCTTGGGATCCAGCGCGCGGATCTCGGCCACCATGTCGGCCAGGTCCTCCGCGTCCACCGCGCACAGGACCATCAGGCCTTTCATGTCGCGCCGGCCGAGGTGGTCCAGGTTTGCCAGCAGCGCCTGCATGCAAGGGTCCAGCCGGTTGGCGTCGCGGAGCTGGGCGGCCAGGCACTCGGCCAGGCTGCGTGCGAACATGCCCACCGGATCGAACGCCATCATGGCCTGGCGGATAGCCTCCACGCGTTCCGGGTCGGCTCCGAGCGCGCGGGCGATATCGGCCGTGTCGGCGGACAGGCGCCCGGAGGGCTCCAGCAACGCGATCAGGTGGGCGCCCACCAGGCGGTCGGCGCGGTCGGGCAGGCTCAGCCGGAGCTGTTCGCCTAAATGGTCGCGCAGGCTGGCGCGGGTTGCGAGCGTCTCCTCCAGCCCGCGGTCGTCGCCGTCGAAGCCCTGGCCGCCGCCGCCGGAGGCCAGGGTGGCGGGCATCGTCAGACCGTCGGCCGGGCCCATCGCCTCGTAGCCCTCGAACTCGTGGTCTAGCGGCGCCTCGCCGATCTCGGGCATGGTGGGGGCGGCAACCAGCTCGGCGCTGTCGGCGCCCTCGGCCGGACGTTCCGGCAAGTCGGAGGCGGGGCGTTCACCCACGCTCTCGGCCCGCTCGTCGCGCTCGAGCAGCGGGTTGCGCTCGAGCTCCTCCTCGATGAAGGCGGCCACTTCCAGGTTGGAGAACTGCAGCAGCTTGATCGCCTGCCGCAGCTGCGGCGTCATGACGAGCGACTGGGACTGGCGGAACTCGAGGCGGGGGCCGAGGGACATCGCGCCGGAGTCTTAGCGCGGTTTGGGTTTCGGGAAAGACAAAGCTTTGCCCTGGCGGGCTAGGACGCCGGATTGCGACCGCGGGCACGGCGGCTGGCTGGCTTTGCGGACGCGCGCCCGGCGCGCGAGTTGATGTTTGCGTGGTGCCCGGCTACCGCGGACCATAACGGAAGGATGGACGATGGCCGATATCGAGACGCTGGCGCGCGACCATGGCGTGAGCACCGAGGCGGTGCGCGTGTTGCAGGAGGCGATCCGGCGCGGCGGCGGGCGCATGGCCCAGTTCAGCCATCCCGAGCTGGGCGGCATGGGCCAGTGGTCCGGCGACATGACCCAGATCGGTGCCATGGGCGACACCGGGCTGCGCGACCGGGTGGCCGCCCTGTGCGCGGTGCTTGCCGACGAACCGGCACCGCAGCGGAGCACGCCGCCGATAGCTGTGGACTGGTGGCCGGACGGGCTCGGCACCCCATCGGCAAGCGGCGCGCAGAACGGCCTGCGCTACGCCTGTTTCCCGCAGGCCCGCCGCGTGGCGGTGGAGCAGGGCAGCCGTGTGACGGTGTACGACAGCGGCGAGCACCGAATTTCCGGCGTGTCCCAGCAGCAGGGCGGCGGCGAGGGGCTGGTGTTCAGCAGCCAGATCGGCAGCGTGCGGGCGCAGGACCTGCCCGTGGCTTGAATAAGGCCAGGGGTTCTGCCCCTGACCCCGCTAAGGACAAGTCCTTAGCGGCTGTTTGGAAACTTGTATTCAAAGCTCCGAGTCGCTCAATCCTTGCTGGTAGAAGGCGAATTCAGCCTGACTTGTGGTATGTAGTTACCTCTTGATTTCGGCGCTCCCCAGGCAGCTTGTGTGAGTTTTCAAACGAACTCTTAGAACCTGCTCGTTAAGGCGGAGCACCTTCTCGGATCGATGCTTATCGAACGATCAGTTTCAGCGCCGCGCATCAAACAACGAAAAGTTTTTTGGTTCTATTTTGCAAAAAAGAACTGCTTGCCTACCTGTCTCAATCACATCGAAAACTTCTCGCCCAGATAGACCCGCCGCACGTCCGCATGCGCCACCACTTCCTGCGGCACGCCCTCCATCAGCACCTGGCCGTCATGCATGATATAGGCGCGGTCTATGATCTCCAGCGTCTCGCGCACGTTGTGATCGGTGATCAGCACGCCAAGGCCGCGGTGCTTGAGATGGCGGACCAGGTCGCGGATCTCGCTCACGGCGATCGGGTCGATGCCGGCCAGCGGCTCGTCGAGAAGGATGTAGCTAGGCTGGGTGGCCAGGGCGCGGGCGATCTCCACGCGGCGGCGCTCGCCACCCGAGAGCGCCAGCGCTGGCGTGCGGCGGAGGTGGCCGATGCCGAACTCCCCGAGCAGCGCGTCGCAGGCCTGGGCGCGCGCGTCCGGGTCGGCTTCGACCACTTCGAGCGCCGCCATGATGTTCTGTTCAACGTTGAGGCCGCGGAACACGCTGGCCTCCTGCGGCAGGTAGCCGATGCCCATGCGGGCGCGGCGGTACATCGGCAGTACGGTGATGTCCGCGCCGTCGAGCGTGATTGAACCGGTGTCGGGCCGCACCAGGCCCACGATCATGTAGAAGCTGGTGGTCTTGCCGGCGCCGTTAGGGCCGAGCAGGCCGACCGCCTCGCCGCGGCGCACCTGCACGCTCACGTTCCGCACCACGGGCCGCTTCTTGTAGGTTTTGCCTATGCCGGTGGCGATCAGGCCGCCGGTGCTGGGCAGCACGCGCAGCCCGTCACGCACGGCTTCCTTGCCGCCGGAGGCAGGGTCAGGGTGGCGGGTGGGCAAGCGGGCGGTGACGATCGTCATGACGAGCCTTTCCTGGATTTGGCAGGCGGCTTGGCAGGGCTGGCGGCGGACGCGTTGCCCGAGCCGTTCGGCACCACCAGCCCCTGCACACGGCCGCCTGGCGCCTGGGTCAGCGTAGCCAACCCGGTCTTCATGTTCACCACCGCGGCGGCACCGTTCAACTGGTTTTCACCCTTCGTGATGTGCACGTTGCCCAACACGTGCGCGAGGCCGGTGTCTGGCAGGTACACGCCGCGGTCGCCGGTGACGATCTCGGTCGGCGTGCGCACATGCACGTGGCCATAGGCCTCCACCCGTTCCAGCTTGCCGCCGGCCAGCGGGTCCCCGCCTGGGGCGGCGGCCGGCTTCTTGGGCGGCGGCGGGGCGCCAGGTTTAGGCGGTGCGTTGGGGTTCGCCGTGTAGCCGACCAGCACGTCGCCCGTGATGCGGCGGCCGTCGTTGCTGGTCGCCGAGGCGTCCCCGCGCGCCACCGCCATGTGCTTGGCCGACCAGTATTCCATGGCGTCGCGCGAGGTCAGCAGGTCGTTCGGCGTGGTCAGCCGCAGGCCCTGGCCGGTCAGCACCAGCACCGCCTGGTCGATGTCGTACACCGCGTGGTCGCCCCAGGCTTGGTCGGTCTGGGTAAAGATGTGAACGTGGCCCTCGGCGTTCAGCCGGTAGATCTCGTTGTTGCCTGTGTCGCCCGGGGCGCCAGGCGCGGAGGCGCCTGCTTGAGGCGGCGGCGATGGCACGGGCGGTGGCGGCGCGCCGGGGGCGCCGGCCTTCTTGCGGTAATGCGCGATCAACCGGTCCGACGTCACGGTGGCGGCGCCGCGCGTGGCGCGGGCGTCCTCGTGCGCCGTCACCGTCTGCGCCGCCTGATCCCAGTCGATCCCGCCGGCGGCGGTCACGTTCACCGGGCCGCCGTGGGAGAGGTCTATGGCCTGGGAGAGAGCGGGGGAGGGCAGCAAGGCAATAAAAGGCAAGCAGTTCTTTTTTGAAAAAAAGAACCAAAAAACTTTTGTCCGTTTGGGGCAGGCCTGAATGGTCCGCGACAGCGCGGAGAAAAGTTTTTTGGTCCTTTTCTTCAAAAAAGAACTGCTTCCTTGCCTACTTGGCCGCATTCAGCACCAGATGCGCCGGCCCATGGAACTGGACGACCGCGCCGCGGTCCACCATCGTGAAGCCCTGCGCGTCCAGGATGCCGAACGGCCCTTCGGCATGCGTGTACTCGTCGCTGGTGGCCGCACCCTGCTTGAGGTTCGTCGTCGCGGTCGCCGTGGTCATCGTCGTGCCGTCCTGGCGGTAGAGGGTGACGTCACCCTGCAGGTCCAGCTCGTTGATGTGCTGCATGAACACGCCCGTCTTGGCGCGTAGCAACAGCCAAGTGCCGTTCTCCTGCGTCAGGTCGCCCACCGGCGCCTGCAGATTTAGCCTTATCGGGCCGTCCCGGTCCGCGTGGTCGGCCGAGACGGTGTACGGCCGCCCCCGCTCGTCCAGGCCGTGGTAGCGCGGCTTGAGCATCTGGCCCGCGTTCATGCTGAGGGCCGTCAGCCGCCGCCACGTGACGCGACCGCGGGCAACCGTGCGCGACAGCTCCGGCCACAGCGCGATGCTGGATAACAACGCCAAGGCCACCACAGGCAGCACGTATTTGGCCACCCGCACCCCGTGGCGACGGCGCGCCTGAGCGGCAGCCGGCGACCACGGGAATTCGACGGCGAGGGTGGTGGGTGGCGGCAGCGCTTCGATCCTGGACATCCCATTAACCTCTATGGGAGCGCCATCGGGCGGGTCAATCAAACGCGTGTCACTGAATGCTACGGAACGCTGAAGCGTCGCGCTCAGGCGCGGTGGGCGAAGATGTCCGGCTCTTCGTAGCCCAGCAGGTCCAGCCGGCAGCGGGCAGGCAGGAAATCGAAGCAGGCCTGAGCCAGCTCGGCACGCCCCTCGCGGGCCAGCAGCGCCTCCAGCCGGCTCCACAGGGCGTGCAGGTGCAGCACGTCCGACGCCGCGTAGGCCACCTGCTCGGGCGACAGCTCGGCCGCTCCCCAGTCCGACGTTTGCTGCTGCTTGGATATCTCCACGCATAGCAACTCGCGGCACAGGTCACGCAGGCCGTGCCGGTCGGTGAACGTGCGCACCAGCTTGGCGGCGATCTTCGTGCAGCGCACCGGCCCCACCGTGATCCCGAGGTTCATCTGCAGCACAGCGACGTCGAAGCGGGCAAAATGCATCAGCTTGGTCACGCCGGAGTCGGCCATCATGCGCTTGAGGTTCGGGCACTCGTAGCCGCGCCCGCCCAGGCTCTCCGGCACCAGCTGCACCAGGTGCGCGCTGCCGTCGCCCGAGGAGAGCTGCACCAGGCAGAGCCGGTCGCGATGCGGGTTTAGACCCATGGTCTCGGTGTCCACGGCAACGACCTTGCCCAGGTCCAGGTCTCCGGGCAGGTCGTCACGGTAGAGGTGCAGCGGTCCGGACGCGTTGAACTGAACAGTCATCACTCGCCCAAACAAGCCGTTGCTGGTGCCCCGGAGAAGACTCGAACTTCCACGACCTTGCGGTCACAGATACCTGAAACCTGCGCGTCTACCAATTCCGCCACCGGGGCCGGTGGTGCAACGGAGGCGGGTGGTAGCTTGTGGGGTGGGGGGCGTCAAGCGGGGGAGGCTTTGGCGGATTGTAGATTAAAGCCAGCTCCGTTCCGCACACCGGCGGCGCTTGGCACTGCGGCCCATCAGCGGTTAGGATCGGTCCGACCGGCTTCGAAATCATGGACCAAAGCCAAGAATGTCTCTCCGGCAGGTCACAGGACCGTATCGACTGGCATGCGACGGATTTAGCAACGGTCTAGAAGGATACCCGAACCATGGCGACGCGCTGGGTTTGCGGCAGCGTAGGCTTGCTGCTGCTGCTCGCGGCCGCCCTGACCGCGCTTTCCATCCAACGTTTCGTGCACCACGCGACACGTGCCGATGCCGTCGTCACCTCCCTGACCGCCGGCGGTAGTCATCCGAGGCTCCGCTTCGTCACCCTGGCAGGACAGGATGTTACCTTCAGCGCAGGCGGGCTGATCTTTGGCTACCGTATCGGTCAGCATGCGACGGTGTTCTACCGCCCGGACAGACCGCTGGAAAGCGCATCCCTTGCGACACCTGGTTCGTTGTGGTTTCTGCCGCTGATGCTGACCCTCATCGGCTTGGGCTGGATACTGGTCCCTGTCGGCCAGGCGCTCCTCTAGGCTCGGAGAGTTTGCCATGTTGATGGTAACGGAACGAAGCAAGTGGACGTTCGATACTTCCGGCACAGGCGGCCTTGCGGTCGGGCTGGTGGCAGCAGAGGGTGGCGTCATCAAGCTGAGCGATCCCCAACAGAATCCAGTCAACCTCCGGCTTGCTGCCATCGGTGTCGGCGTCTCCTTCGGCCTAAAATTGCCAAAGATTGGAAAGCTGCCAGTGCCAAAAATCAAGGGCAAGGAGGTAGGTGGTGCGTTGGCACCGACATTCTTCCCGAACGCCGGGTGGATCTGGAAGACCTCGGCGTGTCATGGCGCCGACCTCACCCATGAAGATTTTTGTGGGCCGGTCGTCTTTGGCGAGATCGGCGCTTCCATCATCGTAGCGGGCGCGGGTGACGCCATGCTCCTTGGCATGGATAAACTCATGTTTGCGGAATGATGGCAACGTCGGGGACGCCGATCATTGGTGCGATCGCGTCGGATCGCGCTTTGTCATCGGCCAAGGCGGTGCTTGTCTCGGCAGGCGTTGCAGTAAGCCCTAGCGCACAGGTCGGTGCAGCAATGTTCACCGGGTATATATGGTGAGGCGTGCTGCAGGGCTGCCATGGCACCTGGCCGCCAGTGCCGCGTTGCTGTCGGCAGGTATGGCACGTGCCCAGACACCGGCAATGCCGATGACGCTCGTGCTGATCGATAGCCATGGTGCGCGCACACCGTCCTTCAGCGCGCTTGGCGGGACAACCCTTATCACCAACGCCGCGCCGGGCCATCCGTCGTCACCGGCAGAGCAGGCAATACCGCCGGATCGGCTGGATCTCGCCTTTTCACCCGATATCCTGTTTAGCGCGGCCTTTCTCAACTGGATGGCACAAGGCGGTGACCAGGCGGAAGCCCAGCTCAGTGTCCAGGGCGGAAAGTCCAAGACCGTTTACCTGCTCTCGACACTATCGACACGCAGCGTAACGGTAACGCAATCGCAGGACGGTGCGGGCCAGGCGTCCCTAGTCCTTGTGGCGCAACATGTCAAAGTCGGCGACATCACCGTGAATTAGCCTGTCGCGGTCCGGGAAAGCGGAGAGGCGTTGGTCCTCTGAGTTCGGGTCTGTGCGGCATGCAGATAACGAACTGGCTTGCGCCTACGAACTCGGCTGCGGCCTTGACGCCTCCCGAGCCGTCATGGACCCTCCAGCCATGCGCCTTTTCGTAGCCCTGGACCTGCCATGGCGCCTGCGGGAGCAACTGGCCGGGCTGGCGATGGGCCTGGCCGGTGTCCGCTGGGTGCCGCCGGAGAACTACCACATCACCCTCCGCTTCATCGGCGACGTGCCACGCCACACCGCCGAGGAGATCGACCTGGCCCTGGCCGGCCTGCGCGGCCGCGGGTTCGGCCTGGAGCTGGCCGGCGTCGGCACCCACGAGAAAGCCGGCCGGGTGACCGCGCTCTGGGCCGGCGTCGCGCGCAACCAGGCGCTGGACCACCTGCGCGGCAAGGTGGAGACGGCGCTGCAGCGCGCCGGCCTGCCACCGGAACGCCGCCGCTTCGCGCCGCACGTGACGCTGGCGCGCCTGGGCGAGGCCGGCGCCGAGCCGCGCCTGGCCGGCTGGGTGCAGGCGCACAACCTGTTCCGCTCCGCACCCATGCAGGTGGAGCACCTCACACTGTTCAGCTCGCAACTGGGCCGGGAGGCTTCGGTGTACACCGCCGAGGCCGAGTACGAGCTGGCGTGAGCGGGCAGGACATCGAGGCGCTGCTGGCCGAGGTGCGCGCCTGCACCGCCTGCGCCGCCCACCTGCCGCTGGGGCCGCGCCCGGTGCTGCACATCTCCGCCACCGCCCGCCTGCTGATCGCCAGCCAGGCGCCCGGCACCAAGGTGCACCACGCCGGCATCAGCTTCTGGGACAACAGCGGCGAGCGCCTGCGCGGCTGGCTCGGCATGGACAAGGCGACGTTCTACGACGAGAGCCGTGTAGCCATCCTGCCCATGGGCATGTGCTACCCCGGCCGCCTGCCAAACGGCGGCGACTCCCCGCCCCGGCCGGAATGCGCGCCGTTGTGGCGCCGGCGGATCCTGGCCGCGATGCCGGCGCTACGGCTGACCCTGCTGGTGGGCAGCTACGCGCAGGCCGCGGCGGCGCGCGAAGAAGGGTGGCCGGTGGCCAAGGTGGGCGAGCGGGTGCGGGACTTCCGAAATTACCTGCCGCGTTACTTTCCGCTCCCGCATCCTTCCTGGCGGACAGGGGCCTGGGAGCGGGCGAATCCCTGGTTCGGCGAGGAGGTGCTGCCGGCTTTGCGGGAGGCGGTGGGCCTGGCCTTGGGCAAGTAAGCAAGCAGTTCTTTTTTGAAAAAAGAACCAAAAAACTTTTGTCTGCGCTGTCGCGGGGTGGATACGCACCGTTCCGCCTGCGGCACCAAGGAGCAAAAGTTTTTTGCTTCTTTTTTTCAAAAAAAAAAGGCCTTTCTTCCTCCCATGATCCAAACCCTGTCCCGAGACGAAGGCCTACGCCGCAACATAGGCGCCTGGGCCATGGCCGCCGCCATCATCAACGGCGTGGTCGGTGCCGGAATCTTTAGCCTGCCGGCCACCATGGCGCAGGCGGCCGGCAGGCTGGCCCCCTACGCCTACCTGCTGTGCGGTGCGGTGATGGCGCTGATCGTGCTTTGCTTCGCCGAAGCCGGTAGCCGGTTGCCCACCAGCGGCGGCGTATACGGCACGGTGACGGTGGCGCTCGGCCCGCTCGCCGGGTTTGTGTGCGGGATCATGACGTGGATGGCCAGCGTGCTGGCCTGCGGCGGTATCGCCGGCGCGTTTGCCAGCACCGTGGGCACGGTGGTGCCGGCGGTGGCTGCCGGGCCGGGCCGGACGCTGCTGATCCTGGCGGCCATTGGCGGGATCGCCCTGGTCAACCTGCAAGGCGTGCGCACCGCGGCCTGGGCGGTCTCGGGCGTCACGCTCGTCAAGCTGGTGCCGCTGGTGCTGTTCGTGGCCGTGGGCGCGGCGGTGCTGCTGGCCGGCGGGCTGGCGCCGCCGGCAGCCCTGCCGCCGGCGCCGCTCTCCGGCCTCGGGCAGGCGGTGATACTGGGCGTGTTCGCGTTCAGCGGCATGGAGACGCCGCTGGCGGCCAGCGGCGAGGTGGCGGACGGGCACCGCAACGTGCCGCGCGCGCTGTTCGCCTCGATGGGCTTCGTGCTGGTGCTGTACGTCGGCATCCAGCTGGTGGCACAGACTTTCCTGGGCGCCGGCCTGGCAGGCCAGGCTGCCCCGTTGGCCGCCGCCGCAGGACGGCTGGGGCCGGTGGCCCGCGCGGTGCTGGTGGCGTCGGCGGGGTTGTCCATGCTGGCGTGGATCGGCAGCGACATCCTGGGCGCGCCGCGAATCCTGTTCGCCTTCGCGCGGGACGGCCTGCTGCCGCGGGTGCTCGGGCGCGCCAGCCCGCGCACCGCGGCGCCGGACGTGGCCATCCTGGTGCACGCCGGCATCGCGGCCGGGCTCGCCTTGTCCGGCAGCTTTACCGGGCTGGTGGTCGCCTCCGCGCTGAACACGGCCGGGTTGTATTTCCTGGGCTGCGCCGCCGCCTGGGTGCTGCACCGGCGCGGCACGGCGGCCTCCGGCACGCCGGTCAGCTTCGCCGTGCTGCCCGCCGCCGCCGCGTGCGGCATGGCCGCCATGGTGGCGCTGGTCTGCCTGGCCAAGCGGGACGAGATCCTCGGCCTGGTCGCCGTCATCGTCGTCAGTGCGGCCTTCTACGCCGGCGCACGCGCGCTGGCCCGGGCGCGTGACGCAAGCAGGGCGCCGGTCTAGGCTCGCCCGATCCAAGTCAGGAATCTTTGCCCATGACCGCACGCGCGCTGAACGCCGCCCTGATCGCTCCCGCCCTGATGATCGGGGGCCTGGGCGGCGCGCTGGCCGCCAACCCGCTTCTGGTACCCAGCACGCTGCCGTACCAGGCGCCTCCGTTCGATCAGATCCAAGATGCCGATTACATGCCGGCGATCGACGCGGCGATGCGTGCCCATGACACCGAAATTGCCGCCATCGCGGACAATCCTGCCGCGCCGAGCTTCGAGAACACCATCGTGGCGATGGAGCGTTCCGGCGCTCTACTTACGCGCGTCTCGCAGATATTCGGCAACATCACGCAATCCAACACGGACGACGCACTGGACCGCGCCAAGGAGGAGATCGATCCCAAGCTGCAGGCGCACCAGGACGGCATCACGCTGAACGCCAAGCTGTTCGCCCGCGTGAGGGCGGTGCACGAGCAACGCGCGCAGCTGCAGCTGGACGCCAAATCGCTGTACCTGCTCGAGCAAACCTACAAGGATTTCGTGCACGCCGGTGCGGCGCTGGTGCCGGCCGACCAGGCCGAGCTGCGCACGCTCAACCAGCAGATCACCAGGCTGCAGACGACGTTCCAGCAAAAGCTGCTGGCCGCAACTGCCGCCGGTGCCGTGGTGGTGGATAACCAGGCCGAGCTGGTCGGGCTGGACCCGGCTGCCGTGAGTGCAGCCCAGGAAGCCGGCAAGACGCGCGGCCATCCCGGCAAATACGTGCTGCCGCTGCGCAACACCACGCAGCAGCCCGCATTGGCCAAGTTAACGGACCGCGACCTGCGCACGCGCATCATGGCCGCCTCCGAGCAGCGCGGCGACGTGGCCGGGCCCAACGACATGCGCGACCTGGTGGCCCAGCTC
The DNA here is from genome assembly GCA_964242595.1 of uncultured Acetobacteraceae bacterium. GTDB lineage: Bacteria > Pseudomonadota > Alphaproteobacteria > Acetobacterales > Acetobacteraceae > BOG-908. Next base: position 26,465 of record CAXTBC010000031.1, on the reverse strand, counting down.
GCCGGGCTGCGCGCCGCGAAGGCCAAGCTCATGGGCTTCGAGAACTTCTCCGCCTACGCGCTGAGTAACCAGATGGCCAAGACGCCTGAAGCCGCCATGAAGCTTCTCGATAGCCTGGTGCCGGGCGCCACCGCCAAGGCGCGCGGCGAAGGCGCCGACATGCAGGCGATCATCGACTCCCAGGCCAAGGGTGGACAGCACGGCGGCTTCAAGCTGACAGCGGCGGATTGGACCTTCTATGCTGAGCAGGTCCGCAAGCAGAAATACAACCTCGACGAGGCGCAGACCCGCCCGTATTTCGAGATCGACCGCGTGCTGCATGACGGCGTGTTCTTCGCCGCCAGCAGGTTGTACGGCGTCACCATCAAGGAACGCCACGACATTCCCGTCTACCAGCCCGACGTACGGGTCTTCGAGGTGTTCGACGCCGACAACACGCCGATCGCGCTGTTCTACGCCGACTACTACGCGCGTGCGAACAAGCAGGGCGGCGCCTGGTGCGACGAGTTCGTGCCGCCGAGCGGCCTGCTCGGCCTCAAGCCGGTAGTGGTGAACGTGGCGAGCTTCAGCAAGCCCGCACCCGGACAGCCGGCGCTGATCAGCTTCGACGACGTGACCACGATGTTCCACGAGTTCGGCCACGCTCTACACGCCATCTTCAGCAACCAGCACTACCCAAGCCAGAACGGCTTTGCCGTGCCGCGTGACGTGGTGGAGTTTCCCTCGCAGTTCAACGAGCACTGGGCGCTCGATCCCGCCGTGTTCGCCAACTACGCGCATCACTACCAGACAAATGCGGCCATGCCGGCCGAGATGGTGGAGAAGATCAAGCGCGCGAAGACCTTTAACCAGGGCTACATGCTGACGGAGTACCTGGCCGCGGCCCTGTTGGACCTGGAATGGCACAGCCTGCCCGCCGGCGCGCCGCCGCAGGTGCCCGATGCGTTCGAGGCGGCCGCCCTGGCAAAGCACAAGATCGACCTGCCGACAGTGCCGCCGCGCTACCGCACCACGTATTTCTCGCATATCTGGGCGGGCGGCTACGCGTCCGGCTACTACGCCTATCTGTGGGGCGAGGTGCTGGATGACGACGCCTACGCCTGGTTCACCGAACATGGCGGCCTGACGCGCGCCAACGGCCAGCGCTTCCGCGACATGCTGCTCGCACCTGGGCACACGGCGGACCCTATGGAGCTTTACCGTGCGTTCCGCGGACATGATCCGGATACGGCGCCGCTGTTGCGGCAGCGTGGGTTGAGCTGAGTCACACATGAGGTTGCCAGAACCTGTGAGGTACAGCCAAAGATTGTAGAAAATAGAAAAGCAGTTCTCTTTGGAAAGAATAACCAAAAACTTTGCTATTTGACGGTGACTCACCGGAAGAGTCCGCGACAGCGAAGTCAAAAGTTTTTTGCTTCTTTTTCAAAAAAGAAGTGCTTGCCTTCATCACTCAGATATTAGTCTTCCAGAGCCAAGCAGCTCCGCGCACGCCCGAGCTGTCCCCATGCAGGTTCCGCAAAATCGGCGTAGCCACCCCATGCGCGTTCACGTGGCGGGCCAGCAGCACCGGCACTTCGTCGTAGATGTGCGCCATGTTGGACAGGCCGCCGCCCACCACGATGGCATCGGGGTCAAGGATGTTGACGACAACGGCGAGCGCACGCGCGGTGCGGTCGGCGTGCCGCGCCAGCGCGGCCTGCGCGCGCGCCTCGCCCGCAGCCGCGCGCGCCGGGATGGCGCTGGCGTCCGCATGGCCCGGCCCGTCGCAATCGGCGGCCAGGGACGGTCCGGCGATGTAGCGCTCGATGCAGCCGACGTTCTTGCAGAAGCAGGCCGGGTAGGGCAGCTCGTCCGGCATGGGCCAGGGCAGGGGCGTGTGACCCCACTCGCCGCAGATGCGGTGGCGCCCGGGCAGCACCGCGCCGTCCACCACCAGTCCGCCGCCGCAGCCTGTACCTAGTATCACCCCGAACACCACACGGTAGCCGGCGGCGGCTCCGTCGGCCGCCTCGGACAGGGCGAAGCAGTTGGCGTCGTTCTCCACCCGCACCTCGCGTCGCAGTGCGGCGGACAGGTCGCGGTCGAACGGGTGGCCGTTCATCCAGACGGAGTTGGCGTTCAGCACCAGCCCGTCCGCCGGGCTGATGGCGCCCGGGATGCCCACGCCTACGGTGCCGCTCCGGCCCAGTTCGCGTTCCGCGCCGGCGACCAGCGCCTGCACGGCAGCGATGGCGGCCTCGTAGGTGCGCGGGTTGGGCACGCGGCGGCGTAGCAGGACCTGATTGCCGTCATCGAGCGCGATAATCTCGATCTTGGTGCCGCCGAAGTCGATTCCGATCCGCATGGCAGGAAGCAAGGCCTCTTTTCGAGAAAAGAAGCAAAAAACTTTTGCCCCCTGTCGAGTGTGCCCGGATAAAGCCGTGCTAAGTTATTAAAAGCTTTTTGCTTCTTTTTCTCGAAAAAGAAGGCCTTGCTTTCTGCCTGTGCTTCATCTCTTGGCGGCTCGACATTACTTATCGTCGCATGTCTGCATACACCCGCCTGGAAGCCCGTTTCGCCCGCATCGCCACCCTCACCGAAGCCGCCGAGGTGCTGGGTTGGGACGCGAACACCATGATGCCTGCCGGCGGCGCCGCCGCGCGCGGCGACCAACTGGCCGTGCTGGCCGGCGTGGCCCACGCCATGCTCACCGAGCCGCAGACAGCCGACGACCTGGCCGAAGCTTCCGTACCGGAAGGCGCCTGGGGAGCCGCCAACTTGGCGCTCATGCGTCAGGTGCATCTGCGCGCCACCGCCCTGCCGCCGGACTTGGTGGAGGCCGAGACCCGCGCCAGCCTGGCGTGCGAGACGGTGTGGCGCGAGGCGCGCGCGGCTGCCGACTTCCCGCGCGTGGCACCTTACCTTGAGGAGGTGGTGCGCCTGGCGCAGGCCCGTGCCGCCGCCCTGTCCGGCCCGCTCGGCCTCTCGCCATACGACTCGCTGATGGACGGCTTCCAGCGCGGCATCACCACGGCCGAGCTGGACCCGGTGTTCGCCAGGCTAGGCGCGTTTCTGGCCGAGGCTCTGCCGCGCGCCGAGGCCCTGCAGGCCAGCCGCCCTGCCGCTATCCCGCTGCCAGGCACGTTTCCCGCCGACGCGCAGGAAGCGCTGTGCCGCAAGCTCGCCGGCGGCGCCGGCCTGGATTTCGCCCACGCGCGCCTGGACCGCTCGCTGCACCCGTTCTGCGGCGGCACGCCCACTGACGTGCGGATCACCACCCGCTACGACGAAGCCAACCCGAGCCAGGCCATCATGGGCGTGCTGCACGAGACGGGACACGGCCTGTACGAGCGCGGGCTGCCACCGGCCTGGGCGCGCCAGCCGGTGGGTGCCGCCGCCGGCATGGCGGCCCACGAAAGCCAGTCCCTGATCGTGGAGATGCAGGCGGCGCGGTCGGACGCCTATCTCGGCTGGCTGTCCGGCGAGCTGGTGGCGGCGTTCGGCGGCGGCGGCGCGGCCTACGCGCCGGCCAACCTCGCGCGACTCGGCCGACACGTGGCGCGCGGCTTCATCCGGGTGGATGCCGACGAGCTGACCTACCCGGCCCACGTGATCCTGCGCTACCGGCTGGAACGCGCGCTGATCGCCGGCGACCTGGCGGTGCGGGACCTGCCCGGCGCCTGGAACGAGGGCTTGGCCGCGCTGCTCGGCATCACGCCGCCCGACGACCGGCTCGGTTGCCTGCAGGACATTCACTGGTACGAGGGCCTGTTCGGCTACTTCCCGGCCTACACGCTGGGCGCCATGGCCGCCGCCCAGCTCATGGCCGCTGCCCGCGTCGCGTTGCTGGACCTGGACAGCGCCCTAGCTCGCGGCGACCTCTCACCACTGGTCGGCTGGCTTGGCCGCAACGTGCATGCCCATGGCAGCTGCCTCGGCTTCTCGCAGCTTCTGGAAGCGGCCACGGGCAAGACGCTGGACGCCGGCGATTTCGAGCAACACCTGACGCGCCGATACCTGGTTTAGGCAAGCTAGGTTGCCCCCAGCCCCGCCTTGCGCAGCCATGTTACGGGCGCCGAGCCCCAGACACTGCCGAATGGTCGTTGTGCTGAGCAATGCGCGGCTGTCAGGCTGCGTCTTCCCGCCGGTCGCGCACTTTCACGTAGGCCAGGGCGGCGTGCTGCTCACAGTAGGGTTTGCCGCCGACCGAGTCGGCGTCGCAGAAGCGGAAGCTGCGGGTGCCAGGCTCGCCAATGGGCCAGCAGCACGGGGTGACGCGGCCGCCTGGGCGAGGCGCCGGGACGGCGCGCAGCACGGGGGCGGGACGTTCGGCCAGCGTCCGCTCCAGCCGTGGCGGGTCCAACGCGGGCATCGGCGCCAGCGACGCGGCCAGGATCGGCAGGGTAGGGCCCTGCGCCCGACGGGGTTGCCGGCGCCGGGGCGTCTTTTCCCCGTTGCGGCGGATCGGTGAGGGGCGCGCAGCGAGGTTGAGGCGGTGCGCCTTGCCAACGACCGCGTTCTTGGAGATGCCCATGCGCCGGCCGATCTCGGCTGTGGAATGCCCCTCGGCCCAAAGGCCGCGCAGCCGATTGATCGAGTCCTCGTTCCACTCCATCTTGCGTCTCCTGACCAGCTTGGCCACTACATCATGTAGCCACCGTGGCGCAGATCTGCACTGAGCTCAACGGGGTCGGCACAGAAAGTTGTGGACAACTCCCGTCCAAGCCACAAAATGTAGGGTAGATGAGCAGAGGCGCACCTCTCGACACGGTTTGACAGAGAGCAGAAGCTTTTGGGTTTTTTCTCGAAAAGAACTGTTTGCTTACCCCAACCGGCCCCGCAGCTCATCGAAATCACCAGCAACCGGATGCCGCAGAGAAGCGACCGTCCCGTCCTCCAGCCGCGCCAATTGGCACACCGTCAGCCCGGACGCAGCAGCCGCGTCCAATTCGCGCTCCAAGTCGGACAGGAACAGCACTTCGCCCGGCGGCAGCCCGATGGCGCGTGCGATGCTGCGGTAGCTGGCCGAGTCCTGCTTCGCGCCGGCGCGGGTGTCGAAGAACGCGGTGAACAAGGGAGCCAGGTTGCCAGCGTCCGAATGCCCGAAAATCAGGCGTTGGGCGGCTTCCGACCCCGAGGAGTAGACGTAGAGCCGTATGCCGCGCGCGTGCCAACGCCGCAGCACCGGCGGCACGTCCGGGTAGATGCGGCCGCGCAGCTCGCCACTGGCGTAGCCCGCGTCCCAGATCAGGCCCTGTAGCGCCTTGAGCGGCGTCACCTTGGCGTCCTCGTCCATCCAGCCGAGCAGGGCATCGGCCGGCGGCCGGCGGCCGGCCAGGACGGCGGTTTCGGCCAGGCAGGCAGCGACGTCCGGCCGGCTGGCATGTGCGGCGATGAAGGCTGGCAGCCGCGCACGCGCGTAAGGGAACAGCGTGTCGCGCACGAAAGCGATGGGTGTCGTGGTGCCTTCGATGTCCGTCAGGATCGCAGTCGGGCGGCCGAGCCGCCCGCTCATGCGGCGGGGAACAGCGCGCTGATCTTGTCGCCGGTGTAGTGGGGCGTCCAGCCGGAGGTTTCGGTATAGACGCGCAGCACGGTAGCGTTCGGCTCGGCGCCGGCGTCGAACCAGTGCTTGATGCCGGCCGGCACGCTGATCAGGTCGCCGGCAGTGCAGTGCGCATCGTACACTTGGCCGGCGGCGTGCAAAATGAAGTGGCCGCCGCCCTGGACGAAGAAGCGCACCTCGTCCTCGGTGTGGACGTGCTCGTCGAGAAATTTCTCCCGTAGGACGGGATAGGCTTCGTTGCCGGGACGCAGGCGCAGCACGTCGGCCGAGCCGGCATGACCGTTCATCAGCGCATCGAGATGTGGGCGGTAGGCGTCCAGGATCACGGTGGAGGGGGCGTCCGGGTCCACGGAAACGGCCTGGGTCCAGCGTTCGAAGTGGACGCCGATGTCTGCCAGCGCCTCGGCGATTTCCGCTGGATCGGTGGTGGCCAGGACAGGCTGGCCGGGCGCGGTTTCCGGGGTCACGGTCAGGCGGCTCATCGTGCAATCTCCCAGTTAGGGGCAGGGATGGTGGCAAGAACGCGGCGGCGGGCCAGTTCACATTCTAGAAGGAACTCGAGCGCTTCGAGGCGAGCGAGCGCCGCGTTCATGTCCGGCGCCCAGACGTAGGCACCGTGTCCGCGGATGTAGGTGCCCATTTTGCAGGTGGCCAAGTGCGGCGCGATGACGCTGGCAAGACCGGCGATGTTCTGATCGTTGTCGAACACCGGCAAAGTGAGCGTGGTGTCGTGCGTGGCCTGGTCGGCGAACGCCTTGAACAGTTCGTAGCCGGTGAAGTGGAGCGCCGGCGAGAGCTCCAGCATGGAAAGCACGGTGCCTGCCACCGAGTGGCCGTGCAGAACGGCACCTGCATCCGCAAAGGTCTGGTAGATCTGGCAATGCAGCAACGTCTCGGCGCTCGGCCTTTCTCCGGGCGTCAGCGGCCGGCCTTCCAGGTCCACCTCGATCACCGCGGCAGAGTCTATAAAACCTTTGTGTCCGCCACTGCGGGTGATGGCGATTCGGTTTTTCGGCCCGCTGTCGGTGTCGTGGAAACGCACGCTGATGTTGCCAGCGGTGGCGGGCACCCAGCCACGCTGGTCCATGCGCCGCCCGGCGCGGATGACGTCATCCAGCGCCCAAGCAGGGATCGGGGCCAAGGTTCAGCCGTGCGGGACGGTGCTCGGCTCGCGCGGCACGGGCGCTGCCGCGGCCGAAGCAACGGGGGCGTTCGGCGCGGCAATGGAGCCGGCGGGGCGCTCGGTGGCTTCCATAGACACGTCGCCGTCCTCAGCCATATTCTTCTTGAAGGCCTTGATGCCTTTGGCGAAGTCACCCATCAGCGTGCTGACCTTGCCGCCGCCGAACAGCAGCAGAACCACTGCCAAGACGATCAGCCAATGCCAGATGCTCAGACCACCCATATCATACTCCTACGCGTGCTCGTGTGAGAGGTGACATGGCGCAGGGGGGGCGGTTCTGCAACTCATACCAGCCGGGCAGCTGGCGGTTGTGAGCAAAGCAAGGCCTTCTTTTTCGAGAAAAAGAAGCAAAAAGCTTTTACTACCGGGCGCGGCTCTCTCCGGGCGAACCCGACAGGGAACAAAGCTTTTTGGTTGTTCTTCTCGGAAAAGAAGGCCTTGCTTTGCTCCTACAAAGCCTCCCGAAAGCGGATGATCGCCGTCTCGGCTTCGGCCAGATCCATCTTCAGCGCGGCCGAAGCGGTGCCCTGGGCAAACCCGGCGCGTGCCAGGTTGGCCAGTTCCTTGCGGCGCAGCTCGGGCGTAAGGTCGGCCTTGCGCCACGGGCCCAGCCGGCGCTTGCGGGCGTGGATCAGGGCGGCAGCCAGCTCCTGCTCGGGGCTGGCCTGCACGACGTCGCCGGCCAGCTCGCCGGGTACGCCCTTGTTGGCCAGGTGTGCTCCGATGGCGCGACGGGAACGGCCGGCGCGCGCCAGCGACCTCGCGCGGGATTGCGCAAAGGCCTGATCGCTGACGGCTCCGGACTCGGCAAGGCGCTTGACGATGCCGGCGATCGCGATGCGCGCTCGCCCGGCCACGCTGCCCACGCGCTCCGCATCCGCCCCGGGCTGGCGGGCCCAGCGATCCACCTTGCGCTGCAGCACGCGGGTGAGGCCGGCTTCGGTGGCCGCGTAGCGTGCAAGGTGACTGAGTGCCGCGGCTTGCAGGTAGGCCGAGTCCGGTTCGGGCAGGGACTTGGGCTGGCGGCGGCCGCGGGACGGAAGGTCGGGCTTGGGCATGCGGGCGCAGGCTGCCACGTCTCGCCGCACGGCGAAACCGGCTGCGGGCCTGTAACGTTTTACGTCCGAACGCGCATCAGAGAGAGCTTCGTATGAACACCATGACCAGATTATCCGCCGGCATCCTCTTCAGCCTGGGCCTGCCGGCGCTGGCCCTGGCGCAGGACCAGCCCGCACCGCCCTCGGCCGCGCCGGCGCTCGCCGAGCCGGCAACGGGCAACCCGAACCTGTCTGTTGCCACGGTAAAGATGGATGGTGGAATCCGGGCCAGCAAGATCATCGGCGCATCGGTCACCGGGGGCGGCAACAGCAGCCAGGACCTAGGCACGGTGAACGACCTGATCCTGGACAAGGACGGCCACGCGATCCTCGGTGTAATCTCGGTAGGCAGCGTGCTGGGCGTGGGCGGCAAGCTGGTGGCGGTGCCTTACACATCGTTGCACATGGCGGGGGACGGGAAGGTAACGTTGCAGGACGGGTCAAAGGACTCACTGGGAAAGATGCCTGGGTTCACCTACACGAACTAGGCACAGGAACAGTCCCTTATCGGAAGAAAGAACCAGGACGCTTTTGCGTCCTGTCGGGGCCGGCGGAGAGGCCGGGGTGGATAGGTTCACGCTTCTACTTCGTTGTCAGGTATGAAGCCTCGCTTGCGCTGACTCCAACATGCGCGAATCACCTACCGCCAGCACCCGCCCGTCACACCCGGCCCGCAACGGCGCACCGTTCCAGTCGGTGATCCGCCCGCCTGCGCCCTCGACCACCGGCACCAGCGCCGCCCAGTCCCACAGTTTCAGGTCGCACTCGGCGATGATGTCGATCTGTCCCAGCGCCAGCAGGCCGTAGGCGTAGCAGTCGCCACCCCAGCTCGTGCGGGCCACGACGCCGGCCAAGTTGCGCCATGCAGGGGTGTTGGTCCCGAGTACGTCCGGACTGGTCGACGAAAGTTCCGCGTCTTCCAGGCGCGCGCAGCGCCTGGTGCGTGGTGTGCCGCCGAACGGGCCGGTGAAGCGGGTGGGCTCGCCCGCCAAGCCGACCCAGCGCTCGCCGGTGACGGGCTGGTCGATGATGCCCAGCACGGGCACGCCGTGGTGCAGCAGCGCTACTAGCGTGCCGAAGGTGGGGCGGCCGGTGATAAAGGCGCGGGTGCCGTCGATCGGGTCCAGCACCCAGCAGTAGGCGGCGTCCTGATTTAGCGCGCCATCCTCCTCGCCGACGATGCCGTCGTCCGGGCACGCGGCGGCCAAGATCTCCCGCATCGCGCGCTCGGCGCCGCGGTCGGCCAGAGTCACGGGGCTATCGTCTTCCTTGCGTTCCGCGGTGAGCGGCTTGCGGAAGTGGCGGCGGATCACCACGCCGGCGGCGGTGGCGGCGTTTAGCGCCGGCAGCAGGCGATACGGCTTCAGTGCGGCGTGCCGATCGGCGCCGGAGTCTCGGTGGATTGCGGTGCCGCCGGCGCGGTGTTGGCTGGCGCCTGCACCGCGGGTTTGGTTGCCGCGCCGTTGGAGCCGTCGGTGAGCGGCGCCGGGTTGGAGGCCAGGCTATGCAGGTAGGCGATCACGTTGGCCCGCGTCTTGTCGTTGGCGATGCCGGCATAGGCCATCTTGGTGCCGGGCGCGTAGGCGCTGGGCTTGTACAGCCACTTGTTCAGTTCGGCCGCCGTCCACGGGCCAGGCTTTCCCTTCAACGCGCTGGAGTAGGTGTAGCTCGCCACGCTGGCGCGCTCCCGCCCGAACACGCCGTACAGGTTGGGACCAACCAAGTTGGGGCCGCCTTCCTTGAAGTTGTGGCAAGCCACGCAGATCTTTTTGGTGAACGCCTGGCCGAGCGCGGGGTCGGCCGAGGCCAGCAGCGGCTCGATCGGTGGAGCGCCGGCGGCTTCCGTGGAAGCGGCGGTGGTGGTGGGCGTGGCCGCCGCGGCCTTTGCGGCCGCTGCTGTCTCGGCGGCGGCGTCCGCGGCGGTGGGCAGCGGCTCGGGGCTGGCGGACAGCGTGCGCAGGTAGTCGATCGTGTCCGCACGCAACTGGTCGTTGCTGATGCCAGCATAGGCCATCTTGGTGCCGGGCGCGTAGGCGCTGGGCTTGAGCAGCCATTTGTTAAGCTCGGCGTAGGTCCACTTGCCGGAGTGGCTCTTCAACGCCGCGGAGTAGGTGTAGCCCGCGGCGCTCGCTTGGGCGCGGCCGACTACGCCATACAGCGCAGGTCCCACCTTGGCACCGGCGCCCTCGGCGAAGTTGTGGCAAGCGACGCAGACCTTTTTGGTCAGTGCCTCGCCATTACCGACTGTGGCCTTGACCAGTAGCGGCGCGATGGGCGGGATGGGCGCTTCGGCGGGGGCGGACGGTGCGGCTGCCGGCGCGTCGGCGCCCTTGATGTCCAGCGCGCTCTTGGCCAGCCGCTCAGGGTGCACGGCGTTGTCGGCCACAATGCCCAAGCCTTTGAAAGCTATTCCGGCGACCAGGATCGCGCCGAAAACCTTGTTGAACTCCATGCTGTCCATACGACGACCAACCCCAGTCCTATCCCGGCCAAACGTGCGGTTTGCGCCGCCCGCTGCCTACCTAAGTTGCGCCGCACCCTAGTGAAGGGACGCCCGTGCCACAACCACCGGTTTGCGTGGGCGCCGGGCTGTGGCATGGGCCCGCACCGGCCTGGGTGCCGGCGGATGCAGACGGCAAGGCGTGGATGATGACAGAGGCGATCGCGTTCCAGGGCCGGCCGGGTGCCTATTCCGACCTCGCGTGCCGCACGGCCTATCCCGAGCGGCCGACGCTGCCGTGCGATACGTTCGAGCTGGCGATCGATGCGGTGCACGGGGGCAGCGCGGCGCTGGCGATGCTGCCATGCGAGAACTCGCTGGCGGGCCGCGTGCCGGACATCCACGCGCTGCTGCCCGGCAGCGGGCTGGCCATCGTGGCCGAGCACTTCCAACGCGTGGAGCACTGCCTGCTGGTCCCACCCGGCGCCACGCTGGCGGGCATCAGGCGCGTGCACTCGCATGCCGTGGCCCTCGGCCAGGTTCGCGACCTGGTCCGCTCGCTGGGCGTCCAGGCCGTGGCGGAAGCCGACACCGCCGGCAGCGCGCAGCTGGTGGCCGGCTGGGGGCGGGCCGAGGACGCCGCCATCGCCTCGTCTTTGGCCGCCGAGATCTACGGCCTGGAGGTGCTGCGGGCCAACGTGGAGGACGCAGCGCACAACACCACGCGGTTTTACGTAGCCGCGCGCGATCCGGTGGCGCGCGCCGCCGACTCGCCCGGCCTGATGACCACCTTCATCTTCCGGGTACGCAACGTGCCGGCGGCGCTGTTCAAGGCGCTGGGCGGGTTCGCCACCAACGGCGTGAACATGACGAAGCTCGAAAGCTACATGGTGGGAGGCGCGTTCACCGCCACGCAGTTCCTCTGCGACGTGGAGGGACATCCGGACTCGCCGTCGCTTCGGCTGGCGCTGGAGGAACTGACGTTCTTTTCGGACGAGGTACGGGTTCTGGGCGTGTATCTGCGGGCTAGCTTTAGGGACAGGTAAAGGCCAGGGGCTCTGCCTCCGGATCCTGCTATGGACAACTGCTTAGAACCCATTCGAAAGAAGTCCTTAACGAATGGGGATCTGGGGCCTCGAGGCCCCAGCGGGGTTTGGGGCAGAGCCCAAGCTTGCTTAAGAAGGTCCTTCCTCGCCTTACCCAAGCCACCCATCAATCAATCGCCGGGCGATAGACATGTCAGGCGGCATGACGAACCCTTCCTGTGCACGCACTTCATCACGGGTGAACCAGCGCGCTTCCACCAGCTCGTCGGTATCCAGCGTGATCGCGTCGTCCTCGGCTTCCGCGGTGAATCCCAGCATGATGCTGGCCGGGAACGGCCAGGGCTGGCTGGAACTGTAGCGCACGTTGCCCACGCGCACCCCAGCCTCCTCCCACACCTCGCGCGCCACCGCTTCCTCGAGTGATTCGCCCGGCTCCACGAACCCGGCCAGGGTGGTGAACAGGCGCATGTCGCGGAACCGAGCGGGATGGCCGAGCAGCGCGCGGTCTCGATGCGTCACCAGCATGATCACGGCCGGGTCCGTGCGCGGGAAGTGGTGCGCGCCGCAGCCGGCGCAGCCCATGACATGGCCGGCATCCCGTGGCGCGCAGGCGGCCCCGCACACGCTGCAGAAGCGGTGGCGGGTGCGCCAGTGCATCAGGCCGCGGGCGTGCGCCAGGATCGCCGCATCGGCGGGCGCCAGCAGGCTGGCCATGCGGCGCAAATCTTCCCACCTCGCGCCGTCTGGAATAGGCGGTGTGTCCAGCGCGCTGAGGTCTAGGGTGAACACCACGCGCCGGTCATGTTTGCCAAGCAGCGCCCAGGGCATCGTGTTCAGCAAAGACGCGACCTGCCCGGCAGTTATGAAAACAAGTTTCGGGGCAGACCTGACACCGGTGACTAGGCTGCGGCTACGCCAAACGGCGGTGAAGGCCGTATCGGAAGACTTGAGTTGCGCTTGTACCCACGCCGTGTCCTTGCGCTGAGCGTCGAGGCGGTCCAACGGGCTGCCGGCGAACATGTTGGGGCGGGTGGGATGGATGTCCTGCATTGCCGTTCCCTGGCACGCAGTGCCCGCAAGGGGCAAGACGGCCCGCCCGAAGGCGAGCCGTCTTGTGCAACGGGCTGGCTAGACGGCGGGCTTGTAGGGAGCCGTGCCGACAGGCGCGGCCTTGACCGTCTGGCTGCCAGTCGCCGTACCAGGCTCCTGGGTGATCTCCACGTCCTCTCGGCGCACCGTGTCGCGCACCGTCTCGGTCCGATCGCTGACGTCCTTGCGGATGACCACCTCTTCCTTCACGTGGGCCTGCTTGGAAACCACGGCTTCTTCGGCGGTCTCGGTCATCTCGATGACCTTGTCGCTGAAATCCGCGCCGCTTACGGCACGGCCGTCGGTCACCGGGCGACGCTCGACGGACACACGCTCATCGCGCAGGCTCACCTGCTCCTCGACGGGCGTCTCGACCACGTAGCGGCGCACCCGCGTGGTGCCGCGGTTGATCGCGCGCTTGCCGACGGCGAGCGTCTCTTCCGAGAGACGGATCGTGCCGGGTTCCTCTGCTATGCCGGTCTTGGCGCCGCTGGCGAGCGCGCTGGTCTCGGCAACACCCGTGGCGGCCAGGCCGGCAGCGGGTTGCGTGCCGGTCACGCCAGTCTGCACGGTTCCGGTGCTGAGGCCGCTCTGGCTCATGCCGTAACTCGCCGCACGCTCGTCGATGTCGATCGGGTTGTGCCGCTCGAGGATGTCGAGCACTTTATCGAGCTGCGCGCCCGAGCCGCGCACGGTAACGACGGTGGAGCCGCCCTGCATGCTGCGGTCGTAGACGGCCGTGTCGTGGCCGTATTCAGGCTCGCCGCCGAACAGGCTGGCCCAGAAACCCTGCTCCTGTTTCGGCTGTCCCATACCGGTGGCGCCCGCACCCGTGCTGACGTTGCCGGCATGCTGGCTGACGCTGCCGGTGGGCACGCCGGCTTTCTCGAGGTCGCTCACTGCGGCGGCAGCGTGCGCTGCAGTGTCGAACACCGCGACAATGGTTTCGTCGTTCGTCATGATGATGATCTCTCCGAAGTTTCTATTAGGTCCTACGTCAAGCGCTCGACGATGGCCGCCTGCTTGCGCAGGACGACGGGCTCGCGATGCTCGACGGTGGTGTGCACCCGGCGCAGGCGGATTTCCTCCTTCAGCACCAGGCGGCGTTCGATGACGAGAACCTCCTCGACCACCGAAACGATCGTCATGTCGCCCTCTTCACGCACCGGCGGCTGCGCGTCGACTACGCGCCCCACTGGCACACGCTCGACCTCCACATGGGTAACGTCGAGCTTCTCGCACACTATCTTGGTGTGCTCCGTGGTCTGCACGTGCACGCGCACGTGGCCGGTGACCTTCGGTGCCACGGTGACGGAAAGGTCCTCGGCGTAAAGAGGAACAATGACGTCGGTGGGGCTGTTCGGCATTGTGCTCATGGTCATCGCTGGCAAGACGCATCCGGGGCCGAATCGATGCGTGCGGTTTTGGTCCTCCCGGCGAAGTGAACACCCTGGCATGCCGACGGGCGAGAGAGACGACTGACGACCTCGAAAACCTCGGCTTAGCCCTGGTGCAGCGGGCCGACCGTTCGCCCTGGCACCGACCCGCCAAAGCCGTGAGCGCTAAATTGCCGCTACTTTGCCAACCGGGCCAGATTCGGCACGGTTGCTCGTGGCGCATGGATCACACGGCAGGCGGCATCTTCAAGCGGAACGTGGTCCTGCGTCTTGAGGCTCAGGTTCGGATTGTAGAAAGGATCGCCCGCCCGCAACACGCTGCCCCAGCGGGCGATCATCAGCTCCGTGTCCTCGGGGTGGAACACCTGCTTGGTCTGGCTTCTGGTGGCCGACTCGTAATGGTAGAGGATCGTGGCGCCGTCGTAGAGGATGCGCAGGCCGCTCTGTCCTATGCGCAGGCAGAGGTCGGTGTCGTTGAACCCGATGCCGAACGCCTCGTCGAAGCCGCCCACGGCGCGGAACACGTCCGCCCGGAGCATCAGGCAGGCGGCCGTCACAGCAGAGTAGTCGCGCACCGAGCTTAGCGCGCAGTTGTAGCCCAGGTTGCGCCGGCCGCCGGCATCGAGGAACACGTTTTGGAACTTCTGCGCGTGCTCGGCGGAATCGTTGAAGCCGAGCACCACGCCGGCGTGCTGCACCGTGCGGTCCACGTACATCAGCAGCGGGCCCACGGCACCCACGTCGGGCCGGGCGGCCAGGCGGCGCAGGCGGTCCAGCCAGCCGTCCTGTGTGGCCTCAACGTCGTTGTTGAGGAACAGGATGAAGGCGGCGTCGGCGCCGTGGGCGGCGACGGCCGCGTTGTTCATGGCCGAGAAGTTGAACGGTCCGGCATAGGGCATCACGGTGTGGCGTACGGCGAGCGTCTCTAGGTAGGCGCAGGTCTGCGGATCGTCGGACTGGTGGTCGATCACCACCAGCGCGTAGTCCGCGCGTGCGCAGGTGCGCTCGATGGACTCCACGGCCACGCGCAGCAGCTCCACCTTGTTCTTGGTCGGCATCACGATCAGCACGCGGCCTTCTGCTGGTGGCCAGTCCACGCGGAACTGGTTGAACCCCGCGCCCGGGGAGACCACGGCGCCGGTGCCCAGTCGATCCAGGTGGCGCTGCAGCGCGCCGATGGTAGCCGCCATCACGTCGTCCTGGCGCGCATGGCCGGTGCTGCCGCCATGGGTGCGCCAGCGGTATAGCACGGCGGGCACGTGGGTGACCACGCGCGCGGCCTCGATCATGCGCAGCACGAAATCCACGTCGGCCGAGATCGCCATCGTCTCGTCCCAGCCGCCGATGCGGCGCGCGGTCTCGGTCCGCGCACACACGATGTGCACGAAATACGGGTGGCTCAGGTAGTAGTCGTGGCTGAAGGCGGGGCGCAGGCGCAGTTCGGTGATGGCGTCGATGTTCTCGGCCGTCTGCGCCTCGTCGGTGTAGAGCAGGTCGGCCCCCGTCAGCCGGGCCGCGCGGATCAGCTGCCAGGCGGCGTCCGGCTCCAGCCGGTCGTCGTGATCCATGAAGGCGACGTAGCCGAAACGTGCGGCGCGCAGGCCGAAATTGACGGCACGCGCGATGCCCACGTTCTGCGCCGAGCGGAGCACCCGGACGCGCTTGTCTCGCGCGGCGTAGCCGGCCAGGATCTCGCTTACATGCGGTGCCTGCGAGCCGTCATCGACGCAGATCAGCTCCCACGCGTCGCAGAACTGCGCGCGCACGCTCTCCAGCGCCTCGATCAGCCAGGCGCGCGGGGTATCGTGGACGGGCATGATGAAGCTGATGCCGTCCATCCCGGCGCGATGGTTCAACGCGCGGCGCAGGCGCGGCAGCACGCCGGCCGCAAGGTCCTGACGACGGCGCAGGAAGCGCCGGATGTTGCGGTTGGTCCCTACCCGCTGCGGCGAGCCGGCCAGCAGGTTGTTCGTGCCCGCGATGCGCGCGAACACCTCCTGGTCGGTCAGCCGCTCGAAATGCGCCGAGAGGTCGATCTTGAACGCGCACAGCCCGGCGTTCAGGCCAGCGTCCAGCAGGTCGCCGCGGAACAGGTTGGCCAGGCCGGCGCCCAGCACTTCTCCGCCGGGGCCGATCACCTCGATCTCCAGCGGCACGTCCTGCTGGCCGCGGTTGAGCGCCCAGCCGTGGGCGGCCATGCCGTGCAGCGTGTCGAAGCTGCCGATCAGGCCGGGGACGGGATCGACCACCACGGGGCTGCCGGCCAGCTCCGTGCGCTCGCCGGCCAGCCGGACCGCGATGCGGCGCTTGGCTGTAGGGTCGGGGTGCGGTGGCAGGATCAGGCTGAAGCCGCAGGCCGCCTCGCCGAAGCCCTGCTCGCCGATGTCGGGCCGGGGCTGGTCAGCGACGATGCTGGCCACCGTCTCTGCGTCCACCAACACGTCGAGCCGCACGCGCCGGCCTGGGTGGGCCAGGTTAGTAGCCCAGCCTTCCACGTGGTTGGGGCTGGCCGCATCCAGGCAGCCCAGCACGCCCAGCATTGCGGCGGTGATGGTCAGCGGCGGCCCCGCCGGCGGGGCGCCAGCGACGCGCGCCTGCACGCTGAGCGACTCGTGCGGGCGCAACAGGGCGTGCATCGGCAGGCGGAACAGCCAGGATGGCGGCACGCCGCCGCCGCTGCGTAACGCCGTTCCCTGGGCAGCCAGAACGCCGGCGGCCAGGAACTCCACGCCCAGCTCGGCCGCCAGGAACGGCGCGGCAGTGAACGACCCGGTCAGGTAGCGGCCGTCCAGCCCGACGGAGCCCATGATCAGCCGGAAGGTGGGTGCCAGGTCCTGCGGCAGGCCGAGCAGGCTGTCGCCATCGGGCAGGGCGAGCACGTCCAGGGTGGAGAACAGCAGGTGGCGCGGTAAATCAAAGGTAAAGCGTGTGGTGGCGCGCGGCCCCGGCTCCAGCGCCGCCACGCCCTGCACCAAGCCGTCCAGCACGATGGCCACGCGCGCCGGGCTGGCGCGGCGCGGCGCGGCGCGCCACACGCCCTCGACCACGCCGCCAGGAAGAATGCTGAGGCGGAGCGGTCGCGCAGCGGGTCGTTTCATGCCAGCAGGCTTACCGTGAGAAGCCGCCGGCGCAAGGGGCGGGCGACGCGAGCTGGACTGTTGCGGGACGATCATAGGTTGCACTTGAACCGCGCAACGATGGCGGTGCATAGACGGCGCTGGCCCGCAGCGCTGCGGGCGCATGTTTGGCAGAAGTGGCACCGGTCCCATGCGAATACTCATCACCGGCGGCTGCGGTTTCATCGGCTCGGCGGTGATCCGCCACGTGCTTCGGAACTCGGAACACTCCCTCGTCAACGTGGACAAGCTGACCTACGCGGCCTCGCTCGACGCGCTGGAGGAGGCCCAGGGCCACCCCAGGCACCGGCTGGTGCGTGCCGACATCGCCGATGCCGAGGCCATGCGCGCGGTGTTCGCCGAGGCGCAGCCCGACGCGGTGATGCACTTGGCCGCCGAAAGCCACGTCGACCGTTCGATCGACGGGCCCGGCGACTTCATCCGCACCAACGTGGTGGGCAGCTTCACGCTGCTGGAGGCGGCGCGGGCGTACTGGTCCGGCCTGTCCGGCGAGGCGCGCGCGCGGTTCCGTTTCCACCACGTGTCCACCGACGAGGTGTTCGGCGCGTTGCAGGACGGCGACGCGCCGTTTACCGAGGACACGCCTTACGACCCGCGCAGCCCCTACTCGGCCAGCAAGGCGGCGTCCGACCACCTGGCGCGCGCTTGGATGCACACCTACGGCCTGCCGGTGATCGTCAGCAACACGACCAACAACTACGGTCCGTGGCAATTCCCCGAGAAGCTGATCCCGCTGACAATCCTGAACGCCCTGGCCGGCGAGCGTCTGCCGGTCTACGGCACCGGCGCCAACCAGCGGGACTGGCTGTACGTGGACGACCACGCCCAGGCCCTGCTGGCGGTGCTGGCGCGCGGCGCGCCAGGCGCCACCTACGCCATCGGCGCCCGCCAGCCGCGCCGCAACATCGACGTGGTGCGCACCATCTGCGCCGTGCTCGACGACACGCTGCCGGACCCGGCCGGCCCGCGCGAGCGGCTGATCAGCTACGTGACCGACCGCCCGGGCCACGATTTCCGCTACGAGATCGACGCGAGCTTCGCCGAGGACGCACTGGGGTGGCGGGCCGAACACGATTTTGAGGCCGGTTTGCGGCGCACCGTAACGTGGTATCTGGACAACCGGGCTTGGTGGGGGGCCATCCGGGCCGGAAGCTACCACGGCCAGCGCCTCGGCACGGCGGCCTAGGGAGTGTGGGCGCGATGAACATGAAGGGGATCGTTCTGGCAGGCGGCTCTGGCACGCGCCTGCACCCGGTCACGCTCGCCAGCTCCAAGCAGCTATTGCCCGTCTACGACAAGCCGATGATCTACTACCCGCTGACCGTGCTGATGCTGGCCGGCATACGCAACGTGATGATCATCTCCACGCCGGCCGACCTGCCGCAGTTCCGCCGCCTTCTGGGCGACGGGGCGGGCCTCGGGCTGCGCTTCACCTATGCCGAGCAGCCACGCCCCGAGGGCATCGCCCAGGCCTTCCTGATCGCCGACGAGTGGCTGGCCGGCCAGCCCTGCGCGCTGGTGCTGGGCGACAACCTGATCTTCGGCGAGCACCTCTCCACCGCGTTCCGCGCCGCCGCCACGCGCCCGGAAGGTGCCACCGTGTTCGCCTACCAGGTGCGCGACCCGGAACGCTACGGCGTGGTGGTGTTCAACGAGGCGGGACAGGCGGTCGACATCATCGAGAAGCCTGCTGTGCCGCCGTCAGCCTGGGCGGTCACGGGCCTGTATTTCTACGACGCGCGGGTCACCGAGTTCGCCCGCGCGGTGAAGCCCTCGGCGCGCGGCGAGTTGGAGATCACCGACCTCAACCGGATGTACCTCGAGGAGGGCGGGCTGATGGTGGAGCGTCTGGGCCGCGGCTGCGCCTGGCTGGATGCCGGCACGCCGGACAGCCTGCTGCAGGCGGCGAGCTTCGTGCAGACCATCCAGTCCCGCCAGGGCATGCTGGTGGGCTGTCCGGAGGAGGTGGCCTATCGCATGGGCTACATCGACGCTGACGCCCTGCACGGCCACGCCAGGCGCCTGGGCAAGACGGACCTTGGCCGCCTTTTGAAAGACGTAGCCAACGGCATCCACGCCTGACCCGGAGGCGAAGCCAGACAAACAAAAGTCTTCTGCTTCTTTTTTCAGAAAAGAAGGCCTTTCTTCCTGTCCCGGAGGTCGCCCAGCATGAAGATCGAGAGACTGGCCATCCCGGACGTGCTGCTGCTGACCCCGCCCCGCTTCGGCGACGAGCGCGGCTACTTCTCCGAAACCTACTCGCAGCCGCGCATGGCTGAAGCGGGCGTGCCGGCGCCGTTCGTGCAGGACAACCAGAGCTTCTCGGGGGCCCAGGGCACGGTGCGCGGCCTGCACTGCCAGGTGGCGCCGCATGTTCAAGGCAAGCTGGTGCGCGTGCTGCGCGGCGCCATCTGGGACGTGGCGGTGGACGCACGCGCCGGCTCGCCCACCTTCGGGCAGCACGTCGCTGCCGTGCTGTCGGCGGAGAACGGCAGCCAGCTCTGGGTGCCGCCAGGCTTCCTGCACGGCTTCTGCACCACGGAGCCGGACACCGAAGTGGCCTACAAGGTGACCGGGCTGTACGCGCGCGACTGCGAGCGCGGCGTGCTGTGGACGGACCCGGCGCTGGCGCTGCCCTGGCCGGTAGCGCCGGGCGACGCGCTGCTCTCGGAGAAGGACCGCGTGCTGCCCGGCTGGGCCGAGGCGGCGGGGTGGTTCGCCTGATGCGGCAGCCGATCCTGGTGACCGGCGGGAGCGGCCAGCTCGCTAGCGCGCTCGGCGCCACGCCGGGAGTGGTGGTGATCGGCCGGCCGGACTTCGATCTCGAGCGGCCTGAGACGGTGGCGCGCGCCGTGCACGACCGCCGGCCCGCCCTGGTGGTGAACGCGGCCGCCTACACGGCGGTGGACGCGGCCGAGGCTGCGCCCGAGCAGGCAGAGCGCGCCAACGCCAGCGGCCCCGGCCTGCTCGCCCAGGC
Organism: uncultured Acetobacteraceae bacterium; assembly: GCA_964242595.1. Taxonomy (GTDB): domain Bacteria; phylum Pseudomonadota; class Alphaproteobacteria; order Acetobacterales; family Acetobacteraceae; genus BOG-908. The sequence continues at coordinate 6,554 of CAXTBC010000031.1, read as the reverse complement.
CTGTGCGGCGCTGGGCATCCCGTTCGTGCACGTCTCCACCGACTACGTGTTCGACGGTATGAAGGGCGCGCCCTACGTGGAGCAGGACGCCACCTGCCCCACCGGGGTGTACGGTGCCACCAAGCTGGCCGGCGAACGGGCGGTGCTGGCCGCCTATCCCGGCGCGGTGATCCTGCGTACCTCGTGGGTATACGCACCTACGGGGCGTAACTTCCTGCTCACCATGCTCAACGCCGCCAGACGTGCGCCGCGGTTGCGTGTCGTCTGCGACCAGGCCGGCACCCCGACCCACGCCGGCGACCTGGCAGCTTGCGTGCGCGTGGTGGCGGACCGGCTGCTGGCGTCGGGCAGCCAGGGCGGCAGCGAGCAGGAGTTCGGTGGCATCTACCACGCGGCGGGCGGGGGCGAGACGACGTGGCACGGCTTCGCCACGGAAATCTTCAGGCACGCGGCGCAGTATGGCTGGCCCGCCCCGCCGGTGGACGCGATCACCACGGCGGAATGGCCCACACCCGCCCGCCGCCCGCCCGACTCGCGGCTGGACTGCAGCAAGCTGGACGCCGTCTTCGGCGTGCGCCTGCCCGCGTGGCGCGACAGCCTCGGCCCCGCCGTGGCCAGCGTGTGCGCCGCCGCTGCTTCGGTTCCGGGGTAGGCGTAGGGCATGGACACGGCGAGTGACGTCGCCATCCTGCTGTCCACCCGCAACGGCGCCGCCTACCTGGGCGAACAGCTGGACAGCCTGCTGGCCCAGTCCCACACGCACTGGCACGTCTTCTGGCGTGACGACGGTTCGCAGGACGACACCCCGACGCTGATGCGGGCGTTCGCAGGGGCGGCCGGGGCAGGCCGGGTCGTCGACCTTAACGACAATTTCGGGCATCTGGGCATCGCGGCCAGTTTCCTAAGCCTGCTGCGCCGCGCGCCGCGCGGCGGGCTGGTGGCGTTCGCCGACCAGGACGACGTGTGGCTGCCCGACAAGCTGTCACGCGGCGTGGCCGCGCTGCGCGAGGTGGTGCCGGGTCGCCCCGGGCTGTACTGTGCCCGCCAGCATTTGGTCGCCGCCGACCTCACGCCCATCCGCGACAGCGCGCCGGTGCGCGGCGACATCGGCTTTCCCAACGCGATGACGCAGAACATCGCGACCGGCTGCACCGTGATGCTGAACGCGGACGCGGCCGGGCTGCTCGCCTGCGCCCGCGCACCGGCCGAAGGCACGCTGCACGACTGGTGGGCTTACGTCCTGGTCTCGGCCAGCGGCGGGCACGTGGTGGCCGACGAGACGCCAACGGTGCTCTACCGCCAGCACGCCGGCAACGCAGTCGGCGTGCCGCTCTCCCCCACGCGGCGCGCCTGGTCGGCGCTGCGCCGCGGCCCCAACGTGTTCATGCGGACGTTCCGCGCGCACATGGACGCGCTGAACGCCCAGCCCGAGCTTCTGTCGGCACCGGCACGCGAGGCACTGGGCGTGATCTCCGACGCGCTGCACGATGGCTGGAGGGCGCGCTGGAAGGCGCTGCGCCATCCCGGACTGAAGCGGCAGAACTGGGCCGAGACGCAGTTGTTCCGGTTGTGGTTCATGCTGGGGTAGATTCAGCTATGGGAGGCTCAACATCCATTACGCGTAGTGTGGCAGTAAGGGGCCGGATGAGGCTGAATAACAGCTTAAAGGAAGTTGAACGTGGCTGCACCGGTCATGACCCCGGACTGGGGTCTCTATGCGAATGGTTCCGACGCGCGGGAATGTTTATGCCGTTTCGTGGACGAGGCCTGCGGACCTGATGTTGGTGTCGCTTGGTTCGCGAACGGCACTCTTGCGCCGTTACGTGCGCCGCGATGTGACAGCGGCGGGTTTTGAGACGCTGCCGTATTCAAGTTAGGGGCAATTCCTGCACCACCGCCACCCAGACCAAAGGGTTTCTTGGCAAAGTTTGAGGCTTTCTTCAGCGATGCCCTGCAGCGCTGTGGTGAGGCGGAACTGGCCAGCAGCCAGGCAAACCTGGCGGCCAGTCAGGCATTGGGCAATGCGATCAGCAAGGTTTTCACATCGCACGCCGATGACGGCCTTGGCGTGGCACTCGACATCGTCTGCGTCGGCTTGCCCGTGGCGCTGATCTTTAGTGGCATAGGCGCGTTGGGCGCCATCGCCTTTGCTGGAAGCGTCGTGTTGGCTGGCGCCGATGGGATCGCCTACGCCAAGAAAATTAGCGGCGACGACGAGGGTGCGGAAGCGTTGAAAAACAAACTGAAATCATACGTCTGGTTGCAACCGTAGCCACATTGCCCGACTTGGCCTGGGGTGGCTTGAAGGCAATCCGCGAGTTTCGCGAAGTGGAACAGCTCAGCCAGATGTCCAGGACGACAGCCAACGCGGCGGAAGCTTTGGCGGCACGAACGTCGAAGCGCTAGTCGCGCCAAGCGCTACGCCGACATCGCCGAACGCGCCCATCTTCGCACTCAGATCAGGTCCGAGCAGATCAAGGCCGCCATTGTCCATGAGTTCAGCCCTCGTATCGCGGGCACCGGCGGACTTATCCTGCTTGTCCGCGAGGAGTGGACGTCGGAGCAAAGCCTGCTCAACACGTTCCTGCGCCGTTTGCGCGCCCACACCGTCGCGGTACACAGCTGATGGCGCTACCCGCTCCGCAAGCCGTGAGTCCTCAACCTTCCCCCTTGGTATTTTCTAACGATTGCCCTGGGGTGTGCCGGCCTGTCGTTCGTGTTCATGGCCATCTGGTCCGCCAGGCAGGTGGAAGCTCAACTGGACCCGGTCGGCAACATCGGCAACGTCGGCGCGATCGGGTTGGCCCTGGGGTTTGGCATCCTATTCGCAGATCGCGCTGCAAGATGGAACGAACTTGGGTCCGGCTTGCGGGTGTTTGTGGCTGGAGTGATCATGCTGTTGCTGTGCCTGGGGGTGGCTGGTGCAGCTTACGCTGTCTATCTCACTTTCGTGGTGACTGCCGGGCGGAGCGGCTTGGTGAACACCATGACAATCTTCGCCTGCCTGTGCACGGCAGGTGCCATGGTTTGGCTTGTGCAATTCCGGCGAATGGGACGTGTCCGAGAGTGACGTGCGAGAGTTGAGAGTTCTGGCCGACGCCTTGCAACAAACTCATCCTGCGCGTCCCAGCAGCGCCCGCATATGAACCGGAGGCGGCGCGATGACCGACAACGCCGGCACTAGATCCAACGCGATCGCGCGGGCATGCAACTGCAGCGCGCCTCCACCCGTGCCGTAGATCGGGTCGCCGGCGATCGGGCACCCTAGCGAGGCGCAGTGTACGCGTATCTGGTGCGTGCGGCCGGTGCGAGGTTTGAGCTCCAGCCAGGTCAGCACGCCGGCATGGCCCAGCACCCGCCAGTCTGTGACGGAACGGTCGCCCGCGGCGCCGGCCACCATGCGCCACCCTTGAAGGGTGTTTTGCTTGCTGAGTGACTCGTCAATACGGCCAGCATCGGCGGCAGGTCGTCCCTGCACCAGCGCCCAGTAGGTCTTGCGGGCACGTCCGGCGGCGAACTCGGCCTGGGCGGCCAGCAGGGCGGCTCGACGCAGCGCGATCACCAGGCAGCCCGACGTGTCGGCGTCCAGCCGGTGGGCCAGCCAGGGGCCGTCCTTGCGACGGCTGAGGCGCGGGAAGTAGTCCTCCACCGAAGCGATGCTGCGGGGCCCTGGGTGAACCGGCAGCCCGGCCGGCTTGTCGATCACCACGAAACGCCCGTCGGCGAACAGGATGGACGGCTCGGGCAGAGTTGACAGGTGACACCCCCGGGCGGAAGCCCCGCCGATGCAGACCGACACGATCTGCGGCGCCAACGCGGTGGCCGCCTTGTTCCGCCGGCGTCCGGAAGCCGTGCTGCGATTGTTCTACACCGAGGCGATGCGGCCTGTCGCCGGGCCGTTCTGTGCCGAGCTCGCACGGCGGCGGGCGCCCTACCGGCTGTTGCCGTCCGACGAGATGGAAAAGGCGGCCGGCACGGCGCATCACGGCGGGCTGGCGGCCGTGGCGCGGGCGCGCGTAGTGCCGTTGATGGAGCCGGGCAACGCGCCCCGGGCGAAGATGCTGCTGGTGCTCGACGGGATCGGCAACCCACATAATTTCGGCGCCATCGCCCGCAGCGCCGCCTTTTTCGGCGTGACCACGCTGCTGATCCACCACGTGCCAGGCGCCGCCTTGCCGTCCGACGCCGCCTACCGCACGGCCGAGGGCGCGCTCGAGTACCTCGACCTCTACCGATCGCGCGACCTGCCGGCGCTGCTGCAAGCGCTGGGCCCGCTATACCGCACCGTGGCCGCCACGCTGCGCCCAGGGGCGATGGCACTGGGCGAGATGCCGCGCGACCGGCCGCTGGCGCTGGTACTGGGGAGCGAGGAGCATGGCGTCTCGTCCGCCGTGCTGGCGGCGTGCCGGCGGGAGGTGCGCATCGCCGGCTCCGGCGTGGTGCAGAGCCTGAACGTGGCGCAGGCGGCCGCAGTGCTACTACACGGCCTGTCAGGCGCTTGACGCTCGTCCGTGATGTGCGATGCAGGATGCCCAACCTTCGGGAGGACACCCATGACATACTCAATCCGCTCCCTACTTCTGGGCAGCGCCATGCTCGCGGGCCCTACCGCGTTCGCGCAAGGCCTCGACACGCCGCATACGCTGGACAAGGTGAGCATCACCGGCAGCCGCAGTGTGCCGACCGACCAGCTGATGGCCGTGCTCCAGGAGCACAAGGGCGACAAGGTGACGCAGAACGACATCGTGGCCGACCGAGACGCCATCATGAAGGTGCTAGGCAAGGCCAACGTAGGCGGCAGCGTGAAGGCCAGAATGGTGCTCAACCCGAACACCAAGCGGCTGACGGTCGAGTTCATCGTCAACGACGAGGGCGTGCAGGCGCCGGTGACCAAGCATGTGCTGCCCAAGCTTCGGATGGAGACGTTCACAGGCAACGCGTCCGTCGCGTCCGACACGCTGACGGCGGCTGCCGCCCTGAAACCTGGGCAGGACCTGACCAACGAAACGATTCAGGCGGCGCAGAAGGCCATCGTGGCCGCCTATGCCGCCGCCAAGGTGCCGGTGAACGTGAACGTGACCGGGGACATCAACCAGACGCCCGATGGCAAGGTGGATTTGACCTGGAAGATCGTGGAGTCGAAAGCCAAGAAGAAGCGACGCAACACGGACGACGACGGGCAGAAGCTGGGACAGTAAGCCGCGCCGGAAGGCGGGTGGCAGAGCCGCGTGGCCTGAGGGTCACGCGCGCTGCGTCGCCGGCACCACCCTGTATCGCGGCAGGTCCCTTGTGGCGTAGGATCGAGGGCAAATCTCAACCATTCTGAGCCGTTGGAGCCCCGCGATGGCGTCTGCCGCCCAAGGCCGTCTGCCGACTGGAAATACCGCTGCAGGGCGGGTGCAGGCTGGGCACGCGCCACAGCGGCGCCTTGCCTCGCCGGCGATACGCGAGATCCTCGGCCGCCGGTTCTCCGAGCTATCCGGGCTGGCGATGGCCGTGGGTGCGGTAACGCTACTCGTGGCCTTGGTCACCTACAACCCGCGTGACCCTTCGCTGAACACGGCCACCTCGCAGCATGCCACCAACCTAGTGGGGCCGGCCGGCTCGGTGGTGGCGGATTTCTGCCTGCAGGGGTTCGGCCTGGCCGGCGGGCTGCCGGCGCTTGCCATGCTGGTGTGGGCTTGGCGGCTGGCCAGCCGCCGGGGCCTGAAACATCCTGCGCTGCGCCTGCTGGCGATGCTGCTGGCCATCCCGTGCCTGGCCACCACGCTGGCCATGCTGCCGCACGGTTTGGTGTGGCCGACCAGCGCGGGGTTGGGCGGCGCCTGCGGCCACCTTCTCTCCGTCACGTTCCTCGACGGTGCGGAGGGCGCGCTGGGCGGGCTGGGAGCGGCGCTGGTGTTCCTGGCCGCAGCAGGGCTTGCGGTGCTGCTGTCAGCGGCAAGCTTCGGGCTGACGCCGGGCGAATGGCGGGCGGCCGGGCGTGGTGCGGCGGTGGCCGCGCGCGCCGGGGCGGCCGGCAGCCAGACGGTGGCCGGCCTGTTCGTGCGCGCGCCGGTCGCGCCCTACGTCGCGGACGACGAGGCCGACGAGGCGGCCTGGCCGGAGCCGGTGGCCATCGTCACCAGCCCGTCCATCCCACCTTCGGCACGCACGCCGGTGCCACGGCGCGGCGAGATCGCCCCGCCGGTGGCCGAGCCGGCGCCGGCCAGGGCAGTGGTCCGCGCCCGCGTGGCCGCGCCCGAACAGCAGCGACAGCCGCCGGCGCGGCAGGAGCGGCTGCCGTTGCAGGAGGCCGGCTGGCGTTTCCCGCCCAACAGCCTGCTAAAATCGGCCCCCGCCCGCGCCAATGCCGGGCCGGACGAGGAAGCCCTGCAGAACAACGCCCGCCTGCTGGAGTCCGTGCTCAGCGACTACGGCGTGCAGGGCGCCATACGCGACATCCGCCCCGGCCCCGTGGTTACCCTCTACGAGTTGGAGCCGGCGCCCGGCATCCGCAGCGCCCGGGTGATCGGCCTGGCGGACGACGTGGCGCGCAGCCTGTGCGTGACCGC
>CAXTBC010000030.1:0-44884 GCA_964242595.1 uncultured Acetobacteraceae bacterium | reverse complement strand
AGGCCCCAGCGGGGTTTGGGGCAGAGCCCCATGCTTGTCTATAGGTCAAAGTTTATGGCCGTTAGTATTACTTACTTCCGCCCCAGAGGCTCGAACCGGTAAGGGCTGTCGCTCTCCAAATTAGGATCCAGCGCAAGCCGGTGCTCCAAAGGCGGGAAAGCCCGGCTGCGGCAGTTCTGCCGGTCGCACAGACGGCAGGACAGGCCGATGCCGACCGCGGCCTGCTCGAGGTTCAGCCCGTCGGCGTACACCACCTCGCCGGCATGGGCCACGTCGCAGCCCATGGCCACCACGTGGGTGGGCGGCGGCTCGCCCCAGGCAGCGGCGGCGCCCTCGAGGCACTTGGCGAAGCACAGGAAGGTGGCGCCGTCCGGCAGCTGGGCCACCTGCACGCGCAGCGTGCCGGGCGTGGCGAAGGCGGCGTGCACCACCCAGCGCGGGCAACTGCCGCCGTAGCGCGCGAAAGGGAAGCCGCCGGCCGAGAAGCGCTTGCTGACGTTGCCGGCCGGATCGAGCCGCAGGAAGAAGAACGGGATGCCACGGGCGCCGGCCTTCTGCAGCGTGCTCAGGCGGTGGCAGGCCTGCTCGAAGCTGACGCAGAAGCGGGCGGCCAGCGCGTCCACGTCGTGGCGCAGCAGCCGCGCGCTGTCGAGGAACGCGGTGTAGGGCATCAGCACGGCGGCGGCGGCGTAGTTCAGCAGGCCGATACGGATCAGGCTGGCGGCCTCCGGCGTGCTGGGCGCGATGCGGACCAGCAGCGACTCCACCATGGTGCGCGCCTCCATCAGCACGAGCTGGAAGGCCATGTGGAAGCCGCGGCTCTCGCGCGGCAGTTGCTCGTTCAGCGTCAGGGTCTTGGTTTCCGGCTCGTAGCGGCGCAGTGCGTCCTCCATGGGGCTCACGCGCACGCTGACGCCGTGCACCCGGCGTAGCCGTTCGGCGATGGCGTGGTTGGTCTCCGCCGGCACGGCGTTCAGCGCGTCGGCCAGGCCCTCGGCGGCGCTCTCCAGCTCGGCGAAGTAGTTGCCGCGCTCGTGGAAGACGTCGCGCGCCTCTTCGTTGGGCAGCAGGATGCGGCGGCCGCTGGGCAGGGCCAGGCCGCTGGCGTCCTCGCGCGCCACCCGCCAGGCCCGGTACATCGACAGCACGCCGCGGGCCGCGTTGGGGTTGGCGGCCACGGCCTCCAGCTCGTTGTCGGGGATCGGCTCGCCGCCCAGCTGCGGGTCGGAGAACACCTCGCGCAGGCCGAACTCCAGCTCGCGCTCCTGCGCGCCGGACAGCGCGGCCAGGTCCACCCGCAGCATCTCCGCCAGCTTGATCACCAGGCTGGCGGTCACGTTGCGCTGGTCGTGCTCGATCAGGTTGAGGTAGCTGGGCGAGATGCCGAGCCGTGCTGCCAGCGCCTGCTGGCTGAGCCCCTGCTCGGTGCGCAGCCGCCGTACCGTGCGCCCGATGAGTGGCCGCGCCATGCTTGCCCTTTCGTTGCGACCCTGAGACGAGGCCGCCTGTCTTTACAGGATTTACAACTTTACATTCATCCTGGTTGGCGCCGCGACAATAAAATGGCGCTGGCCGCCGGGCTCCACTATCTTCCTCGTCCGCCAGGGCCGATATCCGGCGCCATACAGCTTCGAGGACCAGTCAACCATGACCTCTCACCCCGTGTACGCCCCTGAGGGATCGGCCGGAACCATTCCCGCCACCGGCCAATCCGCCTTCCAGGTCCACACGGCCAAGGTGGCCGCGCTGATCGAGAGCAAGGGCGGCACCTGGGACGGCATCAGCGCGGAGGCAGTCGCGCGCATGCGGCTGCAGAACCGCTTCCGCACCGGCCTCGAGATCGCGAAATACACTGCCGGCATCATGCGCGCCGACATGGCCGCCTACGACGCCGACAGCGCGCTCTACACCCAGTCGCTCGGCGCCTGGCACGGCTTCATCGCCCAGCAGCAGATGATTGCGGTCAAGAAGCATTTTGGCACGCTGAAGCGCCGCTACATCTATTTGTCCGGCTGGATGGTCGCCGCGCTGCGCAGCGAGTTCGGGCCGCTGCCCGACCAGTCGATGCACGAGAAGACGTCGGTGCCCAAGCTGATCGAGGAGATCTACACCTTCCTGCGCCAGGCCGACGCGCGCGAGCTGGGCGGGATGTTCCGCGAGCTGGACGCCGCCCGCGCCAAGGGCGACGCCGCGGCCGAGGCCGAGATGACCGCCAGGATCGAGGGTTACGAGACCCACGTGGTGCCGATCATCGCCGACATCGATGCCGGGTTCGGCAACGCGGAGGCCACCTACCTGCTGGCCAGGAAGATGATCGAGGCCGGCGCCTGCGCGCTGCAGATCGAGAACCAGGTGAGCGACGAGAAGCAGTGCGGCCACCAGGACGGCAAGGTGACCGTGCCGCACGAGGACTTCATCGCCAAGGTGCGCGCCTGCCGCTACGCGTTCATGGAGCTGGGCATCGAGGACGGCATCATCGTCACCCGTACCGACTCGCTGGGCGCGGGCCTGACCAAGCAGATCGCCGTCAGCCACGCGCCTGGCGATTTGGGCGACCAGTACAACAGCTTCCTGGACTGCGAGGAGGTGACCGCGGACGCCGCGCATAACGGCGACGTCATCATCAACCGCAACGGCAAGCTGCTGCGGCCCAAGCGCCTGCCCAGCAACCTGTACCAGTTCCGCGCCGGCACCGGCGAGGACCGTTGCGTGCTCGACAGCATCACCTCGTTGCAGAACGGCGCGGACCTGCTGTGGATCGAGACGGAAAAGCCGCACGTGTCACAGATCGCCGGCATGATGGACCGCATCCGCGCCGTGGTCCCGAACGCCAAGCTCGCCTACAACAATTCGCCCAGCTTCAACTGGACGCTGAACTTCCGCCAGCAGGTGTACGACGCGATGGTGGCCGACAAGCGCGACGTGAGCACCTACGACCGCGCCAAGCTGATGAGCGTGGAGTACGACGAGACCGAACTGGGCCGCCAGGCCGACGAGCGCATCCGCACCTTCCAGGCGGACGCGGCCAAGCGCGCCGGCATCTTCCACCACCTGATCACCCTGCCGACGTACCACACGGCCGCGCTGTCCACCGACAACCTGTCCAAGACGTATTTCGGCGACATGGGCATGCTGGGCTACGTGCTGGGCGTGCAGCGCCAGGAGCTGCGCCAGGGCATCGCGTGCGTGCGGCACCAGAACATGGCCGGCTCGGACATGGGCGACGACCACAAGGAGTATTTCGCGGGCGAGGCGGCGCTGAAGGCCGGGGGCGCGCATAACACGATGAACCAGTTCGGGTAGGAGGAAGGCCAGGGGCTCTGCCCCTGGACCCCGCTGGGGCCTTGAGGCCCCAGACCCCCGTCTGTTTAAGGTTCTGGTGCTCATAGTAACTGCCGCAGCTTTAACGCCGTTGAAGGCCAGGGCTCTGCCCCAAGACCCCGTTAGGACCAAACCCCTAAGAGGCTGCTTGAAAACTCGTATCCAAAGCCCCGAGTCGCTCCATCCTTGCCGGCAGAAGGCGAATACAGCCTGAATGTGGTATGTAGTTACCGCTTTCGTCGGATTTCGGCGCTCCCCAGGCAGCTTGTGTGAGTTTTCAAACGGACTCTAAGACCTGCCGGTGTGAGAGAACTAAATAGGTGGGGGTCTGGGGCCTCGAGGCCCCAGCGGGGTTTGGGGCAGAGCCCCATGCTTGCTTAAGGCAGGATTTCCGCCTCAATCGCACCTGTCCAGCGGCCATACGTCCATCGCCAGCCACCTGATGCGCTCCTCCGCCTGCAGCTTGTCGCCGTGGAACACCAGCACAACCAGCACCGCCGGTGCCAACAGCCATGGCGAGACAAGCCGTGGCGGCCGCACGCCGGCCAAATGGCGCATCAGCATCGCGCCGCTCACGCCCACGGCCGCGCCGAGCAAGACGTCGGGCAGCGTGTGCACGTGCAGCTCTAGCCTGGTCAGCCCGAACAGCAGCGCCATGGCGCCGCCGGTGGCCGCCGCCAGCAGCGTTCCGGCTACCGACCGCGGTGCCAGCAAGGCCAGCAAGCCGCCATACACCACGGCGGCGGTCGCGGTGTGGCCGCTGGGGCTGAGCACGCCCGTCCACGCCAGCGTGCGGCCGCACGCCATGGCCACCAACTTGAGCAGCAGCATCGCGCTGAGCACGCCGGCCACGCAGCCGCCCCAGGCCAGGGCGCCGCGGCGCCAGCCTATGCCCACGAGCCCGAACAGGACGCATGCCGCCAACGGCAGCGTCACCGCCTGGTCGGCGAAGTCCGTTACGAAGTTCACGGGCCGGGCCGGGCCGGTTGCGGCGCCCTGCACGTTCCAGCAGGGTGCCGTCCACAAGAACGCGACCATGACGGAGACGTCCGGTGAGTGCCGCCCCCCTGGATAACGATTACGGCTATGACTACCCCCTGCTGATCAAGCACCTGCTGACCACGCCGCTGCGCCAGTCGCCCCACCAGGAGATCGTCTACCGCGATTTGCACCGCCTTACCTACCGCGAATTCGGCGAGCGGGTGCACCGGCTTGGCTCGGCGCTGGGCGGGCTCGGCGTGCGGCACGGCGACGTGGTGGCCGTGATGGACTGGGACAGCCACCGCTACCTAGAATGTTTCTTCGGCGTGCCGATGAGCGGCGCGGTTCTCATGACGGTGAACGTGCGTCTTTCGCCCGAACAGGTGCTCTACACGCTGAACCACGCACGCGCCCAGGTAATCCTGTGCAACACCGACTTCCTGCCGCTTCTGGCAAGCCTACGCCCTATGCTGACGCACGCGCGCGTCTTCATCTGCATCACCGACGCGCCAGGCGCGGCGCCGGATGCGGCTGCCTTCGCCTGGCACGGCGAGTACGAAACGATGCTGGCGGCAGGCAGCCCGGATTTCACGTTCCCCGAGTTCGACGAGCGCAGCAGGGCCACGACGTTCTACACCACGGGCACCACGGGCAACCCGAAAGGCGTCTACTACTCGCACCGGCAGATCGTTCTGCATACGCTGTGCGGCCTGGGCGCCATGGGGTTCAAGGCCGACGACGTGTACATGCCCATCACACCGATGTTCCACGTGCACGCCTGGGGCAACCCGTACAACTGCACGGTGCGCGGTTTCAAGCAGGTGTACCCGGGGCGCTACGACCCGGAGCTGCTGGTGCGATTGTACGTGGCCGAAGGCGTCACGTTCTCGCATTGCGTGCCCACCATCCTGCAGATGTTCCTGGCCGCGGCGAAGGATGCCGATATGCGTGGCTGGCGGGTGATCGTGGGCGGCTCCGCCCTGCCGCGTGCGCTGGCCCAGGAGGCCCTGGCGCGCGGGATCGACGTGGTCACCGGCTACGGCATGTCGGAGACCGGCCCGATCGTGACGCTGGCGACGCTGCCGCGGGAGCTGCGGGACGGCGGCGAAGTGGAGCTCGCCTATCGCTGCCGCGCCGGCCGGCCGGTGCCGCTGTGCGACCTGCGCGTGGTGGACCCGCAGATGCGCGACGTGCCGCAGGACGGCAAGGCGTATGGCGAGGTGGTGATCCGCGCGCCCTGGCTGACGCAAGGCTACCTGGACGACCCCGAGGCGAGCCGCGCTTTGTGGGAGGGCGGCTGGCTGCATACCGGCGACATCGGCAGCATCGACCCGCACGGGTTCCTTGCCATCACGGACCGCATCAAGGACGTGGTGAAGACGGGCGGCGAGTGGGTGAGCAGCCTGCAGCTGGAGGACATCATCGCCGAACATCCGGGCGTGGCCGAAGTGGCGGTGATCGGTGTTGCGGACGCGCGCTGGGGCGAGCGGCCGGTGGCGATCGTGGTGGCCAGGCCGGATCACGTGGCCGATGCCGGCGCGTTGCGGGACCACGTGCTGGCTTACGTGGAGCGGGGGGTGATCTCGAAGTTCGCCGTGCCGGAGCGGGTGGAGTTCGTGACGGCGATCGCGCGCACGAGCGTGGGGAAGCTGGACAAGAAGGCGTTGCGGGCGCGGTTCGGGTAGGGCGCGTTGTGGTTGAGTCATCGAAGCAAGCAGTCCTTTTTTGAAAAAAAGGACCAAAAAACTTTTGCTTCCCCGCATTTGAAACAGCCGGATGTTGCGGGATAGACCGAGGCTGCTGATACAGCGCAGGGACAAAAGTTTTTTGCTTCTTTTTTTCAAAAAAGAAGGCTTTGCTTCCTTCGCACCGGGTTCAACGCAGAGCCTCTGTCCCTCATTCCAAACTCCTCAGTCCGGCAAACGCACCGGCGCGATCTCGTCGAACGCGTCTCCCGGCCCCGGATTACCCGGGGCACTCGCCCCGCCCAGATGATGCACGATGCCCCACACCGCGTTCAGCGCCGTGGTGATGGCGCCTTCCGCCCAGGCCGGCGTCCAGGAGATGCCGTCGCCGGCGAGGAAGATGCCGCGTTCGGCGGGCGGCATGCGGTCCTGCATGAAGTGGCAGTACATGCGGTGGTTGTAGCGGTAGTGGCCCGGCAGGGCGCCCTTGAAGGCGCCGAGGAAGTTGGGGTCGGACTCCCACGAGACGGTGATAGGGTTGCCGATGATGTGGCGCGCGATGTCGACGTCCGGATACACCTTGCCCAGCGCGCGCAGCATCAACGCCACGCGCTGGTCCACCGGCAGCGGCAGCACCTTCAGCGCGTCTCCCATCCAGGAGTAAGAGAGGCAGATGCTGGCCGGGCGGCCCTCGCCCTCGTCGAACAGGTAGGTGCCGCGCGTCAGCCGGTCGGTCAGCGTCATGCTCATGGCGTAGCGGCCGGTGCGCGGGTCGCGGTCGCGCCAGAACGGGCGGTCCACCATCACGAAGGTTTTCGAGGACTGCATGTAGCGCGTGCGGTCCAGCGCCATCCACAGCGGGTGCGAGAGCAGGCTTTCGTCGGTGTCGATATGCGTGGTCAGCAGCCAGGACTGGCAGGTGACAAGGACGGCGTCGTACACCTTGGTGCCGCCCCAGCGGTCGGTGATCTCCAGCTTGTCCGCACCCCGCCGCGCGATGCGGGTGACGCCCGGCTTGGGCGAGCCCTGGTGAAGCGTACTGAGCGAGGTGCCGGCCGGCCAGTGGACGCAGGCGTCCGGGGCGTGCGCCCACAGCCGGCGCGGCAACTGCTCCACGCCGCCCACCACCAGGCGCTGGTCCTCGTCCAGGTTGGTGAAGGCCACGCGCAGGATTTCGAGCATGGAGTTGGGGAAGTCGCTGTCCCAGCCGCCGGTGCCGAAGCCCACCTGGCCGAAGATCTCGCGGTGCCGGAACGGGTGGCTTTGGAAAGCGCGTGAGCCGGCCACGAAGTCGTAGAACGTGCGCTCGTCCCACAGCGGCACCAGGCGGTTCCAGAGCTGCTTGAGCGTGCGCGTGTCGCGCGTGCGGATGGCGTGCTGCACGGCGCTGAAATCGGCCTGTTCCTCCAGCGCGTCCCGCCACGCGTCGGAGATCTCGCGCAGCACCGGCGGCAGGTTCGCGTCGCCCTCCACGTAGACCTGGTCGCCCTCCAGGTCGAGCAGCGTGGACGGCGTCGCGGGGTCGAGCGGGTTGGGGAAAGGCTGCGTGCGCAGGCCTACCTTGTCGAGGTAGTGGTAGAAGCAGACGGAGGATTTCGGGAAGCGCATGCCGCCCAGCTCGGCGATGATGCCGCTGTCGCCTTCGAACGGCTCGGAGCGCAGGCGGCCGCCGAGCCGGCCGGATTCGTAGAGCACCGGCTTGCAGCCGAGCTTCATCAGCTCGTAGGCGGCCACCACGCCGGCGATGCCGCCGCCCACCACGGCCACCTCCGCACCCAGCTGGTGCGGCGGCAGCCGGCCGAGGCCGGCGGGGTGGGCCAGCCAGTCGTCATAGGCGAACGGAAAGTCGGGGCCGTAGGTGGTGATCGCCCGGCGCGCGCCGGAATTCTCCTGCGTCTCGGGGTGCAGGACGCTCACGGCTGGCCCTCGGGGTCCTCGTACAGCCGCGCCTGGCGGTCCCGCAGGTAGGTGTTGGCGGCGCGCGATTGGGCCAGTGCGGCACTGTCCAGCGTTGCGGTCAGCAGCGCCTGCTCCAGCCCGGCGCGCGCCAGCACGTCGCCGTCCGGCGCCACGATGCAGCTTTCGCCCACGTACTCCATCCCGGCCTCATGGCCGCAGCGGTTGGCGTAGATGATGAACACCTGGTTCTCGAAAGCGCGCGTCGGCAACATCGTCCTGGGCACGAATTCATAGGGGCGCATTTGCGCGGTGGGCACCGCCACCAGCGTGGCGCCGCGCAGGGCCAATCCGCGCACCATCTCGGGGAATTCCACGTCGTAGCAGATCAGCAGGCCGATGACGGTGCCGGCGAGTTCGGCCAGCACGAACGGCTCGGCGCCGGGGGTGAAGACGGCGCGCTCCATGTCGCCGAACAGATGCGTCTTGCGGTAGTTGGCCAGCCGCGCGCCGTCCGGGCCCAGCAGCAGCGCGCTGTTGTACAGCGCGCCGTCCGCGCCGCGCTCGGGGTAGCCGTAGAGCAGGGCCATGCCGGCGGCACGCGCGATGGCGGCGGCACACTGTGCGGAGGGGCCATCCACGGCTTCGGCCTGCGCCGCCAGCGCGTCCGCGCCGATGTTGTAGCCGGTGAGGAACAGCTCCGGCAGTACCAGCAGTTCCGCGCCTTGGGCGGCGGCGGCTTCTCGCGCCATGTGGTCCAGCAGGTCGGCTTTCGTGGCGGCGGCGGCGGGGCCTTGGAACAGGGCTACGTGCATGGCGAAGGAAGGCCTTCTTTTTCGAGAAAAAGAAGCAAAAAGCTTTTGCTGGCGCTGTCGCGGATTGTTGAAACAACTCGTTTCAGCGAAGCGCACCCGAACGGGACAAAAATTTTTTGGTTCTTTTTTTCAAGAAAGAACTGCTTGCCTTCCTTCACGCCACCGCCTCGGCCGGCGCGGTGCGCAGCCGTTTCACCATCAGCTTGTTCAACGCGTGCACGTAGGCGCGCGCGGAGGCCACGATGGTGTCGGTGTCGGCGCCTTGGCCGTCCACCATCTTGCCGCCCTCCTTCAGGCGGACGGTGGTTTTCGCCTGCGCGTCGGTGCCCTCGGTCACGGCGCCCACCGAGAACAGCACCAGCGTCGCCTCGTGAGGGAAGATGGCGCGTATCGCGCGGAAGGTGGCGTCCACCGGGCCGTCGCCCACCGCTTCCTGGGTGGATAGGGTGCCGTCCACCTCGAGCGTCAGCGCGGCGCGGGCCGGGCCGCGCGAGCCGGCGTGCACGTCCAGCGACACCAGGCGGATACGGGTGTGGTCGCGCTCCACCTCGTCGTCCACCAGCGCCACGATGTCCTCGTCGTAGACGGTCTTCTTGCGGTCGGCCACGTCCTTGAAGCGGCGGAACGCGTCGTTGAGCGCGTTGTCGCCCAGGCCGGTGTAGCCAAGAGAAGCCAGCTTGTCGCGGAAGGCGGCGCGGCCGGAATGCTTGCCCATCACCAGCGTGGTCTTGCTCCAGCCCACGCTTTCGGGCGTCATTATCTCGTAGGTCTGGGCGTTCTTCAGCATGCCGTCCTGGTGGATGCCGCTTTCGTGCGCGAAGGCGTTGCGGCCGACGATGGCCTTGTTGGGCTGCACGTCGAACCCGGTGGTGGTGCTGAGCAGGTGCGAGGTGCGCAGGATGTGCTCGCTGACGATGCCGGTGCGCAGCGGGACCGCGTCCTGGCGGGTGCGCAGCGCCATGGTCACCTCCTCCAGCGCCGCGTTGCCGGCCCGCTCGCCGATGCCGTTGACGGTGCACTCCACCTGGCGGGCGCCGGCGCGCAGTGCCGCCAGCGTGTTGGCCACCGCCAGGCCGAGGTCGTTGTGGTTGTGGGCGGAGAACACCACCGTGTCCGCGCCGGGCACGCGGGCGCGCAAATCGGTGAAGATGCGCGTGAGGTCCTCGGGCAGGGCGTAGCCAACGGTGTCGGGGATGTTGATGGTGGTGGCACCCGCGGCGATGGCGGCTTCCACGCAGCGGGCGAGGAAGTCGGGGTCGGTACGGCTGCCGTCCTCGGCGGACCACTCCACGTCCGCCGTGTGCTGGCGGGCGAGCGTCACGCTGGCGGTGACGGCCTCGAGCACCGCGTCTGGCTCCATGCGCAGCTTGTATTTCATGTGCAGCGGGCTGGTGCTGATGAAGGTGTGGATGCGCGGCCGCTCGGCGTGGCGGACCGCCTCGGCGGCGCGCAGGATGTCGGCCGGGGCGGAGCGGGCCAGGCCGCAGATCACCGGCCGGCGCACGGCGCGCGCGATGGCCTCCACGCTCTCGAAGTCGCCGGGCGAGGCGATGGGGAAGCCGGCTTCGATCACGTCGGCTCCGAGCTCGGCCAGCGCGTGCGCCATGCGGAGCTTCTCGGCCAGGTTCATCGAGAACCCGGGCGATTGCTCCCCGTCACGCAGGGTGGTGTCGAAG
This sequence comes from uncultured Acetobacteraceae bacterium, assembly GCA_964242595.1. Classification (GTDB taxonomy): domain Bacteria; phylum Pseudomonadota; class Alphaproteobacteria; order Acetobacterales; family Acetobacteraceae; genus BOG-908. The sequence continues at coordinate 34,510 of CAXTBC010000030.1, read as the reverse complement.
ATGACGACGCGGTCGTCATCCAGGCGGCCGAAACTGGGATGGTTGATGGGCATGGCGGTGTCCTCGGCTGTTTCGATCCTATGGCCGGCATGGCGCCGGGCGGCCCCTGAACGCACCGGCCACGAGGCCGGAATCCCCGTTCAGGGGGCGATAAGTCGAAGCGGGAGGAGGGACACGGCGGCACGCGACAGGGCTAGCCCTGACAATGCGTGCAAGTTGGCCGTGCAGTTCATGCCGGGATCATAGCCCTGATGGACTTAACAGACAAGAAAACGTCAGCCTCTGGTCCAATGACCGGAGGCTGACGGCTAGCTGCTTACTTCGGCGCGTCGGCCGCAGGCGGGGGCGCGGAAGCGTCCGGAGCCGGCGCGGCAGCGGAGTCGTCGGCCGCCTTCTTCGCGTGGTGATGCGTGTGGTGGCTGCTGCTGTGGTGGTGATGGTGGTGGTGCGTCGTCGTGGTCGTGGTGGTCGAGGAATCAGGGGGGGTGGTGGTCGTGGTGGTTGCCGGCGCATCCGGAGCGGCGGGCGCCGTCGTGGTTGTCGTCTGGGCGAACACCGGAGTGGCGATCAGGGCGGTGGCAACGAAGGCGGCGCTCATCAGGGGGAGCTTCATGGGGTCTCCATACTTCTTTTGACTGGGGGTGGGATCAGGCGCGTCGTCCACACACGACGCCGTGGCAGCATGTCTGAAGCGCGCGCCTCTATGGCCACGAAACACCCGAGTCGTCAGCTTTTTTTTCGGTAATGATGGCCTGCGTGCGACGCCGGGCGCTTACTTCGCGCCGATGGTTTGGTGTGTTGACTCTGGAAAAGGCCGGGGGCTCTGCCCCTGGACCCCGCTAAGGGCAGGTTCCTTAGAACCTGCTTGGCAAGAATTTCATCCGGCGGAAGTCTGGGCTACAGGCTCCTGGACCTTTGCGCGCAGCCCATATTTGCTTGGAAGTCGAACCCATGATGGTTCGCTTGATGCAAGCAATCCTCTCCGAGGCAGATCCCGAACGCCGAACTTTCGTCGAACGTGTCCGGACGAAGCCGCCCAAGCAGCAAAAGCTCCTTGCTTCTTTTTCTCGAAAAAGAAGGCCGTCCTTGCTTTCTCCCCCCGCTCAGTTCCGAGACTTGTCCACCAGCGCGTTCTTGCCGATCCAGGGCATCATCCCGCGCAGCCGCTCGCCCACGCGCTCGATCTCGTGGGCCGCGTTGCGGCGGCGGATGGCGCGGAAGCTCGCCTGGTTTACCTTATTTTCCAGGATCCAGTCGCGCGTGAAGCGGCCGGATTGGATATCATTCAGCACGCGCTTCATCTCGGCCTTCGTCTCGGCGGTGATGATGCGCGGGCCGGTGACGTACTCGCCGTACTCGGCGGTGTTGCTGATAGAGTAGTTCATGTTGGCGATGCCGCCCTCGTAGATCAGGTCCACGATCAGCTTGACCTCGTGCAGGCACTCGAAATACGCCATTTCCGGCGCGTAGCCGGCCTCCGTCAAAGTCTCGAACCCTGCCTTGATGAGCTCCACCAGGCCGCCGCACAACACGGCCTGCTCGCCGAACAGGTCGGTCTCGCATTCTTCCTTGAACGTGGTCTCGATGATGCCGGCGCGGCCACCGCCGAGAGCGCCGGCGTAGCTGAGCGCGATCTCCAGCGCGTTGCCGGACGGGTTCTGGTGGACGGCCACCAGACAGGGCACGCCGCCGCCGCGTTCGTACTCGCTGCGCACGGTGTGGCCCGGACCCTTCGGCGCAATCATGAACACGTCGATGTCCGGCCGCGCGTCGATCAGGTTGAAGTGGATGTTCAGGCCGTGCGCGAAGGCCAGCGCTGTGCCCTCGCGCATGTTGGGGCCGAGGTGCTCGCGGTACAGGTCGCCCTGGCCTTCGTCGGGCGTGAGCACCATGACGACGTCCGCCCAGGCGGCGGCTTCGGACGGGCCCATGACGCGCAGGCCAGCGGCTTGCGCCTTGGCCGCGCCGGCCGAGCCGGGGCGCAGGCCGACTGCCAGGTCGGTGACGCCGCTGTCGTGCAGGTTGCGCGCGTGGGCGTGGCCCTGGCTGCCGTAGCCTATGACGGCGACCTTGCGGGCCCTGATGAGGTTGGCGTCGGCGTCCTGGTCGTAATACACGCGCATTTTGGGTGGTTCCTCGTGGGCGAGAAGGGGCTTTTTCTGCTCGGATGGTTCATTACCCGAAAAAGGCCGAGGCAAGGCAAGCAGTTCCTTTTTTGAAAAAAAGAACCAAAAAACTTTTGTTCCGTGGCGCACGCTGCCGGACAGAACCGCGACAGCCGGACAAAAGTCTTTGCTTCTCTTTTTCAAAAGAAAAGTCTTCTCTATGCCTCGTAGAAAACTGGTCTGCGTCGTTTGCTTTTCGTTGTGACGGAGACAGGGCGTCTTCGCAGGAAAGGACCAAAACCTAAATCCGTCAGGCGCGGCTCTTTCCGCCACCACCCGACAGGGAGCAAAAGTTTTTTGGTTCTTTTTTTCAAAAAAGAACTGCTTGCCTTGCCTTACAAACTACCCGCCCCCCGCGCGATAGCCGCAATCCCTGTCCTCGACACCTCCGCCAACCCCAACGGCCGCATCAGCTCGATGAACGCGTCGATCTTTTCGATCGAGCCTGTCAGCTCGAAGACGAAGCTGCCGGTCGTGGTGTCCACCACGCGCGCGCGGAACGCGTCAGCGATGCGCAGCGATTCCGAACGGTTTTCGCCGCCGGCAACCACCTTGATCAGCGCCATCTCGCGCGCCACGTGCGGCCCGTCCTTCGTGAGGTCCGCCACGCGGTAGACAGGCACCAGGCGGTCGAGCTGCGCCTTGATCTGGTCGATCACCATCTCTGTGCCCGAGGTGACCACGTTGATCCGGCTGCGCGTGCGCGCGTCGTCCACCGCGGCGACGGTCAGGCTGTCGATGTTGTAGCCGCGGCCGGAGAACAGGCCGATGACGCGCGCGAGCACGCCGGACTCGTTATCCACCAGCACCGAGATCGTGGCGCTGCGCAGGCTTGGGCCGGCTTCGCTCATCAGACCAGCATCATGCCTTCGTCGGTGATGCTGGCGGTGCGGCCGGCGTGTTCGGGGCCGAGGATCATCTCGTTGTGCGCGGCGCCGGAGGGGATCATCGGGTAGCAGTTCTCGGCCTTGTCGACGCAGATGTCGGCGATCACCGGGCCGGGGGTGGCGAGCATCCGCTCGATCACACCGTCCAGCTCGCCCACGTTGCGGGCGCGCAGGCCGGTGGCGTGGAAGGCCTCGGCAAGCTTCACGAAATCCGGCAGGGCCGCGCTGTAGCTTTCCGAGTAGCGTGAGCCGTGCAGCAGCTCCTGCCACTGGCGCACCATGCCCATGTATTCGTTGTTGAGGATGAAGATCTTCACCGGCAGGCGGTACTGCGCCAGCGTGCCCATCTCCTGGATGTTCATCAGGATGCTGGCCTCGCCGGCGATGTCGATCACCAGCGCGTCCGGGTGGGCCACCTGCACGCCGGCGGCGGCCGGCAGGCCGTAGCCCATGGTGCCGAGCCCGCCGCTGGTCATCCAGCGGTTCGGGCGATCGAAGTAGAAATGCTGGGCGGCCCACATCTGGTGCTGGCCCACCTCGGTGGTGATGAAGGTGTCGCGCCCGGAGAGCTTGCACAGATCGTGCAGGCGCTGCACCGCGTGTTGCGGCTTGATCACCGCGTCCGGCGCGTTGTCCTGGGCGAAGCGCAGGCTGTCCACCGCGCGCCAGCCGGCGATGCTGCGCCACCAGGCATCCAGCGCGGCGGCATCCTGGCGCGCCGGCTCCGCGTGCCAGGCCTCTATCATCGCCTGCAGCACGAGCGCCGCGTCGCCCACCACGGGTACGTCCACCGCGATGTTCTTGTTGATGTTCGACGGGTCGATGTCGGCGTGGATCTTGAAGCTGCCCGGGCTGAAGGCGGACAGCCGGCCGGTGACGCGGTCGTCGAACCGCGCGCCGATGTTGAACATCACGTCGCAGCCATGCATGGCCAAGTTGGCCTCGTAGGTGCCGTGCATGCCCAGCATGCCCAGGTGCCGCGGGTCCGATGCCGGGAACGCGCCCAGGCCCATCAGCGTGGTGGTGCAGGGCATGTTGCCGAGGCGCACGAGTTCGGCCAGCAGCGCCGCGGCGCGCGGGCCGGCGTTGATCACGCCGCCGCCGGCGTACACCACCGGACGGCGGGCGGCCTTGAGCGCACGCACCGCGGCGCGGATGGCGGCGAGCGCTGGCTGGGTGACAGGACGGTAGCTGCGGTGCGGCGCGGTGCCGGCCGGCACGTAGGGCGCGGGTGCGATCAGCATGTCCTTCGGCAGATCGACCACCACAGGACCGGGCCGGCCGCTGCTTGCCACGTAGAACGCATCGTGCACCGTACGTGCCAGGTCGGCACTGCGCTTGACCAGGTAGTTGTGCTTGGTGGCCGGCCGGGTGATGCCGGTGGTGTCGGCCTCCTGGAACGCGTCGTTGCCGATCAGGTGGGTGGGCACCTGGCCGGTCAGGCACACGAGGGGGATGGAATCCATCAGCGCGTCCAGCAGGCCGGTGACCGCGTTGGTGGCGCCGGGTCCGCTGGTGACCAGCACCACGCCCACCCGGCCGGTGCTGCGCGCGTAGCCCTCGGCCGCGTGCACGGCGGCCTGTTCGTGCCGCACGAGTATGTGGCGAATGGCGTCCTGCTGATACAGCGCGTCGTAGATCGGCAGCACGGCGCCGCCCGGATAGCCGAAGATGGTGTCCACGCCCTGCTCGCGCAGTGCCTGCAACAGCACTTCGGCGCCGGACATGCTGCGGGTAGCCTGGGCGGGGTGGGTGACGGCGTTCATGGATGGTCTCTAGCCGTTGCAGGGCATTTGGTCAACGGTCTTGAAAACAAAATTCCATAATGCAGGGTCAATACATTGCGAAAGTTTCTCTTTTGGTTGATATCGAGTAACTAACCTATGCGTTGCTGCCTGGGCTGGGTTGTTGTCCGCCGTAACGAGGGGCTGGTGCCTGAACCAGGTGGCCTGGCGGCGGGTGTAGCGGCTGGTGGCGGCCACGGCACGGGACCCGGCTTCGTCCAGGCTTGTCTCGCCGCGCAGGTGGGCGGCCAGCTCCGGCACGCCGTGGGCGCGCATGGCGGGCAGCGCGGGATCCAGCTCCTGCGCCAGCAGCGCGCGCACCTCGTCGATGGCCCCGCCCTGCAGCATGGCGGCGAACCGGGCCGCGATGGCCGCGCGCAGATCCTGTCGCGGCGGGTCCAGCACGACGGCGCGCAACGCCCAGCCGCAGGCAGTCGCGTTGCCGCCGGACGGCGAGGCGCTGGCGGCCTGCCAGGCGGCCAGCCCGGTGCCGGTGCCGCGCCACACCTCCCAGGCGCGGGCCAGGCGCTGGCTGTCCGACGGCCGCAGCATGGCCGCCGTGGCAGGGTCGGCCTGCGTCAGGCGGACGTGCAGGGCGGCCGGCCCCTCGGCCGCCAGCAACGCGCGGGCTTCCTGCCGTGCCTCCGGCCCCGGTTCGGGGATGTCGGCCAGGCCGCGGCTCAGCGCGGCCAGGTACATCCCCGTGCCGCCGCACAGGATCGGCACCCGGCCGGCATCGTGCGCCGCCTGCATGGCCGCCAGCGCCTCTCCCCGCCACCACGCGACCGTGCCGGCCAGGGCGGCCGGCCGTATGCCGTAGAGGACATGCGGCACCAGCGCCTCCTCGGCCGCGCCGGGGCGGGCCGTCAGCACGCGCAACTCGGCGTACACCTGCATGGAATCCGCGTTGATGACGCTGCCGCCCACAGCGCGCGCCACGTCCAGCGCCAGCGCCGACTTGCCGCTGCAGGTAGGGCCGGCCACCATCAGGGCCAGCTTCTTGCCGCCGGACCCGCTCATCCCCTACACCCGGGGATGCACCAGGCGCATGCTCCGGAAGGTCCAACCATGAGCTACGTGCTGACCCTGGTGGCCGCCCGTGAGGCCGCCAGCCTGACCCAGGCGACGATCGACCGGGTGAGGGAGGCCGCCGGCGGGCAGGGCGCCCCGGTGATCCTGTCCGCGGGCGAAGCCGCCGACCTGCCCGGCATGGCCACCGACGACCTGGCCGCCGCGCGCGCCGCGCTGGAGGGACAGCCTGTTGACGTGCTGGTCAGCCGCGAGGGCAGCCGCATCCGCCGGCTGCTGGTGGCAGACATGGACAGCACCATCGTCACCGGCGAGACGCTGGACGATTTGGCGGCGTATGCCGGGCTGAGGGAGCGAGTGGCGGAGATCACGCGCGCCAGCATGAACGGGCAGATCGATTTCCGCGAGGCCCTGCGCGGCCGGGTGGCCATGCTGCGCGGCCTGAAGCTGACCGCGCTTGAGGCCACCTGGGACGGGGTGCGGCTGACGCCTGGGGCGATGACGCTGGTGGCCACCATGCGCGGGTTCGGGGCGACCACGGCGCTCGTCTCCGGCGGGTTCACCTTCTTCACCCAGCGCGTGGCCGCGCTGTGCGGCTTCGACCACAACCACGCCAACGTGCTGCTGGACGACGGCGAGCGGCTGACCGGGGAAGTGGCCGAGCCGATCCTGGACCGCGAGACCAAGCTGACCACGATGCGGGCTTTGTCGCGCACCGGGGGGCTGCCGCACGATGCGAGTTTAGCGGTGGGCGATGGGGCGAACGACCTGGCGATGCTGCGGGAGGCGGGGCTGGGGGTGGCGTTCCGCGCCAAGCCGGTGGTGGCGGCGGAGGTGGCGAACCGGGTGGATTTCGCGGATTTGCGGGCGTTGCTGTTTGCGCAAGGGTATCCGGTGGGGGTGTTTCGCGACGGGTAGGTGTGGAAGGGCGAGGCAAGCGGTTCTTTTTTGAAAAAAAGAACCAGAAAACTTTTGTCCGTTGCTATTCGTCGCGTGAAGCGTGTCGGCTCGTGCGGCACAGTTGGAGCTGCCTGACCGCGTACTGACTCGCCTGCCGCAACGAGTGTAAGAACGATAATTTAGGCCCTATGGTTTGGATGAAGACCGGCGAAGGTGTGTCGACAAGTCGATCGGCCGTCATACCCGGCATTTCGTCCCGGGCGAGATCGGCGTCATCGAAGTCCGCCGGCGTTAGGTTCCTGCCGATACCCTACCGGAATTTGAACCCCGAGTGGCTGCTCTGCTCGATGTGTTCGTATGCATCGGTAGCGAAACCGATGCTTTGTTGATTGGTAAGGTTCGTGATGGGTGTCACCCTGCTACGTCGGCTGACGGAGACGAAAAGCTCCAGGCGTACCGACAACTGCAGGTCCGTGAACGGATGGGCTTGCTTGTGAGATGCGCGGTCAGATCCAAGGTACCGCGACAGCATCAGAAAAAGTTTTTTGCTTCTTTTTTTCAAAAAAGAAGCGCTTGCCTTGCCTACTGCCTCAGCTTTCCAGCAACTTCCGCAAAAGATCCACATCCTCGGCCAGCACGCTATCGCTCTGCATCAGCTCGGTGATCCGCGCGCAGGCGTGCATCACCGTCGTGTGGTCCCGGTTGCCGAACTTCTTGCCGATCTCCGGCAGGGAGCTCCCCGTCAGCTGCTTGGCCAGGAACATCGCCACCTGGCGAGGGCGGGCCACGGCGCGGGCGCGGCGCGCGCTCACCATGTCGCCGGGGCGCATGTTGTAGCGTTCGGCGACGCGGCGCTGGATCTCGCCGATCGTCACCTTGTTGTTCTTCGGGTTGTTGAGGATGTCGCGCAGCAGTTCCTGCGCTGTCTCCAGCGTGATCGGACGGTCGAACAGGCCGGCATGGGCGATCAGGCGGTTCAGCGAGCCTTCCAGCTCGCGCACGTTGGACGTGATCTTGCGCGCCAGGAACTCCAGCACGGCGGCGGGCACCTTGGCGCTGGCGCGGGCGGCCTTGGCTTCGAGGATGCTGATGCGCAGCTCGTAGGTGGTGGCGTGCAGGTCGGCCACCATGCCGCAGCCGAGCCGGGTGCGCAGGCGGTCTTCCAGGCCGGAGAGATCCGACGGCGACTTGTCCGCGCTGACGACGATCTGCTTGCCGGCGTCCACCAGCGCGTTGAAGGTGTGGAAAAACTCCTCCTGCGTGTTGTCCTTGCCGATGAGGAACTGCAGGTCGTCGATCATCAGCACGTCGACCGAGCGCAGGTGGTCCTTGAACTCGATGGTCTGCTGCGAGCGTATGGCCGCGATGAAGCGGTACATGAACTTCTCGGCCGACATGTAGGCGACCGTCTTTGGCGCGCTCTGGGGAGCGGTCTCCTGGCGGCTCATCTCCACGCCGATGGCGTGCATCAGGTGGGTCTTGCCCAGGCCCACGCCGCCATAGAGGAACAGCGGGTTGAACTCCTTGCTGCCCGGCTTCTCGGCCACGCGGCGGGCGCAGGCATAGGCGAACTCGTTGGGTTTGCCGACGACGAAGGTGTCGAAGGTGAAGCTCGGGTCCAGCGGCGCGGTGAGGTCTTCGACCAGGCGGCCGACGGTGGTGGCGGGCCGTGCCGTGGCGGCCGGCGCGGCTACACGGTGAGTTGGCGGCGGGGTTGGCGGCGCGGTCAGGCTTTCGGCCAGGCCGGGCTCGGCGCCGTCCTCCAGCCTGATTTCCACGCTGCGGACGGCCGGGTTTTCCTGCTGCCAGAGCGCGGTGATCTTCTCACCGTAATTGCTGCGCACCCAGTCCCGCAGGAAGCGGGAGGGGAGGCGCACGGTCACTTCGTCGCCTTCGATGCCGCCAAGCGTCATCTGCTTGAACCAGCTGCGGTACTCCACCTCGCCCACTTCGGCCTGCAACCGGCTGCGGACGCGTGCCCACTGGGCGGCCATCTGGCTGGCGCCCACGGGGGTGCCGCACGGGGCGGTGCCGGGCTGGAACTCGGGCCCTGTCCCGACCAGCGTCTGAGCGGTCAGGCCGACGCCGTAGCTGGCGGTCTGGCTAGCGGTTCGCGTGTTGCCCGAGCTCAAGGTTACGCTTCCCCACATGTCTGCGTTCAGGCAACCGGTCGGACACGCTTCGGCCGTCTGGCCACTCCAGCCACCAGCCGCCGCATCATTTCTCTACGCCACCGGGGTCAGCCGGCAAGCAAAACTAGGTCAAGCAGGCGATCTTGGCAAACTAAATCTGCCGATCACTTTACAGACAAGTATTGATGCTATTGAATACTTGCGGAGCAGGCGTTCCGTGGCGGGCGCCAAGGACTTGCTCACACTCGACTCTAGTACTGTCCTGAGGCTTCGGACATGCCTGGCTGCGCCAGCGCAGGCGACAGGGCTCCGCCGTGGCAGTGTGCGACCGGTTCGCTGCCTCAGCTTGCCGCAAGCTGCTTGATGCGGGCGCTCATGCGGGAGAGCTTGCGCGCCACCGTGTTCTTGTGGATCACGCCTTTGCCAGAGGCACGCTGCATCTCGGGCTGTGCCTCGCGCATGGCAGCACGAGCAGCTTCGCGGTCGCCGCCGGCGATGGCCGCTTCCACCTTCTTGACGAAGGTGCGCATGCGCGACTTGCGGGCCGTGTTGCGCGCCGTGCGCACGATGTTCTGCCGGATGCGCTTGCGCGCGGAATCGGTGTTCGCCATGTGGTCGGGTCTATCTCGCGGTTCGCAAAGTGGCGGTGTCCAACGCACGGGCAACGGGCCGGAACGCCGGAAGAGGCAGGTTTCTAGGAGCGGCTCCCGGGTGAGTCAAGAAAGAACGGGCTGCGCCACCGTTGGCCAAGGCGCCGGCCAACCGGCACCGGCCGACCGCTAGGCTGACTCCGTGTGTCGGCGCGACCTCCGGCTCGCGCCCGCTCGTCACCTCAGCGCTTGTAGGCGCCCCACAGCATGAGCCAGCGCACCGGCACCACCCAGGCGAAGCCGGCGATCGGGTAGTAGACCGCCTGGACGGCCCAGTGCAGCGGGCGCACGTAGTCCGCCAGCACGGCCGCGCCGGCGAGCCACGCGAGCACGAACAGCACGATGGCGAGGGTGGCGACGGGGGTGCGCGACATGCGCCTGGCGGTACGGGGAAGCCGGAGTTTGGGCAAGGCTGTTCTTTTCCGGAAAAAAGCACCAGAAAACTGGCGTCTGTCCGGGCCCGTGGGGCGGGACAGCGCCCGCAACGACACAGGGTGTTCGATGGACCTCAAGGACCACATCCGCGCCATCCCGGACTTTCCCAAGCCGGGCATCCTTTTCTACGACATCTCGACGCTGCTGCGGCACCCGGACGCCTGGCAGGTCGCCATGGGGCGGCTCGCCAGCCGGATCGGCGGCTACCAGCCGCATCTGGTGGCCGGCATCGAATCCCGCGGCTTCCTGCTCGCCGCCCCGCTGGCGCTCAAGCTCGGATGCGGCTTCGTGATGATCCGCAAGCCGCGCAAGCTACCCGGCGCCACCATCGGGCTGGACTACGCGCTGGAATACGGCACGGACCGCATCGAGATGCAGGCGGACGCCGTCTCCCCCGGCCAGCGCGTGGTGATCGTGGACGACCTGCTGGCGACCGGCGGCACGATGGCGGCCGGGATCGCGCTGCTGCGGCAGGCGGGTGCGGAGGTGCCGGCGGCGGCGGCGCTGATCGAGCTGAACTTCCTTGGCGGGCGGGCGCGGCTGGACGTGCCTGTGGAGGTTTTGGTGGGTTATGACGAGTAAGGAAGGAAGAGTTCTTTTTTGAAAAAAAGAACCAAAAAACTTTTGACTCCGCTGTCGCGCGCTTACCGGAAAGCCGTCGACAGGGAGCAAAAGTTTTTTGCTTCTTTTTTTTCAAAAAAGAAGCGCTTGCCTTGCCTAGACCGTGAACTGCTCCGCCACGATCCGCTCCGACAATCCCTGGTCCGGGTCGAACAGGATCGTCGTCTTCACGCTCCTGTCCTCGCTGATCGCCACCGACGCCACGTCGCGCACCTCGGTGAAGTCCGCCACCGCCGAGACGGGTCGCTTGTCGCCCTCAAGTATCTCGAACAGCACGTCCGCCGTGCTGGGCAGAAGCGCGCCGCGCCAGCGCCGCGGGCGGAAGGCGCTGATCGGCGTGAGCGGCAGCAAATTGGCCGAGAGCGGCACGATCGGGCCGTGCGCTGAGAGGTTGTAGGCGGTCGATCCCGCGGGTGTCGCCACCAGCACGCCGTCGCATACCAGCTCGGCCAGGCGGACGCGACCGTCGATGGTGATGCGTATCTTCGCCGTCTGGCGCAATTGGCGCAGCAGCGAGACCTCGTTGAGCGCCAGCGCCTCTTCTACCACGCCGGAGCGGGTGACGGCGTGCATGCGCAGCGGATGCAGCACCACCGCCTGCGCGCGGCCCAGGCGGTCCGGCAGGTCGTCTTCGAGGAACGGGTTCATCAGGAAGCCGACGGAGCCGCAGTTCATGCCGTAGACGGGCACGTCGCAGGTCAGCGTCCTGTGCAGTGTCTCCAGCATGAAGCCGTCGCCGCCCAGGCAGACCACGATGTCTGAGCGGGTGAACGGCGCGTCACCGTAACGGGCGACGATGCGGGCGCGGCTTTCCTGCGCGATGTCGGTCGGCGACGCCAGGATGCAGATCCGTGTCATGCGCCCTGTCGGCGGCGCACCGGAGGCGTCCGCGAAGGCGCAGCCGGTTGTGTGCCGCTTCTCTCTTCCACGAAGGAAGTCCTTGCCCTGCGTGCGGTCATGTTACGCACCCCGAAGCCGGCGCGCCAGATGCACCAGGATGGCCGCCGTGGCGCCCCAGATGTACTGCTCCGGGTGCGGCCACACCCAGTATTCCCGCCAGGCGCCGCGGAACATCGCGCCTGTGCGCTGCGGCGCTGCGGGGTCCATCAGCACGGCCAACGGCAGTTGGAAGATCGCGTCCACCTCGTGGGCGGAGGGGCTGGTGAGGTAGCCGGGGGCGAGCAGGGCCAGCACCGGGGTGATGCGGTAGCCGGTGCCAGTGGCGTAGTCGTGCAGCCGGCCGAGCACCTCGGCGTGGCTGGGATCCAGGCCCACTTCCTCCTGCGCCTCGCGCAGGGCGGCAGCCTCGGGGCTGGCGTCGGTGGGATCGATCCGGCCGCCTGGGAAGCTCACCTGGCCGGAATGCTGGCGCAAGTGGGCGGTGCGCCGCGTCAGCAGCACGCCCGGGGTCAGGCCGGCGGCGATCCCCACGAGCACGGCGGCCGGGATCAGCGTGGTGTCGCCAGCGGCGGGCAGTTCGGACGCGTCCATCGACGTGGTGTCGGGCTCGCGCAAACGGGCACGAATGGCGTCCTCGGTCGGCGCGGCGGGCTGTGCCGGCGAGTCAGTCGTCAGCGTCGTCTCCGGTCTCGGCTACCAGGTCGCCGAGGGGGAAGAAGGCGCCGCAGCTCCACACGCCCAGCTTCTGCTGGCCCGCCACCACGCCGGGCACCGCTATGGCCACCAGCTCGTAGTAGACCGGCCGGGCGATGCGCGCTTCCAGCGCGTGGTCGCCCTGGCCGTTCCTGACGTGGACGTAAGGCACCGGTTCGCAGGTGAGCGCGTTGTGGGCCACGCGGAGCGGGTGGTCGGGCCCGGCGGTTACCACCTCGTCGGTGTTGGTGCGGAAGGACAGGCACTGGTTGCGGCCGGAGCCGCAGCGCCGCCAATCCATCTCGACGGCGATCCAGGGCGTGTCCTCCACCTGGATGCGGCCGCGTTCGACGGGCGTCTCGAGCCAGTAGTCGCCCGCCGCGTCGCGCGTCAGCACGCTGGAGAACAGGCAGACCAGCTCCTTCCGACCGATCGGGCTGCCGCGGTACAGCCAGGTGCCGTCGCGCTGCACCAGGAACGGCATGTCGCCGCACTCGGTGCGCGCGCGCTTTGGCCGGACGCAGCCGGGGACGCTGATGTTGGGTGGCAGGAGGATCGGATCTCCGGGCGTGAGAAGGGCGCGGTTCATGGGGCTGCGTCTTGCTTGAGGCGTGGCGAGGTCCAGCGCATCAGCCGCATATAGGGAGCCACATGGCGCGGATGTAATACCGGCGCGTGGTAAAATCGGCAGGCTGGACGCGCTAGGGATGCGGGTTGCAGGATGGCCACGCAGGTCCACACCCGCCCAGCCACGCCGAGACACGCCGAGGATTTCCGATTGCAGGATAACCTGATCGCCGACGCCGACCGCCTGGCCGCCACCGTCGCCGCCGCCCGGCGGGAGATCGCCCGGGTGATCTACGGCCAGGACGAGGTGGTGGAGCAGAGCCTGGTGGCGCTGCTGGCCGGCGGCCACGCGCTGCTGGTGGGCGTGCCGGGGTTGGGCAAGACGCTGCTGGTGGAGACGCTGGGCACGGTGCTGGGGCTGGAGCGCAAGCGGGTGCAGTTCACGCCGGACCTGATGCCGGCCGACATCACCGGCACCGAGGTGCTGGAGGAAGGCGAGGGCGGCCGGCGCGCCTTCCGCTTCGTGCCCGGCCCTATCTTCTGCCAGCTGCTGATGGCCGACGAGATCAACCGTGCCAGCCCGCGCACCCAGTCGGCCCTGCTGCAGGCCATGCAGGAGCACCGCGTGGCGGTAGGCGGGGTGGAGCACAAGCTGCCGGCGCCGTTCCACGTGCTGGCGACGCAGAACCCGATTGAGCAGGAGGGCACCTACCCGCTGCCGGAGGCGCAGCTCGACCGGTTCCTGCTGCAGGTGGAGATCGGCTACCCGCATCTGGCGCACGAGCGGGCGATGCTGCTGGCCACCACCGGGGCCGAGGTGGCGGCGGCCTCGCCGGTGATGGATGCGGCCGACCTGCTACGGGCGCAGGCGCTGGTGCGCCGGGTGCCGGTGGGAGAGAGCGTGGTGGACGCGATCCTGGCCCTGGTAAGGGGCGCCAGGCCGGAGACGGCGGACGACGAAAGCGTGCGCAGGCACGTCGCCTGGGGGCCCGGCCCGAGGGCGGCGCAGGCGCTGATGCTGGCGACACGGGCAAGGGCGCTGCTGGACGGCCGTCTGTCGCCGAGCCTGGACGACGTAGCCGCCCTGGCCCAGCCGGTGATGCGCCACCGCATGGCGCTAGGCTTCTCCGCAAGGGCTGAAGGCATTTCCTTGCCCTCGGTCATCTCCCGCCTCGTCGAGCGGCTAGGATGAGCCAACAGAGTGACGGGGGGTTTGGGGGGGATGGCACATCTCCCCCAACCTTTCTTACCTAAGTGCGCGCAACCGCCGAAGCCCTAGGCGCCCGCCTCCCCCCCCTGCTGGTCGCTGCCGACCGCGTGGCTGCCACCGTCGCGCAAGGCGTGCACGGCCGCCGCCGCGTGGGCACCGGCGACAGCTTCTGGCAGTTCCGCCCGTTCGTGACGGGCGACACCGGTGCCAGGGTGGACTGGAAGCAGTCTGCCAAGTCCGACCGCACCTACGTGCGCGACATGGAGTGGGAGGCGGCGCAGACGGTGTGCCTGTGGCGCGACGCTTCGCCCAGCATGGCGTGGCGCTCGGCGCGCGGCCTGCCGGAGAAGCGGGAGCGCGCCGAGCTGCTGCTGCTGGCGCTGGCCGGCCTGCTGTTCCGCGCAGGCGAGCAGGTTCGGCTGATCGGCGTGGACGGGCGGGTGTTCACCGGCCGCGGCGCGCTGGACGGGGTGGAGCGCGCGCTGCCGTCGGGTGCGGCCGGGCTGCCGCCGGAGGCGCCCCTGCCGCGCCACGCGGCCGCGGTGCTGTTCGGCGACTTCCTCGGCCGGCTCGAGGACGTGCAGGCCTGCGTGCGCCGTCTGGCAGAGGCACAACTGCGCGGGCATTTGGTGATGGTGCTCGACCCGGCCGAGCTGGCCTTGCCGTATGACGGGCGGGTGCGGTTCCACGGGCTGGAAGGCGAGGCGGACGCGGTGATCCCTCGCGTGGAGGGCGTGCGCGGCGCCTATGCCGAGGCGCTGGCCGCGCAGCAGGCCGGGCTGCGGGCGGTGTGCGCGGCGGCGGGGTTCGGGTTTGCGGTGCACCGGACGGACGCGGCGCCGGAGGCCGGGCTGCTGGAGCTTTGGCTGGCTTTGAGCGCGGCGCGGCGATGAAGGAAGCAAGGCCTTCTTTTTTGAAAAAAAGCAGCAAAAAACTTTTGCTCCCTGTCGGATGGTTCGGGGCTGGCGCGCGACAGCGGAGCCAAAAGTTTTTTGGTTCTTTTTTTCAAAAAAGAACTGCTTGCTTATGATCTTCGCCGCGCCATGGGTGCTCGCCGCCCTCGTGCTGCTGCCCGTATTGTGGTGGCTGCTGCGTGCCACCCCCCCGGCACCACGCGCGCAGGCGTTCCCGGCCATACGCCTGCTGGCCGGCCTGCGCCCGCGCGAGGAGACGCCGGCCCGCACGCCGTGGTGGCTGCTGGCGCTGCGCCTGTCCGCCGCCGCGCTGGTGATCCTGGGGCTGGCGCGGCCGGTGCTGACGGGCGGGCGCATGACGGTGGCCGGCTTCGGGCCGGCGCTGCTGGTGATCGACGACGGCTGGTCCACCGGCCCTGATTTCAGCCAGCGCTTGCAAGCGGCCGGCGCCATCCTGGACCGGCTGGAGCGCGCCGGACGCGGCGTGCAGCTGCTGACCACGGCGCCCGGGGTGGACGGGGCGATGCCGGCGCCGAGCGCGGTGATGCAGGCTGGGCTGCTGCGCCCGCTGGTGGACGCGCTGCGGCCCAAGCCGTGGCCGGCCGAGCGCACGCGCGCCGCCGGCGAGGTCTCCGGCCGGGGCCCTGTCTTCTACGTCTCGGACGCGCTGGCCGAGCCTCAGGAGCGGGCGTTCGCACGCGCGCTGGCGGGCCGCGGCGCGGTCACCGTGCTGGCGGGCGAGGCGCCGGCCAGGCTGCTGAGCGCGGACGCCAGCCCTGAGCGGCTGGCCGCCAGGGTGCGCCAGGTGCCCTGGCCGGCCGCGCGGCAGGAGGCCGTGCTGGCCGAGACGAATGACGGGCGGGTGCTGGCGCGCGCGCCTTTGACGGTGCCGGCCGGCGCGGCCTCAGGCGAGGCGGTGCTGAACCTGCCGCCCGAACTGCGCAACCAACTGGGCGCGCTGCGCCTGGCCGCCTCGCCCGGCGCAGGATCGGTGGCGCTGCTGGACGAGGCGGCACGCCGCCGCCCGGTGGGGCTGGCCGGCGGCGGCTCCGGGGCGGACACACCGCTGCTGGGCGACCAGTACTACCTGGAGCGTGCGCTGGGCCCGACCACCGAGCTGCGCCACGGGACGGTGGCCGCCCTGCTGGCCCGCAAGCTCTCCATGCTGGTGCTCACGGGCGCGGCATTGGCGCCCGACGAGCAGGCGGCGCTGCAGGCCTGGGTGAAGCAGGGCGGCCTGCTGTTGCGGTTTGCCTCGCCGGGGCTGGCGCCGGCACCCGACGCGGTGCCGGTCGAGGATATGCCGGCCCCCGACCCGTCGCATCTCGACGAGACGGCGCTGGACGCGCTGCTGCCCGGCCGGCTGCTGTCCGGCGACAGGCAGCTCGGCGGGGCGATGTCGTGGAGCCAGCCCGCGCATTTGGCGCCGTTCCCGGACGGCTCGCCGTTCGCCGGGTTGCGCATCCCCGCCGAGGTGACGGTGTCCCGGCAGGTGCTGGCCGACCCCGCCGCCCAGCCGGCGCCTGCGGTGTGGGCGGCCCTGGCGGACGGGACACCCTTGGTGACCGCGCAGCACCTGGGCGCCGGCGAACTGGTGCTGTTCCACGTGACGGCCAACGCCGACTGGTCCGGGCTGCCGCTGTCCGGCCTGTTCGTGGACATGCTGGGCCGGCTCGTCGCGCGCTCGGCCGGCGTGGCGGTGGCCGACGACACGCGCCTGCTGGCCCCGGCGTTGAGCCTGGACGGTGCGGGCGTGCTGGGGCCGCCGCCGCCGGCCGCCCGCGGGGTGAGCGCCAGGGAGATCGGCCGGGTGGTGCCCTCGCCGGCGCATCCGCCCGGCTTCTATGGGGCCGAGCGGGACCGGCACGCGCTGAACCTGGGCGCGGCACCGCTGCCGCTGGCCGCGATGGCGCCGGTGCAGGGGGCTGCCGCGCTGTCCCTGGCGGCCGCGCCGCGCGAGCGGCCGGTGGGGCCGTTCCTGGTGGCCGCCGCCGTGCTGCTGCTGTGCGCGGACCTGCTGCTGACCCTGTGGCTGCGCGGGTTGTTCGAAGGCGCGTTCGGCCGCAATCCGCAGGGGGCAGGCGCGGCGCTGATCCTGGGCGTGCTGCTGGCCGCGACGGCGCAGCCGGGCCTGGCCCACGCCGCCGACAGCCCGGCGCTGGCCACCCACCTGGCCTATGTGCTGACCGGGGACGCGCAGGTCGACGCCACCTCGCGCGCCGGGCTGGCCGGGCTGTCGGACTATGTGAACAGCCGCACCGCGGCGGTGCTGGCCGAGCCGGTGGGCGTGGTGCCGGGGCGCGACGACCTGGGCTTCTTCCCGCTGCTGTACCTGCCGGTGACCGCCCAGATGGACGGCTCGGCCAACGCGGTGGCGGCGCTGAACGACTACATGCACCACGGCGGCATCGTGGTGATTGACCTGCGTGGCGGCGGTGCGGATGCCGCCGGCTCGGGTGCCGGTGCCGCGCCGGACGCCGCCGCCGTCTTGCGCCGGATCGGGCGCGGCCTGGACATCCCGCGCCTGGCGCCGCTCACCTCGGCCCACGTGCTGGCACGCGCCTTCTACCTGCTGGCCGACTTTCCCGGCCGCTTCGACGGCGACACGGTGTGGGTGCAGCAGGACCAGGACCGCAGCAACGACAGCGTGAGCCCGGTGATCGTGGGCAGCAACGACTGGGCGGCGGCCTGGGCGCAGGACGAGGATGGCAACCCGCTATTCGCCACCGTGCCCGGCGGCGCGCGCCAGCGCACGCTGGCGTTCCGCTTCGGGGTGAACCTGGTGATGTACGCGCTGACCGGGAACTACAAAGGTGACCAGGTGCACGTGCCGGCCATCCTCGAGCGGCTGGGGCAGTAGGCCGTGGTCAGCCACGCCGTCGCCGCGTTGCGCTTGCAACCCGCGCTGCCGCCCTGGCTGCTGGGCGTGCTCGCGCTCGTCTGCCTGGTGGCGGTCGGGGCCGGGCTCTGGCGACGGGCGCGCGGCGCGTGGTGGCGGGCGGCGGCATTTGCCGTGCTGCTAGGCTGGCTGGCCGGACCTACGTTGGTGCAGGAGACGCGGCAGGGCCTGTCGGACATCGCGCTGCTGGTGACCGACGGGTCTGCATCCATGCAGGTGGGAAACCGCGCAACGCTTGCGGCCAAAGCGGCGGCATCCCTGACTACACAGGCGGCGCGGCTGCCCGGGCTGGAGCTGCGCCGCGTGAGCGTGCCGGAGAGCGGGCATGACGGCACGCTGCTGTGGGCCGGCATCCGCCAGGCGCTGGCCGACATCCCGGCCGACCGCTTGGCCGGCATCGTCGCCATCACCGACGGGCAGGTGCACGACCTGCCGGTAGACGGCGCCAGCCTGCCGGCGCCGCTGCCCGCCCCGTTGAACGTGCTGATTCCGGCCGCTGGCGAGGAGTTGGACAGGCGGGTGCGCGTGGTGGAGGCGCCCGGCTACGGCATCGTCGGCCATTCCGTGATGCTGCGCGTGGCAGTGGACGATCTTGGGCCGCCCGGCGCCGCCCCGCCGGGCCCGGCCACGCTGAGCGTGCAGGTGGACGGCCAGCCGCCGGAGCGGATGGAGGTGTCGCCCGGCGAGGTGCAGGCGATCCCGGTGGACGTGACGCGCGCCGGCAAGATGCTGGTGAAGCTGTCCACCGAGCCGGTCCCCGGCGAGGCCAGCCCGCTGAACAACCAGGCGGTGGTGCAGGTGAACGGCGTGCGGGACCGCCTGCGCGTGCTGCTGGTGAGCGGCGAGCCCAACCAGGGCGAGCGCACCTGGCGCCGCCTGCTGAAGAGCGATCCGGCCGTCGACCTGGTGCACTTCACCATCCTGCGCCCGCCGGAGAAGGACGACACCACGCCGCTCAACGAGCTGGCGCTGATCGCCTTTCCGACCCGCGAGCTGTTCCAGGACAAGCTTTCGGGCTTCGACCTGATCATCCTGGACCGCTTCACCGACCGTGGCGTGCTGCCGCACGTCTACCTGCGCAACATCGCCGACTACGTGCGCCACGGCGGCGCGCTGCTGCTGGTGGCCGGCCCCGAGTTCGCCGGCGGCCGCAGCCTGGACGCCACGCCGCTGGGCGACGTGCTGCCGGCGCATGCGCCGCAGGCCGACGCCCCAGCCGGCGGCGTGGTGGACGGGGCGTTCGTGCCGCAGGTGACGGAGCTGGGCACCCGCCACCCGGTGACCGAGGGTCTGGCGGCCGACCCGGCCGCTCCTGGCTGGGGGCCGTGGTACCGCGCCATCGTTCCGGAGGACGTGGCTGGCCAGGTGCTGATGACGGGCCCGAAGCACGCGCCGCTGCTGGTGCTGAACCACGTCGAGCAAGGGCGGGTGGCGATGTTGATGAGCGACCAGATCTGGTTGTGGTCGCGCGGCGAGGGCGGCGGCCCGCAGGCCGAGCTGCTGCGGCGGGTGGCGCACTGGGCGATGAAGGAGCCGGAGCTGGACGAGGAGCGGCTGACGGCGCGCATCGAGGCCGGCCGGCTGCTGGTGGAGCGCCGCTCGGTAGCCGGCGGGGCAGCCGGCACCGTGCAGGTGACAGGTCCGCAAGGCGGCACGCAGGCGCTGGCGCTGGCGCAGCAGGGTGCCGGGCGTGCCGGGGGCAGCGTGGACACCGGCGTGCCGGGGGTGTGGCAGGTGAGCGACGGCACGCGCCTCGCCTACGCTGCCGTGGGGCTGGACAACCCGCTGGAGTTCGCCGATTTGCGCGCCACCGCCGGGCGGGTGCGCAAGCTGGCCGCTGCCAGCGGCGGCGGCGTCACTTGGCTGGCAAAGGCGGGGGTGCCGGAGTTGCGGCGGATCGGCGCTGCCGAGACGGCGTCCGGCGCCGGGTGGATCGGGTTGCGCCACAGGGACGCGCATCTTGTGACGGGGGTGGCCAGCGTGCCGCTGCTGCCGGCCTGGCTGGCGTTGCCGATGCTGCTGGGGCTGGTGCTGGCCGCCTGGCTGAGGGAGTCGCGTTAGGCAAAGATGCCGGGCGAGTCAGGAAAGGCGCGACCCAGCAGACAAAAGTTTTTTGCTTCTTTTTTTCAAAAAAGAAGGCCTGGCTTCCTTGCTGGTGCTAACGTGCTGCCCATGCAACGCACCCTACTCACCCTCTGTCTTTGCCTGGCCGCGATCCCCGCCTACGCGCAGATTGGCCCTTCCGTCGGCAGTGCGGGCGGCGGCTACGGGGGCGCCGGCGGTACCGGCTTGGGCGGCGGTGGGGGACGCGGCGGCCATGGCCAGGACGACGACTCCAAGAAAGAGGACGATAAGCCTGTGGCGCCGCCGCCGGCTATCCCCGGCGCGCAGCCCAACGCGGACACCGTGGTGATCCCGGCCGACAAGGTGGCGGCGGAGATGAGCCCGAACGACGCCCTGTTCGACGCGATCAACCGCGGCGACCTGGGCGCCGCCAAGGATGCGCTGAACCGCGGCGCCCAGCTGGATTCGCACAACGTGCTGGGTCAGACGCCGACGGACGCCGCGATCGACCTCAGCCGCAACGACATCACGTTCCTGCTGCTTTCCATGCGCGGTGCCGTGAGCAGCGGCAAGCCGACGCGCGTGGCGGTTGCCGCCGCGCCGGCGCACACGAAGGCGGCGCGCGTTGTGGCCAAGGCGCCGGTGAACGTGGCGGACCGTGGGACGCCCAATCTGGCCGTGGGGTTTACGGGCTTCTGACGCTAAGCGGCTATAATCGTGAGTTTCAGGAAGGCCAGGGGCTCTGCCCTCTGGCACCGCAGGCTCGGACCAATGGCGCTTTTGCGCCAGCCCGCTAAGGACAAGTCCTTAGAACATATTTTGTAGGATATTCTAAACAGATGGGGGTCTGGGGCCTCGAGGCCCCAGCGGGGTTTGGGGCAGAGCCCCATGCTTGTCTATAGGTCAATGTTTACAGCCGTTAGTATAAGAGATGCTAAACAAGCGGAGTTTGGGGCAGAGCCCCATCTTTGCCCAAGGTCGGGATTAGGCAGCGAAAAACTTTCGGGCATGAGCGCGCGCGTCAGCCCCTCGGCGCGTTACCGCGTGGACAGAAGTTTTTCTAAGGTTCCCCCATGCCCGACAGCACCGACGAGACGTTCATGCGACGCGCGATCGCCCTGGCCCAGGAGGGCGAGCGCGCGCCCGGCGGCTCGCCGATCGGCTGCGTGATCGTGCTGGACGGCAAGGTGATCGGCGAAGGCCACAACGAGACCGAAGGCCGGCACGATCCCACGGCGCATGGCGAGGTGGTGGCGATGCGTCGTGCCGGTGAGACGGTGCAGAACTGGGAACTGCGCGGCGCCACGCTGTACAGCACGCTGCAACCCTGCGGCATGTGCACCATGGCCTCGATCTGGGCCAAGATCGGCCGCATCGTCTACGGCGCCGGCCGCGCCGACGTGCACCGCATGTATTTCGAGGACCGCCACCTCGACACCGAGACCTTCATCCGCGACGCCTATCGCAAGGACCTGTCCATCGAGGGCGGCCTGCTGTCCAAGGAGTGCGCCGAACTCTACTACAAGCCCGACCAGGAACTGGCCTTCGAGGACCAGGCGAACCTTTAGGCGCGCACAGGGCGGCATGGACGATATCTGGGACAGGCACCGCAGCTACGTGCGGGTGGTGCTGCGCGACGTGCAGGCCGAGGCGCAGGTGGGCCTGCACCCGTGGGAACGCCATCCGGAACGGCCGACGCGGCTGGTGGTGAACGTGGAGATGTTCTCGCTCGCCGAGGCAGGCCGCGCGTTCATCGACTACGACCCCGTCCGCGAGGCGATCCGCGCCTGGCCTAGCCGGCCGCACGCGGATTTGCTGGAGACGTTGGCCGAGGAGCTGGTGGCCGTGTGCTTCGCCAACGCTGCCGTGCAGGCCTGCAGGGTGTCCGTGCTGAAACCGGACGTGTTCAACGAGGTGGGCGCCGCCGGCGTGGAGTTCTACCGCACGAGGCAAGGATGAGGCGCGTCCTGGTGACAGGCGGCGCCCGGCGTATCGGCGCGGCTCTCACGGAGGCGCTGGCCGACGATGGCTGGCACGTGGTGATCCACTGCAACAGCTCGCTCGATGACGCCCAGGCGCTGGCGGCCCGCGTGAGGCACCGCGGCGGCACTTGCGACGTGCTGCAGGCAGACCTGGCCGTACGCCGGGACGTGGCGGGCCTGGTGGCGCGCGCAGGCGAGCTGGACGCGCTGGTCAACAACGCCAGCAGCTTCCGCTACGACAGCCTGCAGACGATGGACGCTGCATCGTGGGACGCGCATCTGGGCCCGAACCTGGAGGCGCCGGTGTTCCTTGCCCAGGCGTTCGCGCGTGCCCGGGCCGGCCGGCCCGGCTGCATCATCAACATGCTGGACCACAAGGTGACGGCGCTGAACCCGGATTTCTTTAGCTACACCGTGGCCAAGGTCGCCCATGCGGGCGCCACGCGGCTGCTGGCGCAGGCGCTGTCGGGCGCCGGAATCAGGGTGTGCGGCATCGCACCCGGCATCACGCTGCTGAGCGGCAAGCAGACCCAAGCGGGGTTTGAGCGCGCCTGGACCGCGCCGCCGCTGGGGCGCAGTTCCACGCCGGAGGAACTGGTGGCGGCGTGCCGGTTCATCCTGGCGACGCCTTCGCTGAACGGGCAGGTTCTGGTGCTGGACGGAGGGGAGTCGTTGCTGGGGCGGCAGCGGGACGTGGCGTTTGAGGTATAGGCGAGGAAGGCCTTCTCTTCTGAAGAAAAGAAGCAAAAGACTTTGACTCCGCTGTCGCGCCTCTGCCCTGAACCACCCGACAGGGAGCAAAAGTTTTTTGGTTCTTTTTTTCAAAAAAGAACTGCTTGCTTGCTCACCCCCGCCCCGAACCAGGCCTGAGGTTCCGAAGGCACCTCCCCATCCAGCCGCTCCTGCACCCGCACGCAGCGCCGCACCGCCGCGTAGGCCAGCGCCCACGTGCCGCCACGGTCCAGCGCCGCCAGCAGGCACTCGTCGTACACCGTGTAGGTCCGCCCCGCGCCGCAGCCGAAGCTGCTGCGGTCGGCACGCGCGGCGGTCAGCACAACGCGGTTGGCGCGCGTCATCGGCGCCTGCGCGAAATCGCCCGAGTAGCAGCTGGAGATCACCACTACCGTAGGCGCGTTGCCGCAGCCGGCGGTGAGCGCGCGGTCCAGCGCCGTGGGGGTGAGGAACTGGTCCGCCCAGCTCAGCCACAGGCCTTCGTGGTGCGCGCCGTGCGAGGTGGCGAACACCAGGCAGCCCTGGCCCGGGGCAGGGTGCATGGCGGCGACGGCGGCCAGCACGTGGGCCAGCGTGGCCGACTGGATGCCGGGCCGGCCGGAGAAGGCGCGGCTGGTGCTGAGGCGCGCGGCGGCCGGGGCGCCGTGCGCGGCCATGCGTTGCTGCAGCGCGGCCACGGCGTTGTCGAACACCGGCAGGCTGTCGTCGCCTGCGACCAGGACAGCGAGTGGCTGTGCCGGCGCCGCCTGGGCCGGCGCCGCGGTCAGCAAGGCCAACGCGCAGCAGAGTCGGGAGAACATCATGCGCCATCTGACGAACGGCTGCAGACAGGGTCAAGCCAGCGTGTAAATCCTGACTGAAGCGAAGCAAGCAAAGCCTTCTTTTTTGAAAAAAAGAAGCAAAAAACTTTTGTCCCTGCGCCGTATCAGCGACCCCGATCTGTCCGGGAGCACCCGGCTGGTTCAAATGCGGGAAGCAAAAGTTTTTTGGTTCTTTTTTTCAAAAAAGAACCGCTTGCCTCACTCGCTTCGCAAAACCCGAGCCGCCTCAACCGCAAAGTAGCTCAGCACGCCATCCGCCCCGGCGCGCTTGAAGCCCAGCAGGCTCTCCATCATCGCGCGCTCGCGGTCGATCCAGCCGCGCTCGGCGGCGGCCATGATCATCGCGTACTCGCCGCTGACCTGGTAGGCGAAGGTGGGAACCTCGAAGCGCTCCGCCACCCGGCGGACGATGTCCAGATAGGGCATCCCCGGCTTGACCATCACCATGTCGGCGCCCTCGTGCAGGTCGGTCTCCACCTCGCGCAGCGCCTCGTCCGAGTTGGCCGCGTCCATCTGGTAGGTCTTTTTGTCGCCGACCAGCGACTTGGCCGAGCCGAGCGCGTCGCGGAACGGGCCGTAGAAGGCGCTCGCGTATTTGGCGGCGTAGCTCATGATGCCGGTGTGGATCAGGCCGGCCTGGTCCAGGGCCGCGCGTATGGCGCCCACCCGGCCGTCCATCATGTCGGACGGCGCGATGACGTCGATGCCGGCCTGCGCCTGGTTGACTGCCTGGCGGGTCAGCACGGCCAGCGTCTCGTCGTTGGCGATGGTGCCGTCGCGGATCACGCCGTCATGGCCGTGGTCGGTGTAGGGGTCCAGCGCCACGTCGCCGACCAGGCCCATCTCCGGGTAGGCGCGCTTGAGCAGGCGGGCGGCGCCGCACATCAGGTTGTCCGGGTTCAGCGCCTCGCTGCCCTCGGCGTCCTTGCGCTCGGGGGGCGTAGCTGGGAACAGGGCCACCGCCGGGATGCCCAGGCGCGCGGCTTCGGCTACGTGGGCTTCCAGCCGGTCCAGGCTCACGCGGTCTACGCCGGGCATCGCGGCCACTGGCACGGTCAGGCCGGCGCCCTCGATCACGAAAATCGGCCAGATCAGGTCGTCGACGCTGAGGCGATGCTCGGCGACCAGGCGGCGCGTCCAGCCGTTCAGGCGAAGCCGGCGGGGGCGGCCTGCCGGGTAGGGGGCAAACCTCAAACGTTGCCGCGCAGGCGGCTGTGGTACTGGCTGTAGGTGAAGAAGACCCCCAACCCGATCAGCAGCCACCCCAGCGACAACAGCCAAGTCTGGCCCGGCAGCGAGTACATCAGCGCCCCGCACACGATAATGCCGAGTGCCGGGACGAACGGCGAGTAGGGGGTGCGGAACGCGCGCTGGCGGTTGGGGTCCCTATGGCGAAGCACCAGCACGCCGACGCAGACGATGATGAAGGCCAGCAGCGTTCCAAACGACGTCATGTGCCCCAGTTCCTGAATCGGCGTGAAGCCGCCGGCCAGGCCGGCAAACATCATGAAGACGAGGTTAGAAATATAGGGCGTGCGGAACCTGGGATGGATGGCGGAGAAGGCGCGTGGCAGCAGACCGTCGGAGGACATTGAGTAGAATACCCGGCTCTGCCCCAGGAGCATGACCAGGATGACTGAGGTCAATCCCGCGATAGCTCCGATGTCGACCACTATCTTGAGGAAGGGAAGCGGTGTCTGGCCGATGGCGGCCGAGACGGGAGCCGAGACGTGCAGGTGGGTATAGCTGAGAAGGCCGGTGAGCACGAGGCAGACGAACACGTAGAGAATGGTGCAGACAGCCAGCGAGCCCATCATGCCGATCGGTATGTCGCGCTCGGGGTTCTTCGTCTCCTGCGCGGCGGTGCTTACGGCATCGAACCCGATATAAGCGAAGAAGACCGTGGCTGCGCCCTGGAAGATGCCGGAAATCCCGAAACTGCCGAAATGCCCGTCGTTGGGTGGGATGAACGGGTGCCAGTTCTCCGGCTTCACGTAGAACGCTCCGAACCCGATGAAGGCGGCGACGACGGCTAATTTGATGGCGACGATGACGGCATTGACCTTGGCCGACTCGGAGATGCCGCGGATCAGAAGCAGGGAGACGCACACGACGATGAACACCGCCGGCAGGTTCACCACGCCCGGCGCGGGATGCTGCGTCGCGTCGAGGTCGAACGGCGAGGCGGTGATCGCGTGGGGCAGCGCCAGCCCGAACCGCCCGAGGAAGCTGACGACGTAGCCTGACCACGAGACCGACACCGTGGCCGCACCCACCGCGTATTCCAGCGTCAGCGCCCAGCCGATGATCCAGGCCACCAGCTCGCCCAGCGAGGCGTAGGCGTAGGCGTAGGCGGAACCGGCGGACGGGATCATGCCGGATAGCTCGCTGTAGCACAGCCCGGCCAGCCCGCAGCCAACCGCGGCCAACATGAAGCTCAGCACCACCGCCGGCCCGGCGTTGTCGGCGGCCGCTATGCCGGTGAGCGAGAAGATTCCCGCGCCGATGATGGCGCCGATGCCGAGTGCGACCAGGCTGATCGGCCCCAACGTGCGCTTGAACCCGTGCTCCGCCGCGGCACCCTTCGCCTCGATGGGTTTTCTCGCGAACAGCGGGTTGTCGAGGGTGAGGCTCATGGGGTTCCTATGGGTCGCTAAGGGCAGGCATGCCGGCGTGGCGGTTTCCCCCGCGCGGGCGTGAGTGTTAGCGTGCCCCCTCGTAGCGCCATGCGCAATCGCCGCTGTCAACGCCTGAGGAGATCGGCCTTGAACGACCAGACCGTCAGCCAGTCCCACGACCGCTTCTTTACCGCCTCGCTGGCCGAGAGCGACCCGGCGGTCGCCGCCGTGCTGGGCCGCGAGCTGGCCCGCCAGCAGGACGGGATCGAGCTGATCGCCTCGGAGAACATCGTCTCGGCCGCGGTGATGGAGGCGCAGGGCAGCGTGCTGACCAACAAGTATGCCGAGGGTTATCCCGGCCGCCGCTACTACGGTGGCTGCCAGGAGGTGGACGTGGCCGAGCAACTGGCCATCGACCGCGCCTGCCAGATCTTCGGGTGCAGCTTCGCCAACGTGCAGCCGCACAGCGGCGCGCAGGCCAACCAGGCCGTCTTCCTGGCGCTGATCCAGCCGGGCGACACAATCCTGGGCATGTCGCTGGCCGCCGGCGGCCACCTGACCCACGGGGCGGCACCCAACCAGTCCGGCCGCTGGTTCCGCGCCGTGCAGTACGGCGTGCGGCGCGAGGATGGCCTGCTGGACTACGAGGAGCTGGAGCGGCTGGCCCGCGCCGAGCGGCCCAAGCTGATCATCGCCGGCGGCTCGGCCTACCCGCGGGTGATCGACTTTCCGCGAATCCGCGCGGTGGCCGACGAGGTGGGTGCCCTGTTCATGGTGGACATGGCGCATTTCGCCGGCCTGGTCGCCGCCGGCCTGTATCCCAGCCCGCTGCCGTATGCCCACGTGGTGACCACGACCACGCACAAGACGCTGCGCGGCCCGCGCGGCGGCATGATCCTCAGCAACGACGCCGACATCGGCAAGAAAGTGAACTCGGCGGTGTTCCCCGGCCTGCAGGGCGGACCGCTGATGCACGTGATCGCCGCCAAGGCCGTAGCCTTCGGCGAGGCGCTGCGCCCCGAGTTCCGCGCCTACCAGCGCGCGGTGATCGACAACGCCCGAGTGCTGGCCGCGACCCTGGCCGAAAGTGGGCTGGACATCGTGACGGGCGGCACGGACAGCCACCTGCTGCTGGTGGACCTGCGACCCAAGGGCGTGACAGGCAAGGCGACGGACGACAGCCTGCAGCGCGCCCACATCACCGCCAACAAGAACGCCATCCCGTTCGACCCGGCCAAGCCGGCGGTGACCAGCGGCATACGCCTGGGCAGCCCGGCGGCGACCACGCGCGGGTTCGGCACCGAGGAGTTCCGCACGGTGGGGCTGATGATCGCCGAGCTGGTGGACGGGCTGGCCGGCAGCGCCGACGGGACGAATGTTGCGGCCGAGGCGGCTGTGGGGGCGCGGGTGCTGGAGCTGTGCGCGCGGTTTCCGATCTACCGGTGAGGCAAGGCAAGCGCTTCTTTTTTGAAGAAAAGAAGCAAAAAACTTTTGCTCTTTTGGCCCTGTTTTGGGCGGCTAGCGCTTCGGCTCAGGACATCAGCCTGAGCGTGGCACAGAGCGGTGCCGATTCCGGCATCCGCAACCGCCTGTTCACCACTTGGCTTCCTCCCGGCCAGGCGTTCGACGGCCTGTCCGGCCGGATCTCCCTGGCCGGCAACGCGCCAGGTTTCAGCGAGGCGCTGGTGCTGCTCGGTGCCTCGGCTGACGGCCGCGCAGCCTGTGCCGCGCGCAACGGCACGGTGCTGGCCGGCGTGCCGCCGGTGGCCCGCCTGTGGGCCGGCATCCTGAAGGCGAACGACGCCACCCCGGTCGGCCTGTCTGTGTCCTTCCGGCTGCCCAGGCCGGTGCCGCCCTCCTCGCCGGCCGGCACCTGCCTGCTGACGGTGGTCAGCGCCGGCTACCCGTTCCTGCGGCGCGACGCGGCGCTCTACACCAGCACTACCGTCCGCCTTACCGTGGCCACCGCTGCGGCGGCGCCGCCGCCGGTGCAGGTGTTCGGTATTGGCGGCGAGTTTAGGTTCAGCCTCGCTGCGTTGGGCGGCTCTGCCAACTACGTCGGCATCCAGGCAAGGCGGACGCTGGGCGTGGACGCGATCGCCGTGGCGCTAAGTGCGGCCCCGGTGGCCGGGGCGCCTCCGGCGGCCGGGTGGGGACGGTCGGTGGAAGGCGCGTGGCGGGTAACGACCGCGTTCCTGGTCCTGCCGGCACCCGCCTGCACCGCGGCCGGCCTGACACGCCGCCAGCCAGGTGCGGATTACGACGTGATCCGGCTGGGCACGCCGGCCGCGATGGCACGGCCGGCCGGCCGGCGCACGCTGTTCGAGGCCACGCTTGCCGGCACAGGCATGGCGGCCGCGCAACGCAGCGGCTTCGTAGCCCCCGCCACCCGGCTGGACCCCGGCGACTGCCTGATCGCGTTCACCAGCGTCCCCCAAGCCGGCCAAGGCCTGATCGACGCGGAAAACCAGTCCACCCTCTACCTCCACTGACGAGCGTTTCAGATCAGAACCGCGACAGCCCGGACAAAAGTTTTTTGCTTCTTTTTTTTAAAAAAGAAGGCCTTCCTACCCTTGCTCGCCTATCTACCCGCCATGCGCTGTCCCTTCTGCGGCCACGACGACACCCAGGTGAAAGACAGCCGTCCCGCCGAAGAGGGCGGCGCGATCCGCCGCCGCCGCTTCTGCGCCAGCTGCAGCCAGCGCTTCACCACCGTGGAACGCGTGCAGCTGCGCGACCTGTTCGTGCTCAAGACCGACGGCCGCCGCGTGCCGTTCGACCGTGAGAAGCTCGGGCGCTCCATCAGCATCGCGCTGCGCAAGCGCCCGGTGGAGGAGGACCGCATCGAGCGCGTGGTGAGCTCGATCGTGCGCCAGCTCGAGGCCAGCGGGGATACGGACATCCCCAGCGCGCAGATCGGCGAGCTGGTGATGGACACGCTCAAGGAGGTCGACGAGGTGGCCTACGTGCGCTTCGCCAGCGTCTACCGGGACTTCCGCGAGGCGCGCGACTTCCAGTCTTTCCTCGGCTCGCTCGAGGAGCCTGGCTGACGCCGATGGACGACTGGACGCACATGGGCGCGGCGCTGGGCCTGGCCGCCAGCGGGCTCGGCGCCACCTGGCCCAACCCCTCGGTCGGTTGCGTGATCGTGGCGCCGGACGGGCGCGTGGTGGGGCGCGGGCGCACCGGGTTGCGCGGCCGGCCGCACGCGGAGACGCAGGCGCTGGCCATGGCGGGTGCAGCAGCGCGCGGGGCCACCGCCTACGTCACGCTGGAGCCGTGCAGCCACCACGGCCAGACGCCGCCCTGTGCCGAGGCCCTGGCGGCGGCCGGCGTGGCACGCGTGGTGGTGGCGGCCGGTGATCCGGACCCCAGGGTGGACGGCGCCGGGCTGGCCCGGCTGCGTGCCGCCGGCGTGGCCGTGGAGCAGGGCCTGCGCGCGGCCGAGGCCGAGGACACGCTGGGCGGCTTCTTCATCAGGGTGCGCCAGGGGCGTCCGCTGGTCACGCTCAAGCTCGCCAGCACGCTGGACGGCCGCATCGCCACCCGCACCGGGGAGAGCCGCTGGATCACTGGCGCGCCGGCACGGCGCGCGGCACACGCGCTGCGTGGCCGGCACGACGCGGTGATGGTGGGTGCGGCCACGCTGGCGGCCGACGACCCGGACCTGACCTGCCGCATTCCAGGCTACGCGCACCGGCCCACGGTGCGGATCGTGGCCGACAGCCGGCTGCGCACGAAGCTCTCGGCCGCCATCGTGCGCAGCGCGTACCAGGCGCCGAGCTGGATCCTCTACCACACGGACAGCCTGCCTGACGGCACGGACCCGGCCGCCTTCAAGCCGGGCGAGATCATTCCCTCGCGCGCGCAGCTCCTGGCCGAGGCCGGCGCGCGCTGCATCCTGGTGCCGGCCGGGGAGGGCGGGATCGACCTGCCGCAGGCGTTGCGCGCCCTGGGCACGCGCGGGCTGACCCGCGTGCTGGTGGAAGGCGGCGCCGGGCTTGCCGCGTCGCTGCTGCGCGCCGATCTGGTGGACAGGATCGTGTGGTTCCACGCGCCCGGGGTAATCGGGGCGGACGGGCATCCGGCCCTGGCGCCGCTGGGAGTGGAGGCGCTGGCCGCCATGCCGCGCTTCCGCCCGTGCGGGCCGCCGGTGATGCTGGGCGACGACGTGATGACAGAGTTTGCGAGGGCCGGCTGAATGTTCACGGGTATCATCACCGGCCAGGGCGAGGTGCGCAGCGTCACGCACGGCCATAACAGCCAGGACATGCGCGTGGTGGTGGGTGCGCCGCCGGACTTCCTGGCCGCACAGGGCGGCACCGCCATCGGCGCCTCCATCGCGTGTTCCGGCTGCTGCCTGACGGCCACCGCGCTGGGAGAGGACTGGTTCGCCGTGGACGTATCCGGCGAAAGCGTGGCGCGCACCACGCTGGGCGGCTGGCAGCCCGGCACGCGGGTCAACCTGGAGCGTGCGATGCGGCTGGGCGACGAGCTGGGCGGCCACATGGTGAGCGGCCACGTGGACGGGCTGGGCGAGGTGGTGAGCGTGGCGCCCGAGCAGGGTTCGCTGCGCATCGGCGTGAGGGTGCCGGCGCCGCTGCACCGCTACATCGCGGCCAAGGGGTCGGTGGCGATCGACGGCGTTTCGCTGACGGTGAACGAGGTGGACGGGTGCCAGTTCGGCGTCAACGTCATCCCGCACACGGCAGGGCACACCACGCTCGGGTTGCGGCGGCCAGGGGATGCGGTGCACATCGAGATCGACATGCTGGCGCGCTACGTGGCGCGGCTGGCGGAGACGTAAGGACCTTTTCGCCCTGTCGGGTGGTCCAGGGCAAAGGCGCGACAGCGGAGTCAAAAGTCTTTTGCTTCTTTTCTTCAGAAAAGAAGGCCTTTCTTCCTTCGACAGGGCGCGCACTCATGACGACAGACACCCTCGTGCGCCATTCCCTGCACGACGCCATCTCCAGCACCGAAGAGCTGATCGCCGAGGCGCAGGCCGGGCGCATGTTCATCCTGGTGGACGACGAGGACCGGGAGAACGAGGGCGACCTGATCATCCCGGCGCAGTTCGCCACCCCACAGGCGCTGGCATTCATGATGCGCCACGCGCGCGGGCTGATCTGCCTGTCGCTCTCGCCGGCGCAGGTGGGCAAGCTGGAGCTGCCGATGATGGCGGTTGCCAACCAGCAGCGCCACCAGACCGCCTTCACCGTCAGCATCGAGGCGCATGACGGCATCACCACCGGCGTGTCCGCGCGCGACCGCGCGCGCACCATAGCGGTAGCGATCAACCCGGAGAGCACGCCGCGCGACCTGGTCTCGCCGGGCCACGTGTTCCCGCTGGCGGCGCGGCCGGGCGGCACGCTCGTGCGGGCGGGACACACCGAAGCGGCGGTGGACATCGCGCGCATGGCCGGGCTGATCCCGGCCGGGGTGATCTGCGAGATCATGAACGCGGACGGCACCATGGCGCGGCTGCCGGACCTGGTGGCCTTTGCCCAGCACCACGCCCTGAAGCTGGGCACCATCGCCGACCTGATCGCGCGGCGCAGCTTCTCGGAGAAGCTGGTGCGCCGGGTGCACGAGACGCAGACCAGCGCGCTGGATACCGGGCCCTGGCAGGTGATCGTGTACGCCAGCACGCTGAACCAGGCCGAACACGTGGTGATGGTGAAGGGCGACATCGCCCGGCCTGGCCCCGTGCTGGTGCGCATGCAGGCGATCGACCCGATCCAGAGCCTGCCCGGCAGCCCCACCAACAGGCTGATGCACCAGGCGATGCGGATGATCGAGGCGGAGGGCCGCGGCGTGCTGGTGATGCTGCATGACGGCCGGTCCGGCAGCCTGCTGGAGATGGTGACCGGCCGCCACACCGGTGCTGGCGGGCAGGAGAGCATCCTGCGCGACTACGGCATAGGCGCGCAGATCCTGGCCGATTTGGGCGTGCGCGAGATGGAGCTGCTGTCCAACACGGACCGCACGATCGCCGGGCTGGAAGGCTACGGCCTGCGCATGCTGGGCCGGCGCGCGATCGGCGCGCCGGCGTGAGCACCGCGGACGCCACGCTGCCGGCCGCCCCCGCCGTGCCCGGCCCGCCTGCCCACCTGCTGGTGGTGCGCGCGCCGTACTACCGCGCGGTGGTGGACGGCATGACCCAGGGCGCACTGCGCATCCTGCAGGACGCCGGCGCGCGCCACGAGGTGCTGGACGTGGCCGGCGCGTTCGAGCTGCCGCAGGCGGTACGCATCGCGCTGCGCGGTCCGCGCCAGTGGGACGGCTTCGTGGCGTTGGGCTGCATCGTGCGCGGCGGCACCGACCACTACGATTACATCTGCCGCGAGACGATGGCCGGGCTGATGGGCGTGGCGCTGCAGTTCGGCATCGCACTGGGGTCCGGCGTGCTGACGGTGCACTCGATCGAGCAGGCGGTGGCGCGCAGCGGCGCGGACGGCCACAACAAGGGTGCCGAGGCCGCCGCCGCGGCGCTGCTGCAGGTGGCCGCCGCGCGGCGTTTGGGAGCAGCATGATGGGCAAGACGCCGGCTTTGACGCGGCCACGCACCGCCGCGCGCGTAGGCGCCGTGCAGGCGCTGTTCCAGGCCGAACAGGGCGGCGAGAACCCCGAGACGGTGATCGACCAGTTCGTGCGCCACCGCCTGGGCGAGCTGCCCGGCACCGGCGGCTACGAGGAAGGCCGCGTGCCGGACGCGCACGTGAAGCTGTTCGGCAGGATCGTGCGGGTGGCGGTGGAGAAGCAGGACCAGATCGACGGCCTGGTGGCCGGCGCGCTGCCGGAGGAGTGGCCGCTGGGCCGGCTGGACCCCGTGCTGCGGGCGCTGCTGCGTGCCGCCGGCGCCGAGCTGGTGATGCGCGACGGGCCGCCGGTGGCCGTGGTGATCAACGAGTACATGGACGTGGCGCACGGCTTCTTCCACGGCGACGAGCCGAAGATGGCCAACGGCTTGATGGACGCGTTGGCGCATGTGCTGCGGCCGAAGGAGTTCGAGGCTCGGCAGTAGTGGTCGGACGTTTTGACGGTGACCTATCGAAAGCAAGCAGTCCTTTTTTGAAAAAAGGACCAAAAACTTTTGCCTCCCACATCTGAAACAGCCGGGTGCTGCGGGATAGATCGAGGCCGCTGATACCGCGCAGGGACAAAAGTTTTTGCTTCTTTTCTTAAAAAAGGCCTCTCTTCCTTTGCAAAGGTCAGCCTAGACGCAAGCTGGTGAAGGACTTGTCTTTAGCGGGCCAGCGCCTCCGGCACTCGAGTCCAGCTTTTTCAAGAGGAAACATCTCAGCCATTGATAGGAGGAAACCGTTCTTTTGAACAAAAGGATCAAAATACTATTGCCCCCTGTCGCAGAATGCAGACCTAGCACGCGACAGCGGAGTCAAAAGTTTTTTGGTTCTTTCTTTCAAAAAAGAACCGCTTTCTTCCTATGACCCTACCCGCCGAGTTTTTCCGTATCGCCAAGTTCGCCCAGCTGGCAGCGCCGGAAGCGCTGGGATTAGCCGACGACGCCGCCGTATTCGCTCCGCCATCCGGCCGGGAACTCGTCATCTCCACAGACGCCATCGTTCAAGGCGTGCACTTCCTGGCGAACGACCCGCCCAGCCTGGTTGCGCGCAAGCTGCTGCGGGTGAACCTGTCCGACCTGGCGGCGATGGGCGCGGTACCGCTGCACTACCTGCTGACCGTCTCCGTGCCGCGCGCCACGCCGGCCGCGTGGTTCGCGGCGTTCGCCGCCGGGCTGGCGCTGGACCAGGCCGAGTTCGGCATCTCGCTGCTGGGCGGCGACACCACGAGCACGCCCGGGCCGATCTCGCTTTCGGCGACGGTGATCGGTCACGTGGCGCCCGGCCAGGCGCTGCGCCGGGCCGGCGCGCAGGCGGGCGACGGGTTGTGGGTGACGGGCACGGTGGGCGACGCGGCGCTGGGCCTGCTGGCGCTGCAGGGCGCGCTGCCCGACCCGGGCGGCGTGCTGGCCGAGCGGTATCACCTGCCGCAACCGCGGCTCGGCCTGTGTCTCGCCGGCATCGCCGCGGCCGCCATGGACGTGTCGGACGGGCTGGTGCAGGACGCCGGCCACCTGGCGCGCGCTTCGGGGCTGGGCGTGGAGATCATGGCCGGCGCGGTGCCGCTCTCGCCGGCCGCGCGGGCGGCCAGCCGGCTGGATGTGTGCCTGACGGGCGGCGACGACTACGAGCTGCTGCTGGCGGTACCTGACGCGCGCGCCACCGCGCTGCAGGCGGAGTGCGGCCGTGCCGGCGTGGCGGTGACGCGCATCGGCAGCTTTGCCGCCGGCGCGCCGTCGGTGCGGGTGGTGTCGCCCGAAGGGAAGCAGCTGAACCTTCCGCAAGACGGCTGGAGCCATTTCTGAGGCGTGATCCGGCTGCGCCCGATAAGCAGGAGCGACGGTCGCGACAGACTCTCCTGAAGAAGATCATTATACCAACGGCCTTTAATGTTGACCTGTGAAGGAAGGCCAAGGGCTCTGCCCC
>CAXTBC010000029.1:0-46717 GCA_964242595.1 uncultured Acetobacteraceae bacterium | reverse complement strand
ACCGGCAAGGATTGAGCGACTCGGGGCTTTGGATAAGAGTTTTCAAACAGCCTCTAAGAGTCCGTTTGAAAACTCATACAAGCTGCCTGGGAGCGCCGAGATTCGACGAAAGCGGTAACTACATACCACAATTCAGGCTGAATTCGCCTTCAAAACCGCTGCGTAATCCCCGCCAGCAACGTCCTGCGCAACCCGAACTGCGGCGCGCCCACACCTACGCCTGTTCCGTCGCGTATCTCGTATTTGCGGTCGAGCAGGTTGATCACGTCGAACCTGATCTCAACGCCGCGCAGGAACAGCCTCCGGAAGTCCTGGGAGGCGGACAGGTTGATCGCGTAGTAGCCGGGCAGCGCGCGGCCGTTCGGTATCTCGTTGCTCGCGCGCAGCCCGCTGCCTGTCACCAGGTCGGCCGAGAAACGCGCCGGCACTTCGCTGCCGCGGAATGCGCTGTAGGCGATGCCGCCCGACCCGGTGAACCGCGCATCGTGGTCGAGGTGGATGAAATGGTGGCTGATATAGTCGAGTTCGCTCGGCGAGAAGTTGAACTGGGCCGAGTCGATGTCCCTGCCGATCGCCCGGCTGATGGCGAGGTTGCTGTATAAAGACCAGGGGCCGTGGTCGTAACTGGCGGCGAATTCGACGCCGCCTACCTGGCCGGTTGCGTAGTTGAACACCGTCAGGATGATCGGGGCGCCGAACTGGCCCTCGTCGATCAGGTTGCGTGCCGACTTGAAGTAGCCGTCGATACCGACGTGCAGGCCGGGCAGGAACACGTGGTCGATGCCGGCATCATAGTAGTTGTCGTGCTCGGCGCGTACTGCGTCGTCGCGGCATTGCGGCAGGGTGCCGACAGGGCAGGCGCTCGCCCCTGTGGTGCCGTTGAACTGGGTGACCACCTGCGGCGGGATCAGCTCGAACGGCGGCGGCGTGAAGTAGTGCGAGTAGCCGGCATGAAGCGTGGTGTCCGGCCGGGCCTGCCAAACGATGTTGACCCGCGGCGAGACCTGGTTCTCGTGGGTGAACTCGTCGACCAGGTCGAAGCGGCCACCATAATTCAGCGTCAGGTTGGGCAGGAGCTTCCACTCGTCCTGCAGGTATAGCCCGTACACGCCCCCCGTCTTGCCGGCCGAGCTGTCCAGCGTGCTCGGCAGCTGCGAGGTCTGCGTACCTGCCTGGTCCAGGAAAAACACGCTCGACGAGGTGCCCGACACCAACCGCTCCCCGGTGACCTGGAAGCCGGCGCGGATCGTGTGCGCCTGGCTGGCGAACCAGGTGGCGTCGGTCTGGTTGCCGCTGGACCAGACGGACTTGGCCGCCGTTTGCGCGATGCCGGTGAACAGCAGGTCGCCTATTGGGTCAGGCGTGAAGTAAAGGCTGCTGTAGCGCGAGAACAGCGAGGATTGCACGTCGAAGTTGTCGTAATGCTTCTGCAGCGAGAGGATCGCGAAATCGGTGATCTCGCGTTGGTGCTCGGTCAGGTTCGAGCTGTCGAAGGTGCTCACGCCGTCCACGTTCAGCCCCAGTCCCGCCACTTGGCTCGGGTTGTTGGCGATCTGGAACTGCGCGCTCGACACGCCTGCGAGCAGGCTCACCCGCGTCTCGTCGTCCGGCGTGTAGGTCAGGTGCGCCAGGCCGTGGTACTGGTTGCTCAGGTCGTGCGTGGGGTTGAACGAGCTCGTCGGGTTCTCGATGCCGACGCGGTTGTGCAGGACGTCGCCGGTCACGAACAGGTCCCAGTCGCCGCGGTGCCCGCCGAACGAGGCGCTGGGCTGGAAGTAGTCGCGTGACCCGCCATACACGGACACCGAGCCGCCCGGATCGGTCAGCCCCGTCTTCGTGCCGATGTCCACCACGGCTGCCTGCAGCACGCCGTATTGGGCCGGCAACGACCCGGTGATCAGGCCGATGGAGTGGGCGAAGCGTGTCTCCAGCGACTGGCCGAACACCGCGAGGCCCTCGGGCAGCTCCACGCCGTCCAGCCTGTATTGCACCTCGTTGTGGTCGCCGCGCACGTGGATTTGGCCGTAGCTATCCTCGGCCACGCCAGGCGCCTGCAGCAGCACTTGGTTCAGCGGCGCGTTAGCGCCCTGGGTGATGTCGGCCAGCGCCTTTGGGCTGAACTCGTAGACGGTGGCCCCTAGTCCGGGCTGCAGCTTGCTGCGTGCGTCGCTCAGCTTGCGGGCCCGCACCACGATCTGCTCCACATCGCCCGAAGCCGCAGCTGGCGGGCCGGGCGGCTGTCCCGCGGCGGTGGCTGGCACGGCTGGCAATGCCTGCTGCGCGCGCAGGGTTCCCGGCAGGCCGAGGATAGCAGCGGCCGCGAGGAGGCGACGACGGCGATGAGTCAAGTGTGCGGTCCCTCGCGCGTGGAGATGATACGTTATTACGTATCATGCTCAAACGCCGTCAATCCGCCCGCTGATCCTGGACCCTGTGGCGGCTTGCCGGTAGCAACCCCATGTTGTTCCCGGCGCAGGGGGAGTTCGGCATGGCGGCATTGAGCGGAGCGGCGCTGGACGCGCAGCTGGAGGCTGCCGCGCAGGCCTGCAACCGGCAGAGCACCCAGTTGACGGTGCTGCGCCGGGCGGTGCTCACCCTTGTATTGGAAGCTGGCCGTCCGCTCACCGCCTACCAGTTGCTCGACAGGCTGAAGCTGACCCGTGCTGGGGCGGTGCCGCCCACGGTCTACCGCGCGCTGGATTTCCTGTTGGAGAACCGGCTTATCCACAAGATCGAACGCCTGAACGCGTTCGTGCCCTGCACCGAGGCCGGCGACCACGCCCACTCCGCGCAGTTCCTGATCTGCCGCGCCTGCGGCAGCGTTACCGAACTCGAGGACCACTCGGCGGCGCACGCGCTGGAACGCGCTGCCCGGAGCGTGGGCTTTCAGCCCGGCAGCACCGTGGTGGAGATGGAGGGTGTGTGCGCCCAGTGCAGCTGAAAGCAAGAAAGGGGCTCTGCCATAGCCCGGTGCTTGGGAGCTTTTATACCGACCCGCGTTGATCTGGTTCATAGAAAGCAAGCAGTCCTTTTTTGAAAAAAAAGGATCAAAAACTTTTGCGTCCCGCATTTGAACAGCCGGGTACTGCGGGATAGATCGAGGCCGCTGAGACCGTGCAGGGACAAAAGTTTTTTGCTTCTTTTTCAAAAAAAAGGCCTTCCTTCTTTAGCAACGAGCCGCCGGCGCAAGCTTGCCGCAGGGTCGGCGGGCTGACACAAGCCGGCCATGCAGGCCGTCCTCCCAATCTCCAACGCTCCCGCGAGTGCCGGCAGCTACGGGCTGCATCTGCGCCAGACCCTCGCCATTTCCACCCCCATCGCCGCTGCCTTGCTGTCCGAGATCGCCATGGGGCTTATCAGCACGGTCATGCTGGGCGGCCTTGGCGACACGGCGCTGGCCGTGGGCGCTTTCTCCACCAACGTGTTCATTACCGTGCTGCTCGTGCTGCAGGGCGTGCTGAGCGGGGTGGGTGTGCTGTCGGCCAACCGCATCGGTGCCGGGCACACCGGCGACGTGCCCGGGTTGTACTGGTCCGGCGTGGTGCTGGCCGTGCTGCTGGCGGTGCCTATGTTCGGGCTGCTCAGCCTACCGGAAGCGGCGTGGCGCACCACTGGACAGCAAGCGGACCTTGCGGCCGGCATGGCTTCCTACCTGCACGTGCTGCGCTGGGGGGTGCCGGCCGGCGTGGTGGGCATCGGGATGATGCGGCAGTTCCTGCCTTCTCTGGGTCTGCAGCGCGTGCTGATCTGGGTGTTGCCCGGCGGCGTGGTTCTTCATGCAGGAATCACCTGGGTGTTCATCCGCGGCAGGCTGGGCTTGCCCGCCATGGGCCTGGCCGGCTCGGCCTGGGCCGTGGTGACCACGCTCAGCATGGTGGCTTCCGCCATGCTCGCCGTCCTGCACGGCCCACGCTTCGGCGCGTTCGTTCGCCTGACCCGGCCGAGCCCCGCGGTGCTGCGGGATTTGCTGGTGATCGGTCTGCCCGTAGCCGGTACAGTAGCAGTGGAAGCCGGGCTGTTCCTGGCGACCGGCATGATGGCGGGCGCGCTGGGCCCGGCGGTGTTGGCCGCCCACATGATCGCGCTCAGCGTCGCCAGCGTCACGTTCATGGTGCCGCTGGCCATCAGCCAGGCGGCCAACGTGCGCGTGGCCGGCGCACACGGGTCGGCCAACCTGGCGCGCGCGCGCCGCGCGGGCTTCGCTGCCATCCTGCTCAGCATCGGTTTCATGGCCGCCAGCGCCGCCACGCTGAGCTTGGCGCCGCATGTAATCGTGCGCTTCTATTTGGTGCCGTCCGCAGCCACGGCAGCCACTGGGGCCCTGGCCGCCAGCTTGCTCCGCGTTGCCGGCGTTTTCCAGCTGTTCGACGGTACTCAGGTGGTTGCCAGCGGCGCGTTGCGCGGCCTGCAGGACGTGCGGGTTCCGATGCTGCTGGCGACGTTCGGCTACTGGGGGGTCGGCTTCTGGGCCGGCTGGCTGCTGGCGTTCCAGGCCAGGTTGGGCGCCATCGGGTTATGGTGGGGGCTGTGCGCCGGGCTCGCCGTGGTGGCTGTCTGCCTGACCGGGCGTTTCGCCCAGCTGAGCCGCGGGACCATCCTGCATCGCCAGGGCCACCTCGTTGCGACGTAGGAAGGGCACGCTGAAAGGCGGGTCGTAGGAGAAGTAGAGCGGGCTACCTTCCGTGCCCCGCCCCGCCCGGGCCAACGCCGCGCGCAAGGTCGCCAGCTCGGCGTCGCGCGCCGCCTCGGTTGCGGTGCCGGAGTAGCGGATCACACCCAGCGTCACGGCCGGCAGCACTACCACGCGTACGCCTGCCTCAGTCGGCTTCGGTACGCCGGCGGCCACCACCGCGTGCGGCAAGAAGAAGCGCATCACCTGGGCGCCCGCGCTCGTTTCCACCGGGACCGTCATCGGGATCAGCGTAGGACTGGCCTGCTCCACTGGCACCGTCATGGCCACGAGGTGGGCGCCGGCGTTGGCGCCTGTGATGTAGCGGAACAGCTTGCCGAACGCCTGACCCTGGTCGCCGCCCACGATGTCCGTCTGTACCGTCGTGCGCGGGCCGTAGGTGCGCAGCTGCACGGCCGGTGTCAGCGTCTGCACCACCGTGTAGGCTGGCTGCTCGTGCACGCTGCGCACGCCGAACACCGACAGGCCGGTATTGGCCAGGGCGGCCAGCATGTAAAATATCTTCGACATCGGGGCATGCACCTGGCGAGCGCTGTAGTGCCCGACAGCAAGCCGTGTCCGCAAGCGGAAGGCAACGAACATCTGCGGCACTGCGGAGGCCTGTTCGGGCTCGTGCCGGCAAGCTAGCGCTGGCCTTTCGCCACGGCGGCAAGGCTGCTGTGGCCAGGCTCACAAAGTGCCTTCGACCGTCGCGGCGGCAGCTGACGCGCATTCTCTACGCTTCGGTGCTCATGGCCCACACCGAAATTGCAGTTGCCCTGTGCCGTTCCTTTACCGAGGACTTTGCCGAGTGCGAGCCGCTCCGGCCTGGCATGTGACCTGCCGTAGCGCACGATGACAGCGCAAGGCGTCGGTCTGGCCCTGCACACGGGCCCAAGGGCAATCCAAACCCACGCCCGACATGCCTGAGCAGCGAGAGGTCGGCTTGCCTGGTCCATCGCCTCAGCCTCGATGCAGTCACGTCGGCAAGCGATAGTTGCAGAATACCTACTGCTGGTTGATCGTTCCGGAAAACGACTCTGCCGGGTTCGAGTACGAGAACGTCACTGATTGAAATTCGGACGGCGTGATAGCCTGGGGAACCGCAAACCCTTTCACGACGCCAGGCTTCGTCGTCGTGAAATCCATGTGGAAACTGTCACCCATCGGGACGCCCTCGGAGATCAGGTACCCGTACTGCCCATTGTAGTTCCGCTGGATCTCCAACAGGTCGGAAAAGCCGTTCGCGATGGAGTGTCCCAGGATCGTACCGTCGAGGAACAGCGGGTATTCGTGGTAGCCGAAGCCGCCTTGGTGGGTTGCGTCGGTACGGGCGGTGTTCACCTTGGTCAGGTTGTCCGCATGGTTCACCGTCAGCGTGATCTGCACCTGTTGGCCGACCTGCACGTTGTCCGACCCCGGTTGCTGCACTGCGGTGACCGTCCCGGTGTAGGTGTATGTCGCAAGCTCCTCGGCTTCCGTTGCCAGGGCGGTGACTGGCAGCAGCATGGCGGCGGCGACACACAAGAGGCGTTTCATCACGATCTCCGGCTCTGACGAATTTGCAATATCGACGCTAGACGATTTGTTCTCGCTCTCTCAGAGCACAAGGATCGGCCAAGTCAAGCCACGCGGCCGGCTGATGCGGTCTCTGGCGCTCGCCACACGCAAAACAGGCCGCTGGTTGATGGGCTAAGAGTGCCTTCCAACCCGCCCTGGCAGCCATCTGACGCGCGCTTCCCGCTCTGGTTGTCATCGCTCCAACGGATAGGTATTTGCGCGGACCGATAGCGCAGGAGCCCCGATCCCCTCCTGTGCTCGGAACACGTCAGCTGACTCGCTAGGCCGGGTTTGGACAGGCACACCGAGCACGTTGATCTTGCTTCCTGGTGCCCGCCACCGGACTCGAACCGGTACACCCGAAGGCTGCAGATTTTAAGTCTGCTGCGTCTACCATTTCGCCAGGCGGGCCCGCAGCGCACCCTGCCCCGGCGCAAGCTGGGTGACAAAACGTTTTTGCCGCGCCGGGTAGAAATGCTGTCCCCGCCTCTCCATCCAGTGGCGGCACAGGCATGGCTGCCTGTAGGACTGCAGCCGCATGTACCGCACGCCCGCCCTGATCCAGGCCGCGCCCGCTGCCGCCGTGCGCCGGCCCGCCCGGCGCCGCGTTCCGTGGCGTCTGCTCCGCCTGGCGGTGATCACCACGGTGTGGCTGACGCTGCTGGCCGGCGTCGGCGTGCTTTGGTTCGCGCGCGATCTGCCGCAGCCGCAGGACGCGCTGGACGCCGTGCGCCGCCCCAGCCTGGTGCTGCAGGACCGTGCCGGCGCCACCATCGCCACCTACGGCGACGTGGTCGGCGAGGCGCTGCGCCTGCCCGACCTGCCGCGTTACCTGCCGCAAGCCGCCGTCTCGGTGGAGGACCGCCGGTTCTGGGCGCATGGCGGGCTGGACTGGTGGGGCATGCTGCGCGCGCTGACGGTGAACCTGCGCGCCGGGCGGCTGGTGCAGGGCGGCTCCACCATCACCCAGCAGGTTGCCAAAACGCTCTTCCTCTCGAACGCCCGCACCGTCCGCCGCAAGGTGCAGGAAGTGCTGCTGACGCTGTGGCTCGAGCGGCACTTTACCAAGACGGAAATCCTCGAGATCTGGCTCAACCGCGTCTATTTGGGCTCCGGCGCCTGGGGCGTGGACGCGGCCGCGCACGTCTATTTCGGCGTCTCCGCCCGCCACCTGCAGCTCTGGCAGGCGGCGGTGATTGCCGGCCTGCCGCGCGCGCCCTCGCGCTTCAACCCGCGCACCGACGCGCACGCCGCCGCCGCCCGGGGACGGGAGGTGCTGGCCGCCATGGTGGCCAACGGCGCGATTACCGCCGAACAGGCCACCCAGGCCGGCGCCCAGATGCGTTTCGCCACCCATGCCCCAGGCGGCGGCTGGTTCGCCGACTGGGCGGCCGCACAGAGCCAGGCGCTGGTGCCCGCGGGGGCGGACGCCGTGTTGTGCGGCACGTTGGACAGCCGCCTGGAGTCCACCGCCGAGGCCCGCCTGGCCGCGCTGCTGGACGGTCCCGGCCGCCGTGCCGGCGCCACGCAGGGCGCGGTCGTGGTGCTGGACGCCGCCACCGGCGCGGTGCGCGCCATGGTCGGCGGCCGCAGCTACGCCGCCGGCGCCTACAACCGCGCCACCCTGGCCCGACGCCAGCCCGGCTCGTCGTTCAAGGCCTTTGTTTGGCTAGCGGCGCTCGAGCACGGCCAGCATCCCGACGACACGGTGCTCGACGCGCCGCTGCGCATCGGCACCTGGAGTCCGCAGGATTTCGAGCCCGGCTGGCGCGGCGAGGTGACGCTGGAGCAGGCCTTCGCGCAGAGCCTCAACACCGCGTCGGTCCGCCTCATGCAGGGCGCTGGTGGCCCGCAGGCGGTGGCCGACGTGGCGCACCGCCTGGGCATCGCGGACCACCTGCCGGACGTGCCGGCTTTGGCGCTGGGCACCGGAGAGGTGGGCCTGCTGGAGATGACCGCCGCCTACGCCACCTTCTTCAACGGCGGCCGCCTGGTGACGCCGCACGGCATCGAGGCCGCCAAGGTGGACCACGTGCGCGAGGCGGTGCCGCAACCCGAGCCGCCGCAGGTGGTCGCCCCCGAGCTGGCCGCGATGATGCAGCGCATGATGGGCGCCGTGGTGCGTGAGGGCACCGGCCGCGCCGCCGCCATCCCCGGCCGCAGCGTGGCCGGCAAGACCGGCACCACGCAGGACAACCGCGACGCTTGGTTCATCGGCGGCGTGGACGGTCACGTGATAGGTGTCTGGTTCGGCAACGACGACGGCGCACCGATGCACGGTGTGATGGGCGGCGGCCTGCCGGCAGTGCTGTTCCGGCAAGTGGCAGCAAGATGACCGGCCAAGTCGAGTTCAGGAATGAACCGCGACAGCACAGCCAAAAGCTTTTTGCTTCTTTTTCTCGAAAAAAAAGGCCTTTCTTGTCTTCAAGCAACCAACCCCACCACAGCCTGGATTAAAAGACATCTACGTGATTGTTTCGCTAGAGCGTAGGTAGGGGCAGCGGTCAGATGCGACATATCGGGATAGCGGCTTGCGTTGCGGCTCTTGCGGCCGCCAGCCCGTCAGCCGCCCAGCCGGCCCCGCCTGCGCCCGCTCCTGCCCCGCCGACCTCGCCCGGTCGCCCGGCCGCCTTTGCCGCCGCTCCTGCCATCGAGGACGTGATTGTGACGGCCACGCGGCGGCCGGAGCGGCTGCGGAACGTTCCCATCAGCATCACCTCGATCGGCCAGGCAGAGCTGAAGCAGCGCGGCACGGACGACCTGGCCGGCATCGCGCAAATCGCACCCGGGCTGAACCTGAACAACCAGGGCGTGGCCCAGGAGAACCCCACCCTGCGTGGCGTCAGCACGGGCGCCGGCACCAACCAGGGCGCTCAGCAGGCCACGGTGGGCTTGTACCTGGACGACATACCCGCGCAGAGCGCCGCGGTGCAGGGCGGCGCGGTGGACGTGCCGCTGTTCGACATCCAGCGCGTGGAGGTGCTGCGCGGCCCGCAGGGAACGCTGTTTGGCTCCGGCTCGCTCAGCGGCGGCATACGCATCCTGACCAACAAGCCGGACATGGACACCTACCAGGCAGCTTTCGACGTGACGGGAAGCGGCACCGAGAACGGCGGCGCCAACGACGCGTTCAACCTGGAAGCCAACCTTCCTCTCGTGACGGACAAGCTCGCCGTCCGCCTGGTCGGCTACGACCGCTTTGCCAGCGGCTACATCGACAACATCGTCACCCGGCAGAAAGACGTGAACGACGTGCGCAACGATGGCGGGCGCGTGCTGGTGGAGGCGCAGCCAACCGAAGCGCTGAACCTGCTGTTCACGCTGCTCGACGAGAACGCCTACGGTTCGAGCGACGGCCGTTCGATCTACGGCAGCAGCAGCCCGCAGGTCGATCCGCCACGCGACGAGGACACGCTGAGCGAAGCCGGCCAGGACGCCCGCTACCTGGCCTACAATATCGATGCCAGCTACGATTTCGGCAATGTTCGCCTGCTCGACTCCACCACCTACGCGCGACGGCAATCGGCCGGGTTCCTGGATTTCTCCGGTTACCAGAACCTGGTACTCGGCTTGTTTGGCGCGCCATCACGCGACTTCAACCTGCCGGACCCCGGCCAGGATTTCAGCCAGTCCGACACCTTCACGCAGGAGGTGCGCCTGTCGTCCGAGGGCGACGGCCCGTTCAGCTACACGCTGGGCGCCTTCTACCAGCACATCACCGGCACGGCCGGGCAGACGATCTTCTCATCGCTGGTGGGCTCCTACCTCGGCGGGCTGCTTCACAGCGACAGCCCTGCGCTGAGCGATTTGGGCGACCTGCAGGCCTCCGCTCAGCAATCCGAAGAGGCGCTGTTCGGAGAAGGTACCTACACCACCGGACCGTTCGCCTTCACGCTCGGACTGCGCGCCAGCCGTACCGAAGTGTCGTTCGTCACCAAGACCACCGGCCTCACCTTTACCGACTCGCTCTCGACCGTCCCGCTAGTGACGCCGGGAAGCCAGAAAGACTACCCGATCACCCCACGCTTCGCGATCGACTACCGCGCCACCAAGGA
The DNA here is from genome assembly GCA_964242595.1 of uncultured Acetobacteraceae bacterium. Classification (GTDB taxonomy): domain Bacteria; phylum Pseudomonadota; class Alphaproteobacteria; order Acetobacterales; family Acetobacteraceae; genus BOG-908. The sequence goes on along the minus strand of CAXTBC010000029.1, from coordinate 36,433 downwards.
CCTCACGATCTACGCGCAGATCTCGCGCGGTTTCCGCACCGGCGGTCCCAACCTCACCTACGGGTTCTCCCCCGGCATCCCCGCGTCCTACACCTCGGACACGCTGTGGAACTACGAGCTCGGCGAGAAGACGCTGCTGCTGGACGGCAGGTTGCGGATCAACACGGATGTCTATTTCATCGACTGGTCGAACATCCAGATCCCCACGCAGAGCCCCGCCGGCAATTTGTTCATCCAGAACGCCGGCAATGCGCATTCCTACGGCCTTGAATCCGAGATCGCCGCCTCGCCGCTCCGCTGGCTCGATGTCGGCTCCGCGGTATCGCTAAACCGCGCGGAACTCGCCACCAGCGATCCCGCCCTGGTGCGCGCCAGCGGCAAGGTGGGCGCATTTACCGGCGACAGGCTGCCGGCCGCCCCGCAGTTCACCATCTCCGCCTACAGCCAGCTCAACTTCAGTGCGTTGCAGCACCCCGCCTATTTAAGGATCGACGAGAACTACGTCGGCGAGGAATCAACCGACTTTGCCGACACCGGCGCGAAGTTCGGCAACTTCAACCTGGTCAACCTGCGGGCGGGCATGCATTTCGGCACGGCGGAAGTCGTCGCGTTCGTCAACAACGCCTTCGATAACCAGGGCATCAACAATGCCCTGGAGGCGACGTTCGCAGACCACGTGCCTACGCAGTTGAAGGCGGCGTTCCGCAACCGGCCCCTGACGGCGGGGCTCACGCTGCGGGACTCGTTTTGATTTTGGCGGCTTTGTAGTCGCAGTCTTCCGGGCGCCGCTAGGCTACTACTGACGCTTGTAAGTTTTGACACGTGGGAAAGCATGGGGCTCTGCCCCAAACCCCGCTGGGGCCTCGAGGCCCCGGACCCCCGTTCGTTTTGAACTCTTGATACATGGGCTCAGATGTTTTCCTGAGAGGAGCTGTGCCGCTCGCCCTCTCGGTCGAGCCTGCGGCGCAGAAAGGCAGAGCTTGTGACGTTGTTCAATATCCACACCTTAGGCCATGGCTATCACTGTTTGCCAAGAGCTACGATAGAGGGGATCAGCGGAGTTGTTTAGCAAGTTCGACACGGACTTGACGGGACATGCCTTTGTGCGCCGTGCACGCACCTTCGGGAGTGGTTGACCCGGTAACCAAGTCCTCGCCACATTCCGCTGTGGCAAACACCACCGTACCGACGCACGGCGTCGGCTGAGACTTCCCATTGAAGCACATCGGGTTCTTCGGACAACGACCGAGGTCATCCGACGCTCGACATTCATCCTGATGACGGACGCCTGTCTCCCGCCCCCGAATACTGGCCAGCCATTTGACTGTCACTTTCAAGTTTCTGTTTTTGCTGAATGCCTGAGCGTACGATTTCCATTGAGTTCTAGAGTGAGACAAAGTCTTCTGTCGGGTAGTGGAAAGAACCCGCGACAGCGCAGACAAAGGTCATTTGCTTCTTTCTTCAGAAAAGAAGGCTTCCTTACCTAGCGAGGAAATGGATCAACCCCCAAAGCCGCCAGCACCGCCCATGCCGTAGGCGCCAGATGCGGCCTTCGGTAATAGAAGAAATCCGGTGCCCGAGCGTCCAACCCCGTCGAAAGCCCTGTGGTCAGGCGCGGCGTCGTGCATGCGTACACTAGCCCACCAGATGACGTCTGCGCGCGCAGCGTCGTCATCAGCCTCGTGTTGGAACGTCCGGCGCGGCGTAACGCCAACGCGGTGATTGCGGTGCCTTCCAGCCAGATGCCGTCGCGGTCCGTGTTGAAATCCACGCCGTCCATCTGCGCCGGCGACCCGTCCGCAGGCAGGCCGTGGCGCGCCAGCACCCAATCCAGCGCGTGCGCCCACTCTGGTCGGGGACCGGTGGCCAGCAGCGGCCACACATTGGCATCCACCGCGGAGTGCTGGTTCACGCTGCCGTCCGGGGTAAGCCCGGTGGCGAAGCGGCCTTCCGCCGGTTGCCACAGGCTGGCCACGAGGTCGCGTGCGTGCGCGGCCGCTTCCTGGCGGCCCAGCGCGGCGAAGGCGGCGGCCAGGTCGATGTTGTGCTCGGTGCTGACCCAGGTGAGGCGCTGCGGCATCGGCTCGAAGCCGAGAAACCCGCCGGCGTAGCCGCGCGGCGCGCGGACGGACCGCTCTACCCAGTCCGCAGCGCGCTCGGCGGCGGCGCGGTACTCCGGCCCCAGCCCGATCCACAGCAGCATCGCCCAGGCCATGTTGCCGGTGGCGGTGCCGACCTGGTAGCCGTCTTCCACCCAGCGGCCGGACGCGGCATCCCACCAGCCCGGCAGCGGAGCGGTGCCCTGGCTTGGCGCCGGCCCGGCCCGGTAGGCGTTGCGTAGCCGCCCGTCACGCCAGAACCGGTCGTGCGCCTGGGCGTATACCAACGCGTCGCCCAGCTTGCGCGCGGCCGGCGCGTCGCCCGCCGCCAGCAGCGCCAGCCCGGCCACCGCGTTGTCGTACACGTAGGCGCATCCGGCCTGGGAGCGCGCGAAGTCGTCGTTGCCGGCCACGTCGTAGCTGTGCAGCAGGCCGGGGCCGGGCAGGGCGGCGGCGCGCCCGGCCAGCGTGGCCGACCACGTGGTCCCGGCCGTCGCGGCCGCGGCCGGCAGCAGGGCGGCGGCGAGCAGTGCCCGGCGGGTGAGCGACGCCCTGCCTGTCAGGCTTTGACGCCCAGGCGGGCCATGATGTTGGCGATGTCAGGCTCGCCCTGCCGGGCGGCAGCCAGGTCGGCATTGCCGCCCGCCGTGTCGCCCGATGCCAGCCTGGCCAGGCCGCGCCCGTACAGGGACAGCGTCAGGTCGTCATACTCGCCCAAGGCCTGGGTGTAGTCCGCGATGGCCTTGGCCCACTCGTGCATCTTGAGGTGCGCCAGCCCGCGGCTATCGTACGCCCCTCTGTCGTGGCTTTCCGCCCGGATCGCCTCATCGCAGCTCAGCGCCGCCATCTCCGCCAGGCCCGCGACAGCGGCGTTGTAGCAGTGGAAGTTCAGGATGTACTGCGGATACACCGTCTCGAACGTCAGCATGTGCTGGAAGTCGGCCAGCGCGCCGGCGTTCTCGCGTTTCAGCTCCAGGGCGATGCTCTGCAGGGCGTAGAGCTCCGAGCCGGTATACAACCCGAACACCTTGTAGCGCCGTTTCCAGACCGTCTCGTCCGGCAGCGTGTTGGCACGGTTCAACTCGGCAAGCGCCAGGTCCGCCTGGCGTCGCCGCACCGCAACCTCGGCCCGCATGAGCACCAGGAAGGCGGTGTCGGGGTGGATCGCTGTGGCCCGGTCGATATCGGCCAGTGCCTCGTCGTAGCGCCCGGCCTCCATGTAGAAGTTGGCGCGAACCACGTAGCCTTCCGCGAAGTTGGGCGCTTCGGCCAAAACCTTGCTGGCCAACGCGATTGCCTCACTGAAGTGGCCGTGTTTGGTGGCGCGAAATCCGGAATCGAGGATCCGCCAGCCAAGCGGCGTGCCGCCGCTGTCGTATTGCTGCGTCTGCGCGGGCGCGTGTGCCGAGGCAACGAGCACACCTGCCAGGCACGCGGCCAACCACGATGATTTCACGGCTGCACCTTGCGACGATAGTCACTTAACATCGCAGACAGAACGACAGCCTGTCCAGTCCGCGCCAGCGGCTGGCGACGTAAGGAATTTGCCGTGGAAGCAGCTTCGCCAACGTCTCTGTCCCACCGCACCGCCCTGGCTTCAACTGGCATCGGCCTGGCCTGCGTGCTGCTCTCGATGCTGCTGCTGGACCGTCCGCTGGCAACGCTCGTCCACACGCTGCACCGCCCCACTTGGTGCGTGCGGCTCACGTGGATTGCCGACGTGCCGGATCCGGCCGCCGTGGTCGGCTTGGCCGGCGCTGGGATCGCCTGGCTTGCTGGCTGGCGGCCCGGACGAGCAGGCCGCGTGCTGCTGGCCGTCTGCCTTGCCACCCTCGCGGCCAGCGCCGCAAAGGACGTGCTGAAGTTCGCTTTAGGCCGGACCTGGCCGGAAACCTGGGTGAGCAACAACCCGTCCTGGATCGCCAACCACGTGTTCGGGTTCCACCCCTTCCACGGCGGCCCTGGCTGGGCGTCCTTCCCCTCCGGCCACACCACGGTGATCAGCGCGCCATGCGCCGTGCTATGGCGCGCGTTGCCCCGCGCCCGGCTGCTCTGGGCCGCACTGCCGGTGCTGGTGATGGTGGGGCTGCTTGGAAGCGACTTCCACTTCCTGTCGGACTGCATGGCAGGCGCGTTGTTGGGCGTGGCAGTGGCGCTGGCGGTCGCGTGAGAGAGCCAGCACGCGAGATCAGCCGGCCATTAGCCAAATGGTCCCATGCTTGGTCTCCCGCGCATTGAACCGGACGTGAACATCAACCCGCAACTTTGATGTTATGACAATCGTATTGTAGTCACGCGCTGGAAGGGAAGGACATCAACGTGCATCAAACGTTTGATTGGATATTCTTCGCTTTCATGATCATCCCTACCGCCCTGCTGATCTGGGATTGGCGTAGGAGCCCCTAAGGTCGGCACCAAGCAAGTGCTGAGTGCAACGCGATGTCGCGCGGACTTCGAAGACGGACTAAGGGTTACTCACGTCAGACGTAGTGTTCCGCAAGCGGCGCGAACCCGTTGAACCCGGTCGAGGCGTAAGTCGTGACGTAGGCTCCCGTGGCCAGGATTTCGACCCTGTCCCCCTCCCGCAACGCTAGCGGCAGTCTGTAGGGTTGTTTCTCGTACAAGATGTCGGCGCTGTCGCAGGTAGGTCCGGCGATCACCGCCGGACCATCCGCAGAACCATCATAAGGCGTCCGCAGCACGTAGCGCATAGCCTCGCCTTCGGTCTCCGCCAGGCCTCCGAACTTGCCGATGTCGAGGTAGACCCACCTTGTCTCATCACTGCGCGACCGCTGGCTGACAAGAACCACCTCGGTGCTGACCAGCCCGGCATCTCCTACCATGTAGCGGCCTGGCTCAAGAAGCACCTGCGGCCGCGAAGGGCCGAAGTGGAAGCTCAGCGCACGCTCGATGCCCTCGGCGAACTCGGCGATTTCCGGGATCTCCTCGCCGTAGCGGGTGGGAAAGCCACCGCCCAGGTTGATCATGCTCAGCTGGATGCCCTCCCGGCTGAGCTCGTCAAACAGCATCGCCACTTGGCCGATTGCCGCCTCGTGAGCCTCAGGAAGCACCTGCTGGCTGCCGACGTGGAAGGACAGACCGTAGGGGACCAGGCCCAGCTCGCGCGCACGCACCATCAGCGAGGCCGCAACGTCCATGCCGGTGCCGAACTTGCGTGTCAGCGGGAACACCGATCCCGCGCTACCCACCGCCAGGCGGCAGAATACCCGGGCGCCGGGTGCATGGGTGGCCAGCTTCTCCAGTTCCGCCTCGCTGTCGAACACGAACAGGCCGATGCCGGCCTGCACCGCCTGACGTATGGCACTGGCCTTCTTGATAGTGTTGCCGAACGATATCCGCTCCGGCGGCGCGCCGGCGGCCAGGCACAGGCTGATCTCCTCCCAGCTCGCCGCGTCGAAGCAGCTTCCCAGTGCCACCAGGCGACGCAGCACGGGGGCGGCCGGGTTGGCCTTGATGGCGTAGTAGATGTGCGCGTCAGGAAAAGCGCGGCGCATGGCGGTGAAGTTCGCTTCCACGCGGTCCAAGTCCAGCACCAGGCAAGGCGTGGCGGGTTTCTCGTCGAGCAGGAAACGGTCGATCTTGGGGGTCATGCGAGTCCTGCGGAGTGGAAGAGGGCCGTTCTTTTTGGATAAGGAGCCGAACACTCTTGCCCCCTGTCAGGTCGGGTGAACAGACGCGCGCTGACACAGTCGGCCTTTCTTCTTCCTTTTCAAGGAGAGGCCGCCTCTGCTGCCTTCTAGGCAAACCCGCCGCGTCGCCGCAACCACGCACGCGCCTGCCACGTTGCGTCACCATCATGGAAGAACCTCGTATGGAGCCGGAGGCCCCGCCCGGCCCGGTGCTGCGCGCGCGGGGCGACGTGATCAACGTGGCGGCCATCGCGGCCAACCCCGAATCGCACCGCCTCGGCCGCCTGGCTTACCGTCCGTCGGACATCCCCTGGGCCGGATGGCGGCGGGTGATCGCGCGCACCGCCCGCGAGGTGATCACCGACCGCATCTCTTTGTGTGCGGCCGGATGCGCGTTCTACGCCACGCTGGCGCTGTTCCCGGCCATCTCCATGCTGGTCTCCATCTACGGCCTGGCGTTCGATCCGGCCACAGTAGGGCCGCAGATGGAGGTGCTGCGAGACCTGCTGCCGCCCAGCGCCTTCCACCTAATTGCCGACCGCGTTCAGCTGCTGGTCAGCAAGCCTGCCGGCACACTTACCTTCAGCCTGCTGATCAGCATCATGATCGCGCTGTGGTCCGCCTCGACCGGCACCAAATCCATCCTGGGCGCCCTGAACCTGGCCTACGAGGAGCGCGAGCAGAGGAGCTTCCTGCGCTTCCAGTTCACCGCCTTGGGCATGACCCTGGGGGGGATATTGGCCGCGGTGATCGGCCTAGCGCTGCTGGTGCTGCTGCCGGCGTTCATCGGCTTCTTCGGCATCTCCACTTACGGGGCCACCGTGGCACGGCTTGCCAGCCTGGGAGCCATGGTGGTGTTCGTTCTGCTCGCCCTCTCGCTGCTCTACCGCTTCGGCCCGTCACGCCGGGCGCCGTCCTGGCACTGGGTCACGCCCGGGTCGCTGGTGGCCACTGTGCTGTGGCTGATCGTCAGCGCGCTGTTCAGCTACTACGTTCAGCACCTGGCAAGCTACGACAGCACCTACGGCCCGTTAGGCGCCGTGGTGGGCGTGATGATGTGGTTTTACGTGAGTGCCCTGGCGGTGCTGGTGGGCGCCGAGCTGAATGCCGAGCTGGAGTTGCAGACGGCGCGCGACAGCACGTCCGGCCGCGAGAAGCCTATCGGTGCGCGCGGTGCGTATGTCGCCGACCATGTGGCGCAGTAGCGCGGCTCACTGAGCCTTCCACGGGCTGCACGCCGTCGGGCGCCTCGGCCAACTCCTGGTCGGCCTCGTCGGCGCTCACCTGCGCCAGCGTCACGTCCGCCACGCCGCGCGCAGCCATGCCCAGCTTCAGCGCGGCGGCGCGCGAGAGGTCGATGCAACGCACGCCGTGCGGTGGCTCGCGGTCGTTGACCCGCACCACGATGGAACGGCCGCTGCTGGTGTCGGTCACCCGGACGTAGGCGCCAAGCGGCAGGCTGGCATGGGCGGCGGTCATCTTGCTGCTGTCGAAGCGCTCGCCGCTGGTGGTCCGCAGGCCCTCGTGGCGCGGTCCGTACCAGCTCGCCTGGCCGCTTTCGGTGTAGGCCTCGGCCGCATCGTGCACTCGTACGGCCTGGTCCGCCCGCGCTGGGGCCAGGCCGATGGCCATCACCGGCAGGCTCAACAGGAAGGCGGTGGACAGGCGGAGGCCTTGGGCGCGCATGACGTCTCCGTGCTCCAGACCAAGGTTCCCGGCGCTCTGTCCGGTTCGCAGGTCTGTGATGTGGTGAGTGCATTGAGACTACAGGTGGTGAACTTGGCAAGCAAAAAGTTTGCTGGCGTGTAACCGCGTCGCGGTGCAGCAGGTAAAAAGGCCGTAAAGACGCGAATGTCTAGTAATGACTACAACCGTGTTGCTATTCGTGATCGTAATGAAAAATCTGTGCTGGCCACAGTAGTGCGTCTGTGTGACAGGAACGCGGCAGATCAGCCACATGTCTGTCCGAAGGCAACCATCGATCACCGTATGTTCCGCCTTGTCTAGCGGCATCGACGGGTGTTGCAGTCTCGTTAGCGTTATCTTTCCACTATCGCAAAAACGTGAGCTGGCCAGGCGGACCGGGACGAAACCGCTGTCATTGAGCGTCCGAAGCAGGCTCGGCCGAGTGCTCCGGAGCCGCCGCCCGCCTTGCGTCGCCACCGGGTGGCCGAGTGCGGCGCATCCGCAACAGCAGCCCCAGCGCGGGCGTGCTGGCCAGCATGGCGGCAGCGAAGAACAGCCGGTAGCCGAGCGCCTCGGCCAGGTAGCCGGACAGCCCGCCGAGCGTGTGGAAAGCGAGCGCGGCCAGCGAGGACAGCAGCGCATACTGCGTGGCGGTGTAGGCCGCCGAGCACAGGGCGGAGACGTAGGTCAGGAACGCCATGTCGGCTGCAGCACCCGCCGCGTTCTCCAGCAGCATCTTGCCGGTCAGCGCCGCCTCGCTGGGGCCGGTGGCGAGCAGAACCAGGTAAAGCCCCAGCGAGAGCGCCTGCAGCACGCCGGTCAGCAGCAGCGCCCGCAGCGTGCCCAGGCGCAGCACCAGCCAGGCGCCCGCGGCCGCGCCGGCCAGCGTGCCGGCCCAGCCGTAAAGGTTTGCGCTGCCGATGACCGCGGGCGTGAACCCCACCGCGTAACGGTAGAACGCCGCCGCCTGCCCGTCGGCGAACACCTTGCCCAGCCTGAACAGGATCACGAACGCCAGCACGGTGGCGGCCCCCGGGCGTGCCAGGAAGTCGCGCAGCGGGGCTAGGAACGCCGCCTCCACGCCGGCGCGCCAGCCGGGCAGGCGGGCCAGGCGAGGTATTGCGGCCGCCACCGGCGCCAGCAGCGTGACGGCCAACCCAGCCGCCAGCAGCCCGGCCAGTCCCAGCAGCGCCGGCCTCCAGCCCACAAGCGCCGCCAGCCACAGCGCGCCGGAGGTCGATGTCAGCATCGCCCCCCTGTAGCCCCAAACGTAGGTGGCCAGCGCGGTGCCCTGCAGCTGCTCGGGGAACGTCTCGATCCGCCAGGCGTCGATCAGGATGTCCTGGCTGGCGGAGAAGAACGCCAGCGCCAGCCCGGCCACCACGGTGAACGCCGGCGCGTGCTCCGGATCGCTCAGCGCCATGCCGGCCGCCGCAGCCGCCAGCAGCGGCTGCACCACCACCAGCCAGCCCCGCCTACGCCCGAGCCCGGCCAGCACGCCGGGCGGCATGCGGTCGAAGAAGCCGGACCACAGAAACTTCAGCGTGTAGGGCAGCCCCAGCCAGGCGGTGAGCCCGATGGCGTGCACCGACAGGCCGAAGGTGGTGAACCACAACTGCAGTGTGAACGCGGTCAGCGACAGCGGCAGCCCGCTGAGGAAGCCGAACGCCCCCATCAGCCAGAGCGCGCGCGTGTGGGAGGACTCGGGATGCATGGCGGCAGTCTAGGCGCAAAACGGGCTGGCACCGCCGCGCGGGCACGTGCAGAGTCGGTGCCGGGCAGCAGCGTTGGGAGCCTGGCGATGCGCAAAGCGATGATGGCCGTGCCGATGCTTCTCGCCGTCTGTGCGACGGCGCACGCGGCCGGGCTGCCCCAAGCCGACGGAGCCGAGATCGCCCGCGTCATCACCGCCCAGATCGACGCCTTCCGCCACGACGACGCCACCGCCGCCTTCGCGCTCGCCTCTCCCGGCATCCGGCAGAAGTTCGGCGACAGCGCCCATTTCCTCGACGCCGTCCGCCAGGCCTACCCGCAGGTCTACCGCCCGCGCTCCTTCCACTTCCAGGACCTGACCGCCGAGGACGGCGCCGTCACGCAGAAGGTCGAGGTCGTGGGCCCGGACGGCGCCCTGGTGACGGCGGTGTACGACCTGGAACACGAGTCAGACGGCACCTGGCGGATCTCCGGATGCAGCCTGCTGAAGAGCGCGTTACAGGAGACTTAGGAGGCAGGCGATCGTTGCCCGTTCAACAAGGAAGCAGATAACAAGCTGCCGGAGCTTGGCGAAGACTTGTGACACTTAGCCAAGCGGCTGTTCGACCTCTGCGCGGAGCTCGAACGTCCACGTTCATGACAGTTCACCCGGACGAGCGCGCACCCGCACCGGGCGGAACTATACCGGTAGATCGTCAGTAGGGCACTCCGTCCTTGCGCGTGTAAGACCATTTGCCGTCGGTTCCCATCACGGCCTGCATGTCGTCGTCCGGGTAGCTGACCTCGTCACCTGCGGCCCGGTCACCGATCTCCAGGTAGACGCAATCCTGCAAGGTGCGATTCTCCAGATGATGTGCATCGCCGTTGGCGGGAAAGCCTGCGGCCATCCCTGGGCCCAGCACCGTTGCGTCCGACCCGGCGAGGAGGGTCAGTTCGCCTTCGACCACGTAGACGAACTCGTCCTGGCGCGAATGGCGGTGGTGCAGGGCCGACACGGCACCCGGCGAAAGGCGGGTCAGGTTGACGCCGAACGCCTTGAGACCGAACAGGTCTCCAAGCGCGCGCTTGGTCCGTCCTCCCATGCGCGAGGCAAACGGCTCGGGGTAGTTGCTGGCCGTCTTGCGCGGCGGAGCCTGCGCGGCAACGATCGAAACAGGATGAGACCGCATGTTGACCCTCTAGGAAACGGACATCCTTTGAACGCAACAACTTAAGATAGGCGCGAGCCTGTCCGATTGAACTCTATAGAAGGAGTAAAAGCTTTTTGGTTCTTTTTCTCGAAAAAGAACTTCTTGCCTTGACTATACCTACCGTTGAGGAACCGCCTCTAGCTTGTCCCGCAAAGTCCCCTCGGCATAAGCCATCTTGTAACACCTCCGCCGCTGCAACTCCGGCACCATCAGGTCCACGAAATCCACGAAGCACTCCGGCGTCACCGTGCGCGCCAGCACGAACCCGTCCACATCCGCCTGCGCCGCCCAGTCCTGCAACACGTCGGCGACCTGCACGGGCGAGCCCACGACCGGCGCCTGCCGCCCGCCCAGTCGCAGCCGCGCCCGGAACCCCGCCTTCGTCACCACCGGCCCCGACGTGAGCGCCGCCAGGTTGGACATCACGGCCTGGGTGCCGCCCATCCGGATCGGCTCGTCCTCCGCCAGGTCGGCAAAGTCCACGCCCATGGATCCGGCGGACTGCACCATCGCCGCTTCGGCATCCGCGTAGCGCTCGTACTCCGCACACTTGTCGGCTGCCTCGTCCGCGGTGCGGCCCACTACCACCGTCAGGCCGGCGAACACCTGCACGCGCCGGCCGTTCGCCGCCGCAGCCTCGCGCAGCTCGGCCACCAAACGTGCCACCTGCGCCGCCGTGGTGGCGTTGACGAACACGCACTCGGCGTGGCGGGCGGCGAAGCGCAGCCCGCGGGCGGAGGCGCCGGCCTGGTAGATCACCGGACCGCGTTGCGGCGAGGGTGCGCAGAGGTGGATGGCGTCGCTGCGCCAGCCCTGGCCCTCGCTGGCCACCCCGCGCACGCGCGCCGGGTCCGCGTACGTGCCACCGGCCCGGTCGGCCAGCACGGCGCCGTCCTCCCAGCTCTCCCGCCACAGCCTGCCCAGCGCCGCCATCACCGTGTCGGCCGCGTCGTAGCGGCTGTCGTGTTCGGCCTGGCCCGCCAGGCCCAGCGCGCGGGCGGCGGAGTCCAGGTAGCCGGTCACCACGTTCCAGCCGATCCGCCCGCCGGTCAGGTGGTCCAGCGTGCTCATCTGCCGCGCGAACACGAAGGGGTGGCTGGCGGCCGTGTTGGCGGTGACGGCGAAGCCCAGATCCCGCGTCGCGTGCGCCATGGCCGGGATCAGCAGCAGGGGGTCCAGGTTGGGCACCTGCACGCCGGCGCGGATGGCGGCGTCCGCCGTGCCTCCGTACACGTCGTACACGCCCAGCACGTCGGCCAGAAACAGCCCGTCGAACAGGCCGCGCTCCAGCGTGCGGGCCAGCCCCACCCAGTGCTCCAGCCGCGTGTAGTCGACCGCCCGGTCGCGGGGGTGGCGCCACAGGCCCTGCTGGACGTGGCCCACGCAGGCCATCTCGAACGCGTGCAGGCGGATCTGGCGTGTCGGCATGGCGCCAGCCTACACCGCCGCTTCAGGCCGCGCGCAACTGCCGGGCCAAGCCGCGTTGGTGGTGCCATGAGCAACCCGAAGCCCACCAGCCCCGCCGCCCGCATGGACGCGCTGACCGCCGAGCGCCACAGCAAGATGGCCGCCAGCGCGCACGCCTATGTGCGCGGCAGCACGGCGAAGTTTTACGAGTGGCTGGAAGCCAGCACGCTGACGATACCGCAGGGACCTGCGGTATGGATCTGCGGCGACTGCCACGTGGGCAATTTGGGCCCTGTCGGCGGGGCGGACGGCGACCTGGCCGTGCAGATACGCGACCTGGACCAGACCGTGATCGGCAACCCGGCGCATGACCTGATCCGCCTCGCCCTCTCGCTGGCCATGGCCGCGCGTGGCTCGGACCTACCCGGGGTGACCACCGCGCACATCCTCGAGCACATGACGGCCGGCTACGAGACCGCCTTCGCCCCGGGCAACCCCCCGCAGGCCAGCATGCCGAAGATGGTACGCCGGCTGATGCGCGAGGCCGCCGGCCGCTCCTGGAAGCACCTGGCCGACGAGCGCATCGAAGGCACCGACCCGACCATCCCGCTCGGCCGCCGCTTCTGGCCGCTGAAGAAGGAGGAGCGCGCCGCCATCACCACGCTGTTCGCCACCCCCGAGCTGGCATGGCTAGCCACCTCGCTGCGCGGCCGCGCGGACAGCGACCCGGTGCGCGTGCTCGATGCCGCCTACTGGCGCAAGGGATGCAGCTCGCTGGGCCGGCTGCGCTTCGCCGTGCTGGTGGCAGTGGGCGAGGGCAAGGCGGAACGCCACTGCCTGATGGACGTGAAGGAGGGAGTGGCCGCCGCCGCACCCCGCGCGCCGGACGCCGACATGCCGCGCGACAACGCCGAACGCGTGGTGGCCGGCGCGCGCCACCTCTCGCCACACCTGGGCGAGCGCATGCGGGCGGCTCGCCTGATGTCCAGCGGAGTATTCGTGCGCGAGCTGCTGCCGCAGGACCTGAAACTGGAGATCGAGGTGCTGAGCCGGGTAGAGGCCACCGAGATGGCGCACTACCTCGCGGGCGTTGTGGGCCACGCGCACGCGCGACAGATGAGCGTGGCCGAGGGGGACCGCTGGCTGAAGACGCTGCAGGCGAGCCACGCGCGCTCCCTGGACGCACCAGGGTGGTTGTGGAACAGCGTAGTGGAGCTGGTCTCGTTGCATGAGGCGGCTTATTTGCAGCATTGCAGGAAATACGCGTTGAACGAGGCGGCGTAGGAAGGAAGGCCTTCTTTTTTGAAAAAAAGAAGCAAAAAACTTTTGTCAGTTTGGGCTCGTCTGTGTCGACAGCACGCCTCAAGGGATAAAAGTTTTTTGGTTCTTTTTTTCGAAACAGAACTGCTTGCGTCCTTGTGAAAATTGCAACCTTCAACATTAACGGCATCAACAAGCGCCTACCCAACCTGCTCGCCTGGTTGGAAGCGGCACGCCCGGACGTCGCTTGCTTGCAGGAACTCAAGGCTGAGGACCACGCGTTTCCCGCAGCGGCCCTGCGCGACGCCGGCTACGGCGCGGTGTGGCAGGGCCAGCGGAGCTGGAACGGGGTGGCCATCCTGGCCCGCGGCGCCGTGCCGGTTCTGACGCGCCGTGCGCTGCCCGGCGACGAGGCCGACACTCAGGCCCGCTACATCGAGGCGGCAGTGCAGGGCGTCTTGGTCGGCTGCCTGTACCTGCCCAACGGCAACCCGTGTCCCGGCCCGAAATTCGCCTACAAGCTTGCCTGGTTCGAACGGCTGGCCGCGCACGCCGCCACGCTGCACGAGAGCGGGCTGCCGGTAGTGCTCGCCGGCGACTACAACGTGGTGCCGACCGAGGCCGACATTTATTCCTCGCGATCCTGGAAGCGCAACGCGCTGCTGCAGCCGCAAAGCCGCGCCGCGTTCCGCAGGCTGGTGGACCAGGGCTGGACGGACGCGCTGCGCACGCTGAACCCGGACGCGCGGATGTTCACCTTCTGGGACTACTTCCGCGACCACTGGTCGCGCGACGCGGGGTTGCGGCTGGACCATATGCTGCTGAGCCCGGCTATGGTGCTGGAAGATGGCGGCGTGGACCGCGAGGTGCGAGGCGCGGACGGTGCCAGCGATCACGCGCCGGCTTGGGTGCACGTTCGTATCAAGTAAGACAGCAGTTCTTTTTCGAGAAAAAGAACCAAAAAGCTTTTGCTCCCCTGTCGGGTGGTGCGGAACAGTGCGCGCCCAACGGAAGAAAGTCTTTTGCTTCTTTTCTTCAGAAAAGAAGGCCTTGCTTCCTACCTAAACTTCGCTCAGCACAAACCGTACCGCCCGGTCAGGCTGCGTCGTCACCACCCCGCGCGGCACCACCGTCCCGGCGCCCGACAGCACCACCCGGAACCGCTTCATCAGCCGCGCCAGCACCAGCGTCGCCTCCGTCAGCGCGAACTGCGCGCCCACGCAGATGCGCGGCCCGGCGCCGAACGGCATGTAGGCGTAACGCTCCGGCGGCGTGGCGCCGGGCAGGAAGCGGCCGGGATCGAACGCGTCCGGCGCGTGCCAGCGCGCGCGGTGGCGGTGCAGCACCCAGGGCGAGATGGTGATGGTGGTGCCCGCGCTCACCGCGTGGCCCAGGATGCTGTCGGCCTGCTGCGCCTGGCGCACCAGCAGGAAGGCGGGCGGGTACAGCCGCAGCGCCTCGTCCACGTGCGCGCGGATCTGTGGCATGTGCGACAGCGCCGCCGCTGCGCCCGCTTCGTCCAGGTCCAGCCCGGCCGCCTCGGCGGCCAGCACTTCCTGCTGCTCCGGGTACAGCGCCGCCAGGTAGAGCGACCAGAACAGCGTAACCGCCGTCGTCTCGTGCCCGGCCAGGATCATGGTGGAGACCTCGTCGCGCAGCTGCGCGTGGTCGAAGCCGACGCCGGTCTCCGGGTCGCGCGCGGCGGAGAGCAGGTCGAACAGGTCGCGCGGCGTGCCGTCGGCCGGGGTGAAGCCGCTGCGCACCGCAATCAGCCGGTCCAGGAAGGCCAGCCACTCCGTGCGGAAGGCGGCGCGCCCGCGATCGGTGAGCGAGGGCACCTGTTCTGGCAGCATCAGGTCCAGGATGCCCGGCTGCGCGTAGCGCATCCCGTAGCCTTGCAGCAGCCGGCGCAGCTCGCCGGCAAAGCCGCTCATCTCCAGCGAGAACATGGACTGCCCGGCGATCGCCAGCGCCAAATGCTGCAGGTGCCCCAGCAGCTCCACCGGCCGGTGCGTGAGCGTGGCCAGCTCGGCCTCCTTGGCGGCGGTGGCCGCCACCACGTGGTGCGCCAGGATGGGCATGGTGCGCGGCGCCAGCGCAGGCGCGATGGTGCGGCGCTGGTGGCGCCAGGCCTCGCCCTCGGCCAGGAACAGGCCCTGGCCCAGCACCGGCTGCAGCACCCGCTTGGTGGCCGGGTTGCGCCGGTAGTTGTCCGCGTTGGTCACCAGAACATGGCGGATGGCCTCCGGCGCGTTCAGCATCAGCTGCTCGCGACCCAGGAAGCGGCCCGGCAGCACGTCCTTTTCGTAGGCCAGCGCGCCCCACAGCTCCAGCGGGTTGCGCCGCAGCACCAGGAACGCCTCGAGCTGCGTGCGCAGGCGGGTAGGGACGGGAACGTTGGGGGGCAGGACCTGGAGCATCGCCTTCAGATGGGCGCGCCCGGGCCGGCGCCAGCGCACACCAGGCGAAAAAACGCCGCAAACCGCCCGTCCGGCCATTACGGTTGCGCGAGCGCTTGCCTTTGCCCCGCTTGCCCGCCAACAGGCGGGCATGAAGATACTCTACAGCCACCGCATCCAGTCGCATGACGGCCAGGGCGTGCACATCGAGGAGCTGGTGCGCGCGCTGCGTGAAGCCGGCCACGAGGTGCGGGTGGTGGGCCCCGGCTTCTACGAGCAGGCATCGTTCGGCGGCGAGAGCAGCGTGGTGGCCCGCCTGCGCCGCCTGCTGCCCGGCGCGCTAGGGGAACTGGCCGAGCTGGCCTACAACATGCCCGCCTACCGCCGACTGCACGCCGCCTGGCGCGAGATGCGGCCGGACGTGGTCTACGAGCGCTGCAACCTCTACTTCCTCGCCGGCGCCTGGCTGGCCCGCCGTCACGGCGCGCGCCTGCTGCTGGAGGTGAACTCGCCGCTGGCCGACGAACGCGAGAAGCATGGTGGCCTGCGTCTGGCCGGCCTGGCCCGCCGGCTGGAGCGCTGGACGTGGCGCAGCGCGACCCGCGTGCTGCCGGTGACCCACGTGCTGGCCGACATCCTGGTGGCCACCGGCGTGGACCGCGCGCGCGTCGCCGTGGTGCCCAACGGCATCGACCTCGCGCGCTTCCCGCCCCGCCCGCCAGCGGCGGCGGACGGCACCGTCACGCTCGGCTTCGTGGGCTTCGTGCGCGCCTGGCACGGGCTGGACGGCGTGATCGAGGGCATGGCGCGCGGCCCGGCCCATACGCGGCTGGTGGTGGTGGGCGACGGCCCGGTGATCGGGGAACTCACCGCGCTCGCCGCCCGCCTCGGCATCAGCGCACGCGTGCGCTTTACCGGCCTGGTGCAGCCGGACCAGGTACCCGCGCTGGTCACCGCGTTCGACGTGGCGCTGCAGCCGAGCGCCACGCCGTACGCGTCGCCGCTGAAAATCTTCGACTACATGGCCGCCGGCTGCGCCATCGTGGCGCCCGAACAGCCGAACATCCGCGAGGTGCTGGCGCACGAACGCACGGCGCTGCTGTTCGAGCCTGCGGTTGCGGGAGCGATGTGGCGGGAAATCGAACGGCTGATCACCGACGCGCCGTTGCGGGAGCGCCTGGGCCTGGCCGCGCGTGCCGCGCTGGAGCGGGAGAACTACACCTGGGCCGGCAACGCGGCTCGAGTGACGGGCCTGGCGTCGCCTTCCTAGCACATCAGCGTACTTCGTTGGGCCCGCTCGTTCCGGCGGTAGAACCCAATCCTTGTTCGGACCGGCGGCAGCGGCAGGTGCAAACGGCTTACCCCGCGAAAATGGTTACAAGAGTGGCAGTGTCTGTTCAACATGGAGGAGAATAAGCGCTTGCGGTCGATGGGATCGGACCCGAGGCGCTTGCAGTCGCCGCCGCAACGGGCAGCGGTAAACCCCTGAGGTAAGTCATGCATCGTTCCGGCGTCTGGTGGGCTCTGTCCGTGGCTGTAGCGCTTGGCCAGGGCGCGTCGGCGTCGGACCGCAAGACCGTCAGCTCGATCGAAGACCTGCCGCGCCACACCTACCCCGTGCAGGGTGACGTGCTGGCGTTCCTGACGCAGACGCCGGCCGCCTTCCAGGCGAGTGCGGCTCCGGTGCGCGCGGATGTCGACCACGTGCTCGCGACCTACGACGTCTCGGACCACGCGACGCTCCGCGACATGCTGCGCGCGAGGCTGGCGATCGAGATGGCGTCCGGCCGGGACGACGCGTCGGCGCTCCTAACGATCGACGCCATACTCGCGGCCGACGACAAGGCGCAGGCGCGGCTGACGGGTCAGCTTACGGAGCAGGCCTTCCTGCGGGCTCGGCTCGTGACGCACGACGCGCCGGGTGTGTGCCCGGCCGG
This sequence comes from uncultured Acetobacteraceae bacterium, assembly GCA_964242595.1. Lineage (GTDB taxonomy): Bacteria > Pseudomonadota > Alphaproteobacteria > Acetobacterales > Acetobacteraceae > BOG-908. The sequence goes on along the minus strand of CAXTBC010000029.1, from coordinate 19,092 downwards.
TTTCGCGGCGCTCTACGCGGGCGCGCTCTCGCCGCTGCCCTGGACCGTGGTGGGCGCGGAGCTGAAGAACCAGAAGGGCTTCACCCAGATCGTGACGCCGACCTTCCTGAGCGGCCTGGTCGGCGCCGAGCTCCAGCCGACGCTCGACCATGAACACGCGCTCACCGACAAGCCGATGTGGTCCCTGCTTGCCGCGCGCACGCGTCTCGACGTTTCCGTCCCGTGCCGCGCGCAGATCGTGGCGGCGCTTACCGCCTACATCCGCCAGCACGACGTGGCGAAAGCCGACATCTGGGCGGCCCGCACCGTCACGTTGCCGTCCTCGGCCAAGCTGACGCCGGTCACGGTCGCGATATGGGATTCAGGCTTCGAGGGCGCCCTGTTCCCGCGCCAACTCCTGACAGGAGATGGCGGCGACCCGGTTGCGGGTCCGGCCTACGACGTCGACTACAAGCCAACGACCGGCGAGCTCATACCGCTGACGGCATCGCAGACCGCCGCCTACCCGGGGCTGGTGGCCGACGTGCAAAGCATCTCCGACCTGGAAGGCGGGATCGACAGCCCGGGCGCCGCGGCGTTCCGGGCCAAGGTCGCCGCGCTGCCAGCGCCGCGCATGCAGGCACTGGTCGAACAGGTGCGCGTGGCCACCGCCTACATGCACGGCACGCACGTGGCCGGCATCGCGGCACTCGGCAACCCGGCGATCCGGCTCGTCTCGGCGCGCCTGACCTATGATTCCCGGCCGGTCCCGGCGCCGCCCACCGACGAGATGATGCGGCGCAACGTGAAAATGTACGCCGACGAAGCCGCCTGGTTCAGGACGCATGGCGTGCGTGTCGTGAACATGAGCTGGTGGAATCGTCCCTCCAGCTACGAGGATGACCTGGCCAAGAACGGACTGGGCGGCACGGTGGAGGAGCGCCGGCGATTGGCACGGCGCTACTTCAACATCGAGCGCGACGCTCTTTACGCGGCCATCAAGGGGTCACCCGACATCCTGTTCGTGACGATCGCGGGGAACAACAACGCGAACAACGTTTTCGAGGAGACGATCCCGTCGTCCTTCCAGTTGCCCAATTTGCTGGTCGTGGGCGCGGTGGACCAGGCGGGCGAGCGCACGCCGTTCACCAGCACCGGGCAGAACATTGGCGTCTACGCGGACGGGCTTGAGGTCGAGAGCACGGTTCCAGGCGGGGCCAGGGTGAAGATGTCCGGCACGTCCATGGCAGCGCCCGAAGTGACTAACCTGGCGGCGAAGATCCTGGCGGTTCGGCCGGAGCTGTCTCCGCCGCAGTTGATCGAGGCTATCGAGAAGAATTCCGAAGCGGGGTCCGAGCCGACGATCCGGCTGATCGATCCGCGACGGACGATGGCGACGCTGTGCGGGAGTGAGTGCCGCCAAGGCGCGCAATGATCTCAGTCCGCGCTGAGGCTGATTGTCGTAAAGAAAGCAAGGCCTTCTTTTTTGAAAAAAAGAAGCAAAAAACTTTTGTCTCTTCGCCCTATCAGCGGCGCGGTCTGTGCTGCAGCACCCGAATGTTTCAGATGCGGGAAGCGAAAGTTTTTTGGTCTTTTTTTCAAAAAAGGACTGCTTGCTTTCGACGCGTCCCACTTACCGCGAATTCGCAACCCTCAACGAACAAGCGTCTACGCTGGAGGGTCACCTTTCAGCGACGTCCTCTCGTGGGCTTGGGTTTCGCACCCGCGATCGCGGCCGCCACCCATACGGACAGCACCTCCCGCTGGCCCAGCATGGTGTCCGGCACGACGACGTAGCTCTTGCTGGGCGGATCGTCCGGCGCGTAACGCAACGGCTTACAGCCGGGAAGCGCCAGCAGCGCCCCGTAATTGGCGCCGCTCATCTTCAGTGCCAGACCTACGTCGGACAGGGAGGCGAACACCAGCCCGTCCGCGTAACCCATGATGCCGCCGAACATCGGCCTGAACGACAGCGGAACGTCGAGCGGCGCCGCTGCTTGCAGCACCTCCTGCAGGTGCTTGGGATCATGCGGCAACGGCAGTGCTCCTCCTGTTCATGCGTTTCCCTGCTTCAGCGCGAGCGCGCGCGCGTAGACCACCCGCCGCGGCAAGCCCGTCGCCTCCGCCACCCCGGCGGCCGCCTCGCGCACGCTCTGCGTCCGCAGCGCTTCGGCCAGCAGTGCGTCCATGTCCGCCGCCCCGGCCGCCTCCTCCTCCGGCGCCGGCCCCACCACCACGGTGATCTCCCCACGCGCCGCATGCGTCGCGTAGTGCGCCGCCAGCTCGCCGAGAGTCCCCCGCCGCACCTCCTCGAACCGCTTGGTCAGCTCGCGCGCCACGGCGGCCGGCCGGTCGCCGAAATCGGCCGCCATGTCGGCCAGCGACTCGGCCAGCCGGTGCGGCGCCTCGTACCACACCAGCGTGGCCGTCAGCCCCGCCCGCTCGGCCGCGCGCAGCCGTGCGAACCCCGCCCGCCGAGCCGCCTGCCGCGGCGGCGCGAACCCCAGGAACAGGAACGGATGCGGCGGCAGGCCGGACAGCACCAGCGCGGTGGTCGCCGCGTTGGCCCCCGGCATCGCCTCGACATGATGCCCCGCCGCGATGGCCGCGCGCACCAGCCGGAACCCAGGGTCGCTCACCAGCGGCGTGCCGGCGTCCGACACCAGCGCCACGAGCCCGCCGGCCGCCAGCCGCGCCAGGATTTCCGGCGTCCGCGCGTCCTCGTTGTGCTCGTGCAACGGCGCCGTGCGGGTGACGATGCCGTGGTGGCTCAGCAGGCGCGCCGTCGTCCGCGTGTCCTCGCATAGCACCAGGTCGGCCGCACGCAACGCAGCCAATGCGCGCAGCGTAATGTCGCCGAGGTTGCCGATGGGGGTGGAAACCAGCACAAGTCCAGCCGCCCCGCCGGACGGCCCGCTATCGCCGGCATCCAGCGCGGCGGCAGGGGAGGATACGCATGCTTCGTCCGACATTGGGGCTACTCGCATCCGCAGCTGTGTTGTCGGCCTGCGTGCAGGGGCCTGGCACCGCGCCGGCACCCGGGCCTTTCACCGTTGCACCGCCGCTGAGCCAGCCGCAAGGCCCCCGCAGGCTGGCGTTGCTGCTGCCGCTGAGCGGGCCCAACGCCGCGGTGGCCGTCGCCATGCAGCAGGCCGCCACCCTGGCGGCCGCCGCCCCCGGCGCCCCCCCGCTCGACATTCGCGACACCGGCGGCGACCCCGCCCGCGCCGCCGCCGCAGCCCAGGCCGCCATCGCGGCGGGCGACCTGATGATCCTGGGCCCGCTCACCGCCGAAGAGACGCAGGCCGCCGCGACCGTGGCCGTGCCCGCCAACATCCCCGTGCTGTCCTTCAGCTCGGACCCTAACGTGGCCGCTCCCGGCGTTTGGGTGCTGGGCATCACCGCCGGCCAGCAGATGCGCCGGCTGGTGACCGCCGCCCGCGCCGAGGGCCGCCAGCATCTGGCCGCCCTGCTGCCAGAAGGCGCGTTCGGTGACGCCATGCAGACGGCGCTGACGGACGCCGCCACCCAGGCCGGCTTCGATCCGCCCAACGTGCAGCGCGGCGGCGGCGACGCCAGCGCCGACGCCGCGCTGAAGTCGCTGACCGACTACGAGAGCCACCGCGGCGAGGTGGAGGAACGCATCCGCGCCATGCGCGACAGCACCGACCCGGCATCCCGTCAGCAGGCCGCCGTGCTGGCCGCCCAGCCTTCCGCACCGCCGCCGTTCGACACGCTGGTGCTGGCCGCCAACGGCGAGAGCCTGCGCCGCCTGGCCGACAAGCTGGGCCAGTACGACGTGACCGCGCCGCAGGTGCGCCTGCTGGGCCCGGCCTTCTGGGCGGCCGGCGCCGCCCACATGCACAAGCTCGCCGGCGGCTGGTACGCGCTGCCCGACCCCAGCCAGCGGAACGCCTTCGCCACCGCCTTCCAGGCCAAATACGGCGTCTCCCCGCCGACGATCGCCGACATCGCGTTCGATGCGACGCTGATCGGCCGCTCCCTGGCCCAGGACAACGACTTCTCCGCGGGCGCGCTCACCAAGCAGGACGGGTTCTCCGGCGTGGACGGCGCGTTGGTGCTGCTGCCGACCGGGCATGTGCAGCGGGCTTTGGCGATCTACCAGATCGGCACGGGCCTGGTCAGTCCGGCGCCTACGGATTTGTCTTCGCCTGGGTCGTAAGAAAGAAAGGCCTTCTTTTTTGAAAAAAAGAAGCAAAAAACTTTTGTCCGTTTGTCGCGGCTCTATCCGGAACTGCGCGACAGCGGCGCAAAAGTTTTTTGGTTCTTTTTTTCAAAAAAGAACTGCTTTCTTTTGCTTCTGACCCTCGTCCGCGTCACCACCGCCATCGCCGGCGTACCCGTCGCCGCGCTGGTGGTGATGGCAACGCAAGGGCAAGCCGAACCACATGCCGCGCTGGCCGCGGCCCTCGTCGTCACGCTGGCCGCCTTCGGCCTGGCGCTGGTCTGGACGAACGATCTGCGCGCGCTCTCCTCACTGCTCCATCTGGCCGGCACCGGCGAGTCCTCCACCCGGCCGCCCCCGCTCTCGTTCGGCGCCGAGGTGCTGGGCGAGGTCGAGCAGATATCGGCCACGCTGGGCAAGCAGAGCGCTCTGGTGGACCGACTGCTGCGTGCCGAAGCCTCCATCGTGGAACGCCTGCCGGACCCGCTGCTGCTGCTGGGGCTGGACCGCACCGTCCGGCGCGCCAACGCCGCCGCCCGCGCCGCCTTCGGCGAGGACATGGGCGCGGTGCTGCGCCACCCCGAACTGCGCGCCGCCATAGACCGTGCGATCGCCAACGGCCCCGATGCCGCCGCCCAGCTCGCCGACCTGCGGGTGCCGGTGCCGGTGCCGCGCGAGGTGCAGGCTATGGTGGTGGCGCTCGACTCGCCGCTGGGCGGCGGCGGCGGCGTGCTGGCCGTGCTGTCGGACCGCACGCGGGAACGCGCCGTGGAACGCATGCGCGCGGATTTCGTGGCCAACTCCAGCCACGAGCTGCGCACGCCCCTAGCAAGCCTGATCGGCTTCATCGCCACCCTGCGCGGCCCCGCCGCCGACGACCCGCCGGCCCAGGCCCGATTCCTGGAGATCATGGCCGAACAGGCCGAACGCATGAACCGGCTGATCGACGACCTGCTCAGCCTCTCGCGCGTCGAGATCACCGAGCACCAGCCGCCGGCCGAGCACGTGGACATGCAGGGCGTGGTCGAACGCATCCTGGCGGGCTTCCAGCTCGCCGTCTCCGCCCGCCGGGTCAGCGTGGACCTGCAGGTGGCCCCAGACCTGCCGCGCGTGCTGGGTGACACCGACCAGCTCGAACAGGTGGCCGGCAACCTGCTGGACAACGCCCTGAAATACGGGCGCGAGGGCGGCACCATCCGCCTAGGCCTGGCGGAAGCGACGCCAGGCGGCAAATACCCGCCGCGCCCCGGCGTGGTGCTGAGCGTGGCGGACGACGGCGCCGGCATCCCCCGCCAGCATTTGCCGCGCCTGACGGAACGCTTCTACCGCGTGGACGCCAGCCGCTCGCGCGCCATAGGCGGCACCGGGCTGGGCCTGGCCATTGTCAAGCACATCGTCAACCGCCACCGTGGGGTGCTGCTGGTGGAGAGCGAAGCGGGGCAGGGGACGGTGTTCAGCGTGTGGCTGCCAGTGATGTAGGAAGGCGAGGCAAGCGCTTCTTTTTTGAAAAAACGAAGCAAAAAACTTTTGCTACTGACTGCGGTGTGGCCGGTATGCGCAACAAACCCAAAATATCGGCTGTGCTGATGTAGCTCGAAGCCACCTTGTTTTACGACAGTGCGGAGCGATTCTCTTGCGTCTCCTGCAGGTCGGAACGGTTTGCCCGGGCGGGTTCCATGACTGCTAGCACGCCCTCGCGTCCGGCCTCGAAGACGTCCGGGACGATCAGGATCAGCCCGCCATCACGGTCCCGCACCCGCACGTCACTCAGGTTCCCGCCGCGGCCCGCTGGTGCCAACGCCGACGCGGCCTCCAAGCGGCCTACCTGGGCCCACGGCACCGAGCGCCGCCCTGACAGCGTGCGAAGCACGAATCCCTTCTCTCCTACTGCCAGCCACGTGACGGCGGGATAGACCAGCTGCACGTAGGCCACTGTCAGCAAGCCCAGGAACACCAGCGCCGGCTGCACGGTGATGCCGGCTGGAACGACGGCATGTGCGCCGTAAGTCGCAAGGCCTGCCGCGACCAGTACACAGCCGATCACTGTCCAAAACACCAGCACCGTCCGTCCTCTGGCCACTCGGAAGACACCTCCGGGGCCGAGCACCGGGCCGCCTACTTTGCCGCGTGGCATGAAGCCGGCAACACGTTGTGTGCGGCGTCCCTGAGTTCGCCGTAGCTGGCCATGGCAGCGGCGTCCGTGGTCCGCAAGTCGTTACGCAGGAACGTCAGGGAGACCCCGTCCGGGACGGAGTCGTCCTGCGTCAATACCAGGTCGCGTCCGGGTCCGGACCACGCCACAAGATGCAGCGGCGGCGCGCGGCGGCGGGGGTTGGCGGCGTAGGTGCCATCAAAGCACGGCGGCCCGGCGAGACGTTGCACATCCTGACGCAGCAGCGCAACGGCGGCTCCGTCGACCGGCTGCAGCAGGAGCTGCACGCGTGCCAGCTTGGCGCTTTCCACGCAGCGGCCCAGCGCCTCGAGGGTCATTGCCGCGATGCCGGGCGCACCAGGCGCCCCGGCTCCGGGCGTGACCGTGCAATCGGCAGAAATCCTGGCGCCGCCAAATGGCGCAAGCATGACGGCGAGCATGGCTATCGTCGGTGCTGCGTCCGGTCTGGCAAGTGCCGAAACCCCTGTCTGCCACTGCGCCGTTCCGGCCGCTGCGGCTGACGGTAGGGCCATCAACAGGGCCGCAGTTCGCCACAGTGCGGTCACGATTTCAGCTTCACCGTGTAGGCCATCGCGTCGTAGCTAATGTTCACGATCGCGCTCTGGAATCCGGTACCGACGCAAGCGCCGACCGCGTTCACCGACGTCGGCAACAGCGAGTACAGCGACACCTCGTCACAGAAGGCAAGCGACGACGTGGCCACCTGCGCACCGACGTCCGTGTGGCTTGCCGACAGCACCCATACGACCCCCTTGAAGTCGTGCGGCTCCATCTTGGGCGGCGAGAACGGCGACTGCCAAAGCGGCGTACCTACTCCCGGCGCGGCGCTCGGACTAACGCCGAAGTTGACGAAAGGGATGGTCAACCCGGCGCCGACGCCGGCGCCCTTGCCTCTCCCTCCAGGACGATGCTGCGGACAACCTTGCCGTCGCGCACCTGGTTGAGTGGGATCACGATGTGTCCGCCGTCTAACGCGAACTTGATTTCCGGCGTGCCCAGGCTGACGCTGACCCCGCTGGTGGAGGATAGGTGCCAGTCTGGCATTTGGGCCGCGTGAAGGTGGGAGTGGGGTCATCGGAAAAACGCCATTCCCAACCTTTCAGAGTTACAAGCAAGGTTCAACGCGGTTATGCAACGAGAGTTGCTCGTACCATGCAACACAACCGCCTTGCACTTTCCTCCAGCGCTCAGTGACGAGCCTGATCTGCACCCACTACCCCCCGCCCGCTCATCTCGTCCCCCGCATCGCGCGCCAGCAACCCGCACACCGGCACCGCCACAAGCGTGATCAATCCCAGCACCACCCACGCCACGGAGAAATCCGACAGCTCCGGCCCCAGGTGCCCCTGCGCCCTGATAGATCCCGCCAGCACCGCCGCGGCCGCGCATATCCCCGCGCTCAGCATCAGCTGCTGGAACGTGGTGTAGAAACTCGTGGCCGCACTCATCTGCGCGCGCGGTATTTCCGCATAGGCCACCGTGTTGTAGGCGGTGAACTGCAACGACTGGAAGAAACCGCCTACGAACATCACCGTCACGATCACGCTTACCGGCACGCTGGGCCTGAACAGGGCGGCGGCCATCAGCAGCAGCGTCGCCACTACGCCGTTCCACATCAGCGTGGTGCGGAAACCCAGGCGGCGCAGGATGGCGGGTGCCGCCGCCTTCATCAGCATGGCGCCTGCGGCGCTGGAAAAGGTGATCAGCCCGCTGCGCGCCGCACTCGCCCCGAAGCCGAGCTGCAGCATCATCGGCAGCAGGAACGGCAGCGCGCCGCCGGTGATGCGCGTGAGCGATCCGCCCCACACCGAGATGGCGAAGCTCGGCACCCGCATCAGCCGCAAATCCAGCACCGGGTGTTCGGCGTGGCGGGCGTGGCGAACGTAGGCGGCCCCCGCCAGCACGCCCGTCCCCAGGATGGCGCAGCTCTCCCACGGCCGCACCGCGTCGCGGCTCGCCATCTCGAAGCCGAACATCAGCGAAGCCAGGCACAGGCCGGACAGCCCGAAGCCCAGGAAGTCGAACCGCACCCGGTCGTTCTCGCGCAGCTGCTCGATGTAGCGCCCGGTCAGCAGGAACCCCACCAGCCCGATTGGCACGTTGATGTAGAAGATCCAGTGCCAGCTGAGATACGTCACGAAGAACCCGCCCAGCGGCGGCCCCACCACCGGCCCCACCAGCCCAGGCACCAGCACCCAGGTCATGGCACTCACCAGGTCCGCCTTCGGCACCGTGCGCAGCAGCACCAGCCGCCCTACCGGCATCATCATCGCCCCGCCGATGCCCTGCAGCACCCGCGCCCCCACCAGCATGGCCAGCGACTGCGAGACGCCGCAAAGCACGGAACCCAGCACGAACAGCCCGATGGCGGCGCGGAACACGGTGCGCGAGCCGAACCGGTCCGCCGCCTGTCCGCTGGCCGGGATGAACACCGCCAGGCTCAGCAAATAGGAGGTGAGCGCGATGTTCATGTGCAGCGGGTCCACCCCGAAGCTGCGCGCCATGCCGGGCAGGGCGGTGGCCAGCACGGTGCCGTCCAGCTGTTCCATGAACAGCGCCGAGGCAATGATCAGGGCAGTGACGCGGAAGTTCGGCCGCAGCAGGGTTTCGGGTAAAGCGAGCGCGTCGGGCATGCTGTGAAAATGCGGTGCGGGGTAGGGCGCGGCAACCGGCAAACGGGCGGTGCTGCGTTGCGGTAGGCAGGCAAGGCCTTCTTTTCTGAAGAAAAGAAGCAAAAGACTTTTGACTCCGCTGTCGCGTATTAGTCCTGGACCACCCGACAGGGCGCAAAAGTTTTTTGGTTCTTTTTTTCAAAAAAGAACCGCTTGCCTTGCTTCCCTGGCTACGCCCGCAGGCGAAAACCTGTATCCCCGCCTCATGCCCACCCTCCGCGCCGCCCTCTGCCTAGCGGCCATCGCCACCACCGCCCAAGCCGCCGATCCCGTCACCTACACGCTGAAGATCGACCCCACCGGCAACTCCGCACTGGACGCCGCCGTCGCCGGCAGTTCCCAGCTCGCCGCCCTGCGCAAGCCCGCTCCCGCCGGCCCGTTCGCCCTGGTCGCCCGTGCCCGCGCCGATGCCGGCCGTGTGCACACCGCGCTCGACAGCTTCGGCTACTATCAGGGGCAGGTCGGCATCAGCATCGCCGGCCACCTGTCGGACGATGCCACCCTGCCCGACCTGCTGACCTCCCTGCCGCAGAAGGCGAGCGCGCCGGTGGTCATCCACATCACCCCCGGCCCGCTGTTCCACCTCCGCCGCGTCACGCTGGACGGCGCCGTCCCCGAAGCCGCCCGCCCGGCCTTCAAGCTCGCCCCGGGGGCGCCGGCCGTGGCCGCAGACGTGCTGGCTGCCGGCAGTGCGCTGCTCACCGCCTTGCAGGAACACGGCTATGCGCTGGCCCGCGTGGACCCGCCTTCCGCCACCGAGATCCCGGACGCCCACGCGCTGGACGTCACCTACCACGTCATCGCCGGCCCGCGCGTGGACCTCGGCGCCGTCAGCATCACCGGCTTGGTCCGCACCAACGAGCGCTTCGTCCGCCGCCGCCTGCTGATCACTCCCGGCGAGCTCTACCAGCCCAGCAAGATCGAGGCGGCGAGGCAGGACTTGGCCTCGGTCGGCGTGTTCTCCGGCGTCAAGATCAGCGCGGCCAAGGCGCTGGACGCCCAGGGCCGTATCCCGCTGCGGGTGGACGTCACCGAGCGCAAGCTGCACGCCGTCACCTTCGACATCGCCTACTCCACTGACCTCGGCGGCAGCGCCGGCGTCACCTGGACCCACCGCAACCTGTTCGGCAATGCCGAGCAGCTCAACCTGTCGGCCGCCGTCACCGGCCTGGGCGGCAGTGCGGACAAGGGCCTCGGCTACGCGGCCAAGGCGCAGTTCCTCAAGCCCGACTACTACCACCGCGACCAGCAGCTCGAGCTCGACCTGGCCGCCATCAAGCAGAACCTGATCAGCTACGACCAGACCGCCGAGACCGCCGGCGCCATCCTCACCCGCAAGCTCTCCAGGCGCTGGACCGCCAGCATCGGCGTCACCGCCACCGAGGAGACCATCCTGCAGGAAGGCACCTCGCGGGACTACACCCTGCTGGCCGTGCCCGTCACAGGCAAGTACGACAGCACGGACGTGGCCACCCCGCTGGACGATCCCGTGCGCGGCCTGCGCGCCACGCTCATCGCCACGCCCACCGAGTCGCTCTCCGGCCAGGACAGCACCTTCGTCATCCTGCAGGGCACGGCGTCCACCTATTTCGACCTCGCCCATTTGGGCATCGCCGCCCCTGGCAAGAGCGTCATCGCGGTGCGCGGCCTGGTCGGCACGGCGCAGGGCGCCAGCGAGTTCCAGTTGCCGCCCGACCAGCGCTTCTACGCCGGCGGCTCAGCCACCGTGCGCGGCTTCCGCTACCAGTCTATCGGGCCCAGCTTCCCCGACAGCACGCCGGAAGGCGGCACCGCCATCGACGCCGCCACCATCGAGTTGCGCCAGCGCGTGTGGCACAACATCGGCGCCGTGGCCTTCGTGGACGCCGGCCAGGTCAGCACCAGCAGCGCGCCGTTCGGCGGCCGGCTGGAAGAGGGCGCCGGCATCGGCGCCCGCTACTACACGCCGATCGGGCCCATCCGGGTGGACATCGCCACCCCGATCACCCGGATCCGCGGCGGCGATTCCTACGAACTCTACCTAGGTCTGGGACAAGCCTTTTGAGCGACGTGACCCCACCCCGCCCCCACCTTCGTCATCGCCTGCGCAAGATCCTGCTCTGGACCGCCGGCGTGCTCGTGCTGGCACCCGTGGCCCTGGTGCTGCTGGTGCTCGCCGCCGCCAACACCGGCCCCGGCCGCAGGCTGATCGAGACGCAGGCCGGCAGCCTGTCCGGCGGCCTCGTCGCCCTGCACGGCCTGTCCGGCCGCTTCCCCGATGCGCTCCGCCTGGCCCACCTGGAGGTGCACGACACCAAGGGCACCTGGCTCACGCTGGACGGCGTCACGCTGGACTGGTCGCCCACCGCGCTGCTCGGCCGCATCGCCCGCATCTCCCGCCTGGCCGCCGACCACATCGCCGTGGCCCGCCTGCCTGTCGCCGCGCCGCCCACTAAACCGGCGCCACCCTCCAAAGGCGGCTTCAGCCTGCCCGTGACCGTGGACCTCCGCGCCCTCGCCGTCGCCGAGCTCGCCATCGCACCGGCCGTGGCCGGCCACGCCGCCACGCTGCGCCTGGCCGGTGCCGCCCACCTCGCCGCCCTGGACGACGCCACCGCCCACGTCACGCTCGACCGGCTGGATGGCCCCGGCAGCTACCGCCTGGACGCCACGCTGGATCCGCACGCCATCCGCGCCGTGCTGGACGCCGCCGAGCCCTCCGGCGGCCTGGTCTCCGGCCTGGCGGCACTGCCCGACCTGGGCGCCATCACGCTGAACGCCGCCATCGACGGCCCGCGCACCGCCGAGCACCTGCGGCTGCTGCTGTCCGCGGGCAAGCTGCAGGCCAACGCGCATGGCAGCGTGGACCTGGTGGGCCACGCCGCCACGCTGGACCTGGACGCCGCCGCCCCGGCCATGGCGCCGCGTCCGGACGTCTCCTGGGACAGCGTGGCGCTGCACGCCCACCTGTCCGGCCCGTTCACCGCGCCTAACGCCACGGCCCACGCGGAACTCCACGACCTGCACGGCGGCGGCGCCACCATCCCAACCCTGGTGGCGGACGTCTCCGGCAACCGCGGCGCGGTGGACGCCCATGCCGTGCTCACCGGCCTGGTGCTGCCGCCGCCGCAGCCCGCCCTGTTCACCGCCGCACCGCTGGACCTGACCCTGCACGCCCAGCTCGACCAGCCGACCCGCCCCGTCCGCTTCACCCTGTCCCACCCGCTCATCACCGCCGACGGCACGGCGCAGACGGCAGGCGACCTCGCCGCCCGCCTGCACACCACTATCCCCAGCCTGGCGCCGTTCGCCGCCATCGGCCATGTGGACATCCAGGGCTCCACCGAGGCGGTCGCCACGCTGGCCCGTCACGGCCTGGCCAGCGACGTGACGGTGGACGGCACCGCCCGCTTCACCGGCGGCCTGGCGCCGTTGCCCACTTTGCTCGGCACCACCACCTACGGCGCCACCGCGCGGCTGGACGGCCAGGACTTCACCATCAGCCGCGCCTTGGTCGACGGCAAGGAGGCCCACGCGGACGTTGCCGGCACCGACCTGAACGGGACGCTGGCCCTCGCCTGGCACGTCGCCTTGCGCAACCTGGCGGCGCTCTCGCCCCAGGCCGCCGGCAACCTGGCCGCGAGCGGACGGCTGGACGGCGCCCCCGGCGGCCTCGCCCTGCAGGCCGACATCAAGGCCGATGCCGGCACTCCCACCATCAAGCCCGGCGTCCTCACCGCCGCAATCCGCGCCCAGGGCTTGCCCGGCAACCCATCCGGCACCGTGCAGGCCAGCGGCCATTTCGAGGGCGCGCCCCTGCAACTCGACGCCCAGCTTGCCAAGCTTCCCGAAGGCGGCTTCCACGCCGTGCTCAGCCACGCCGACTGGCGCAGCCTGGCCGCCACCGCCGACCTCGTCCTCGCCCACGGCCAGGCGCTGCCCACCGGCACGCTGGACGCCCGCATCGCCCGCCTGGCGGACTTCTCCACTTTGGCCCGCCAGCCGCTCGCCGGCGCGCTCACCGCCAGGATCGACGCCTCTCGGCAGGCTGGCCACCCGGACGCTAAGGTCGACGTGCAGGCCACCAACCTCGCAGCCGGCACCAACGGCCTGGCCCACCTCTCGCTCATCGGCCACGTCGCCGACCCGCTCGCCAACCCGACTGTGGCCCTGGCCCTGGTCGCCGACGGCATCGCCACCTCCGGCGTCACCGGCCAGGCGCACCTGACCGCCAACGGGCCGCAGACCGCGCTTGCCCTGCGCACGGACGCCACGCTGTCCGTGCAGGCGCAGCCCGCCACCCTGGCCGCCGCCGCGTTGCTGGACGCCAAAACCCGCGAGGTGACGCTCTCCGCGCTCACTGCCGCCTACCGGACCGAGACCCTCCGCCTGCGCGCCCCCGCCCGCGTCACCTTCGGCGCCGTTACCGGCGTGGACGCCCTGCACCTGGCGTTCGGCCCGCCCGGCACCGCTCCCGCCACGCTGGACCTGGCCGGCCGTATCGCCCCCACGCTGGCTCTCACCGCCACGCTGCGCGGCGTCACGCCGGACCTTGCCCGACCGTTCGCGCCCACCTTGCGCGCCGCCGGCCTGGTCACCGCGGACGCCCGCCTGTCCGGCACCATCGCCGCGCCGCAGGGCAGCCTGCGCCTGCAGGCCAGCGGCCTGCGCAGCCTCACCAGCCCGCTCTCCGCTTTGGCACCCGCCTCCGCTCTGGCCACCATCGCCCTGGACGGCACCAGCGCGCGTATCGACGCGCACGTGTCCGCCGGCGCGAAACTCGCCTTGGCCGCCAGCGGAATTGCGCCCCTGCACGCAGGCGGCCCGCTCGCGCTGCACGCCGCCGGCACCACCGACCTCACGCTGCTGAACCCCATCCTGGGCGCCAGCGGCCAGCGCGCGGCTGGCAACCTGGCGCTGGACGCCAGCGTCGCCGGCACCACCGCCGCGCCGCGCATCGCCGGCACCCTCAACCTGGACCGCGGCGAGGTGCAGGACTTCGTGCAGGGCGTGCGCATCACGAACGCCGCCGCCCGTCTGTCGGCCGCCGGCGACACAGTCCGCATCGACAGCTTCACCGCCCATGCCGGCGCCGGCACCCTGGCCGCCGGCGGCACCATCGGCGTGCTGGCCCCCGGCCTCCCGGTGGACATCCACCTCACCGCCGACCACGCCCGCCCGCTGGCCAGCGACCTGCTCACCGCCACGCTGGACGCCAACCTCATCGTGCACGGTCAGGCCGCCGGCACGTTGGATGTCGGCGGCCGCGTGTTCGTCCGCCAGGCCGATATCAACATCCCCAACGGCCTGCCGCCCAGCGTCGCCGTCCTCCACGTCCGCCGCCCCGGCGACAAGCCCCCGGCCGCCACCCCGCCCGGCACGTCCAGCGTGCGCCTGGCCCTGTTGCTGGACGCCCCCACCTCGATCTTCATCCGCGGCCACGGGGTGGACAGCGAGCTCGGCGGCAAGCTCACCGTCGGCGGCACCACCGCCGCGCCGCAGGTCTCCGGCGGCTTCGAGATGCGCCGCGGCACCATCAGCGTGGCCGGCACCACGCTGAACTTCAGCCACGGCGAAGTGGGCTTCGACGGCACTAGCGTCACGAACAAGATCGACCCCACGCTGAACTTCGTGGCCGACAGCAACTCGGGCAGCGTCGTCGCCACGCTCACCGTCGGCGGCTACGCGGACGCGCCCACCATCAAGCTCTCCAGCGTGCCGGACATGCCTCAGGACGAGGTGCTCGCCCACCTGCTGTTCGGCACCAGCGTGAAGGACCTCAGCGCCATCCAGATCGCCGAGATCGCCGCCGCTTTGGCCGAACTCTCCGGCGTGACCGGAGGCGGCACAGACCCGCTGGGCGCCGTGCGCAAGGGCCTGGGCCTGGACCGCCTTTCGGTGGGCGGCGGTGGCGGCAGTGCCAGCACCGGCGCCACCGTCGAAGCCGGCCGCTACGTCGCGCGCGGGGTGTTCGTCGGCGCCAAGCAGGCCACCTCGGGCGGCGGCACGGCGGCCGAAGTGCAAATCGACATCACCCACCACCTCAAGGCCAAGGCGCAGCTGGCGACGGGGGGTGGGAGCGTGCAGGGAGCTACGCCGGACGACGACCAGGGGTCTACGATCGGGCTTTCTTATCAGTTCGAGTATTAGGCAAGGCAAAGCGCTTCTTTTTCAAAAGAAGAAGCAAAAAACTTTTTACTCCGCTGCCGTGTGCCGTCTTGGCCGGTGTGCGCAACTTGGTTTGGCCGCTCCCGTTCTTCGCTGCACACATCTAGGGAGAACCATTTATGCCAGGCATACTGACCGGCAAGAAGATCGCCATCCTCGCCACCGACGGCGTCGAGCAGGTCGAGCTCACCGAACCGCAAAAGGCGCTCAAGGAAGCCGGCGCCGAGGTCACCGTGGTCTCGCTGAAACCCGGCACCATCCAGGGCATGAACCACGACCAGAAGGGCGACAGCCTCCCCGTCGACAAGACGCTGGCCGACGTCAAGCCCGAGCAGTTCGACGGCTTGGTACTACCCGGCGGCGTTGCCAATCCCGACTACCTGCGGGTCGACGAGCAGGCCGTCGCCTTCGTGAAAAGTTTCGCCAGCAACGGCAAGCCCATCGCGGCCATCTGCCACGGACCCTGGACGCTGATCGAAGCCGACGCCGTGCGCGGCAAGAAGATGACTTCCTGGCCATCCCTGCAAACCGACCTGCGCAACGCCGGCGCCACCTGGACCGACGAGGCGATGGTGCGCGACGGCATGCTGGTCACCTCGCGCAAGCCGGACGACCTCAAGCAGTTCAACGCCGCCGCTATCGAGATGTTCGCCGGCCAGGCCGTCAAGGCAGCGGCCTGAGGCAAGGCGGGGAGGGGCGCGGCGGCGAGCAAGACCGTTTCGTTCCTCCTGTCGATCAGGCTACTCTTTTCGCGCAAGCAAGGGAGCGGCCGATGAGCGAACTGGTTTTCTACACCCACCCGATGTCGCGCGGACGGATCGTGCGATGGATGCTCGAGGAGGTGGGCGTTCCCTACCGCACCGAGGTGCTGGATTACGGGCCGGGCATGAAGGAAGGCGCCTACGCCGCCATCAATCCGATGGGCAAGGTGCCCGCCATCACCCATGACGGCCAGGTCGTCACCGAGACTGCTGCCATCTGCGCCTACCTAGCCGATGCGTTCCCGCAAGCTAGCCTCGCGCCGGCGCTCGCCAGCCCGCTCCGGGCTCCTTACTACCGCTGGCTGTTCTTCGCAGCCGGCCCCGTCGAAGCCGCCGTCACCAACAAGGCGATGAAGTTTGAAATCCCCGAGGGCCGCTCCGGCATGGCCGGTACGGCTCCTTCGAGCTCACCATGCAGACTCTGGACAAGGTGCTCACCGGCCGCGACTACGTGGCTGGCGACAGCTTCTCCGTAGCCGACCTCTACCTCGGCGCCCAACTGCAATGGGGCATGATGTTCGGTACGATCGAGAAGCGCCCGGCCTTCGAGGCCTATGCCGGCCGCCTGGCCGCACGCCCCGCCGCCGTCCGCGCCCGGCAGATCGACGATGCGCTCCTCTCCGCCCAGCAGCCCGTCCCGGCTTGATGCCCCGGCAGGAGTGAACGCCTGGCCTGCCGGCGCGTTGGCCGGCAGGAGGAACTCACAATGTCCATACTCTATCCGTCGGTCGGTGCCGCCGTGGCTGTAGCCGGCGCCGACAAGCTGGCCGGCGACAAAAGCTATGCCGGCCTGTTCCGCCACCTGGGCTGGTCCCGTGGCGACATGCGCGCGGCCGCCGCGGCCGAACTGGCCGGCGGTCTGCTGATGACCATGCGGCCGACACGTCGCCTCGGCGGCGCCCTGGTTGCGGCCGCCTCGGCCTGCGTCCTCTACAGCGAGATCAGGCACGGCGATTCTAAACTCGCCACGTCACGCGGTCTGGTGCTGTTGGCGGCGCTGTCCGCCATGTAAGAAGCAAGCAGTTCTTTTTTGAAAAACAACTAAAAATCTTTTTCTATTTGGACGTGGCTATTTCCACCGAGCGAGCCAAAACGGACAAAAGTTTTTGGTTTAAAAAAAAAGAACTACTTCCTTTCTTCAATTCACTTCCGTTATGTTCCGCCCATGCGCAACATCCTAGCCTGCCTTGCCCTCCTTACCGCAACCGCGGCCCAAGCCCAGACCCAACCCGTCGACATCGGCGTCAACGTCGGCAGCGTGAACGATTACGCCGTGCAATCCTTCTTCGTGGACGCCATGAAGCACGCCCGCCACTGGGGCACCTCCGGGACCCCGTGGGATGAGGCGGCCGCGGTCGACGCGCAAGGCTGGCCCACCCAGGACGCCGGGGCCGTCATCCTGTGCTGCGTCGCCAACGCGACCGGCCACAGCCTGATCGCCGGAACCTACCAGCTCACGTTCCAAGGGCAGGCCAGCGTGGCCTTTACCGTGAACGGCAGCGGCTCCGTCAGCGGCATGGCCTACAACGCCGCCACCAACACCAGCACGGCGCTGGTGACCCTGGCCGACAGCGGCGCCGGCAGCTCGCTGATCCTGTCCTTCACCGCCACCCAGCGCAGCCCCGCCGCGCCGGTGGGCAGCGGCGTGACTGACGTTACCCTGATCCGGCCGCGGACGGCGCCCAACGGCCACGCCTGGTGGACGCAGCCCGGCCAGGTGTTCACCACGCCCTACCTGAACCTGCTGCGCCGGTTCACCACGCTGCGCTTCATGGACTTCACCGCCACCAACGGCGTCACCCTCACCAGCTGGTCTCAGCGCACCACGCCGCGGATGGCCACCCAGCAGAACCAGCAAGGCGCCGCCTGGGAGTACGTCATCCTGCTGGCCAACACGCTGCATAAGGACGTCTGGATCAACATCCCGGACCAGGCGGACAGCGATTACGTCACCCAGCTCGCCACCCTGCTGCACACCACGCTGGACCCGTCGCTGCACGTCTATGTCGAGTACAGCAACGAAGTCTGGAATTACTCGTTCGGCCAGGCCGGCCGCAACCAGGCGGCCGCCGAAGCCATCGTGGCCACCAACCCGGCCTCGCCGCTGGCCATCGGCTGCGCCGACTACGCCAGCTGCCGCTACGAGTGGGGTGAGCGACTGGTCGGCATGAACGCCGTGCAGGACGGCGCCATCTTCCGCACCGTGTTCGGCAGCAACGCGCAGGCCGTGCGCCCCGTCTACGCCACCCAGCTCGGGCAGACCTATTTCGTCAGCCTGGTCTTCTCGATGATCCAGGCCAGCATGCCGAACCCGGTCTCGAGCTACCTCTACGCCATCGCCCAGGCGCCTTACTGGACCGGGGACAACAGCCTGACCGGCCTGGGCGCCGGCCAGGAGCTGGCCAACGCGTCGGCCAACCTGGCCACGCTCGCCGGTCCGGAACACGACTTTGCCGTGTGGGCCACCAATTACGGCCTGCGCAGCATCACCTACGAGGGCGGCCCGGGCATGTCCGGCACCGCCAGCCTGTCGGCCAAGATCTCCGCCAACCGCAACGGCGCCATCGGACCGCTCGTGGCGCAATCGCTGCGCAGCGCCTTCGCCAGCGGCACGTCGCTTTACATGTATTACAACGACGCCGGCCAGTACGGCCAGTACGGCATGTGGGGCCTCACCGAGAACGTCTTCGGCACCACGCCGAAACTCGCCGCCGTCGCCGCCGTGCAGCACGACGGCGCCGAGCCGCTCGCCACCGGCACGAAGCTGCCCGCAATCATCAAGGCGAATCCGCCCGACACCTGCAGCGGCGGCGAGTACGTCGAACCCGGCTACCTCTACCTCGGCGCCGGTGCTGTCTGCGGCTTCCTTGTCAACGTGCCGGCAACCGCCACCTACGCCGTCACGCTGAGCACCGGCACCTACGGCACCGCCACCCAGGCAACCTTGCTGGTCGATCAGACGCCGGCCGCGTCCGTTGTTATCCCCGCTACCGGCGGCAACCTTTCGAACTGGACCAGCACCTCTCCGGCCGCGGTCACCCTGACCGCTGGCCTGCATGTGCTGTCCGTCAGCGCCGTAGGTACCGGTTTCGGCGTGCAGACGGTGGGGGTACAGGCGCAGTAATACCAACGGCCTTTAATGTTGACCTGTGAAGGAAGGCCAAGGGCTCTGCC
>CAXTBC010000028.1:0-46977 GCA_964242595.1 uncultured Acetobacteraceae bacterium | reverse complement strand
GGGGCAGAGCCCCATGCTTGTCTATAGGTCAAAGTTTACGGCCGTTAGTATAAGGACGACTGTCCTTAGCGGGGTCCAGGGGCAGAGCCCCTGGCCTTGCCTCACAAACTTTGAAACCCGCCAAACACCCCCAGCCCCGTCGTCAGCGCCGCCACCACGATCACCACCCACATGTACCACCCGCGCAGCCGCCGCTCCGGCGGCAGGCTGAAGATCGCCAGCGCGATCAGGAAGCCCAGCACCAGCGGCAGCAGCAGCGCGTTCATCACCTGCACGCCCACGTTGAGGCTGACCAGGTTCGGCCAGAACCCCACCAGCACCGCGCCCGCCACTACGCAGGCGGCGTACACGCCGTAGAACCACCGCGCCTGCAACGGCCGCAGTTCCAGCGAACGACGGTAGCCGGCCACCTCGCCCACGCCCCAGGCCAGCGCCAATGAGGCCACGATCGCCGCCACCATGCCGGCCCCCAGCACGCCGAGCGAGAACACCAGCTTGCCCGCGGCCTCGCCCATGAACGGCGTCAGCGCCTGGCTCATCTGCCCGACCGTGCTCAGGCTCGCCTGCGGGTTGGCAGCCCCGATCGTCGCCGCGCAGGCGATCAGCACCGCGCCCATTACCATCTGCGTCAGCAGCGCCCCCAGCGCCGTGTCCACCCGCGCCGCGCCGTAGTGCTCCGGCAGCAGCCGCTTATCGGCGATCGCCGACTGCTGGTAGAACACCATCCACGGCATGATCACCGCGCCGATGTTGGCCGCCGACAGGTAAAGGTAGTCGGAGTTCCGCCACGGAATGCTCACCGCCCCGCGCGCCATCTCGGCCAGCCCCGGATGCGCCGCCCACGCCACGTAAAAGAACGCCAGCTCGAACAGCCCCACCGCGATCGCTACCCGCTCCACCCGGCGGTAGGAGCCGGTCAGCACCACCGCCAGCAGGCACAGCGTGGCCACCGCCAGCGTCACCCCGCGCGGCACGCCGTAAAGCTCGCCTATTCCCGCCACGCCGGAGAGTTCGGTCAGCACCGCGCCGGTGGTCGCCACCGCCAGCCCGCCGACGGAGACCCAGGCCCAGAACCGCCCGAAGGTGTCGCGGATCAGCTCGCCGTGGCCGCGCCCGCTGAAGATGCCCAGCCGCACCGTCAGCTCCTGCACCATGTACAGGATCGGCACCAGGACCAGCTGCTGGCCCAGCAGCCGGTAGCCGAACTGCACCCCGCTCTGACCCGCCGTGATGATGCTGCCCACGTCCGTGTCGGCCAGCATCACCACCAGCCCTGGCCCGAACACCGCCAACGCGCGGGCGATCCGGGTGCTGGCCCGCGCGGGGCCGCGTCCTGCTGCGCTCTGATCCATCACCGGCGGGCACTCCTGCGTCCGCCTAACTGCGAACCATTCTCATTTGAGCTAGTCCGCAGGCCGCCGGCTGTCAATGCGACCGCGGGCAAGGCAGGTCTTCCGTCCGATGCCGAAAGCTGGAAACGTCGACCGTGCAGAAGCCCAACAGCTCAACGCCGGCCGACCGGCCAGAAAGTTTTCGGCAAAGGAGGGCGTGCGTCCTATCTGACAGTCAACCTCCACCCGCAAGGCACGCATGAAACACTTGGCCATCTCCGCAGCCCTTCTCGCCTGGGCCACCCACGCCGCAGCCCAGGACCCCGCCGCCCAGACCGCAGCCGCGGTGCGCGCCGCCGACACCGCTTTTGCGCAGGATGCCCTGGCCCACGGCACCGCCAACGCCTTCCATGACTTTATGGACCCGGCCGACGGCCTGGCCTTCACCGGCCAGAGCAAGCCCACCAGAGGCGCGGCCGCCATCTTCGCCGCCATGGGCGCCGGCAAGCCGGAGACCACCCTTCTGCACTGGGTGGCGCAGGATGCCTGGGGCAGCAAGGGCGGCGACATGGGCGTCACCATGGGCGTCTGGGCGCTCAGCCGAAAAGACCACACGATCCCGCCTTTGGTCACCGGCCGCTACATCACCGTCTGGCGCAAGGACGCGCAGGGCGCCTGGCGCGGCCTGATCGATATCGGCGTGCCCGATCCGCGGCCGGAGCCGAACGCGGCGGTCAGGTAGGCCCGATCCCGCGCCGATGCCGGCCCGGGTCCGCGGCGCGCAAGCGCCAGCCCGGCCGCTCCGGACGCGCGGACAGGGCTTTCTTGCGTCCTGGCCGCTCACCCCGCACAACCGCGCGATGCTCCACCTCCACGACAGCCGGACGCGCGCCCGCGTCCGCTTCACGCCCGCCGACCCCGGCCACGTCCGCCTCTACGTCTGCGGCCCCACCGTCTACGACCTGCCCCACCTCGGCAACGTCCGCTCCACCGTGGTCTTCGACGTGCTCGCCCGCCTGCTGCGCGCCCTCTACCCCCGCGTCACCTACGTGCGGAACATCACCGACATCGACGACAAGATCTTCGCCCGCGCCGCCGAGCAGGACGAGACGATCGACAGGCTGACCACCCGCACCACGGCCGAGTACCACGCGGACATGGCCGCTATCGGCAACACACCCCCGGACGTGGAGCCCCGCGCCACCGCCCACATCGCCGAGATGGTCGCGATTGCCGAACGCCTCATCGCCGCCGGCCATGCCTACGCGGCGGAAGGCCACGTCCTCTTCCACGTCGCCAGCTTCCCCCAGTACGGCGCGCTGTCCGGCCGCAGCCCGGAGGACCTGCTGGCCGGCGCCCGCGTCGAGGTGGCCCCCTACAAGCGCGACCCCGGCGATTTCGTGCTGTGGAAGCCCAGCCCTCCCGAGCTGCCCGGCTGGGACAGCCCCTGGGGCCGCGGCCGCCCGGGCTGGCACATCGAGTGCAGCGCCATGTCGCACCGCTACCTGGGCGAGGATTTCGACATCCACGGCGGCGGCACGGACCTGCTGTTCCCGCACCACGAGAACGAGCGCGCCCAGAGCCTGTGCGCCTTTCCCGGCAGCCACTTCGCCCGGATCTGGCTGCACAACGGCATGCTGCAGGTCGGCGGCGAAAAGATGTCGAAGAGCCTGGGCAACTTCTTCACCCTGCGCGACGTGCTGGCCCGCGCGCCGGCCGAGGCCGTGCGCCTGCTCATGCTGCGCACCCATTACCGCGCGCTGCTGGACTTCACCGACGCGTCGCTCGCCGAAGCCCGCGGGGAGATGGACCGCTTCTACCGCGCCCTGGACCGTACGCCGCCGGCAGGGCGGGGAACCCCGCCCGAACCGGTCATGCAGGCGCTGTGCGACGACCTCAACACCCCGGCTGCCATCGCCGCCATGCGCACGCTGGCCGACGCCGCCCTGGCCGGTGACGCGCAGGCTTCCGCCGGCCTGCGTGCCTCCGGCGCGCTGCTCGGCATTCTGCAGGCCGCGCCGGAGGCCTGGTTCCACGGAGGCGAGGACGCGGCCGTGCAAGCCGCCATCGCCGAACGCTTGGCCGCCCGGCAGTCCCGCGACTTCGCGCGCGCCGACGCGATCCGGGCTGGGCTGCTGGAGCAGGGAGTCATTTTGGAGGATTCGGCTTCGGGTACGACCTGGCGGCGGGCGTGAAGGACCGCAGGCAAGGCAAGCAGTTCTTTTTTGAAAAAAAGAGCCAAAAAACTTTTGCTCCCGTAGCGTGCGTTGCCGGATAGAACCGCGACAACTGGATTGCTTCGTTTTCTCAAAAGAACTCTGTCTTCGTGAGAATGCGAGTTAGACACCGCGAACTGACCCGACGAGTAGACGTAAAAAGGGCGTTCTTTTTAAGAAAAGAACCAAAATACTCTTATTCGATTGTTGCGGTCCGATTCGGCGGTGCGCCACACACGAACAGAATTCTGTGGGTCCTTTTCAAAAAAGAACCGCCTTGCCTTGGCTTTTCACGTAATGACGCGCCGGTAATTGGTTTTGGTTTCTCATAAAGGCAAAGTAGTTGTTGAAAACAAAAGCCAAAAAGTTTTTGTCCGGCTGTCGCGGTTCTCTCCGGAACCGCGCGACAGCGGAGCAAAAGTTTTTTGGTTCTTTTTTTCAAAAAAGAACCGCTTGCTTACTTAAATGACAGGCAAGGAAAAAGGCGCCGACCTCCACCCGATCGGCAACAGTCCCGTCGTCATCCTCGTCCGCCCGCAACTGGCCGACAACATCGGCGCCGTCGCCCGCGCCATGGCCAATGGGGGCCTGTTCCACCTCCGCCTCGTGGCCCCCCGCGACGGCTGGCCGCAGCCCGCCGCCTGGCGCAACGCTTCCGGCGCGCAGCGCCTGCTCGAGGCACTCACCGTGCACGACACCGTGGCCGACGCGGTGGCCGACCTGCATCACGTGTTTGCCACCTGCCCGCGCCCGCGCCACATCGTCAAACCCCTGCTCACCGCCCGCGGCGCCGCCCACGAGCTGCGCGCCGTCACCGCCCGCCACCTGCGCTGCGGCCTGCTGTTCGGCCCTGAACGCGCGGGGCTGGACAACGACGACATGGCGCAGGCCGACGCCCTGGTCCGCTACCCGATGAACCCCGCCTTCACCTCGCTGAACCTGGCGCAGGCGGTGATGGTGATGGCCTACGAGTGGTGGCAGACCGCCGACGACACGCAACCGCGCGAGCTGATGACGAACGAGACCGCCGTGGCCAGCAAGGCCGCGCTGGAGAATTTCCTCACCCACCTGATCGACCAGCTGGACGCCAGCGGCTTCCTGCGCAACGCCCCCAAGCGCCCCGGCATGGTGCACAACATCCGCCACCTCTTCCAGCGCGGCGAGGTCACCGAACAGGAACTCCGCACGCTGCATGGCATGGTGAGCGAGCTCGCCCTGGGCCGACGCGTGCGCGGCCGGCTGGAAAAGGACATGCCTGCGGAGGATCCCTAGCGTATGGACGGCCGCGCCGGCGACCCGCCGCGGCACCACGGCCGGTCCGTCGGGCTGGACCTGATGCGCAGCCTCGCCGTCCTGCTCGTGGTTCTCGCGCACTACGCCAGCGCCATGCTCGGCTGGTTCGGCATCGTCCCGCCGCACGGCGTGTTCTTCCTCGGCGACATCGGCGTCGACCTGTTCTTCGCGCTCAGCGGGTTCCTGATCGGCCGCATCCTCATCGGCCTTGCCGCGCGCACGCCCACGCGCCGCGCCTTGCTGGTGTTCTGGGTGCGACGCTGGATGCGCACGCTGCCCGTCTACCTCGTCTGGCTGGCGGTGCTGGCGGCGGTCTTCCCGCCACCCGCCGCCCGCGTCCGAACGCTCCTGCACTACGCCACGCTCACCCAGAATGTCTGGCGCCCCATGCCGGCCGACAACTGGTTCGCCGTCTCCTGGTCGCTCACCGTCGAGGAGTGGTTCTACCTGCTGTTCGGCGCGGCGGTGGTGCTGGGGGCGGCGATACTCCGCCGCACGGCCTGGGCGCTGCTGGTGCCGCTCGCCGTCATGCTCGCCGTCCCGCTCGGGCTGCGGCTGTCAGTGTCCACGGAAGACTTCTACCTGGTGGGCTACTGGAAGATGGTGCCGTTCCGGCTGGACGAGATCGGCTACGGCGTCATCCTGGCCTGGCTGTTCACGCGCGGCAGTGGGGTGTTCCGCTGGCCCTGGACGATGATGGCGGCGGGCCTGCTCCTGGTGGGCATGGCCTGGGCCATGGTGCCGGTGGAGCTGTTCCGCTTCTACACCGTCATCCGCAACGACCTGACAGTTGCCGGCTGCGCGCTGTGCCTGCCCGCCGCCCTATGCCTGCGTGTGCCGTCATGGCTGGACAGGCTTGCGGTGCACGGCAGCAGGCTGTCCTACGCCGTCTACCTGGTGCACCTGACGTTCCTGACAGACATCGCCGGCACGCTGCTGGCCCAGCAGAAGGTCTCGCGCGCAGGCGCCGTCGCCATCGCGGTCGCCGGCATGCTGGGCGCCTCCGAACTCCTGTCGCGCTGCGTGGAACGGCCGCTGATGCGGCTGCGGCCCGCGCAGTAAGGCTTACGACCGGGATCTACGGGCTCGCGTCGAAATTAACCCTTGTGAAGGAAGCAAGGCCTTCTTTTTCGAGAAAAGGAAGCAAAAAGCTTTTATCCCTGCGCTGTGTCAGCGGCCTCGTTCTATCCTGCGACATCCGTCTGTCTCAGGTGCGGGAAGCAAAAGTTTTTTGGTCCTTTTTCAAAAAAGGACTGCTTGCTTTCTTCGAAAGCGCGATCTGGCAGCAGCTCAAGCCGTCCCGGGTTCGGCAGAGAACAAAGCCTCCTTGCCAGGCTTGTCCTTCCAGGCATCCGCATCCTCCGGCGCCAGGCCCTTGCGCGTGATGTTGGGCCAGCTCACCGAGAACACCCGGTTGCGCTCGGCCCAGGGCGCCGCCTTGTCGTCGCTGTCCGGCACGATCGCCTCGGCGGGGCATTCCGGCTCGCACACGCCGCAGTCGATGCACTCGTCCGGGTTGATCACCAGCATGTTCTCGCCGACGTAGAAGCAGTCCACCGGACACACCTCGACGCAATCCATGTATTTGCACTTGATGCAGTTCTCGGTGACCACGTAGGTCATCGGCGTCTCCTGGTGCGGCTGAACAGTCGCGCGATATGGCTTGTGGGGGCGGCGGGCGCAAGCGCCTGGAGGTCAGGGCTGATCCTCGGGGAGCGTACGGTAGAGCGTCTGGGCCTCAGGTGCGGAACCGCGGCGTTCCGTCAACCCCAGCACCTCCACCACGCGCACGCCGCGATAGAGCGGCAGGGTCAGCACGTCGCCGACACGCACCTTGGCGTGGGCCTTCTCGGTGGCTTGCCGGTTGATGCGGAGCAGGCCGCTGGCGGCCATGTCGGCGCAGGCGGTGCGGGTGGAGGCGAAGCGGGCACACCAGAGCCATTTGTCCAGGCGTTGGGCTAGCAAGGCAGGCAAGCCCTTCTTTTCTGAAGAAAAGAAGCAAAAGACTTTTGTCCGTGCTGTCGCGGACCTCTCCGCACCACCCGACAGGGAGCAAAAGCTTTTTGGTTCTTTTTCTCGAAAAAGAACATGCTTTTTTCCTACCTCCGCAACGCCGCCAAAGCCGCAAACGGCGAATCCGGCCGCAGCACCGGCGCCGGCACTTCCGCCACGCGCCGCTTCGGCTGGGCAATCATCGGCGGTGGCGGCGGACCGTAGGCAGCCGGCGCCAGGGCCGGCGCCGGCAGGATGCGCAGCCCCAGGCCTCGCAGCACCGCCGGCAGCACCTCGGCCCGCAGGCCCAGCCGGTGGCCGATCTCCAGCGGCACCGGCGCCGGCCGGCCGCGCGTAGAGTAAGCGAGCTCGGCCGCTACCCGCTCGGCCACGTCCAGCCGCAGCAGCACCGGGCCGGCCGTCACCCAGCCGAGCAGCGCCAGGAACGCCGCGTGGTTCGCCTCTGGCGGCGGGATGGAGACCAGGCCGGGCGCCGGCACCGGCAGCGTGGGGGTCCTGGCCCGCACCGCCCAGAGCTGGGCGCGCAACGCCGCGGCGCGCGGCTTGAGCAGGTCCGGCACGTACAGCGCGAACCGGCCGGCCCGCACGCCGGCCGCCTTCAGCCTGGCGCGCACCGCCGGGGTGATCTCCGCCTCGGTGGCGCCCACCACCACGCCGCCGGCCTCGGCCAGGCGATGCAGCGGGCCGCGCAGCTCCGGGTCGCTGCCGCCACGCGCCATGGCGGCGTGCAGTGGCGCCAGGTCGCGCGCGACGATGGCGTCCACCCACCCCTGCAGGCGCTGCCGGATGCGCTCGCGCTGCGGCCCGTCGAGGAACTCGCTGTCGATCACCTCCACCGCCGGCCGCATCAGGCTGGCGCCGGGGCGCAGCCGGGCCACTGCGGCCTCGCCCCAGGTGATCACGTGGTCGGGCTGCAGGCTGAAGGCGGCGTCGGCCGCCGCTTCCAGCAGCCACACGCGTCGCGGCATCTCCTCGCGGAGCGAGCGCCGGGCAGCGCGCAGCACCAGCCGCTTTTCCGGGCCTTCCGCCACCGGGTCCGGCATGAAGGCGAAGCCGGCGATGTGGCCCACCGGGTGGCCCTCCACTACCACCTCGCCGCGCGCCGTCACCGCGCTCAGCAGCTCGTCGCCGTCTTCGGCCTCCTCCAGCCGGCGCATCAGGTGAGCGGCCCGGCGGTCCACGAAGCGCGCGGTCAGCCGTTCGTGCAGCACGTCGGACAGCTTGTCCTCCACGTCGCGCGCCCGGGCCTGCCAGGTGGCGGCGTCCGCGATCCAGTCGCCCCGCGCCGCGATGAACGACCACACCCGCACGCCGGACAGGCGCGCCATCAGCGTGTCGATGTCGCCCTCGGTGCCCGCCAGGGCCGAGAACTGCTGGTCGAGCCAGTCTGCCGGCAGGCTCTGGCCGCGCGCCAGGTGGCCGTAGATGCGCGCGCACAGCCGCACGTGGCTGTCGTCGGTGATCTTGCGGAAGTCGGGGATCTGGCAGGCTTCCCATAGCAGCCGCAGCTGGCGGCGGCCCTGTGCGAGGCCGCGCACCTCCGGGTCGCGGGCCAGCGCCGCCAGCGTCTCCAGGTCGCTCGCGTCGTTGCCGCGCACCAGGCCGGCGATCGGCGGCGGCGTGGTCAGGCTGTCCTGCAGGCGGTCAATGTGGCTGAAATCCAGCTCGGCACTGCGCCAGAACAGGCTCTCGAGTGAGTCGAAGACGTGCGCCTCGACGGACTGGACGATCTCCTCGGGGATGTCTGTGGCGCTCCCCGTGGTGCCGAACGTGCCATCGCGCATGCCGCGTCCGGCCCGGCCGCCGATCTGCGCCACCTCGGGCGCCGTCAGCCGGCGCGGCCGGTGGCCGTCGAACTTCTGCAGGCCGGCGAAGGCCACGTGGTTGACGTCCATGTTCAGGCCCATGCCGATCGCGTCGGTGGCCACCAGGAAGTCCACCTCGCGATCCTGGTACAGCGCCACCTGGGCATTGCGGGTGCGCGGCGAGAGCCGGCCCATCACCACAGCGCAGCCGCCGCGCCGCCGGCGGATCAGTTCGGCGATGGCGTAAACCTCGGCGGCGCTGAACGCCACGATGGCGCTGCGCGGCGGCAGCTTCACCAGCTTCATCGGCCCGGAATAGGTCAGCTGCGACAGCCGCGGCCGCGTCTCCACCTCGGCCTGTGGCACCAGGCGCTGCAGCAGCGGGCGGATCGTTTCGGCGCCCAGGAACATCGTCTCCACCAGACCGCGCGCGTGCAGCAGCCGGTCGGTGAACACGTGGCCGCGATCCGGGTCCGCACAGAGCTGGATCTCGTCGACGGCGAGGAACTCCACCCGGCGGTCCAGCGGCATCGCCTCCACCGTGCAGCTGAACCAGCGCGCGCCGGCGGGCACGATCTTCTCCTCGCCGGTGATCAGCGCCACGTTGCCGGCGCCCTTGGCGGCCACCATGCGGTCGTAGTTCTCGCGCGCGAGCAGGCGCAGCGGGAAGCCGATGATGCCGGAGCTGTGGCCGAGCAGGCGGGTGATGGCGAGGTGCGTTTTGCCGGTGTTGGTCGGCCCCAGCACCGCGCGCACCCTGGGTGCGAACATGTCCTTGCCGACTCGGGGGAACGCGCCAGACATGCAGGGATGATTTGATGTCGCCTGCGCGAATGCAAGCGTTGGGCGGGTCGTAGGAAGGCGAGGAAGGCCTTCTTTTTCGAGAAAAGAAGCAAAAAGCTTTTGTCTGTGCTGTTGCGGCGCTTTCGGCACCGCTTTGGTTCTAGGAGGTCGCGTTGGAACGGGTGCTGAGCTGTTTTGCCGGCGGAGATGACGGACCGGGGCTGCCTATTCACTTCGTGCGGCCGGGCGAGCCGGTGGATGCCTACGCCGCCGCCTGCGGGTTCACCGGCGCTGCCGGCCAGGTGATGCTGATGCCCGGCGAGGCCGGCCTTGCCGGCGCGCTCGCGGGGCTGGAGGAGGTCGGCACGCCGTACGCCTTCGCCCACCTTCCCGCGCGCCTGCCCGGCGGCGTGTGGCACCTGGCCGGCGATGTGGTCGATGCCGGCGCGGCAGTGCTCGGTTGGGCGCTGGGCGCCTACCGCTACGGCGCGCTCAAACGCGCGCCGGCCCAACCGACCCCGCTGCCGCGGCTGGTGCTGCCCCCCGCTTGCGAGCCCGCCTTGCGCGCGGCCCGCGCGGTCTGGCTCGCCCGCGACCTGATCAACACGCCCGCCAACCTGCTCGGCCCAGCCGAACTGGCCGAGTCGGCCGTTCAGGCGCTGCTCCGCCGCGGCGTACACGCAGATGTGATAAACGATGAAGTCTTGTGCGCCGGCTTCCCCGCTCTCGCCGCGGTTGGCGCTGGCGCGGCCCGGCCGTCCTGCATGGTAAGGGCCTCTTGGCAGGGGCCCGGCGTGTCGGCGGACGCGCCGCTAATCTCGCTGTGTGGCAAGGGCGTGTGCTTCGACACCGGCGGCTACGATATCAAGCCGCCTTCCGGCATGTTGCGGATGAAAAAGGATATGGGGGGCGCCGCGGTGGCGCTCGGTCTGGCGTGCATGATCATCGAGGCCGCGCTGCCGGTGCGGCTGGAACTGCGTCTTGGCTGTGTGGAGAACATGATTTCCGCACACGCCATGCGGCCCGGCGACGTCCTGCGCAGCCGCGCCGGCCTGGCCGTGGAGGTCGGCAACACCGATGCGGAAGGCCGCTTGGTGCTGTGCGACCTGCTCAGCGAGGCGTGCGAGGCACGGCCCGACATGCTGCTGGATTTCGCAACGCTGACAGGTGCCGCGCGCGTGGCGCTGGGGCCGGACCTGCCGGCGATGTTCACGAATGATGAAGCTCTCGCCAGAATTTTTGCCGAGGCCGGCCGCGACACGCACGATCCCGTGTGGCGGTTGCCGCTCTGGGATGGTTACAATTTCTGGCTTGAAACCGGCGTGGGTGACCTGAATAACGTTTCGGAGAAGGCGCACGCGGGGGCAATCGTGGCCGCGTTGTTCCTTCAACGTTTCGTGTCGACGGGAACGCAATGGGCCCATTTTGATGTTTACGCTTGGAACGACGCAGACCGTCCGGGAAAACCGGCCGGGGGAGAGGCCCAGGCGATGCGGGCGGCGTTCGAGAGCGTCAGCCGCTTTGTAGCCGCAAGATGCGCAAGCAACGTTGATGATTGTTCATGTTGAAGTTTCGCTATCGAAATCCAACCTCAAAATTGGACATGATTTTAGAACTTTCTTTGTCATACCGGCTTACAACGCGCACAAACCGATTTGATCCTTAACCAGTAACGATAATCCGGGTTCTGACGAAAATCCTCAGGCGATCCGGAGTGAAAGGACACTAAAATGGCTGCTTCTCAACAATCCGACCAGATGGTCGGTATCCTGCGGGACACGATCGTGGCGCTGGTCCGCCGTGACGGCCCCGACCTCTCGGCCCGCCAGCTGGGCGTGTTCCTGACCTGCTACCTGCAGGATGGCGCGCACACCGTCCGCGGCCTGGCCGCCGACCTCAACGTCAGCAAGCCCGCCATCACCCGCGCGCTGGACCGTCTCGGCGAGCTGGACTTGGCCCGCCGTAAGGTCGACCCGATGGACCGCCGCAGCGTGCTGGTGCAGCGCACCCTGAAGGGTGCCGCCTTTCTGCGGGACCTGCGCTCCATCATGAACGAGGCGACGAGCCCGGCCCGCAAGACCGCCTCGGCTGCCGAGGAACGCCGCAGCCGCGCCAGCCACGGCTGAGCTTCCGGTGACCCGCCCTGGACACCCGTCCGGGGCAGGTCACCAGTGCAGCCCTGCGTGCCTGGCGCGCCACCATACGAGCCAAAGCCAAGCCCCCTGTGGCAGTCCGATACAGGCCAGCAAAGCCGGCCACTCTGCCGGAGCGGTCGCGAACACTACCCCGCACGCGCCGCCCCACGTAGCCATCAGCCAGTAGATCAGCGTTACCAGCCAGGCCGCCAGGCCCGACCGTTGCGCCACTTGGTATAGGTGACCGCGATGTGCCTGCGTGATGCGCTCGCCGGCCAGCAACCGCCGCACCAGGGTGAACGCCACGTCGAACAGCACGCCGGCCAGCATCATCGGCACAAGCAGCACCGACAGCGTCTGCATGCCAAAGCCGGCAGCCAGCACTCCCAGCGTGGCGAGCACGAAGCCGCAGAACTGGCTGCCTACGTCCCCCATGAAGATGCGTGCCCGTGGATAGTTGTAGGGCAGGAAGCCGGCCACCCCGGCTGCCAGCACCAGGGCGGCCACGTGTACAAACCAGGCGCCCTGCATCCAGGCGATGCCGGACAGGAACAGGCAGGCGATCCCCACCGTGCCGCTGGCCAGGCCGTTCAGCCCGTCGATGAAATTCACCGCGTTGGTGGCGAACAGGATCCAGCCCGCCGTCAGCACCACCCCCCACGCGCCCAGGTCCAGCGCACCCAGCCCCGGCAGGTGCACCAGGCGCAGCCGGATGCCGCACGCCATCGCCACCGCGCAGGCCGCGAGCTGGGCGGCAAGCTTGATGGAGAATGGCCAGCTCCGCACGTCGTCCAGGTAAGAGATGGCAGCGATGCCCACCGAGGCCGCAATCAGCCCGAGGAACAAGGGCTCCGGCACCCGCGCCTGGCCTGCCGCGACGTAGAGCACCCCCAGGCCGAGCACGAACGCGGCCACGATACCCACCCCGCCGCCCTTCGGCGTGGGCGTGTCGTGGGAACTGCGCAGGCCCGGGACGTCCAGCGCGCCCACCCGGATCATCAGGCGCACCACCAGGGCGGAGAGCACGGCTAGGCCGGCGGCGAACAGCAGGTGAGCTTCCAGCCTCATCCGCGCGGGGGTATGTGCGCTCGAAAGGCAAGGCAAGCAGTTCTTTTTCGAAAAAAAGAACCAAAAAGCTTTTGCTCCCTGTCGGGTGCTGGCGGATGGGAGCGCGCCCAACGAACAAAAGCCTTTTGCTTCTTTTTCTCGAAAAAGAAGGCCTTCCTTCCTTCCTTTTCCCCTCGGCGCTATACCCCGACCCCGTGAAGCTCCCCCGCGCCTTCAGCCGCATCCTGGTCAACGTCACCCTGGACGGCGCGCTGGCCGCGGCTGCCGCCCCGCTCGCCCGCTGGCTGGCCGATCCGCGCGGTGGCCTAATTCACCCGCTCTGGTTCCTCGCCGGCGGCGGCATCACCCTGCTGCTCGGCGGCCTGCCGTTCCGCCTGTCCCAGCAATACTGGCGCTTCTCCGGCCTGGCGGACCTGATCGGCGTGATGGGCGGCAGCGTGGTCTGCTCGGCGCTGTTCTCCCTGCTGCTGCTGGCCACCGGCTTTCCCCTGCCCACCATCACCTTCCCAATCATCCACGCGCTGACGCTGATGGTGCTGCTGGGCGTGCCCAGGCTCGGCTACCGTCTCTACCGCGGCCGAACCCGCCGCGGCACGGACGAGGCGGCGCAGCAGGTGGTGCTGGTGGGCGCGGGCGATGCGGCGGACGCCTTCATCCGCGCCGCCGCGTCGGACACCGCCACCGGCCTGCGCGTGGTGGGCCTGCTCGCCTTGGCGGACCGCCAGGCCGGCCGGCGCATGCACAACCTGCCGATCCTGGGGACCGTGGCCGAGGCGCCGTCGGTGCTGGCACGGCTTGCCGGCACCGCCCGCCAGCCCTCGTCTCTGGTGGTCACCGAGCCGGAGTTCCTGGGCGCCCCCCTGGCCGCGCTGCTCGCCGATGCCGAGGCCGTGGGCATCCCCGTCCGCCGCGCGCCGCGCCCCACCGCGCTGACCGCCGCCGAGCGCATCGAGCTGCGGCCGGTGGCCATCGAGGACCTGCTCAACCGCCCGCAGGTGCGGCTGGATTTGGCCGGCATGGCGCGGCTGATCGCCGGCCGCTGCGTGCTCGTCACCGGCGCCGGCGGCAGCATCGGCAGCGAACTGGCCCGGCAGCTCGCCGGCTTCGGCCCGTCCCGCCTGGTGCTGCTGGACCACGGCGAATACGCGCTTTGGCAGATCGACCTGGAGCTGGGCGAGCTGGCGCCGGACGTCAGGCGCGTGCCCGTCATCGCCGACGTCCGCGACGCCGCCCGCATCGCCGCGGTGTTCACGGCCGAGGCACCCGCTCTGGTCTTCCACGCCGCCGCGCTGAAGCACGTGCCGATGGTGGAGGACAACCCGCTGGAAGGCCTGCTGACCAACGCGGCCGGCACCCGCATCGTGGCGGACGCGGCGGCGGCCTGCGGTGCCCGGGCCATGGTGCTGATCAGCACGGACAAGGCGGTCAACCCCAGCAGCCTGATGGGCGCCAGCAAGCGGGTGGCCGAGATGTACTGCCAGGCGCTCGACATCAGGGCGCGCCAGCGAGGCAGGGGCCTGCGCTGCGTCACGGTCCGGTTCGGCAACGTGCTGGGCAGCACTGGCAGCGTGGTGCCGCTGTTCCGCCGCCAGCTGGAGCGCGGCGGCCCGCTCACGGTGACCCACCCGGACATGCAGCGCTACTTCATGACGGTGCGCGAGGCGGTGAGCCTCGTGCTGCAAGCCAGCGTCGCCGGTGTGGCTGACGATGCCGACACCGTCGGGGCCGCCAGCGCCGTAGCGGGCGGCGGCACGCCCGGCGGCGGCATCTTCGTGCTGGACATGGGCGCGCCGGTGCGCATCGTCGACTTGGCACGGCAGATGATCCGGCTGGCCGGCCTGCGCCCGGAGCAGGACGTGGCCATCGCCTACACCGGCCTGCGCCCCGGCGAGAAGCTGTTCGAGGAACTGTTCCACGGCCACGAGCCGCCGGTGCCCACCGCGCATCCGGGCCTGCTGATGGCCGTGCCCCGTACCGCGGACGCCACCGAGGTGGGCCGCGCCATCGACGCGATCGCCGCCTTCTGCCATGCCGGCCAGGCTCGGCCGGCGCTGGCCGCCGTCCTGGCGCTGGTCCCCGAACTGACCCGCGCCCCTGCCGAAACACCGCTCACGGAACCCGCCTGACCATGACCGAGCCTGTCGCCTTCCTGGACCTCAAGGCGCAGCAGCGCCGCATCGAGCCGGCATTGCGCGCGCGGCTGGAAGCGGTGCTCGCCCATTGCCAGTTCGTGCTCGGCCCGGAAGTCGCCGAACTGGAGGCCCGCCTGGCCGCCTACACCGGCGCCGCGCACTGCGTCACCGTCAGCTCGGGCACCGACGCGCTGCAGATCGCCATGATGGCCGAAGGCATCGGCCGCGGCCACGCCGTGTTCCTGCCTGCCTTCACCTACACCGCCACCGCCGAGGTGCCGCTGCTGCTGGGCGCCACCCCGGTGTTCGTGGACGTGGACCCGCGCACCTTCCAGATCGACCCCGACGACCTGGCCCGTCGCATCGCCTCGGTGCGCGCCGAGGGCGTGCTGCGCCCACGCGCCATCGTCGGCGTGGACCTGTTCGGCCAGCCTGCGCCCTGGCCCGCCTTGCGCGAGGTCGCCGAACGCGAAGGCCTGTTCCTGCTGGACGATTGCGCGCAGAGCTTCGGCGCCAGCCTCTCCGGCCGCAAGCTGGGCACCCAGGGCGACGCCACCGCCATCAGCTTCTTTCCCAGCAAGCCGCTGGGCGGCTATGGCGACGGCGGCGCCTTGCTAACCGACTCGGCCGAGCGCGCCGCCCTGTACCGCAGCCTGCGCACCCACGGCGAGGGCACCACGCGCTACGAGGTGCTGCGCACCGGCATGAACGGCCGGTTGGACACGCTGCAGGCCGCCATCCTGCTGGCCAAGCTGGACGTGTTCGACGCCGAGCTGGCCGCGCGCGCGCGCGTGGCCGGCCTCTACGACGCCGCGCTGGCCGGCCGGGTGGCGATCCCAGCCCGCGTGCCCGACAGCACCAGCGCCTGGGCCATCTACGCCGTCCTGCTGGACGACGAGGCCGTTCGCGGCAGCGTCCAGGCCGCGCTGCGCGAGGAGGGCGTGCCCACGGCCATCTATTACCCCCGCCCGCTACACCACCAGCCGGCCTACGCGCCGCACCATCGCGGCAATGCGCTGCCGGTGGCCGAGGACCTGTCCACCCGCATCCTGGCGCTGCCTATCCACCCGGACCTAAGCGACGCCCACGTGCATCACGTTAGCGAGGCGGTCAGGCGGGCAACCTGAGCAGCGGCCCCATGTTGGGGCGGCAACAAGGGAGAACCGCCATGTCGGACAACGAGAGCACGCAGGACAAGGCCACCGGAACGCAGCACGGCGTGCCGGCCGGAGCTGGCCAAGATCAGAGCAAGGGGCTGCCTGATTCGGGGCGCCACGAGAGCGAGACGGCGGTGCACCCTGAAGGCGGCAAGGAGCAGGGCAAGGATATCTGAGGAAGCATGGGGCTCTGCTCCAAACCCGCTGGGGCCTCGAGGCCCCAGCGGGGTTTGGGGCAGAGCCCCGTGCTTACTTCCCTCCCTTAAACCCCCGCTAACCCCCATTTGTCACACTGTCAGCAATGACAGACTCCTCCCTCAGCGTCGCCGCCCTCATCAGCGCCGCCGAACACCTCCCGCGCCACCAGGCCCGTGCCGCCTACGCGGACTGGACCGCCGCCAACGCCGCCCACCCGCTCTGCTACGCCATGCTGTTCAACCTGGGCGTCTGCGCCGGGGAGGACGGCGCGCTGCACGAAGCCGCCTCCGCCTACGAACGCGCCATCGCCGCCAACGGCGCCTTCCTGGCCGCCCGCATCAACCTGGGAAGCGTGCAGGAACGCCTGGGCGCGCGGGACGCCGCACTCGCCCAGTGGTATCAGGTCGCCAACGCGCCGGTGGCGCTGACAGCGGACACGCTGGGCTGGAAGGTGGCCGCCTGGAAGCAGATCGGCCGCGTGCTGGAAGCCGCGCGCTGCGAACAGCCGGCCGAAGACGCGCTGCGCGAAGGCCTGACGCTGGACCCCCACCAGCCGGATGCCATCCAGCACTGGATCGCGCTGCGCCAGGCGCAATGCCGCTGGCCGGTGATCGAACCTTTCGCCGGGCTCACCCGCGCCACGCTGATGCGCGCCGTCTCGCCCCTTTCTTTGGCCGCCCTTCTGGACGACCCCGTCCTGCAGCTCGCCAACGCCCATCGCAGCGGCTTGCGCGAGGCCGCGCTGCCCGGCGTCTGCATCGTCGGCGACTGGCCGCCGTCCGAGCCTAGCCTGCGCAGGCTGCGCATCGGCTATCTCTCGTCGGACCTGCGCGACCACGCGGTGGGCTTCCTCACCTGCGGCCTGTTCGCACACCATGACCGGGCTGCCCACGAGGTGTTCGCCTACTACACCGGCCCTGCCGCCACGGATGCCACCCAGGCGCGCATCCGCGCCACCGTCGACACCTGGCGCGACGTGGCCGCACTCACGGACCGGC
Source organism: uncultured Acetobacteraceae bacterium (assembly GCA_964242595.1). Lineage (GTDB taxonomy): Bacteria > Pseudomonadota > Alphaproteobacteria > Acetobacterales > Acetobacteraceae > BOG-908. The sequence continues at coordinate 29,848 of CAXTBC010000028.1, read as the reverse complement.
AGGCCGCCGCCCTGATCGTTGCCGACGGCATCGACATCCTCGTCGACCTGAACGGCTACACGCGGGACGCGCGTACCAAGCTGGTGGCGCTACGGCCCGCCCCGGTGATCGTCAACTGGCTGGGCTATCCCGGCAGCATGGCCACCCCGCACCACCACTACATCATCGCCGACGCCCACGTGATCCCGCCGGATAGCGAGCGCCACTACAGCGAGCGCGTGCTGCGCCTGCCCTGCTACCAGCCCAACGACCGGCTCCGCCAGGTGGCGGCGGACACACCCACTCGCGCCGCCTGCGGCCTGCCGGACGAAGCCGTGGTGTATTGCTGCTTCAACGGCGCCAACAAGATCACCGAGCCGGTGTACGCCCGTTGGATGCGCATCCTGCACGGCGTGCCGGGCAGCGTGCTGTGGCTGCTCGCCACCAACGACGCCACCAGCGCGCGCCTGCGCGCCGCCGCGCACCAGGCCGGCGTCGATCCCGCACGCCTGGTGTTCGCCGAGCGCCAAGCCACGCCCGCGCACCTCGCCCGCTACCGCCTGGCGGATCTGTTCCTCGACACCTCGCCCTACGGCGCCCACACCACCGCGTCCGACGCGCTGTGGATGGGCCTGCCGGTGCTTACCGTTGCGGGGCGCAGCTTCGCCGCCCGCGTCTGCGCCAGCCTGGTGCACGCCGCCGGCCTGCACGGCCTGGTGTGCAACACGCCTGACGCCTACGAGCGGCAAGCCATACGCATCGGCCGGGACGCCGCCAGCCGCGCCGCGTTGCGCGCGGTGCTGCAGGCCGGGCGGGACACCTGCACGCTGTTCGACACGGCCGGTCTGGTGCGCCACCTGGAAGGCCTATACGCGCAGATGTGGGCAGCCCACCTGCAGGGCGCCACGCCGGTGCCGCAGCTCGCCAACCTGCACGTCTATCACGAGATCGGTTGCGAGATGGCGCCGCATGATGCGGGCCTCGAAGCGCGTTACCAGGCAGAACTGGCCTACCGCGACGCGGTCTCGCCGCTGCTGCCGGACGCGTTGCTGTGGGGCGGTTCTGCACCGGCTTGGGCGGCGTGACCTTGAAGCAAGCAAGCACGTCTTTTCTGAAGAAAAGAAGCAAAAGACTTTTGAGTCCGCTGTCGCGCGACAGCCGGCCAGAACCCGCCAAGTTTCAAAAGTTTTTTGGTTCTTTTTTTCAAAAAAGAACCGCTTGCTTGCCTTCCTCCCCCAACGTCACAGCCCTGCGCTGCATTTTCCTGCTCTGCGCCCACCACGGCACCATCCTTAAGCCAGAAGATCTGGCATCCGCCGCCGGCATCTCCGTCCCGCGAATCCTCGCCGGCCATGGCCTTCAGGTCAAAACTCTCCAGCATACGACGTTCGAGACCGCGGCCGCGCTGGGCAACGCCTACCCCGCACTGGCCCTGCTGCATGACGGCAACTGGCTGCTGGTCGCAGGCGCGCTCGGCACCGGCGCGGACGCGAAACTCGCCGTGCTGGACCCGGCGCGCGAAAACCTCGGCCTGTTCCTGCTGGCGCGCGACGCCTTCGCCGCCGCGTGGTCCGGCACCCTCGTGCTGGCTAGGCCGAAGGCGGCCACGCAGGCCGCGCGCCGGCCGTTTGGCCTCGGCTGGTTCATCACCGAGATACTCACCCACCGCGCCACGCTGGCGCACGTGGCGCTGGCCGCCATCATGTCCAACCTGATCGCGCTGGCCGCCCCGCTGCTCACTCACGTCATCATCGACAAGGTGATCCCCTACCGCGCCGTCCACACGCTGGCGGCCGTCCTGCTGATCTATCTCGCCGTCATCGTCTTCGATGGGCTGTTCGGCTACGTGCGCCAGCGCCTGATGACGTTCGTCAGCACGCAGGTGGACGCGCGCGTCGCCTCCCACGTGTTCGCCCACCTGCTGAGCCTGCCGATGGGGTTCTTCGAGGCCACCACGGCCGGCGTGCTGACGCGGCACCTGCAGCAGACCGACAAGCTGCGCCAATTCCTCACCGGGCGGCTATTCCAGACGTTGCTCGATTGCACCACGCTGCCCGTGCTGCTCGTGCTTCTCGCCAGCTACAGCCTGCAGCTTTTCGCGGTCGTCGGGTTCTTCACGCTGGCGGTGGCCGCGGTGATCGGCGTGCTGATCCCCACGTTCCGCCATCGCCTGGCCGGGCTGTACGGGGCCGAGGCCGCGCGCCAGGCGCAGCTTGTGGAAACCATCCAGGGCATGCGCACCATCAAGTCGCTGGCCATGGAGCCGGTGCGCCAGGCGGCCTGGGACGGCGCCATCGCGCGCGCGTTGAGCAACCACAACGCCGTCGGGCGTGTCGCCACCTCCGCCCACGTCGCCACCTCCGGACTGGACCGACTGATGCAGCTCGCCATCCTGGGCCTGGGCGCGCACGCCGTGTTCACCGGCGCCCTCAGCGTGGGCGCGCTGGTGGCCTTCACCATGCTGTCGGCCCGGGTCAGCGGCCCGCTGCTGCAGGTCGTCGCCCTGATCAACGAGTACCAGGAAACCGCACTCTCCGCCCGCATGCTGGCCACCGTCATGGACGCGGCGCCCGAGCGCGCGCCGGAGGCGGCCAGCGTCAGCCCGCCGATCACCGGCGCCCTGACGTTCGAGGGCGTCAGCTTCCGCTACCCGGGTGCCGCCGCCCCGGCGCTGGACCAGGTCTCCTTCGAGGTCGCCGAGGGCCAGGTGATCGGCGTCGTCGGCCGCTCCGGCTCGGGCAAGACCACGCTGATCCGGCTGCTGCAGGCCATCGAGCCGGTGCAGGCCGGCATGATCCGCCTGGGCGGCACGGACATTCGCCACATCGGCCTGCCGCATCTGCGCCGCCACGTCGGCGTGGTGCTGCAGGAAAGCTTCCTGTTCCGCGGCTCTATCCACGCCAACATCGCCGCCAGCTGCCCGTCCGCACCCCTGGCGGAGGTGATGGAGGCCGCCTGCCTGGCCGGCGCCGACGAGTTCATCGACCGGTTGCCGCTGGGCTACGACACAGTAATCGAAGAGGGCGCCAGCAACCTCTCCGGCGGCCAGCGCCAGCGCCTGTCCATCGCCCGCGCCCTGCTCACCCGCCCGCGCCTGCTGATCTTCGACGAGGCCACCAGCGCGCTGGACCCGGAAAGCGAGGCCATCCTGCAGGCCAATTTGCGCCGCATCGCCCACGGCCGCACCATGATCGTGGTCTCCCACCGCCTGTCCTCGCTATGCGGCGCCGACGCCATCCTGGTGCTCGGCCGGGGCAGGGTGCTGGACTTCGCGCCGCACGCGGTGCTGCTGGCCCGCTGCGAGGCCTATCGCAGCCTGTGGCAGCAGCAGACCGCCTACCTGCAGCCGATGCGCGGCGCCGCATGAGCGCCCGTGCCGCGGCACCGCAGGCGGCCGATTTCCAGGACGACCTCGCCGTCATCCTGGCCACGCCGCCGCCGCGCCTGCTGCGCACCGCCGGCACGTTGGCCGCCCTGCTGGTGGCCGCGCTGGTGGCCATCGCCGCTTGCGTGCGGACGGACATCGTGGTGGTGGGCGCCGGCACCCTGGCCGCCGACGCCCCCCTGGCCGTGGTCCAGCCCATGGAGCGCGGCGTGGTGCGCGAGCTGCGCGTGCGCCCGGGCGACCGCGTGCGCCGCGGCCAGGTGCTGGCCACCCTGGACCCCACCTTCACCCAGGCCGATGTGGACACGCTGCGCCGCCAGCAGCGCGAGGCCGGCGCCCGCATCGCCAGGCTTGCCGCCGAGCTGTCCGCGGCCCCGCCGGGGGCGCTCGAGGCCGGGGAGGACGAGCACGCCCTGCAGTCCCAGCTCTACGCACGCCGCCAGCAGGAGTACAGGCTGCGGCTGGACGGCTACAACCAGGCGCTGGCGCACGATGCCGCCGCCCTGCATGCCGCGCGCCTGGCCGCGGCCTCCGGCACGGCATCGCTCGCCGTGGCCGTGGATATCGCCGACATGCGGCGCAGCCTGCTGCGCAGCCAGGCCGGCTCCCGCCTGCTCTACCTGCAAGCCGAAGACGCCCGCATCCAGGCGGCACGCAGCCTGGACGAAGCCGCCGGCCAGGTGGCCGAACTGAGCCACGCGCTGGCGGCGACCCAGGCCGAACGTCAGGGCTACGTGGCCCAGTGGCACCGCGCCGCGCTTGACGAGCTGATCGCCGCCACCGCCGAGCGCGCTAGGCTCGCCGGCGACCTGGCCAAGGCGCTGCGCCTGCACGACCTGATCCGCCTGGACGCACCGCAGGACGGCACCGTGCTGGACGTGGCCGCACGCGCCGCCGGCTCCGTGCTGCAACCGGCCGAGCCGCTCGTCACCATCCTGCCCGCCGGCACCGGCCTGATCGCCGAGCTATCCGTGCCCTCGGCCGACATCGGCACCATCCACCAGGGTGACCGGGTGGGGGTGAAAGTGGACGCCTTTCCCTACCAGTCCCACGGCATGCTGCGCGGCACCGTGCGCTCGGTGGGCCAGCAATCCGTCCGCACCACCGGCGCGGAAGCGATGCACGCCGTGCGCGTGGCGCTGGACGGCGGCACGCTGAAAGCTACGGTGATCCCCGGCATGACGGTCAGCGCGGAGATGCACGCCGGCACGCGCAACCTACTGGGGTATTTCCTGTATCCTGTCACGCGCGGGTTCCAGCAGGGGTTTCGGGAGCCGTAGTGGGCAGGGATGCCTTTCTTTCTCAGTGTTCCTCCGGAAACATTGTGAGTCCCCGAATCGGCTGCGACTTCCTGTGATTCGCCCGGGTCGCAGGAGCCTTCTAGTCAGAGTGGCTTAAGTTCGCGTTGTAATCCTCTGCCCAACCCCGTCTTGCGCAGTAAGCATTCCGTAGCGGGGCCGCCATGCCCAGACCCCACCTCGTAGAGAGCTCCTACAAAAAGATTCAAAATATCTGTGTGAAACTTAAATCAAGAGCTCCGAAGCTTTCGACCTTATGCCAGTAGCCCGAGATTTCAGTTCGAATTTGGTAGGCGGATACCGGAATTGCGAGTTTGGACGGTTTCGCAACAGCCAGTGCGAGTTTTCAAACGCATGCTAAAGATTTTTCCTTGCCCGGGTCCAGGGCAGAGCTCCTGGCCTTCGCTTCACGCAGTCGTCGCCGTACGCGGGCTCTAAACTCTGCCGCGACACCCACGTTCGAGGGCCGCGCATCTTAGCAGGATATTCCATGCCCCCGACCCAGAACCAGTTCGCCATGCAAGACCCGCTGACCCAGTACCCGCAGCCTAAATTCGACAAGCAGCCGCAATCCGCCCCCGGCCTGGCGCAGGACATGGACCCCAAGCCGGACCACGGCGAGACAAGCTATCGCGGCTTCGGCCGGCTGGAAGGCCGCCGCGCCATCATCACCGGCGCAGACAGTGGCATCGGGCGCGCCACCGCCATCGCCTTCGCGCGCGAGGGCGCCGACGTGGTGCTGAGCTACCTGGGCTCCGAACAGAAGGACGCCGACGAGGTGGCCGCCCTTATCACCCAGGCCGGCCGCAAGGCGGTCTCGATGCCCGGCGACATCGGCGAGGAGGCGTTCTGCGAGCGCCTGATCGAGCAGGGCGCCAGCGCTCTGGGCGGGCTGGACATCCTGGTCAACGTGGCCGGCAAGCAGACCGCGGTTGAAGACATCGCCGACCTTACAACCGAGAACATCGAAGCGACCTACCGCACCAACGTCTACGCCATGATGTGGCTGTGCAAGGCGGCTATCCCGCTGATGCCCAAGGGCGGCACCATCATCAACACCACGTCCATCCAGGCCTACCAGCCGTCGCCGATGCTGCTGGACTACGCAGGCACCAAGGCGGCCATCGTGGCCTTCACCCACGCGCTTGCCAAGCAGGTGGCCGGCAAGGGAATTCGGGTGAACGCCGTGGCACCCGGCCCGGTGTGGACGCCGCTGCAAACCTCCGGCGGCCAGCCGCAGAGCAAGATCCCCGACCTGGGCAGCGCCGTGCCGCTGAAGCGTCCCGGCCAGCCGGCGGAGCTGGCGCCGATCTACGTCCTGCTCGCCAGCCAGGAAAGCAGCTTCGTCACCGGCGAGATCTACGGCGTCACTGGCGGCAACCACCTGCCTTGAACGGCGTCAGCCAGTCCAGGCCGCCTGGCGCGCCTCAGCAGGCCGTCCGGCAGGACGGGGTGCTGCCGCTCGACCAATATGCGGCGCTGGGCGATGGCCGTAGTGTGGCGCTGGCAGGGGCCGATGGCGGGACCGACTGGCTGAGCGTGCCGGGGCTCGACAGCCAGCCGCTGTTTGACCGGCTGCTCGCCGGCCCTGAGGGCGGCCGCTTCAGCATCACGCCGGCCGACCCGTTCACAGTCGCCCGGCGCTACCGGCCGGACAGCAACGTGTTGGAGCACGTGTTCACCACCGCGTCCGGCCAGGCCCGGCTGACCGGATCGCTGAACAGCGGCATCTCCGGCCGGCTGCCCTGGACCGAGCTGGCGCACCGTGTGGAGGGTCTGTCCGGCACCGTACGTTTCACCATCGAGCTGCGGCCAAGCCGGCGGCTGAACCAAGCGACGACCTGGCGGGAGGCTAGCCTGCATGGCGAGGTGATGCACGTGGGCGGCGTGTTGTGCGCGCTGCGCACGGACTCCAGCGTGGTCCGCACGCTGGCCGACGACGACTGCGTGCAGGCCACGCTGGAGACGCAGCCCGGCTCGCGCAGCGTGGTCGCCGTGCTGGCCGCCGCCGACGAGCCGCTTGTGCTGCCCTCGCTGGAGACCATCGACGCGCGGATCGACCGCTCCGACCAGGCCTGGCGGGAGTGGTGCTCCAACCTGACCTACGCAGGCCCTTACAAGGCGGAAGTGCGCCGCAGCGCGCTGGCGTTGAAGCTGTTGCTGCACTCGCCCACCGGCGCGATCGCGGCCGCGGCCAGCACCGGCCTGCCGGAGCGCATCGGCGGGACGAAGAACTACGACTACCGCTACGCCTGGGTGCGTGACGTCGCCTACAGCGTAAAGGCGCTGCTGCGGGTGGGCGCCACCGAGGAAGCGCGCGCCGCCTTCACCTGGCTGATCGCCACCATACGGCGGCACGACAGCACGATCCGCACGATGTACCGGTTGGACGGCACGCTGGTGCCGCGCGAATCCGAGGTGGACGTGGCCGGCTACCGCGGCAGCCGGCCGGTGGTGGACGGCAACGACGCGCGCGAGCAGTTGCAGCTCGGCGTGTTCGGCGACGTGATGGAGACTGCCTGGCTGTTCGTGCAGTGCGGCCACGTGCTGGACCTGGTGACGCGACGCCTGCTGACCCTGCTGGCCGACCGCTGCGCCGATTTGTGGCGCAGCCAGGATTCCGGCATCTGGGAACTGCGCGAGGCGCAGCACTACACCATGTCCAAGCTCGGCTGCTGGACGGCGATGGATCGCGCCATGAAGCTGGCCCATGCCCGGCAGATCGATGCCAGCCACGCCGAACGCTGGAGACGCACGCGCGATCGCATCCGCGACTGGGTGGATTCGGAGTGCTGGTCCGATGCCAAGCAATCCTACGTGCTATACCCGGGCAGCGACCGGCTGGACGCCGCCATCCTGCTGGCCACCCGCTTCGGCTTCGACAGGCCGGACCGGCTGGCGCTGACGCGCGACGCCGTGGTGCGCGAGCTTGGCCGCTTCCCGCTCGTCTACCGCTACACGGGGGCCGAGCAGGAGGAGGGCACCTTCCTCGCCTGCGCTTTCTGGCTGGTGGAGGCTTACGCCCTGCTGGGCCAACAGGCGGCAGCCAGCCGCCAGATGGACGCGCTGCTGCAGGCGACAGGCGCGAACCTGGGCCTGCTAGGCGAGCAGATGGATGCGGAGTCGGGCGCAATGCTGGGAAACACGCCGCAGGCTCTGAGCCACTTGGCGTTGATCCACGCGGCGGCGTCGATCGAAGAGGGCGTGTCTGCTTGAAAACTGACGGTCACTCGGCGTGCTTCTCCTCCGCTCCGATGCTGGACAAAAACGCCAGCTGATCCGCCATGCCGCGCTTCAACAGATTCCAAATGCTCAAGAGCCTTCACCCCCGTCCAATGTGCCCGGAAAAAACCGCGACGGCGCAAGCAAAAGCTTTTTGCTTTTTTTCTCGAAAAAGAAGGCCTTGCTTCCTTCATCCCCGGGCCGCCAAAGGCACAACGTTACTCTCGCGCGCAGCAATCTCCCCGAACAATACCCGGTTGCGCCCGGAAGCTTTGGCGGCGTAGAGCGCGCCGTCCGCGCGGGCCAGCCAGACGGCCAGGCTCTCGCCGTGTTCGTAACACGACGCTCCGGCCGAGATCGTCACCCGTATACCGCTTCCCGGGGCCGCGTTGGACAGCACCTGCGCCTCCACGGCCAGGCGCAGGTTCTCGGCTGCCGCCACTGCGCCATGCTCGCCGGCGCCGGGCAGGATCACAGCAAATTCCTCGCCGCCATAGCGGGCCACCAGATCCCCGCCGCGCACGTGGCGGGTCAGGGTGGCGGCAATCATGCGCAGCACCTCGTCCCCCACCGGGTGGCCCCAGCGGTCGTTCACCTGCTTGAAGTGGTCGATGTCGATCAGCACGAAGGCCAAGTCGCTGCCATCGTTCATCGCGTCGCCCGCCATGGCGCGTAGCGCGGCGTCGAAGGCGCGGCGGTTGGCCACGCCCGTCAGCCCGTCTGTCGAAGCCTCCTGGCGAGCGTCGTCGAGAGAGCGCTCGAGCTGGGCGATTCTTTCTTCGGACTGCGTGAGCAGCTTGGTCATCTGCTCGCTCTGGCGGACCATGTCCTGCATGTCCGCGCCGAGACGTTCGAGCACCTGGCCCATCCCGCCCGGCTGCGCGGCGCCTCTCAGCTCGGCCAGCGTAGCCAGACTGCGCTGGGCCACCTCGGCCAAGGCCAGCGCCTCGCGTGCCTGGCAGAAATGCCTGCCGTAGAGCACCCGCAGGGTCCTTTCCTCGATGGCGAGGCCGTTGGACAGGACGACGTCGACTGCGCGCTTCAGCGCTAGGTTGCTGCCGGTCAGGTAGCAATGCCAGACGGCGTAGTTGTCCGCGGTGAAAGCGATGCCGTGCTGTCGCATGCTGGCGATGGCGACCTGGCTCGAGACCGCGCCCCCGGCCTGGCGTTGGGCTCCGCGCTCTGCTTCAGCCGGCTTCATCGCCACGCCCCAATCGGCTCAGGTCCGCCCGCCGGACCTAGTGCCGTCTCACATTCGCACGGCCGGGTTAACGAATCCTGCGTCCGCCGCCAGCCTGGCCGCGATCAGGAACTCCCGGTTGCCTTCCGGCCCGGTGATCGGGCTGGGCGTGATGCCAAGAACGTGCCAGCCGGGCAGGGCGGCCCACCAGCCGGCCACCGCCGCGCACACCGCCTCGTGCACGGCCGGGTCGCGCACCACGCCGCGGGCGCCGACCTGGCCCGGGCCGGCCTCGAATTGCGGCTTGATCAGCGCCACTGCCCAGGCCCCTGGTCGGCACAGGGCCAACGGCGCCGGCAGCAGCGTGCGCAGCCCGATGAAGCTCGCGTCGCATACCAGCGCGTCCACCGGCTCGCCGAGCGTGTCCAAGGCCAGGTGGCGTGCGTTGGTCTTCTCGTGCACCAATACCCGCGTGTCGCTGCGAAGCTTCCAGGCCAGCTGGCCGTGGCCCACGTCCACTGCGTGCACCCGGGCGGCGCCGTGGTGGAGCAGCACGTCGGTGAAGCCGCCGGTCGACGCGCCCACGTCGAGGCACACCAGGCCTTGCGCCTGCAGGCCGAACCCGGCCAACGCATGGTCCAGCTTCACGCCGCCGCGCGAGACCCAGGGGTGGTCCTGGCCGCGTACCTCCAACGCCGAGTCGGCGGCCAGCAGGTCGCCTGCCTTGGCCACCCGCCGTTCGCCGCTGAACACCTTGCCGGCCAGGATGAGCGCCTGGGCACGGGCCCGGCTCTCGGCCAGGCCGCGGCCGGCCAGCAGCACGTCGGCGCGTTGGCGGGCGGCTTTGGGTGGTTTCATGGTGACAAGAAAGCTTGGGGCTTCGCCGCAAACCCTATAGTCCGCAGCACGCATCCGCTTGACAGGGCATTGGAATTCCAACTCACCGTCTGTGGAATTTCTTGCACACCAGCCTGTGACCCGATTGTCGCATAACTCCCATGAATCAACCTCTTCGGTCCTCGGATGTTGTTCCCTCGGCAACGCGATGCGATATGAAACGCTCGTTGGGCTGGCATCGAGCCCGGCTTCGCACAATGTGCGGGTTCGCCAGGCCTTGGGACCATGGTAAGCAGTTATGGCCGCCGCGTCCCGCCCTCCGGCGCCGGACGGGTCGGCAGGAGAACGTGGATTGTCGGTTCCTTTGAAGCAGGTGCTGCGTGTCGGTGCCTACGTCGTCAAGCAGCATCTAACCGGGCGCAAGCGCTACCCGCTGGTGCTGATGCTGGAGCCGTTGTTCCGGTGCAACCTGGCCTGCGGCGGCTGCGGCAAGATCGACTACCCTGCGCCCATCCTCAACCAGCGCCTGTCGGTGGCAGAGGCGCTCGAGGCGGTTGACGAGTGCGGCGCGCCTGTCGTCTCCATCGCCGGCGGCGAGCCGCTGCTGCACAAGGAGATGCCGGAGATCGTCGAGAAGATCTTGGCGCGCAAGAAGTTCATCTACTTCTGCACCAACGCCCTGCTGCTCGAGAAGAAGCTCGACCAGTACAAGCCGCACCCGTATTTCAGCTGGGACATCCACCTGGACGGCGACCGCGAGATGCACGATCGCGCGGTCAGCCAGGACGGCACCTACGACCGCGCCATCAGCGCCATCAAGGCGGCAAAGGCGCGCGGCTTTCGCGTCTCGATCAACTGCACGCTGTTCGACGGCGCGCAGTCCGAGAGGGTAGCGGCGTTCTTCGACGAGGCGACCGCGCTCGGCGTGGACGGCATCATGACCTCGCCCGGCTACGCCTACGAGCGGGCGCCGGACCAAGCGCACTTCCTCGGCCGCCAGAAGACCAAGCAGCTGTTTCGCGACATCCTCAAGCGCGGCCAGGGCCGCGGCTGGAAGTTCGGCCAGAGCCCGTTGTTCATCGACTTCCTTGCCGGCAACCAGGAATACCGCTGCACGCCCTGGGGCAACCCCACGCGCAACGTGTTCGGCTGGCAGCGCCCCTGCTACCTGCTCGGCGAAGGCTACGCCAAGACGTATACCGAGCTGATGGAGACCACCGACTGGGACAGCTACGGCACCGGCAACTACGAGAAGTGCGCCGACTGCATGGTGCATTCCGGCTACGAGGCCACCGCGGTGGTGGACGCGGTAAAGAACCCGCTCAAGATTGCCCGCGTGCTGTTGCGCGGCTCCAAGACCGAGGGGCCGATGGCGCCCGAGATCTCGCTCGATAAGCAGCGCCCGGCGGAGTTCGTTTTCAGCCGGCACGTGGAGGACGCGATGCGCAAGTCGGCGCATGCCAAGCCGACCGAGATGGTGGACGCAGCGGAGTAAGCAGGCGCCGCTGTCAACAGGGGCGCGCTAGGTGCAACCAGGCGCGCCCGACGAGCCACGGTCTTTTGGTTCTTTTTCTCAAAAAAGAGCTGCTTCCCTGTCTACGGTGATCCTGGCCGCGTCAGCCGGCAACGCGCTCGAATATTACGACTTCACCGTCTTCGGCTACTTCGCCCAGCAGATTGCCGGCAGCTTCTTTCCAGCTTCCAACCCGGCCACCGGCCTGCTGCTTACCTTCGGGACGTATGGCGTGTCGTTCCTTGCCCGCCCGTTCGGCGCGGCCGTATTGGGTAGCTACGCCGACAGGCGCGGCCGCCGCGCCTCCTTGACCGCGTCGATCCTGTTGATGACCCTGGGCACCGCGTTGATGTTCGTCATGCCGGGCTACGGCGCTATCGGCTTGTGGGCACCGGCCGGCATCCTGGCCGCACGCCTGATCCAGGGCTTCTCCGCCGGCGGCGAGTTCGGCAGCGCCACCGCCTTCATGGTGGAACATGCCGGACTGCGGGCGGGCTTCTTCGGCAGCTTCCAGTTCCTCAGTCAGACCGTCTCGGCCATCCTGGGCTCAGGCGAGGCCTGGGCGGTGGCCGCCGGCCTCTCTGCCGAGCAGGTCGGTGAGTGGGGCTTCAGGTTGCCCTTCGTGCTCGGCCTGCTGATCGGCCCCATCGGCTGGTATGTGCGCCGGCACGTCGACGAGACGCCGCAGTTCCGCGCGCAGGAGCAACCGTCCGCACCTGTCCTGGACCTGGTGCGCCACTATCCCGGGCGCCTGGCGCTGGCAGCTTGCGTGGTGGCCGCTGGCACCGCCGGCACCTACCTCAACATCTACTTGCCGACCTACGTGCACCAACATTTGCATGCCACCCTTCAGGGGAGCTATGCGATCACCTTCCTGGCGACCTTGCCCCCGCTAGTGGTCACACCCGTGTCCGCCATCTGGTCGGACCGGCGTGGCCGCTTGCCGATCATGCTCACCATGTCCGCGGCCCTGATGCTGGCCGCCGTGCCTCTGATCCTGCTGGTGATCGCCCGGCCCACGACAGCCGTGCTGGCCTGCGTGTTCGTGACCCTCACCATCCTGCGGTCCGCCTACACGGCGCCTGCGGCTGCCTTGCTGGCCGAGATGTTCCCCGTCTCGGTGCGTGCCGCCGGCATGTCGCTGGGCTACACGTTGGGCGTGGTGGTGTTCGGCGGCTTCGCCCAGCTCACCATGGAGGCGCTGATCCAGGCCAGCGGCTGGCGCAGCGTCCCTGGGATCTACTTGGCCGTAACGTCGGCCACCACCCTGGGAGCGTTGCTGATCATACGCCGGCGGATAAGGCTTCGGCTGTAGCGCGCAGGTGGCCCGCCTCGGTGCGCAGGCCGCCCAGCTGCACTTCCACGCCGCCAAGGCTGTCCTGGTAGCTGATCAGCGCCTGTCCCAGGCCTGCCACGCCGATGCCGAGCTCGGCCATGGCGAACCGCCAATCGCTCAGCGCACGCTTCTGCTCCGAGACGGCGTCCTGCAGGTCGGACAAAGCACGCCGTAGCCGCTCGCGCTCCTGAGCGCGGGCGTCCTTGACGGGAAAGGGAATGACGATGGCCTGGGTCATAATTCGTTCCGAGCATTGCGTAACGTCTCGTTAGCACAAAAATTTCGAAAAATAAAGACAATCTTCATAGGAATACGTGCGCTCCGACCAAACGCAACACCAGAACGGTTGTCAGAAGCGCTACTACCACCACCGAAATTACCCAGCGCATGGCCATGTAGCCGCCCGGCATCAGGTCGCGTTTCTGCGCGCGCGACTCCAGCACGACGACGACGATGAAGCCGGCGATCAGGATTACCAGGCTGAACGCCGGCTCGGTGACGATGCTGACCAGCATCGCCGCCCATCCCACCAAGGCGGGCATCACGCCAAGGACCAAGCGGGCGCGGACGGCGCGCGGGTCCTCCGGCTCGCTGAGCGTGAAACCCCAGTGCACGCCGCCCAGGAACGCCAGGATGACGGCGCCGTAGCCCACCAGGCCGCGAGCGGCGGTGAGCGCCGCGGCGGGGCTGGCGCCTACGGCGCCGACGCCGAAGATGGCGAAGGGAAGAACGCCGGCGGCGCCAAGGAGAACGGCCAGCGGGGGAAGGGGGCGGTGCATGGGGGTGTAACAGGAAGGCAAGGCAAGCGGTTCTTTTTTGAAAAAAAGAACCAAAAAACTTTTCCTTCCTGTCGGGTGGTGCGGAGAGGCGCGTGCTCAGTTAGCAAAAGTCTTTTGCTTCTTTTCTTCAGAAAAGAAGGCCTTCCTTCCCTGCCTGCTCGCTTCGAGTATTATCGGCCGCACGGCCCTCACATCCGCCGGGAAGGCCGCCACCACCGCTACCGTCACCGCCGCCGCGTAGGGCATCGACTGCGTCAGCAGCACGGCGCACCACAGCACCGCCTCCCAGGTGGCGAGATGGTGCACCCAGCCGACCGCCACCATCGCCGTCCAGGTGAGCACCAGCAGCACCAACTCCTCACGCGCCATCACCAAGCCCTGGATCAGCGCCGGCGCGTTTTCCATCTTCGGCGTGCGCAGGAACGGCGCGCTGCGCACGGCCAGGCCCTTCCACACCGCCTTGCCGATCGTGTGGCTCAGCGCCAGCCCGGCGATGGCCGCCCCCGCCCGGTCCCGCCAGCCGCAGGGCACGCGGGCGCAATACAGCGCGAAGATCTGCGCCAGCTTGAAGAAGAACAGCCCGATCGACGGGACCATGAACAGCACGATCGGGAACTCGAACCGCATCGGCGCCGCGATCAGGCCGATTGACCACACCAGCCCCATCAGCAGGAAGGCCAGGCCCAGCGCGTCGCCCACCCAGGGCAGCCAGCCGGTGACGAACGCCCAGCGCTGGCCCAGCGTGAGCTCCCGGTTGAAGGGGTTGAGCAGCGCCCCGGCATGGCCGCGCACGATCTGCATGGCGCCGTACGCCCAGCGGAAACGCTGCTTGCGGAAGGCGGCGAAATCGTCCGGCATCACGCCGCGGCCGAAGCTGCGCGGCGCGTAGACGGCCTCCCACCCGGCGCGGAACAGGCGCAGGCCGAGCTCGGCATCCTCGGTGATCGTCCACTCGCTCCAGTTACCGGCTTCCTCCAGGGCGGCACGGCGCACCAGGCTCATGGTACCGTGCTGGATGATGGCATTGCGCTCGTTGCGGTTGACCATGCCGAGCTGGAAGAAGCCGGCGTACTCCCAGAACATCAGCCGCTTGAAGAAGCTGCCGTCGTTGTCGTGGTAGTCCTGCGGGGACTGCACGAAGCCCACGCGCGGGTTGGCGAATTGAGGCACCATGCAGCGCAGCCAGTCGGCATCCACCAGGTAGTCGCTGTCCAGCACGCCGACCACCTCGGCGTCCGGCGCGGTTTGGGCCAGGGCGAAGTTCAGCGCGCCGGCCTTGAAGCCCGGCCAGCGCCCGAGATGGAAGAAGCGGAAGCGGGCACCCAGGCGGGCGCAATGCTCGGCCACCGGCTCCCACAGCGCGGGATCGGTGGTGTTGTTGTCCACCACCAGCACCTCGAAATCCGGGTAGTCCAGGCGGGAGAGCGCATCGAGCGTCTGGCGCACCATGTGCGCGGGCTCGTTGCAGATAGGCAGGTGGATGCTGACCTTGGGCAGCGCCGTGCCGGCCGGCGCGGGTGCGATCACCGGGTGGCGGCGCTGCACGCGGCCCCACATCGTCTCGGCCAGCTCGAAGCTGTCGGCCATCAGCAGGAACAGCAGCAGCGCCTGGCCGGCGGCGAGCATGCCCCAGATGATCTCGGCGGCGTGGGAGAGGTACTTGCCGGCCATCGCCAGCAGCACCAGCGCGAACACCGCCCCGAAGGCCTGCGCCAGGCCGGCCACCAGCAGCTTGCCGGGCAAGCGTATGTCCGGCCGGCGGGAGAGCAGCAGGCCGGCGGCTAGGGCGGCGGCGGCCACGCTCAACCCGGCCCAGGTGGCCCAGTCCGGCGTCTCGGACACCGGTCCGGTCATCGACCACTTGGCTTGGCGGTCGAGGTCGAAGATGCCCCAGTAGCCGGCCGCTCGGCCCTCGAAGCTGGTCTTCCAGGGCTGGTCGAAAGCTTCCATCACAAAGTAGTCGAGGTTGCGCTCCTGAGCCAGGTTGAAGAACTTGCGCAGGAACAGCGCCTGGTTGACCCGGCTCGCCTTGGCGGCCCCGATGGCGACGCCGTTAGACGGCCAGCCAACCTCGCCGATGACGACGTGCTTGCCGGGATAGGCCCGCTGCACCTGGTCCAGCCTGTTGGTGATCTCGGTCAGCGCGCCGTCGATGGGCACGCCTTCCCAGTAGGGCAGCAGGTGGATGGTGATGTAGTCGACCGCTGCCGCGAGTTCAGGGTGTGCAATCCAGACGTGCCACGGTTCGGCCGTGGAGACCGGCACGTGCACGCCGGATTTGACCTTGTTGATGTAGCCGATCAGCTGGGTCGTGGTCAGGTCTGTGCGCAGCAGCACCTCGTTGCCCACCATCACGCGGTCCACGTCCGGGTTGGCGTTGGCCGTCTCGATCAGCCGCGCCACCTCGGCGTCGTCGGCGTCGGTCTTGCGGTCCAGCCAGGCGCCGAGCGTCACCTGCAACGGGTAGTCGGCGGCCAGGCGCGGAATGTCGGCCATCGGGCCGGCCACGGTGTAGGTGCGGATGCGGCCGGTAATGCCGGCGGCCTTTTCAAGGTCGCCACGGATCTGGGCGGTGCTCGGGTAATCGTGCACTTCGGGCGTCTGGCCGCGGTGGTAGGGGGAGAACGCCAGGCCGCCCACGTCGCCCACGTAGTCCGGCACGCTCTGCTTCTGGTTTGTGATGTCCCACAGGCCGAAGCTACCGGCGGCCGCTACGGCCAGCGCCAGCCAGGTGGCCGGGTTGAAAAGGTTCGGCTTGATGCGACTCTGGTGGATGCCGGCAGGCTTGGTAGGCTCGGTCGTCATGTTGCGTCATCCCCGAAGTGCCGGCAGCACGCCAGCCTATGGGAGACTTAGCCGTTGCACTACGGCATGGTCCGGGCCCGATTGTGGCCAAACCGGGGCAGGTGTCAGCACGGTTGGGTTCGGCTCTTTGAGGAAGGCCAGGGCGCTACCCCAGGTAAGGCAAGGACAAGTCCTTAAAGCTGTTCGTTGAAAACCTTCAAGTCTGGGGATTTGGGGCCTCGAAGCCCCGGCGGGGTTTGGACAAAGCCCCATGCCGGAGGGGTTTGGGGCAGCCCCACGCTTACTGACTGTCCATTCGAGGATCTGTCCTAAGCTGGCCGGCGCCGTGGGTGCCAGTAGTTCAAGTGGAGTAAGGGCCCGCCGGTCCCTGCGCGGCCGAAGCGTCGCAGGCCTGCGCCATCAGCCCGTCCAGCACGTTCTGGTTCACCGCGATCAACGGCTCTAGCGGCATGTCGCTTAGCAGGGCGAGCGTGCTGTAGCGCATGGCCCACAGCCCCAGGCCGATCAGATGGCTTTTCATTCCGTCCGGCAACCTGTTTTCGGCCATCGCCAGATCCTTGACCAGCAAGGACCACAGATTGTGGTTTCGTCCGACAGCGCGAGCACGGCCTGCGCCAGGCACGCACTCGGAGAGTTCACGGTTGACCATGCGGAAGGCGGCACACTCGGTGTCGCGCCCCGACAACGCGGCCTCGCTGGTCTTGCGGTATTGCGATGCTGCGTTCCGGATGGCCGCCTCCTCAGTGTGATCTCAGCCGCCGGCGATCACGCCGGCGGCTGCGCCTGCGTCGTGTGAATTACTGGCCCTGGAACAGGGTCAGCAGCGATTGCGGCTGCTTGTTGGCGATCGAGAGCGACTGCGTGGCCAGCTGCTGCTTGGTCTGCAGCGATGTCAGCCGCGCACTCTCGGCCGCCAGGTCCGCATCCGTCAGCGCGCCCACGCCGGCCGTCAGCGCGGAGCTGAGCGACGTGGTGAAGTTCTGGATGCCGGTGATCTGCTGCGAGACGGCACCCAGGTTGGACGCGATGGTTGCCGCAGTGTTCACCGCAGCTTGCACCGTGGAGACGAGCGCCTGCGAGCCGGTCAGCGCGGTGGCCGTGACGCCGGCCGCGGCGTTGGCTGTGTAGGTGCCGGCAGAAACGTCGCCGAAACCCGCCGTCTGCACGTTCGACCCGGTCACGTTCAGCGACCCGTCCGTGTTCTGCAGCACGCCGAAGCCGTTGTCCTTAAGCGACGTGATGAGAGCGCCGACGATCTGGTTGGTCGATTGCGTGGTGCTGTTGATGTGCACGGCAACGATCGTGGTGTTAGCGTCCTGCTGCGTCTGTAGCGGGATCGTCGTGCCGGCCCCGTCGTCGGTAAACTCGAACGAGTAGGTGTGGGCGTTGGCGCCTGTGCCGGTGGTCAGCTGGAAGGCAGCATCCGTGGTCGGCGTCGCGGTCTGGCCGCCGACGGTTGAGGCAGGTGCGAAGTTGCCCACCGTGAGGCTGCTGTTGAACGCGACGTTGAAGCCGGTGGTGCCGCCGGAGGCCACGTTCAGCCCGGTCAGTCCCAGTGCGTCCGTCAGCGTGCTGGCGCTGGCGCTGGTTGCCGTTGCCTGGTTGGCCACGTTGAACACCGAACCGTCCAGTCCCTGCACCACGTTCAGTGAGCTGCTCGTGGCGCCGGCACCTTGCGTGGTCAGCAGGTTCACGCCGGTAAACGTGGATTGCGTGGCGATCAGGTTGATCTGCGACAGGTCGTCGACGACCGTCTGCTGCAACGTGGTCAGGTTGTAGCCGCTGGCGCCGGAGTTGGTGACGGTCTGCTGCAGGTTGCCCAGAATGGTGTTGATCCCGCTCAGCGCCGTGCTCGCGGTGCTGACGATCTGCGCGCCGTAGTTCAGCGAATCCGACACCGCGGCCAGACCGGCGATGTTGGAGTTGATGGTGCTTGAAATCGCGTAGATGGCAGGGTTATCCGAAGCGCTGCCGACCTTCAGGCCGGTTGAGACCTCGTTCTGCGCCGCGGTGAGCTGCTGCTGCGTCTGGTCCAGCGACTGCAAGGCAGCCAGAGCGCCGATGTTGGTGTTGACTGAGAACAGAGACATGGGTTTTTTCCCGATCAGGTTTTCGACAGCCCGAAGATGGAGGGAAAAGCTTAAGGGTCCGTTGACACGGATGCGGGAAAATGCGCGCCAGACGGTGCCAAGCCGAAACCCAAGCGAGCGGACCCATCATGAGCGGCTCTATCGGACTCTCGCCCATCTCCCTCTACACGGCTGACGCTGCCAACGAGTCGAGCCGTGCGGCGGCCGAGTTGAAATCAGACCCGCAAGCGAGCGCTCTGACCGCGTATTTCAAAAAAATTGCGCCGTCGATCACCACGCCGGATGCGCTGTTGAAGAACTACAAGGCGCTCAGCGTGGTGCTTGGCGCCTTCAACCTGTCCGGCAGCATCAATAATACGGCCATTCTGCGCAAGCTGCTCACCCAGGACCCCACGTCCAAGACGTCGCTGGCGCAGACGCTCGGCAACACGAAGTACCAGTTGCTGGCCAACGCGCTGTCCAGCTGGACCACGCCGCCGTTCGCAACCACGGCCGCCGTTAACCAGATCGTCAGTGCTTACGCCACGAACAATTTCGAGACGTCCGCCAACGCGCAGGCGCCCGGGCTGGCTAACGCGCTGTACTTCACCCGCGAGGCGCCGTCGTTGAAGTCGATCGCCGCCGTGCAGTCCGACAGCAACCTGCTGTCCGTCGTCGTTACCGGTCTCGGGCTGCCGCTGCAAAACTTCGAGGAGCTGGATTTCGACCAGCAAACGGCCATCCTGACGGCCAAGTTCAACCCGGCGAACCTGCAGAAACCGTCCTATGTCAAGCAGGTGGCCGAGCAGTACCTGGTGTCCCAGCAATCGACCGCCGATACCGGCCCTGCAGCCGGCAGCGTTGCCTCGTTGTACTCGGATTCATCGGACACTTCGGGCGACAGCCTGCTCTCGATCCTCGATCCCAGTGCCGACAGCGATACCGGTTCCACGGATAGCGGTTCTTCGGTGCTCTCGCTCTTTGCCTGAGACGGCCGGTCCGAACGACGCTGCCCATAGGCAAGGCGGCAAGCAGTCCTTCTTGAAAAAAGGAACCAAAACTTTTGTTCCTTTGGGTGCGCGGTGTCTCAGCTGTCCGCGACAGCGCAGACAAAAGCTTTTTGCTTTTTCTTCGAAAAAGAATGCCTTGCTTTCGCTTCTAGGTCACTGCGCCGCCGGCCGGCCCAACACTGCGTCCTCGTGCCGCACGACTCGTCGGGCCAGGCGCAGCGCGTGGTAGCACTTGTCCGCCCGCGCGCAGGCCAGCGCGCCGTCCAGCAGCGCCATCGCGGAGGGCGATGTGGTGGCGCCCTTGAAAGCTTCGATCAGCGTGACCGCGTCCGCCAGGCCGTCCCGCCGCTCCTGCTCGTCCCCGATATAGGCCGCCTGCAGCGCGAAATAGATGCGCCGTGCCGGCGTATCGGCTTCCTGCGGCGCCATGATTTGCCGGCCGAACAGGAAGCGCGCATGCGCCGTCAGCTCGATGCGCGTGCGACTGCGGAAACGTATGGCGGCCCCGTTGACCACCATCATGTCCCCCTGACGCAGTTCGAGCACAAGGTTGGACATGAGCGATCCTTTCTGGACAGGCGCGCGGCGTTTTTGCCGGCGTCCGTAGTGTCGCAGGTTCGGGTTACCCAATTATGAACTGGCCCAGAGTGCGGACTATGACTGCTGATACCGGCCCGCGTGAGACTGACCGTTGTGAAGGAAGTAAGGCGTTCTTTTAAAGAAATTCTTGTGCTTTCGCTGTATTGGCGACTTCGATCTGTCCTGCGGCATCCGGCTGTTTCAGGTGCGCTGAAGGAGCGACACAACGGGCCCGGCGGGATCCGCGTGCCGGCCGATTGCCATCTCAGATATGCCGATGCGGCGTGACGTCTACATACGTGGCCTGGCGCTCGGGTCGGGGATTAGTGTCAACACGGGATGGCAAGTAGAGGCGCCGTGTCTGCTTGCGCCCATCTCGGACCTGCCACCACGACGAGCATGAAAGATGATGATGGGCGCCAGGCCCACTATAAAGCATGGAGAACGAACACGTCTTTAGCGGCCTGCTACGCAAGCGAGCCGACATAGCCGGCGAGATAGTCGCTCGACCAGCTCCGCGCTAGCCGGCCGACCTGGCCCACGTCGAGTCCACCCTGCGGCTGTTCCAGCCCGACATTGACTTCTCGGGCGCGTGGGTGAGCCGGGAGCCCGGGGTTCACGCGGCGGGTACGGAGATTCGCCTGCCACTATTAACATCCCAAATTCACAACGGACGTCTACCTCTACCTGGGAACAACATCGAGTCGATAACCGACACCGTAGATCGAGTGGATGACGTCTTGTTCGCCGGTGGCCGCCGCGAGCTTCCGCCGCAAATTCTTGATGTGGCTGTCGACGCTGCGGTCGAACACGTCGCGGTGGCCAGCCGACACGGCGTCGAGCAGGTTGGCGCGCGACAAGACACGGCCAGGGCGTCGCGCCAGCGCGTGGAACAGGCGGAACTCCGTTGGAGTCAGATCCAGCCTCATGTCGTGCAAACGGACGACCATGGCCGCCTCGTCGATTTCGATTGGCGGTGTGCCGCCTGCGGGTCCGGCGGGTGTCGTACCAACGCGTCGCAGAACTGCCTTGACCCGCGCCACCACCTCGCGCGGGCTGAACGGCTTGCAGATGTAGTCGTCGGCGCCCAACTCCAGGCCCAGCAAGCGGTCGATGTCTTCGACACGCGCCGTCACCATCACGATCGGCACGTCAGATCGGGCGCGTATGGCGCGCGACAGTGTCAGCCGGCAACGTCGGGCAGCATCAGGTCGATGAGAACCAGGTCGGGCCGGCCCGTTTCCAACCACGCGGCCGCCGCTGAACCCGTGCGCAGGCAGTATGTGGCAAAGCCTTCGCGTTGCAGGTAAGCGTCGAGGATGTCGGCAATCGATACCTCATCCTCCACGACCGTGATCAGTTCATCGTGCTGGAACCTGAACGACGGGCAAGTATACTGTCATTGCCAGGCCGCATAGCGAAGATGGCGCGCCCGAGATTTCGCCCCCGTGCGCCTCGACGATCGCGCGGCAGAGCCTATTACACGTAAGGTCCGGCCGCATTCTGTGCTCTTAGTCGCCGCGGAGTGGAGGGCCGGTCAGCGCGTGACCCCAACGAGCAACGTTTAGTCCGATGCGCTGCGGGCGGACGCTGCCGATGATGGCCAGAGAAACGCGGATGGGGCAGGCATGGGTTCCCTTTGTCTTAGATCATTGGGTGAGGGCGTCCGCGAAGCGCCGCATGAGGTAGGTGAGCGAGTCCAAGTCACCGCGCGGCCAACCCGAGAACGCTGCTCGCATCAGCTGCTCGCGAGCGACGTCGATAGCGTCGTTCATCGCTTTGCCCTTAGGCGTGACCACCGCCTCACGTACACGGCGGTCGGCGGCGCCCGCCCGCCGCTGGACCAGATCGAGGGCAGCGAGCCGGTCGAGCTGGCGGCTGACGGTGGTGTAGTCGCGCCCGACCCGGTTGGCGAGCGCAACAGTCCCTACCGGGCCAATCCGGTCAATAAGGACCAGCAGTGGGAACAGTGCTTGGTCGAGCATCACGCCCGCCTTGTCGAGAATGGCCTGGTCACGCTGTGGCCCGTTCATCGTGCCGACAACGTCCAGCGTTGCGCGATGTAGCTCGTTCAAGCGAGTTGAGAGCGACGGATCGTTCATGGGGCTCCTTGCCAGGCGCAGGCTTGCCAGTTATATGCATTTTGCACACAATGGCAAATGTCGCAGGAGACGCAGCATGGATTTCGGCATGATCGGGCTGGGACAGATGGGTTCCGGCATGGCGGGGCAGCTGATCGAGGCCGGCCACCGCGTCACTGTGTGGAACCGGGACCCCGCCAAGGCGGCACCGTTCGGCGAGCGCGGTGCCATAGTTGCGGTAAGCCCCGTGGAGGCGGCGCGCGCCGGGGTGGTGCTCACCATGCTCGCCAACGACGACGCGCTGGAAGCGGTGGCGTTCGGCGACGGCGGCCTACTTGGCGCCGGGCCGGGCGTACTCCACGTCTCCTGCAGCACGGTGAGCGTTGCGCTGACCGACAGGCTTACAGCGGCGCATGCAGCCGCTGGCCAACGCTTTGTCTCGGCACAGGTGCTGGGCCGCCCCGACGTCGCAGCGTTAGGCCGGCTCTCAGTGATCGCCGCGGGGCCGGCGGACGCCCTCGACGCGGCACAGCCGGCATTCGACGCGATCGGCGCCAAGACGATCAGGATCGGCGAGCGGCCAGCAATGGCCGCCGCCGCCAAGGCCGCAGCGAACTTCGGCATCGCCGCGGTAATCGAAACTATTACTGAACAGATCCGCATCGCCGGCGCACAGGGCGTCACGGCCGTCCGTATGGCGGAGCTCCTTGTCGAGACGGACTTCGGCTCTCGTATATTCGGCAGCTACGCGCCCATGGTTGCCGCAGAACGTTTCGAACCTGCAGGCTTTCCGCTCCGGCTCGGGCGCAAGGACGTAGGGCTGGCGATTGTGACTGCCAACGGTGCGTCACTGCCTTTTGCAGATCTCCTTGCAGCGCGCATGGATGCGATCATCGCCGCGGGTGGCGGGGAGCGCGACTGGTCTGCGCTGGGCCAAATAGATTAATACGACCTTGGCAGGTTCGATCTTGCCGCTTCTGTCAAATGCCGGCGTTCCAGAAGGGTCTGACCCAGGCGCACAGCGTGACGGCGGTCATGTTCGACGCTGCGTCGGGCGGTGCCGAGCATTGCCAACTGGATGCCCCAGGCCTCTGGCAGGCGACGCTGTTCGAGTGGCTTGCATCAGATTTACAGTCGCTGGCAACGGCCTGGCCGCAGAGTAGCATACAAACTAGGGTCAGGCTCGACGCCCGTCCCATCTGTCCCAACCAAGTCGAAGCAAGGTGGAGGGCGTTCATGAGTGCTTCCGACGACGGCTCTGCCTTGGACCTCTACGGCAAGCTACGACGCGGGAGGAAAACCCTTCTTCTCTTCCTTAAGTATCATTCAGGCGATCGGCATGGTGCTGCTCGGTGCTGGCGGGGACACGTACGCCGAGATCGCGGCCATGCTGGGACAAGGCGGTTCAGCTCCACTGGACGACATACGTCATGTCGACACCACCGCCGGGGAACCCGTGCGGCAAGTCTTGAAAGAAGTCACCTTCCAGACCGCGAACGACCTATGGGCCGCGGCGGACGTGCAGCTTGAGGCCGCCTTCGCAGAACAGGTAAGGCGCAGATACGAAGGCTTGGTCGCCACTGTCGACTTCGCCGATGAGCGCGTGGTGCGTGATCGTATCA
This sequence comes from uncultured Acetobacteraceae bacterium, assembly GCA_964242595.1. GTDB lineage: Bacteria > Pseudomonadota > Alphaproteobacteria > Acetobacterales > Acetobacteraceae > BOG-908. The sequence continues at coordinate 6,153 of CAXTBC010000028.1, read as the reverse complement.
ACGGCTGGGTGATGGCGCAGACGGACGGCAAGATTCACGACTTGATCGGACGCGGCACGCTAAAGCCACGCACCCGTCTGGCCCAACCAACGCTGTTTACTTTAAAGCGGCTTGGGCCTCGCCGTTCAAAATTGGAGGACGGAACCGCAGCTGTTCCACCTTGTGACGGGCGGCAACGTCGCGGTCTCCATGATGCGGGTGACCAAACCGCTCCGCTTGGCCATTGCGGATGGAACGGTGGTGCTGACGATCCCTTATCGCGGCGGCGGCACCATCGATGATGGTCGTGCTACCGGAACGCGCCGATGGGTTGGCGGCGACCGAGGCGCGACTGAGTGCGGATCTCCTGGAGAGATGGGAGCGGGCCGCCGAGACCGTGCTGGTCGACTTGATCCTCCCGAGGTCATCGTGGCGGACCATCCATTCCTCCACTTCGTCCGCGCTTCAGGCAGCTAACGTCATGATCCGCGCCACGGCTGACCATGTGCTACCGCCGGGGCTGCCCGAACCGCTCCGAAGCGACGTCGTCGCGTTCCTCGACCTGGACACTGCGATTCTGGGTGCCGGCAGAGACGAGTACAATGCCTACGAGGCAGGTATCCGGACGGAATACGAGCCCGTTCACGGCGCAGCACTCTTTCGCGTCGGCCGGTCGGCGTTTCTAGAAAGCGTGCTCGCCCGCAAGAGGCTTTTCCACACCGATCGCTTCCCTAATGCCTTGGACATAGCCTCCAGGTTGAACATGCGTCGCGCCCTCGACAGCCTGCTCGCCGAAGGTGAGCCCGTCAGAGCAGGTCCCGCAGGATGAGGTTCACCTGGCGGTCACCGCCGGATGCATGGACGGTGACGCCAAGCTTGGTACCCACCGGTGCTAGGAGCTTCCCCGCCAGGCCTTCGACGCTGAGCTGTGCCGCAGTCTCGCCGTCTATGCGGGACACCACGTCACGCTGCTTGATCCCTGCCTCGGCGGCGGGCGTGCCGGGGTAGACCGCGGTCACCGACCACCCGTCGCCGTCCCGCTTGAGCCGCAGGCCGGCGCGGTTGAACACGTCGGGCTGTCCGTAGCGGTGGTTGGGCTCCACGAAGATACGCTGCCGGGCATAGTCGAAGGTCAGGTTGAACTGCTTGAGGATGCCGAGCCCGATGTTGGCGCTGACGTTCCGGTTGGCGTCGAATCCGGAACGCTGGAGTGAGATACGCGTGACCGGCGTGTGCACGTCCACCAGGGTGCGCCCGTCTGGTCCGTCGAACGCCACCGTGCCGGCCCGTGTGCGGGCCCACACGCCGTGAGTCGCGCTCACCGCGTTGCCGTCGTAGGGCAGATCGGCACGGTAGCGCTCAATAAGCCGGTATTGCCGCGCGAACGGCGCGATCAGCAGCAGCGAGCCGCCGTCTCCCGTGTCGATCGTAAACAATCCGGCGACGCCGTCGATCGACCCTTTGACCTCCGGTTGGTTGTCCTGAAAGTGAAACGGCAACATCGCGCCGCCGCCGCGATAGGTAAAGGCGTCCGGCCTGGTCAGCGTCATCACCTGCCGGTCGAAGTCGAACCGGACGACGAAGCGCTGCAGGATCTCCTGTCCGACGAGCGCCTTGTCCGGCTGATCGGGTGCGAAGGCGAAGCTGTGGAAGCCGAGCCCGCGCACGCGCGCTTCGCCGATGGCCACGGTGTCGATCCGGCCGTTGGTGGACGTGGTGGCACCTTCCCCGCCGCCCATCTGCTTGGATCGGCCCACGGCCGCCAGTCTCATCGCCGCCAATGTCGCCGGTTGCAGGATGAGGCTGCCGCCGCTGTCGAACTCCGCCTCCATTGTTCGGGTGCCGTTCAACGTCAGGGGCACCATGATGCGGTTGTCGGCCGTGAGCCTGAACGAGACATCCACGCTGTCGCGTTGCGGCGGCAGCTCGATGTCCGGCGGCGGTACTTTCGGTATGCCGTAAAGGCTGTCGGGGACGATCGGGTCGACATCGATGGACCGCACCGTCCGCACCTCGTCGTACGCTGCATCGGCGCCGTCGCCGGTCCTGATCGTGAAGGGCATCAGCAATCCGTCGGCCATGCGGTAGTCCGAGTAGGTCGTGACGACACGGTCCTCGGCCTGTTGCTCGACCGTGCGGGCAAGCAAATGCGTCGACCGATCGATCCACGCCTCGAAGAGGCGTCCGCCTTCGGGCGTGACGTCCATGACGTCAAAGCTGCGGCCACCCTCCTGCATCACGCCCGCGAGCGCGATAGTTGCAGGATGACGGTCCGGGAACCACCAGCCGCGCGCCACGCGGAACGCTTCGTCAGCGGCGACGAGCCCGGCGTTAACGTCCCCAAGCGTGTAGGCGATGCCGCTACGCCCCTGGTGCCAGGACGTGATGCCGTCGAACCCATCCTGCGAGGGGTGCAGCGGCCGATCCTCACGATCAAGGTAACGGCCCGTGCTGAGATCCTCCCAGCGATCGCCCCGCGCATCCTGCCCGCCGCTCCGTACATCCGCGACGACATGCAGCGACCGGACCGCGGTCCAGTGCTCGCCTCCCATCGCGGCGCGCATGGCCGCGAGTTTGCCCGCAACGCGGTTGTCGTTGTCCTGTGCTTCCGCCTGGGTGCACGCTGGAGACAGCGCTGCCATGAGCACGGACGCGAGGAGAAGCTGGGTCAATCTCATTGGTCGAGAGTAAGGGCGAGCGGCACTGCTGTCTTGAACGCAAGCAACATCGTCCGCGGCTAGCCAGGCCTGTCAAGCTTCTCGTCATGGCAGCTAAGGCCCGTTCGCCACTGACCTGGGGTGATACCCGCACAGGCCCGGACCATCCGCGTCATGTGGCTCTGGTCAGCGAGGCCCGCCTCGTCAGCGACCTCCGCCAGGCTTGCCTTGCCGGTCTCGACCAGGATCAACGCCCGAGCGACCTGCAGACGACGGGCGTAGGCACCGATGCTGCACCCGAAACTCCGCCGGAACGCGCGTGCGAGGTGGACAGGATGCACCCCACGATCACCGCCAATTCCTGCATTGAAGCCATTTTTCCCCGGCGGTCTTCCAGGTAATCCCGGACGCGCAGCAGCCAGGACGCCCCGCGAGTGTCGGGCTGTCGGCTATCATCGGCCGCTGCCAGCATGTCCGTCACGATGCTTTCGATAACGAGCCTTAAGTCCCCGCTCGCGTGGCGCATCTCCATGACCAGGGTACCGGCCAGGATGACGAGCGCGTCCTGCCGCCTGTGCCAGCCTTCGTCGAAGACGTGCACGTCCTCCCGCAGGGACGCCATCCTCGATGCCTCGATCTCCACCGTCACGATGCGTCCGCGTGCGCGGCCGTGTCGGTTCGAGTGGTGCTCGCCCTCCGGGTGGACCACGATCATCCCTGGTCCGACCTCGCGTGTTCTGCGCCCGAACGTCTCCTCGTAGTATCCCGCAAGCACGACGCAAAAGCTGGCTAGTTCGTGGTCGTGGCGGTCAATGACGGCCGACCCGGCGTAGGTTCCGTCCGTGACCACGAACCCGCCCGACGCCAATTGGCCATGCACCTGGCCGTGGAGCTGCCCTGGCGACAGACGCGGTTCTATCAATAGAGAATCCTCCAAGCTGGAGGTTACTGGCCGGTCGTCTCAACGCGCAATACGTGCTACGCACGTTCAACGAGCATTCGACAGCCATCAGGCCGATGGGCGAGGATCGCGTCCTACACACGCCGCGCGAAAGACGCGACCTGAGCGACTAAGGGCGTTGTTATACGCGCTACTCTCGGTCAAGCCCGATGCCGACATAATCCAGTTCGCGACCTAGGTGATCGACCGCCAGGCGGGGAGTATGATCCGGCCGACGTGGAGCACTGCTACGAGGCGCGATTGCGGGTGGTGACAGAGGCCAAGCTGAAGGGCGAGGGCCTGGAAGCGGCCGATACCGAGCCCGCGCGTGACAACGTGATCGATGTGATGGCCTTGAAGAACAGCTTGGGCAGGTCGGCGCGGCAGCACCAATCCAAAGAAGTCCGTTAGGCGAGGGACGCCATAAAGGCTGCTTCGTTGTCGAAAATGACCTAATCGGCTGGGTGGTCCGCGGCAGGCCTAAGCTGGCGGGCATCACCCGACCAACCGTTTAAACAGCGAAACGACCGTGGTGCGTTTTTCACCACATGCATTAGGAGGTCAGTTTTCAGCTTTGTCGGCGGCGCGGAAGGTGACTACGCTTTGATAAATGCCCGCTGAAGAACAGGAACCTCAGCTTGTCCCATACTTCTGGAGCCGCTTTTGCGTGGTCACGCCTGTTCCCATCGGAGCGGTTATGAGCATCCCTTGGGATCTTATTTCTGCCAGGTCCTAATTTAGAATATCCTCATTGCCAGCAGTTTGCGTACGGAAGAGCCGTCTGCCGCAATCAGTTATATTTCCATCCGCGCATAATCCCTGTCACTCCGAGTGACTACCCACGTAATCTCTTTCAAGGGCGAACCGACGCGCTTCAGGAGGGCTGTTCCGATTTCAAACCAATCGATCGGCTCGACTGCCGATCCTCTCCTGTCGCCGGTGAGAAGAATTCATCGCATAGCTCCCATCGCGGGCTGGATCCGGTATAGCATAGCATCGCTACATCAGAGCCGTTAGAATGCTCGACCCAACATACACGGCCGAAGTTTGGCGACTTTACATTCCGACTCATTACTACTTCGTTGATAGCTAGGTCATAATGTGGTGATAGAATGAGGGCTGGCGGGCTACCGATCTCCATTTCAGTAAATACGCGTCCGGTATCAGTATCATCCTCTAAAAGGCTGTTTGGAAACTCGTATCCAAAGCCCCGAGTCGCTCAATCCTTGCCGGTAGAAGGTGAATTCAGCCTGAATCGTGGTATGTAGTTACCGCTTTCGTTGGATTTCGGCGCTCCCCAGGCAGCTTGTGCGATTTTTCAAACGGACTCTAAGAGCACGAACCACTTTATTGCTGGGAACTGAGGGTTGCCTTCAGTTTCTCCGCAGCCCCCTCTCTCATCAAAACCAGGCTTCCGAGTGCCGCCTCTTGCCAACGCTCTACGAAGATACCGTGTCCTATTTGAATGTCATTGATGGTCACAATGTCGTCCTCTTCAATTATGCCACCACGCTAACATAATCTCTCCCGACCCGGCCAACTTCCGGCGCACCACGAGCGCGGGCTGGGTGGGTGCCACGTTCCAGGATGGTGGCGTGTTCGGGATGTCGCCGAGCGCGGGGAAGGCGCGGCGTAGCAGCTCGGGCGGGAGTTGGTAGGCGAAGCGGCCACATATATGTAAATGTTAACATAGGTGATACGAGGTTAGGCAATGGCTATCGAAGACGAGCATTATCGGTTTATCACAACCCAAATCAGCTCGCGAGATATGGCGGCTGTTGGTTATGTAAAAATGTATATACAATTATTTACAACGTTAGTAGCAGGGAGTGTTTGGCTGCGGACTCACATGGATCAACCAAACAAGATACTGTTAAGTCGTTTCACAAACCTCTCGGACGCAATTGCGGTGGTCTCGGCCATTTTGACTCTAGCTTTCGTTTACGACGGACTAAGGTCGTGGCGAGGCTACAGAATAGCCCAAGCGACTCTCGCCCGTGATTATCGGAAGTTTGACGTGCCATTGCCAAAATGGAGTGCTGCTAGATACATGGAGGCCTCAGTCCTCCTGACGGTTATCGTCACCTCGGCCGTCTTCGTGTCGAACAACCCTTTTCGTAAGGATAGTGATTTTCTCGATTTGCGGAGGGCACGTGTTCTACTCTCAAATCCGAATGCGGACGGACGAGGCATGACAACCAAAAGTAATTCGGCTCGTCGCTGAAGGCGTGATTTCGGAGCCAATCTGACCCTGTAGTCCAAATCTACTCTGTATCATGGTGACGTCGCACCACGAGCGCGGACTGGGGTGGGCCGGGATACCTGAGCGTCTCCCGCTTGCGCGCGTCGTGCGCCCCGTCCGGCATCTCGCAAGCGCTCAAGGTAAGCTGTCGCGCATCGGCCGGCACCACCCGGAACCCCGCCGCGTCGAGCGCCGTATCCAGGGCCACCCGGCCGCGCCAATCACGTAGGGCGGCCCGCCGCGCGTCAGCGTGGCCGCCTCGTCTAGTATGGCGGCTACCTCTGGGATTGACCCGGTTTCGCGGACACCCTGAAGCTTTCACCAGAGGTGTTCCT
>CAXTBC010000027.1:0-47815 GCA_964242595.1 uncultured Acetobacteraceae bacterium | reverse complement strand
GCGAGGGCCACAACCTGCAGGAGCACAGCGTGGTGCTGATCCGCGGCGGCCGCGTCAAGGACCTGCCTGGCGTGCGTTACCACATCCTGCGCGGCGTGCTGGACACGCAGGGCCTGCCTAAGCGCCGCAAGCGCCGCTCGCTCTACGGCGCCAAGCGTCCGAAGTAAGGAGACAGAAAGGATGAGCCGCCGCCGCCGCGCCGTAAAGCGTGAAATCCTGCCCGATCCGAAGTTCGGGGACGTCGTCATCACGCGTTTCATGAACGCCCTGATGTACGACGGCAAGAAGTCCGCCGCCGAGACCATCGTCTATGGCGCGCTGGACGTCATGAAGAAGCGTGGCGGCAACGCTGCCGATCCGGTCCGCATGTTCCATGAGGCACTGGACAACGTGAAGCCGGCCGTCGAAGTCCGCTCGCGTCGCGTCGGCGGCGCCACCTACCAGGTGCCGGTCGAGGTTCGCACCGAGCGCCGCCAGGCGCTGGCGATCCGCTGGCTGATCGACGCCGCGCGTAAGCGGGGCGAACACACGATGGAAGATCGCCTGTCGAACGAGTTGTTCGACGCGGTCAACAACCGCGGGTCCGCGGTGAAGAAGCGTGAAGACACGCACCGCATGGCCGAAGCCAACAAGGCCTTCAGCCATTACCGCTGGTAACACCGACTAAAAGCCCTGCTGGGCGCTGGAGAGACGACGATGGGTAAGGCGAAATTCGAGCGGAACAAGCCGCACTGCAACATTGGCACCATCGGTCACGTGGACCATGGCAAGACGTCGCTGACGGCAGCCATCACCAAGGTGCTGGCGAAGTCCGGCGGTGCCACGTTCACTGCCTACGACCAGATCGACAAGGCTCCCGAGGAGCGCGCGCGCGGCATCACCATCTCCACCGCTCACGTGGAGTATGAGACCGCCAACCGCCATTACGCGCACGTCGATTGTCCCGGTCACGCGGACTACGTGAAGAACATGATCACCGGTGCCGCGCAGATGGACGGCGCCATCCTGGTGGTCTCTGCAGCGGACGGCCCGATGCCGCAGACCCGGGAGCACATCCTGCTCGCCCGCCAGGTCGGCGTTCCGGCGCTCGTTGTATTCCTCAACAAGATGGACCTGGCCGACCCCGAGCTGGTTGAGCTCGTCGAGCTGGAAGTGCGCGACCTGCTGTCCAGCTACCAGTTCCCTGGAGACGACATCCCCATCGTGCAGGGCTCAGCCGTCTGCGCGCTTGAGGGCAAGCAGCCGGAGATCGGCGAAGAGGCCGTGCTGAAGCTGATGGCAGCCGTCGACAGCTACATCCCGCAGCCAGAGCGTGCGATCGACCGTCCGTTCCTGATGCCGATCGAGGACGTGTTCTCCATCTCCGGCCGCGGCACCGTGGTGACCGGCCGCGTAGAGCGCGGGATCGTCAACGTCGGCGATGAGGTCGAGATCGTTGGCATCAAGAACACCGTCAAGACGATCGTCACCGGCGTCGAGATGTTCCGCAAGCTGCTGGACCGCGGAGAGGCTGGCGACAATATCGGCGCCCTGCTGCGCGGCACCAAGCGTGAGGACGTCGAGCGTGGTCAAGTCCTGGCCAAGCCAGGCTCGATCACGCCGCACAAGAAGTTCAAGGCCGAGGCTTACGTGCTGACGAAGGAAGAGGGCGGCCGTCACACGCCATTTTTCACCAACTACCGCCCGCAGTTCTACTTCCGCACCACGGACGTGACCGGTGTGGTACAGTTGCCGGAAGGCGTCGAGATGGTGATGCCCGGCGACAACGTGTCGATGGATGTCGAGCTGATCCAGCCGATTGCCATGGATGAAGGCCTGCGCTTCGCCATTCGCGAGGGTGGGCGGACTGTCGGTGCGGGCGTTGTTGCGAAGATCATGGACTAAGTAAGAAAGCAGTCCTTTTTCGAGAAAAAGGACCAAAAAGCTTTTGCTCCCTGTCGGGTGCTGGCTGAATGAGCCGCTGACAGGGAGTAAAAGTCTTTTGCTTCTTTTCTTCAGAAAAGAAGGCCTTGCCTTCTTACAAACATAGAAGAGTACGATGGACAACCAGAACATACGCATTCGCCTCAAGGCGTACGATCATCGCGTGCTGGACAACAGCACCAAGGAGATCGTCAACACGGCGAAGCGTACCGGTGCCCGGGTTCGCGGCCCCATCCCGCTCCCCACGCATATCGAGCGTTTTACCGTGAACCGCTCGCCGCACGTGGACAAGAAGAGCCGCGAGCAGTTCGAGATACGTACGCATCGCCGGCTGCTGGACATCGTGGAACCCACGCCGCAGACGGTGGACGCGCTGATGAAGCTCGACCTCGCCGCCGGCGTGGACGTGGAGATCAAGATCTAACCGGACCCAAACGGCTAAGTTGCGACGCAAGAGATCGGTAAGAGGCGAAGATGCGCACGGGTTTGATAACACGCAAGTTGGGGATGACCCGGCTGTTCAAGGACGACGGCAGCCACGTGCCCGTCACCGTCCTGCACCTCGATGAGGTTCAGGTGGTGGACGTCCGCACACAGGAGCGGGACGGCTACACCGCGTTGCAGCTCGGCACGTCGATCGCCAAGGTGAAGAACGTCAGCAAAGCCAACCGTGGCCACTACGCCCGCGTCAAGGTGGAACCGCGCCGCAAGCTGGTCGAGTTCCGCTGTGCGCCTGACGCCGTGGTCGAGCCCGGCGCGGTGATCACGGCCGCGCATTTCGTGCCTGGCCAGAAGGTGGACGTGACGGGCACCACCAAGGGCAAGGGTTTCGCCGGCGCCATGAAGCGCTGGAACTTCCGCGGCCTGGAAGCTTCGCACGGCGTGTCGGTCAGCCATCGCTCACACGGCTCCACAGGCAATCGTCAGGACCCAGGCAAGACGTTCAAAAACAAGAAGATGGCTGGCCATCTTGGCCAGGAGCGCGTCACCACGCAAAACCTGGTAATCGCTCATGTGGACGTCCCTCGCGGCCTGATTATGGTCCACGGCGCCATCCCGGGTGCGAAGGGCGACTTCGTGTTGGTGCGCGACGCGGTCAAGCGCGCGCGCCACGCCGACGCGTCATACCCCGCCGCGCTGGCCGGCTGAGGACACGACGATGAAGATCGACATCAAGACCCTGGATAATGGCAGCGCCGGCGAGGCCGAGCTGCCGGACGCCATCTTCGCCGCCCAGCCACGGGCCGACATCATGGCGCGCGTGGTGCACTGGCAGCTGGCTAAGCGCCGCTCGGGCAACCACAAGGTAAAGGGTATGGGCGAAGTCTCGGGCACCACCAAGAAGCCCTACAAGCAGAAGGGCACCGGCAACGCCCGCCAAGGCAGCCTGCGCTCGCCGCAGTTCCGCACCGGCGGCGCCGTCCACGGCCCGGTTGTACGTGACCACGGCTACGCTTTGCCGAAGAAGGTGCGCCGCCTAGGCCTGATCAGCGCGCTAAGCCAGAAGCAGGCCGAAGGCAAGCTGGTCGTCATCGACGCCGCAACGTCCTCGGTGAAGACCAAGGAGCTGGCTGCCAAGCTGAAGGTGCTCGGCTGGACCAGCACCCTGTTCATCGACCACGCCGTGGAAGCCAACTTCCTCCGCGCTAGCGCCAATATCCACCGCGTGGACGTGCTGCCTACGCTCGGCGCCAACGTCTATGACATCCTACAGCACGATTTGCTGGTGCTTACTACCGCGGCCGTCAAAGGCCTCAGGGAGCGCTTGTCATGACCGTGATCGCGAACGTCCGCCGCAAGGCGGAGAACCTCTCGCGCGAGGCGATGTACCAGATCATCCGCGCGCCGGTGATCACGGAGAAGGCGACGCTGCTAACTGAGCGCAACCAGATGGTGTTCCGCGTGGCGATCGACGCGACCAAGCCGCAGATCAAGAAGTCGATTGAGACGCTGTTCGGCGTCAAGGTGCTGGGCGTGAACACGCTGGTCCAGAAGGGCAAGACGAAGCGCTTCAAGGGCCGGCCCGGCGTACGCTCGGACGTGAAGAAGGCCTACGTGCAACTGGCGGAAGGTCAATCGATCGACCTGACCACAGGGCTCAGCTAGGGGCAGGGATCAATGGCACTCAAGCAATTCAAGCCGGTCACGGCATCGCTCCGCGGCACGGTCCTGATCGACAGGTCCGAGCTGTGGAAGGGCAAGCCCGTCAAGGGCCTCACCGAGGGCAAGAGTAAGACCGGCGGCCGCAACAACCACGGCCGCACCACCAGCTTCTTCCGCGGCGGCGGGCACAAGCAAACCTATCGCATCGTCGACTTCAAGCGCCGCAAGTTCGACGTGGCCGCAACCGTCGAGCGGTTGGAATACGACCCGAACCGCACCGCGTTCATCGCACTTCTCAAGTATGCTGATGGCGAGCTGGCCTACATCCTGGCGCCGCAGCGCCTGAAGGCAGGCGACAGTGTGGTCGCTGGCGCTAAGGTGGACATCAAGCCAGGCAACGCTATGCCGCTCGGCGCCATCCCTGTGGGAACCATCATCCACAACGTGGAGATCAAGCAGGGCGCTGGTGGCAAGATGGCGCGCGCGGCGGGCACCTACGCCCAGCTGGTCGGCAAGGATGCCGGTTACGCCCAGGTCAAGCTACAGTCCGGCGAACTCCGTGTGGTGCGTGCCGAGTGCATGGCCACCGTGGGTGCCGTGTCGAACGCCGACAACATGAACCAGAGTTTCGGCAAGGCCGGCCGCGCCCGCTGGATGGGCCGGCGTCCGCACAACCGCGGCGTGGTGATGAACCCGATCGACCATCCGCACGGCGGCGGCGAAGGCCGCACCTCAGGCGGTCGTCACCCGGTCACCCCATGGGGCAAGCCGACCAAGGGCGCCAAGACTCGCGTCAACAAGCGGACGGACAAGATGATCATCCGTCGCGCCAGCAAGAACAAGTAAGCGGAGGGCAAGGAAGATGGCACGTTCCGTCTGGAAGGGCCCGTTCGTGGACGGGTACATGCTGGGTAAGGCCGAAAAGGCGCGCGCGTCGGGCCGCAACGAGATCATCAAGATCTGGTCGCGACGCTCGACGATCTTGCCGCAGTTCGTTGGCCTCACCTTCGGCGTCTATAACGGCCACAAGTTCCTGCCCGTGCAGGTCAACGAGAACATGGTCGGCCACAAGTTCGGCGAGTTCTCGCCGACGCGCACCTTCACGGGTCACGCGGCCGACAAGAAGGCGAAGCGGGGATGAGCAAGCCCAAGGCACCGCGGCCCGTCGCGGAAAACGAAGCGCAGTGCGTGCTGAGCAATTTGCGCGTAAGCCCTGACAAGCTGAACTTGGTGGCGGGCCTGATCCGCAACCAGCCGGCTGCCAAGGCAGTCGCTACGCTCACCTTCAGCAAGCGCCGTATCGCGCACGCCGTGCGCAAGGCGCTGGAGAGTGCGATCGCCAACGCCGAGAACAACCACCAGCTTGACGTCGACCAGCTCGTTGTTACCCGCGCCGAAGTCGGCCGATCCATCGTCATGCGGCGTTTCCACGCGCGTGGCCGCGGCCGTGCAGCGCGTATCGAGAAGTGGTTTAGTCATCTGAAGATCGTGGTGGCAGAGCGCGACGCCGCGCCGGCAACCGAGAAGAGGGCGGCCTAATGGGTCACAAAGTCAATCCGATCGGGCTACGGCTCGGCATCAATCGCACCTGGGATTCCCGCTGGTTCGCCGGCGCGGACTACGCCAAGCTGCTGCACGACGACCTGAAGCTGCGCGCCCATTTGCGCAAGAAGCTGTCCGGCGCCGGCGTCAGCCGCGTGGTGATCGAGCGCCCCGCCAAGAAGCCGCGCGTCACGATCTACGCCGCGCGTCCCGGCGTGGTGATCGGCAAGAAGGGCCAGGACATCGAGGTGCTGCGCAAGGACCTCGCCAAGATGGCGAAGGCCGAGGTCTCGCTCAACATCGTCGAGATACGCAAGCCCGAGATCGACGCGACATTGGTGGCCGAGAACATTGCCCAGCAGCTGGAGCGCCGGGTAGCCTTCCGCCGCGCGATGAAGCGCGCCGTGCAATCCGCCATGCGCCTGGGCGCCCAGGGCATCCGGATTAATTGCGGCGGCCGCCTCGGCGGCGCCGAGATCGCCCGCGTCGAGTGGTATCGCGAAGGCCGCGTGCCGTTGCACACGCTGCGTGCGGATATCGACTACGGCATCGCCACCGCCAAGACCACGTACGGCACCTGCGGCGTGAAGGTCTGGATCTTCAAGGGCGAGATCCTGTCCAACGACCCGTCGGCGCAGGATCGCCGGGCCGCCGAACAGGCGCCGCAGCGCTAAGGATCCAGAGACATGCTTTCCCCGAAGCGGACCAAGTTCCGCAAAGCCCACAAGGGCCGCATCCACGGCTTGGCCAAGGGCGGCACCGCGCTCAACTTCGGCCAGTTCGGCCTGAAGGCGCTGGAGCCCGAGCGCGTCACCGCGCGCCAGATCGAGGCCGCTCGCCGCGCCATTACGCGCGCTATGAAGCGTGCCGGCCGCGTGTGGATACGCATCTTCCCGGACGTGCCTGTCTCGCTGAAGCCCGCCGAGGTCCGCATGGGCTCCGGCAAGGGTGCGCCCGAGTTTTGGGTTGCGCGCGTCAAGCCTGGCCGCATGATGTTCGAGATTGACGGTGTGCCGGCCGACGTGGCGCAGGCCGCGCTGACGCTGGGCGCTGCCAAGCTGCCCATCAAGACGAAGTTCGTGACCCGTCTGGGTGAGGGCTGATCCATGACCAAGCCCACCGACATTCGCGCCAAGTCCGACGACCAGCTCGCCGCCATGTTGCTGGACCTGCGTCGCGAGCAGTTCAACCTGCGCTTCCAGCGCGCCACCGGCCAGAACGAGGGCGCAGCGCGCGTCAAGATCGTCCGCAGGGACATCGCGCGCGTGAAAACCATCCAGGCGGAGAAGATCTCTTCCGCCGCCAAAGCCTGAAAGGAGCCTTGACCGATGCCAAGGCGTGTACTCACCGGGCGCGTGACCAGCGACAAGATGGACAAGACGATCACCGTCCTCGTCGATCGCCGCATCATGCACCCGCTCTACAAGAAGTTCATCCGCCGCTCGAAGAAGTATGCGGCGCATGACGAGGTGAACGCGTGCAAGACCGGTGACCAGGTGCGCATCGTCGAGTGCGCGCCGATCTCCAAGCGCAAGACCTGGACCGTCGTCGAGCGCAACGGCGCCGTCGTCGAGGGTGCCTCGGCAGACGCGTTGGCATCGCTGGAGGCGCGTGCCCATAGCCACGTGGCCGCCCAGAACGCGCCGGCGCCAGAGCCGACCGCCGCCGAGCCGACCATCTAAGGACCCGCAGACATGATCCACGCAGAATCCAACCTGGAGGTTGCCGACAACTCCGGCGCCCGCCGGGTGCAGTGCATCAAGGTGATCGGCGGCTCCAAGCGCAAGTTCGCTTCGGTGGGCGACGTCATCGTGGTGTCCGTTAAGGAAGCCATCCCGCGCGGCAAAGTGAAGAAGGGCGACGTGCACCAAGCGGTGATCGTGCGCACCAGCTTCCCCGTGCGCCGGGCGGACGGCAGCGCCATCCGGTTCGACACCAACGCCGCCGTGCTGATCAACAAGCAGCAGGAGCCGATCGGCACACGCATCTTCGGCCCTGTGGTGCGTGAGCTGCGGGCTAAGAAATTCATGAAGATCATCTCGCTGGCTCCGGAGGTGCTGTAATGGCCGCACGTATCCGCAAGGGCGACCGCGTCGAGGTGATCACTGGCGCCGACCGTGGCAAGCGTGGCGAAGTGCTGCGCGTGATTCCAAAGGAGGACCGCGCCGTCGTCCAGGGCGTTAACATCGCTAAGCGTCACACCAAAGCCACCGGCATGGGCCAGCCCGGTGGCATTGTGGAGAAGGAAGCTACGATCCACGTCTCCAACATCATGCTGATCGATCCGGCGACGGACAAGCCGACGCGCGTCGGCTTCCGCGTCCTGGACAACGGCAGCAAGGCACGCGTCGCCCGGCCCTCCGGCAACGTGATCGAAGGCTGAAGCTCATGAGCGAGACAGAAGACAAGCCGGCCGCGCGCCAGGTGCCACGCATGCAGGCCCGCTACCTGGCCGACGTGCGCCCCGCCATGCTGAAGGAATTCAGCTACAAGAACCCCATGCAGGTGCCGCACCTGGAGAAGATCGTCATCAACATGGGCGTCGGCGAGGCGGCCGGCGACCAGAAGAAGCTGGACGCTGCGGTCGCCGAGCTGACGCTCATCGCCGGCCAGCGTCCGGTCAAGACGGTCGCCAAGAAGGCGATTGCCGGCTTTAAGATACGCGAGGGCCTGCCCATCGGCACCAAGGTGACGCTACGCCGCGCTAAGATGTACGAGTTCCTGGACCGCCTGGTGACTATTGCCCTGCCGCGCGTGCGCGACTTCCGCGGCATCACCGGCAAAGGTTTCGACGGCCGTGGAAACTTCGCCATGGGCCTCAAGGAGCAGATCATCTTTCCGGAGATCGCTTACGACAAGGTGGATGCGGTCCGCGGGATGGACATCGTCATCGTCACCACCGCCAAGACTGACGCCGAGGCCAAGGCGCTGCTCAAGGCGTTCGACCTGCCATTCGTCGCCGCGCCCACCGCCTGACCTAGTTAACCGCTATTTGGAATACCCCCGGCGAGAGCCGGCAGGTTCCGGAGGACCTCACCGAGATGGCTAAGACTTCCGCCGTCAACCGCAACGTCAACCGCGAGAAGATGGTCAAGCGCGACCGCTCTAAGCGCAACAAGCTGAAGGCCCAGATGATGGACCGCGACGCGCCCGTCGAGGAACGGTTCGAAGCGTCGATGAAGCTCGCCCAGCTCCCGCGCAACGGCAGCCGCACCCGCGTCCGCCTGCGCTGCGCGCTCACCGGCCGCTCGCGGTCCAACTACCGCAAGTTCAAGCTTTGCCGCATCGCGCTACGAGACCTGGCCAGCTCGGGGCAGATCCCGGGCATGGTCAAGGCGAGCTGGTAAGGGGCGCCCAGGATGTCGCTATCCGATCCGCTGGGTGACATGCTCACCCGCATCCGCAACGCCCAGGGCAGCCGTCACGCGTCTTGCGTGTCGCCGGCCAGCAAGCTGCGCGCCAACGTTCTCGACGTCCTCAAGCGCGAGGGCTACATACGCGGCTTCTCCGCCGAGGAGCTGCGCCCCGGCGTGGCCCAGCTGCGCATCGAGCTGAAATACAGCGAGGGCGAACCGGTCATCAAGGAAATCCACCGCGTGTCCAAGCCCGGCCGGCGCGTCTACTCCAAGATACAGGAATTGCCGCGCGTGTATGCCGGGCTGGGCGTGTCCATCCTGTCCACGCCGCGTGGCGTGCTGAGCGATGCCGAGGCCCGCGCCGCCAATGTCGGCGGCGAAGTCCTCTGCCGCGTGTTCTGAGGAGGGACCAAGCATGTCTCGCGTAGGCAAATACCCGGTCGACGTCCCATCCGGCGTCACCATCGCTGTCGTGGACGGCGTCCTGACGGCCACTGGCAAGCTCGGCGAGCTGCGCCTGCCGCTCACCGACCATGTTGAGACCACCGTCGAGGGCGGCAAGGTCAGCGTCAAGCCGCGCAGCAACGCGGCGCAGGCGCGGATGATGTGGGGCACCACGCGCGCCAACATCGCCAACATGATCCGTGGCGTCTCTACGGGTTACACCAAGACGATGGAAATCACCGGCACCGGCTACCGCGCCAGTGTGCAGGGCGCCAACCTGGTGGTCAACCTTGGCTTCAGCCACGACGTGGTCTATCCGGTGCCGCCCGGCATCACCATCACCACCCCGCGCCCTACCGCCATCACGGTGGCCGGCGTGGACAAGCGTCTCGTGGGCCAGGTCGCCGCCGAAATTCGCGGCTACCGGCCGCCGGAGCCTTACAAGGGCAAGGGCGTGCGCTACGACAATGAGACGATCCGCCGCAAGGAAGGCAAGAAGAAGTGAGCGCTCGAGTGGATCTCAGGCAGCGCCGGCGCGAGCGCCTGCGCTACCAGCTACGGCAGAAATCGGTCGGGCGCCCGCGCCTCTCCGTCTTTCGGTCCGGCAAGCACATCTACGCCCAAATCATCGACGACACGGCCGGCCGCACCCTGGCCGCTGCCTCGACGCTCGACGCGAGCCTGCGCGAGGGACTGCGCACAGGTGCGGACAAGGCAGCCGCGGGCCTGGTCGGCAAGCTGGTCGCCGAGCGCGCGCTGGCCGCCGGCGTGACCGCCGTGGTGTTCGACCGTGGATCCTACATCTACCATGGCCGCGTGAGAGCGCTGGCCGAAGCCGCCCGTGAGGGCGGATTGTCCTTCTAAGGGGAACGAACATGGCACGTGAACCCAGGGAAGGCGGCGGCGACCGCGGCAAGAGGAACGACCGAGGCCGCGAGCCGGTGCGCGAGCGCGACGGCGGCGACGAACTGATCGACAAGCTGGTCACCATCAACCGCGTGGCCAAGGTGGTGAAGGGCGGACGTCGTTTCGCGTTCGCTGCCCTGGTCGTGGTCGGCGACCAGAAGGGCCGCGTCGGCTACGGCGCCGGCAAGGCACGCGAGGTGCCGGAAGCCATCCGCAAGGCCACCGACCGTGCCAAGCGCACGATGATCAGGGTGCCGATGAAGGAAGGCCGCACGCTGCACCACGACAGCTACGGGCATTTCGGCGCCGGTAAGGTGATCCTGCGCACGGCGGCAGCGGGCACCGGCATCATCGCCGGCGGTCCTATGCGCGCCGTCTTCGAATCGCTCGGCATCGGCGACGTGGTTGCTAAGTCGCTGGGCAGCCGTAACCCGCACAACATGGTCAAGGCGACGTTCGCGGCGCTGACGGCGGCCGCCAGCCCACGCGCGGTTGCCAACCGCCGCGGCAAGAAGGTGAACGACATCCTGGGCAAGCGCGACGCCGCGCCAGTGCAGGAGGCAGCGACCGATGTCTGACACAGCAGCCAAGAAAACTGTACGGGTAACCCAGACGGGGTCGCCGATTGGCCGCAAGCCCGGCCAGCGCGAGACGCTGATCGGGCTTGGCCTGACCAAAATACGCGGCTCGAGGGTGCTGGAAGACACTCCCTCGATCCGCGGCATGATCCGCAAGGTCGCGCACCTCGTGCGCGTCGACGAGAGTTCGTGAAATGACCGCACCTTTCCTCAAGCTTAACGAGCTGCGCGACAATCCCGGCGCGCGCCCGAAATTCAAGCGCCTCGGCCGCGGTATCGGCTCCGGCAAGGGCAAGACGTCCGGCAAGGGCGTCAAGGGCCAGAAGGCGCGCGAAGGCGTGGCGCTGAACGGCTTCGAAGGCGGCCAGCTTCCCATCTACCGCCGCCTGCCCAAGCGCGGCTTCCACAACCTGTTCCGCGTCGAACACGCCGCGGTCAACCTGTCGGCCATCAGCAAAGCCATCGAGTCCGGCCGGCTGAAGGCCGACGCGCCGGTCACCGAGGCTACGCTGCGCGAAGCGGGCGTGGTGCGCGGCGGCAAGGCGGCGCTCGGCGTGCGGCTGCTGGCCAAGGGCGAGATCAGCCAGGCGCTCCACATCACCGTGACCGGCGCTTCCGCGGCGGCGCGCGCGGCTGTCGAAGCGGCTGGCGGCTCTGTCACTACGTCTGCCCCTGCGCAGGTCGAGGCGGCATAAGAAAGCAAGGCCTTCTTTTTTTGAAAAAAAGAAGCAAAAAACTTTTATCCTCGCTGTCGCGCGCCTTCCCGCAGCACCCGACAGGGAGCAAAAGTTTTTTGGTTTTTTTTTCAAAAAAAGAACCGCTTTCTTCCTTCTAGGATAAGCGCCCATGGCCTCCGCTGCCGAACAGCTCGCATCGTCCTTCAGTCTGGGCTCGTTCTCCAAGGCCACTGAGCTCCGTCGCCGCATTTGGTTCACCCTGGCCGCCCTCATAGTCTACCGCATAGGCACCTACATCCCCGTCCCTGGCGTGGACGCCTCGGTGATGGCCGAGATGATGCACCGCAACGGCGGCGGCTTCTTGGGCATGTTCGACATGTTCAGCGGCGGCGCGCTCGGCCGCATGACCGTCTTCGCGCTTGCCATCATGCCCTACATCAGCGCCAGCATCATCGTACAGCTGATGACCACGGCCATCCCCACGCTCGAGACGCTGAAGAAAGAGGGCGAGTCCGGACGCAAGAAGCTCAACCAGTATACCCGCTACCTTACCGTCGTGATCGGCCTGTTTCAGGCCTACGGCATAGCCGTGGGGCTGGAGACGTTTCACGGCAACAGCGGCCCCGCGGTGATTGACCCGGGCCTGTACTTCCGCGCCTCCTGCGTCATCACGCTGGTGGGCGGCACCATGTTCCTGATGTGGCTGGGTGAGCAGATCACCGCGCGCGGCATCGGCAACGGCATCAGCCTCATCATCTTCGCCGGCATCGTGGCCAACCTGCCGCAGAGCATCGGTCAGCTCCTCGAGCTGGGCCGCACCGGCGCCATCTCGCCGTTCTTCATCGTGGCCGTGCTGGTGGGCGGCGCCGCGGTGATCGCCTTCATCGTGTTCATGGAGCGCGCCCAACGCCGGGTGATGATCCAGTATCCCAAGCGCCAGGTCGGCAGCCGCATGTTCGGCGGCGACAGCACCCACATGCCGCTGAAGGTGAACACTGCCGGCGTCATCCCGCCAATCTTCGCCAGCTCCATCCTGCTGGTGCCCGTCACAATCGCCGGCTTCTCGGCCAACGCCACCGCGCCGGCCTGGGTGCCGCACTGGTTGAGCGAGGGGCTTTCCGGCATCGCCGGCCAGCTCTCCCGCGGCGCGCCGTTATACTTGCTCACCTACGCGGTGTTCATCATCTTCTTCTCGTATTTCTACACCGCCATCGTCTTCAACCCGGAGGAGACGGCGGACAACCTCAAGAAATACGGCGGCTTCATCCCCGGTATTCGTCCCGGCGCCAACACCGCGTCGTATTTCGACCATATCCTGGTCCGCCTCACCACCATCGGCGCGATCTACCTCGTCGCAGTTTGCCTGCTGCCGCAGATGCTGATCACCAAATACGGCCTGCCGTTCTCGCTCGGTGGCACCAGCCTGATGATCATCGTATCGGTCACCATGGACACTATCACGCAGATGCAGTCCCACCTCATTGCTCACCAGTATGAAGGGCTGATCCGCAAGAACCGGGTGAAAGGCCGTGGCCGGTGAACCTGATCCTGCTGGGCCCGCCAGGGGCGGGGAAGGGAACCCAGGCCAAGCGCCTGGAGGCAGCGCACGGCATTGCCCAGGTTTCCACCGGTGACATGCTGCGCGCCGAGGTGGCTGCCGGCACGGAGATCGGCGCGCGCGCCAAGGCGATCATGGAATCCGGCGCCCTGGTCCCGGATTCGCTGATCATTTCCATGCTCGCCGCCCGGGTGCGCCAGCCGGACTGCGCCCGCGGCTTCATCCTGGACGGCTTCCCCCGCACCGTGCCGCAGGCCGCCGCCCTCGACGACATGCTGGCCGCCATGGGTATAGCGCTCGACGCGGTAATCGAGCTACGCGTCGACGACACGGCGCTGGTGGAGCGCATCGCCGGCCGCTTCACCTGCGCCAAGTGCGGCACCGGCTATCACGACAGCTTCCAGCCTACCCGGGCGGCCGGCGTGTGCGACGCCTGCGCCAGCCATGACTTCGTCCGTCGTGCCGATGACCGGCGGGAGACCGTCGCCGCCCGGCTGGACGCCTATCACGGCCAGACCGCCCCCATCCTACCGCACTACGCCGCCCAGTCCCGGTTGCACACGGTCGACGGCATGGCCGAGATGGACGCGGTGACCTCCGCGATCGGCCAGGTCCTACAGAGCCTGCCAAAGCCGGCGTCGGTCACGGCAAGTTGATGGTAGCGTGTTGACTTGGCAGCCCCCGGGCTTTAAGTCCAGCCGCTCGGCGACGCCCTCACCAGGACGCGCGTCTCACCGCATTTAGCTGTGTCAACCAGCCCTGAGGGGCCTATCGCGTGGTGCCGATCCGGCATCACGTAAGGAGTTTCGGTCGTGGCGCGTATTGCCGGGGTGAACATCCCAACCAACAAGCGGGTCGTGATCAGCCTGCGCTACATCTTCGGCATCGGACCCAAGAAGGCGCAAGACATCTGCACGAAGCTTGGCATCCCCGATGATCGGCGCGTCAATCAACTCAGTGACGACGAGATCGTCAAGCTGCGCGAGACGATCGATCGCGACTACCGTGTTGAGGGCGACCTACGCCGCGAGCTGGCGATGAACATCAAGCGCCTGATGGACCTTGGTTGCTACCGTGGCCTGCGCCATCGTCGCGGCCTGCCGGTGCGTGGCCAGCGCACCCACACCAACGCGCGCACCCGCAAGGGCAAGGCCGTGGCCATCGCTGGCAAGAAGAAGGTGACCAAGTAATGGCGAAGCCGGCTGTGCGCACCAAGCGCAAGGAGCGCAAGAACATCATCTCGGGCGTGGCGCATGTGATGGCGTCGTTCAACAATACCATGATCACCATCACGGACGCTCAGGGCAACACCATCGCCTGGTCGTCCAGCGGCAGCCAGGGCTTCAAGGGCAGCCGCAAGTCGACCCCCTACGCCGCCCAGGTCGCTGCCGAGGACGCCGGCAAGAAGGCCCGCGAGCACGGCATGGAGACGCTGGACATCGAAGTCAGCGGCCCGGGTTCCGGCCGCGAGAGCGCGTTGCGCGCCCTGCAGGCTGTTGGCTTCTCGATCACCGCCATCCGCGACATGACGCCGATCCCCCATAACGGCTGCCGCCCTCGCAAGCGCCGGCGCGTCTAGCGCCCGCCGCCATCCGCTTACAGCCTTCAGTCGTCAGATTGGGCTGCAAGCTGCAGCTTTCTCATCTGTGCGCTGACGGCTGTCTGCCGTGAGCACCTGAAAGGTAAAAGAGTGGTCATCCAGAGGAACTGGCAGTCGCTGATCAAGCCGGAGAAGCTGGAAGTCGAGCCCGGCACCGATCCGCACCGCATCGCGACCGTGGTGGCGGAGCCGTTGGAGCGCGGCTTCGGCATGACTCTCGGCAACGCCATCCGCCGCATCCTGCTCAGCTCGCTGCAGGGCGCTGCGGTCACTGCCGTGCAGATCGACGGTGTGCTGCACGAGTTCAGCTCGGTGGCCGGCGTGCGTGAGGACGTGACCGACATCGTCCTCAACATCAAGCAACTCGCGTTGCGCATGCACGGCGAAGGCCCCAAGCGCATGACGCTGACCGCCACCGGGCCGGGCGAAGTCCGCGCCGGCCAGATCCAGGCCGGCCACGACATCGACATCATGAACCCCGACCTGGTGATCTGCACGCTCGACGAGGGCGCCAAGCTCGGTATGGAGCTCACCGTCCAGCTCGGCCGCGGCTACGTGGCCGCCGCCGCCAACCGCCCCGAGGACGCGCCGATTGGCCTGATCCCGGTGGACGCCATCTACTCGCCGGTGCGCCGCGTCTCCTACAAGGTGGAGCCCACCCGCGTCGGCCAGGTGACTGACTACGACAAGCTGCTGCTGACCGTCGAGACCAACGGCGCCGTGGGTCCGGAGGACGCGGTGGCGCTGGCCGCCCGCATCCTGCAGGACCAGCTCAAGCTGTTCATCAACTTCGACGAGCCGCAGCAGGTCCGCGCCGAGGAACAGCACGACGATCTGCCGTTCAACCGCAACCTGCTCCGCAAGGTCGACGAACTCGAGCTGTCGGTCCGTTCAGCCAACTGCCTGAAGAACGACAACATCGTCTACATCGGCGACTTGGTGCAGAAGACAGAGCAGGAGATGTTGCGCACGCCGAATTTCGGCCGCAAGTCGCTCAACGAGATCAAGGAAGTGTTGACCAACATGGGCCTTGCCCTCGGGATGAACGTCTCCGGCTGGCCGCCGGAGAACATCGAGGAGCTTGCCAAGCGTTTGGACGAGCCGTTCTGAAGAGTAAGGAAGGCCTTCTTTTCTGAAGAAAAGAAGCAAAAGACTTTTGCTCCCTGTCGGGGTTCAATCTGGCCGGCGTCCGACAGGGGCGGCCATCAGGAGTAGATCATGCGTCACGGGGTAGCCGGCCGGAAGCTCGGCGTCACATCCACCCATCGCCTGGCGATGTTCCGCAACATGGCCGTGGCGCTCATCAAGCACGAGCAGATCACCACCACGCTGCCGAAGGCCAAGGAGCTGCGCCCGGTCGCCGAGCGGCTTATTACGCTGGGCAAGCGCGGCAGCCTGCACGCCCGCCGCCAGGCCTACGCGCAGCTACGCGACGATGTTATCGTCAAGAAGCTCTTCGAGACGCTCGCAGACCGCTACAAGGCGCGTTCCGGCGGCTACACCCGCGTGATGAAGGCCGGCATGCGCTACGGCGACGCGGCCGACATGGCGGTCATCGAGCTCGTGGACCGCGACCCGTCCGCCAAGGGCCAGGATAGCGGGCCACGGCAGGAAATGCCGGAGTCTGAGGCAGAGTAAAACCGCTCATCTCAACGGCTGGCCTGCCGGCGCTGCTAGGTTGAACCAGCAGCGCTTGAAGACAAGTCTGCGAACCGGCTCGTAACAAACCCCGAACGGATCGGGGGTCTGGGGCCTCAAGGCCCCAGCGGGGTTTGGGGCAGAGCCCCATTTTCACTTTGTCAATCACCGCCTAATCGGGTCAGACAAGCCGGGGGGCCAAGCCCCCCAACCTAGTCAGTTTACTTAGGCGCGTCGGCAGGCGGCGTAGCCGGCGCTGTGTCGGTAGCAGGCGCTGCCGTGTCAGTCGTCGTCGTCTTCTTCTTGGCGACATGGTGCGTCGCCTTCTTGTGTACGGGCGCGTGGGCTTCCTTCTTGGCGGCGTCCGGCGTCGGCGGCGCGGTGAAAGGCTTGCCGGACTTGGCGGAGTCTAGGCTGGCCGAGTTGAGGTCGTCCACAGCCTTGTCGCCGGCCTTGGTGGCTACGAGCTTGCCCTTGTGCGCGGTCGTCTTGTGGTGCACCGCCTTCTTGGCTGGCTTGTCGGCCGAGGCGGGCGGCGGGGCTGTGCTGGAGTCGGGCGCGGGTGCGGTCGGCGTCACGTCGGCCGGGGGCGGCGTGGTGGCCGGGGCAGGAGCAGCCGGCGTGGTGGACGGCGTGGGCGAGGACGTCTGCGCGATCGCCGTGAACGGCAGGGCGGAGGCGGCCAACGCCAGGAAGGATGCTCCGAAAAGATTTGTCTTACGCACGGCTGACACTCCTATGGTGGTTGTTCGCACAGACTCGGCGCGTTCCGGTCTGCGTGCATAACGAGTTACGTCTGGAGAAGTCGCAACACGAAGACAAGTCACAGCACGCGGCGCTGCACAATTGCCGCAGCTTGTGGCGAAACTGATGCACCAAGAGCGTCTTGAACGACCGATGACCGATGATTTCCAGCCAGGCCTGTTCTCGGAGCAGCGCGCCGGGCCGCCGAGGCCCCAAGGCGAACGGCCGCTGGCCGACCGGCTGCGGCCGCAATCCCTGGACGAAGTCGTAGGACAGCAGCATCTGGTCGGCCCGGCGGGCACGCTGACGCTCATGCTCGCCGGCGGCTCGTTGCAGAGCCTCATCCTGTGGGGGCCGCCCGGCGTCGGCAAAACCACCATCGCCCGTCTTCTTGCAGACGCCTCAGGGCTCTCCTTCGTGCAGCTTTCCGCCGTCTTTTCCGGCGTGGCCGACCTCAAGCGCGTGTTCGAGGAGGCCGCGCGTCGCCGCCGCACTGGCCTGAAAACGTTGCTGTTCGTCGACGAGATCCACCGCTTCAACCGGGCCCAGCAGGATGGCTTCCTGCCCGTCGTCGAGGACGGCACCGTCGTGCTGATCGGCGCCACCACCGAGAACCCGTCTTTCGCGCTTAACGGCGCGCTCCTCTCGCGCTGCCAGGTCCTCGTGCTCAAGCGGCTCGACGACCAGGACATGCAGGCCTTGCTTGAGCGCGCCGAAGCCGACTTGGGCGCCCCGCTCGATCTGGCGCCCGATGCCCGTGCCGCCCTACGCGCCATGGCGGACGGCGACGGCCGCTACCTTCTGAACATGGCCGAGCAGGTGGCCAGTCAGCCGCCCGGGCCTGCCCCAATCGGCGCCGACGCGCTCACCGGCATCGTCGCCCGCCGCGCCGCCCTCTACGACCGCGACCGCGAGGAGCACTACAACCTCATCTCCGCCCTGCATAAGTCGCTCCGCGGCTCGGATGCGGACGCCGCCCTCTACTGGTTCGAACGCATGCTCGCCGGCGGCGAGGACCCGCGCTACATCGCTCGCCGCCTGGTCCGTTTCGCCTCCGAGGACGTGGGCTTGGCCGACCCGCAGGCACTCCCTCTCACGCTTGCTGCCTGGGACGCTTACGAACGCCTCGGCAGCCCGGAGGGCGACCTCGCTCTCGCGCAAGCCGTGCTCTACCTCGGTACCGCGCCCAAATCCAACGCCGCCTACATGGCCCACCAGGCCGCCGCTCGCGCCGCGAAGGACACCGGCAGCCTGGCCCCGCCCGCCCACATCCTCAATGCGCCCACAAAGCTGATGAAGACTCTCGGTTATGGCGACGGCTACGCGTACGATCATGACGCCGCAGACAGCTTTTCCGGGCAGAACTACTTTCCGGACGGCATCCCACGGCAGGATTTCTACATGCCCGCGGACCGCGGGTACGAGCGCGAACTGGGCCGACGGCAGGCCCACTGGGCTGCTTTACGAGCGCAAAAGCAGGAGGGGGATTAGCATCGACAAGTAGGCATGGGGCTCTGCCCCAAACCCCGCTGGGGCCTCGAGGCCCCAGACCCCCATCTGTTTAGAATATACTACAAAATATGTTCTAAGAGGCTGTTTGAAAACTCGCTTTAAGAGCCGCGAAGCGGTCAATCTGAGGCCGATGTCAGGTAAATCCCGCCAAAATGTGGTATCCAGATACCGCTTTTGGTAAGTTTGTACGCTTAACCAACAGCTCGAGAGAGTTTTCAAACGGACTCTAAGGACTTGTCCTTAGCGGGGTCCAGGGCAGAGCCCTTGGCCTTCCTTCACAGGTCAACATTAAGGGCCGTTGGTATTATAAACCGATGGCCTGGAAATACTGATCTTCGAGCAGGCCAGTTAGCCTTACGGGCCAACACTGCCGATGGCGGAGCCTCTGGCCTTGGTCAGGAAGCCGAAGACTTTCGGCAGTCAGGCGCGTATCCCGGGCCAACACCACCGGATCACGTCCCACCTTGCAAGTCACCGAAGACGAAGCCGACATCCGCCTGGATCGCTGGTTCAGGCGCCACTTCCCCCTGCTCACCCAGGGGATGATCCAGAAATTGTGCCGCACCGGCCAGATACGTGTCGGCGGCAAGCGCGCCGAAGCCTCCACCCGCCTGCAGCCGGGCAACGAGGTGCGCATCCCGCCGCTGCCCACCAGCCCGCCGCCGCCGCCCGAACCCGCGCCGCTCGATCCCGCCACCCTGCGCGAGCTGGAAGGCATGGTCGTCTACCGCGATGACGCGCTCATCGTCATGAACAAGCCGCACGGCCTGCCCGTGCAGGGCGGTCCCGGCATCGTCCGCCATCTCGACGGCCTGATGGACGGCTTCCGCCTGGGTGCTGCCGACAAGCCCCGCCTGGTCCACCGGCTCGACATGGACACCAGCGGCCTCCTCCTCCTCGCCCGCAGTCCCGGCACCGCGGCCAAGCTCGCCCACGCGTTCCGCAGCCGCCACGTGACGAAAACCTACTGGGCCGTGGTCGCCGGCCGTCCGAGCCCGCAGGAGGGCCGGCTGGACCTGCCGCTGGTCAAGTTCGGCGGCCTGCGCGGCGGCGAGCGGGTGGCCGTGGCCACGCCCGGCGAGGACGACAGCACCCACGCCATCACCGACTACCGCACACTGGACGCCGCCGGCCGCAAGCTCGCCTGGCTGGAACTCCAGCCGCTCACCGGTCGCACCCACCAGCTTCGCGTGCACTGCATGGCGCTCGGCGCCCCCATCGTGGGCGACCGCAAATACGGCGGCGAGGTTGGCCACGTGGAAGGCCTGGCCGACAAGCTCCACTTGCACGCCCGCGCGCTGAGCCTGCCGCACCCGCAGGGCGGCACGCTGGAGCTGGAAGCGGACCTGCCGCCGCACATGCGCGAGACGTTCCGCGCGATGGGCTTCCAGGCGCCGGCGGCGCGCGCGCCGGTCAGGAAGTAAGCAAGGCCTTCTTTTCTGAAGAAAAGAAGCAAAAGACTTTTGTTCGTCGTGCGCGCATCGTTCCTCACCACCCGACAGGGAGCAAAAGCTTTTTGGTTCTTTTTCTCGAAAAAGAACTGCTTCCTTCCTCCCCTTCCTTCTCTAAAAGACCCGGATGCAACGCAAACGCCGCCTGCGCCCCATCCTCCTGGCCGGCGCCGCCATCGTCGTCCTCGGCACCGCGGCCGTCATCGTCGCCTCCGCGGCGCTGGACCCCACCCGCCTGGCCGACACGCTGAAGGACAGCGTCTACCGCTCGACCGGCCGCGAGCTCACCATCACCGGCGGCGTCCACCTCAAGATGGGCCTGTCGCCGCAGGTCGAGGTGGACGGCATCGCGCTCGCCAACATCCCTGGCGGCTCGCGCGCCAGCATGCTCACCGCGCGGAGCCTGATCGCCCGCGTGGCGCTGCTCCCCCTGCTCGGCGGCGACGCGGTGATCTCGTCCCTCGTCGTCCAGGACCCCGACATCGTGCTGGAGCGCGGGGCGGACGGCACCGGCAACTGGCAGTTCGCACCGGCACGCCGCGCCCTCTACCAGCCCAGATCCTCATCCTCGTCCGGCGGCGGTGGCGGCGGCCGCGTGGAGGTGCATACCGTGCGCCTCGAAGGGGGCCGGTTCAGCTGGCTCGCCGGCCCGGGCCCCGCTGTCACGCTGGGCATCACGAACCTGCTCTGGACGGCATTGGGGACCGACGCACCGATGAGCCTCGCCTTCGAAGGTGCCAAGGGCGACGTGCCCGTCACGCTGAACGTCAGCTCAGGCTCGCTGCAGCGCCTCCAGGGCGGCCCGGTCAGCGCGCTGGCCGGCGCCTGGCCGCTCACGCTGGACCTCGCCATATTGCGCGCCAGCCTGCACTTGGATGGCGGCGTCAACCACCCCGAGCAGGGCCGCGGCTACCACTTCCGCGCCACCGCCAACGTCCCCGACCTCGCGACCCTCAACCCCCTGCTCGTCGATACCACACTGCCCGCTTTGGCCGACGTGAACGCCACGGCCGTGCTGTCGGACGGCCCGCAAGGCGAGCTGCGCACCTCCCAGCTCTCGCTCCACGCCGGCGAATCGAACCTGGAGGCCTGGGTGCCAGGCCTCGCCATCAAGCAGTTCCTGCTCAGCGCGCCCGGCCCCGGCCAATTAATCCAGCTGAACCTGGACGGCACCTACCAGGGCCAGCCGCTCCGCCTGGCCGGCACCGCCAACCAGCCGGACGTGGTGGCCAGCAGCGGCCCCATCCAGGCCACGCTGACCGGCCAGGCCGCCGGCGCCAACTTGTCCGCCCACGGCACCGTGCCCCCTGCGCCCGATGCCGCAGGACTGGACCTGGCCGTCAGCGTGCACGCACCGGACCTGTCCTCGCTATCCCCCCTGGTCGGCCGCGCCTTGCCGCCGGCGCACGATTTCACCCTCGAAGCCCATGTCGGCGACGCCGGCGTGAAGCTGCGCGGCATCGCGGTACGCGACCTCGCTGTCGGCTCCTCGCTGGGCGACGTGGCCGGCCAGCTCACCGTCACCTGGTCCCCGCGTGCCTCGCTCGCCGGGTCGCTCACCTCCCGGGTGCTGAACCTGGACGCGATCGGCGCGCCCTCCGGCGGCCTGCTCCCCAGCGTCTGGCCGCTGCCCGACAGTCCCACCCAGCAGGCCGCCATACCGGCCCCGCCCGCACCCACCACGTCGCCAGCCCCCGTGACCCACCAGCCGGGCGCGCTGCCCTTGGCCCGCCTGCGCACCACGGACGCGGACCTCACTTTGGCGATCGGCAACCTCACCGCCGGCGGCCAGAAGCTGGAGGACGTGCAGGCCCACCTGCAGCTCAACGACGGCAAGCTGGCGCTCAACCCGTTCCGCGCGCAAACGGCCGACGGCGCCATCATCGGCGGCGCCTCCATCGACGCCAGTTCGGACGAGCCCCCCATCGCCATCACGCTCCGCTCGCCCGCCATCTCGGCCGACGGCGTGGCCACCCTGCTCGGCTATCCCGGCGGCGCCCGCGGCACCATGCAGGTCGATGCGCAGCTCAGCGGCGTCGGTCAGACGGCGCAGGCCATCGAGGCCACGCTGGACGGCCATCTTGGCCTGGCCATGGTCAACGGCGAGGTGGAGGACAGCCTGCTGCAGGGCCTGCTCGGCGCGGCACTCGACACCGCCGGCATCCCGACCATCGGCTTCGGCTCGAGCCAGGTCCGCTGCCTGGCCTTGCGGGCCGACTTCACCAACGGCCACGCCACGATCCGCGCGCTGGCAGCCGACACGTCCAAGCTGGCACTGGACGGCACCGGCGAGATAGACCTGCAGGCCCAGACGGCCGACCTCCACCTCCGCCCGCGCCTCCGCCTGGGCCCCACTGAAGTGGCCGCCCCGGTCTGGTTGCACGGTCCGTTCAACGGTCTGAAGGGCGCGCTCGACCCCGTGCTGGGCGGCGGCCGAGTCGGCATGACCATCGGCGGCGCGCCGGCCGGGCCGTCCGCCTGCGCGGGCAAGCTGGCGCTGGCCCGCGGCGGGCTGGGCGGGCCGCTGCCGGCCGCGGCTCCTGCCGACACCGGGTTTTCTATACGGAAACCTAAGGACTTGCTGAAGGGGTTGTTTCACTGAGCGTCAGGCAAGGAAGGCCTTCTTTTCTGAAGAAAAGAAGCAAAAGACTTTTGTTCGTGCTGTCGCGGACCTTTCTGCATTACCCGGCGGGGTCATGAAGCGTTTCTGGAAGACAGCCGAGATCGTCGAGGATGCCGGCCGCTACGCCATCCGGCTGGACGGCCGTCCCATGCGCCTGCCCGGCGGCCCGCTGCTCTCGCTGGAGAGCCGCCCTTTGGCCCAGGCCATCGCCGACGAGTGGTCCGCCGCTCCCGCCACGCTGACCGCCGAGCACGTGCCGCTCACCCGCATCGCCGGCACCGCGCAGGAGCGCGTGGCGCCAAACCCCGCCGCCACCATCGACGCGCTTGCCGCCTACGGCGAGACGGACCTGCTCTGCTACCGCGCCACAGCTCCCGAGGCGCTCGTCTCGCGCCAGCACCAGCTCTGGCAACCCTGGCTGGACTGGGTGGCCCGCGCGCACGACGCCCCGCTACGCGTGACAACAGGCGTGCTCCACGTCGCCCAGCCGCCGGCCAGCCTCGCCGCCCTGCGCGCGACGCTGGCGCGCCGCCCTGCCTTCCAGCTCGCCGGCCTGGGCATCCTGGTGCCGGCCACCGGCAGCCTGGTGCTCGGCCTCGCCGTGGCCGACGGCGCCATGCAGGCCGCCCAGGCGCACGACCTGGCAGCCTTGGACGAGCTGTTCCAGGCCGAGAAGTGGGGCGAGGACGCGGACGCTACCAAACGGCGGCAGCACGTGGGGCAGGATATCGCGCTGGCTGCGTCGTTCATCCGCTTTTCGGCTGATTAGGGAAGGAAGACAGCAAGTATTTCTTTTTTGAAGAAAAACAAAAACTTTTGTCTGTGCTGTCGCGGACCCTCCAGCGACGTGCGCCAGTACGCAAAGTTTTTTGGTTCTTTTTTTCAAAAAAGAACCGCTTGCTTCCTTGCCAACACGATGATCCGCAAGATCTCGCTCCAAAGCCCATACCCGCCCAATTGGTCCAGCGGCGCCCACACTACCTCCGTGGCATCCCCGCCCGCCGCCGGCTTTCCGCCCGTCCAGGGGCCGCAGAAATCCAGGATAGTGTAGTGGAAGCGTACCCGGCCGTCCGCGTCCCGATGGATGCTGTCCGCGTGCCCGGCCAGCAGCAGCGTACCCGCCGATAGCCCCGTCTCCTCGGCCAGCTCTCGCCGCGCCGCCGCCTCGGCCGTCTCCCCCACGCGCTGCGCCCCGCCAGGTAGGCTCCACGATCCTTCCGCCGGCGGCCGCTCCCGCCGCACCAGCAGCACGGCACCCGGCGCCGGGTCGGGCCGTAGCAGCACCACGCCCACGCCCACCAGCGGGCGCGCGGGATACTCCCGGCCGCGCCCGCTCATCCGGTCGCACGCCACGTCACGTCGTACAGCCGCATCCCGGCCGCACCGGTCTCATCCCGCCCCCAAGGTCCGCAAACCCGCCCCGCGCTCGAACAGCCGCAACAGCACCCGGATCGCAAGCCCGCGCTCGCTTTCCAGCTTCGGGTCGCGCTCCAGCAGGTGTGCCGCGTCCCGGCTCGCCATGCGCAGCAACCCGTCATGCTCCACCGGGTCGGCCAGGCGCCATCCCGGCTGGCCGGACTGCCGCTTGCCCAGCGCCTCGCCGCCGCCGCGTATGCGGAAATCCTCGTCGGCGATCACGAACCCGTCCTCGGTATCGCGCAGCAGCACCAGCCGGCGCCGCGCCGTCTCGCTCAGACCGTCATCGTGCAGCAGCAGACAGTAGCTGGCCGCGGCACCGCGGCCCACCCGGCCGCGCAGCTGGTGCAGTTGCGCCAGCCCGAACCGCTCGGCGTGCTCCACCACCATCACGCTGGCCGCCGGCACGTCCACCCCCACCTCGATCACCGTGGTGGCCACCAGCAGCCGCGTCCGCCCGGCGGCGAAGTCGGCCAGCGCGCCCTCTCGCAGCTCGGTGTCCATCTGGCCGTGCGCCAGGCCCATCCTGGCGCCGAACCGGGTGCGCAACATGCGGAAGCGTGCCTCGGCAGCGGCCACGTCCAGCAGCTCGCTCTCGTTCACCATCGGGCAAACCCAGAACACCTGGTCGCCGCGGTCCAGCGCGCGCGCCACCCCGTCCACCACGCCGTCGAGCGTGGCCAAGCTGTGCAGCGTGGTGCGTATTTTCTGCCGCCCCGCCGGCTTCTCGGCCAGCCGGCTCACCGTCATCTCGCCCCAATGCGTCAGCAGCAGCGTGCGCGGGATCGGCGTGGCCGTCATCACCAGCACGTCCGCCGCGTCGCCCTTGCCGCCGAAGCTCAGCCGCTGGTCCACCCCGAAGCGGTGCTGCTCGTCGATCACCGCCAGCGCCAGGTCGCGATAGGCCACCCCGTCCTGGAACAGCGCGTGCGTGCCCACCACCAGCGGCATCCGCCCGCTCTGCAGGCCCAGCAGCGTGTTGCGCCGCGCCACCCCCTTCACCGACCCGGTCAGCAGCGCCACCGGCACCGGGCTGATCTTCGTCAGCGTGCGGTGGTGCTGGCGCGCCAGCGTCTCGGTCGGCGCCATCATCGCCGCCTGCGCCCCGGCCTCGGCCGCACGCAGCATGGCCAGCACCGCCACCAGCGTCTTGCCGGACCCAACATCCCCCTGCAGCAGCCGCAGCATGCGCGTGGGTGCGGCTAGGTCCGCGTCGATCTCCCCCAGCGCCTCGGTCTGCGACGCGGTGAGCTCGTGGCCGAACCGCGCCAGCGCCTGGCCGCGCAGGTGCCCGTCGCCGGTCAGCGCCCGTCCCGGCCGGGCCCGCTCCCGGCTGCGCATCCATGACAGCGCCACCTGGTGGGCCAGCAGCTCGTCGTAGGCCAGCCGCGCCCGAACCTCCGGCCCGGGCTGCTCGCGCGGCGTGTGCAGCGCGCACAGCGCCTGGGCGAAGCCCGGCCAGCGCTCACGCTTCAGCAGCGTCGGCTCGTGCCACTCGGGCAACACCGGAACCAGCGCCAGGCACTGCGTCAGCGCCGCCCGCAACTGGCTCGGGAACAGCCCCGCCGTCAGCGGCCACACCGGTTCGATCGCCGGGATCAGCTCCGGCCGGCCGGCCGGCGCGATGTGGTCCGGATGCGGCATCGTCAGCCGGTCGCCGAAGCTGTCCAGCCGGCCGGAGACGATCAGCTTCGACCCCGCCAGCAGCGCCTGCGCCCGCGCCGGCTTGAAGAACACCAGCTCGGCGAACCCCGATCCGTCCGTCACCACCACCCGCCACGGTTGCCGCGCGGTGGCCGGCTGTTCGTGCCGCACCACTTCCACCTCCAAGGTAGCTACCTGGCCGGGTGTCGCTCCCTTGATGGTGGGCCGCGCGCGCCGGTCCACGAAGCTTTCCGGCAGGTGGAACAACAGGTCCAGCACGCGCGTGCCGCCGGTGACGCGCGCGAGCAGGCTGGCGAGCGCCGGGCCTATGCCGCGCAGCGTGGTGACGGGTTCGAGCAAGGGAGAAAGTAGGTCAGGCAAGGCAAGGCCTTCTTTTTTGAAAAAAAGAAGCAAAAAACTTTTGTCCGGCTGTCGCGGTCCTGTCCGGCAGCGCGCGCCACAGGAGCAAAAGTTTTTTGGTTCTTTTTTTCAAAAAAGAACTGCTTTCTTCCTTACTGGCGCCCCACACCCCACCCGCTATATGTCACCCCGACCATGGAAGAAACCTCCCCCCTGGAAGGCCGCCGGCGCCGCCTGCTGTTCCGCGCCAACCACCGCGGCACACGCGAGAACGATTTCCTCGTCGGCGGCTTCGTCACCACCCGCCTGGCCAGCTTCACCCCGGCCGAGATGGACGAGCTGGAACGCATCATGGAGCTGCCCGACCCGGCGCTGGCCGACTGGCTGACCGGCCGCCGCCCGATCCCGCCCGAGCATGACCACCCCATGCTCCGCGCCATGCGGGAAGCGCGCGGGCAGGGGCCGGCCGCTTGAGCATCGCCACCATCTACGGCGCGCCGGAAGGCTTCGACGCGCTTCTGCTGCTCCGCCGCGCCGAGGAACACCAGGGCACCCTGCTCCACGTCGCCCGCAACGAGGGCCGCATGGTGCGCCTGGCCGAGCTGCTGGCCTACTTCGCGCCGCAGGTCGAGGTGCTGCGCTTCCCCGCCTGGGACTGCCTGCCCTACGACCGCGTCTCGCCCAACCCGGTGGTGATCTCCGAACGCATCGCCACGCTGTCCCGCCTGCTGGACCCGCCCGCAGGCAAGCGCATCGTGCTGACCACGGTGAACGCCGCCGTGCAGCTCGTGCCGCCCCGCCTGGTGTTCCTGGGCGAGAGCCTGGACGTGCGCGCCGGCGCCACCTTCAAGCCGGAGGCGCTGGTCGCCTACCTCGACTCGCACGGCTACGGCCGCGCCGACACGGTGATGGAGCCGGGCGAGTACGCCGTTCGCGGCGGCATCGTCGACATTTTCCCCAGCGGCGAGGGCGACCCGATCCGCCTGGATTTCTTCGGCGACACGGTCGACACCGTCCGTCGTTTCGACCCCGCGACCCAGCGCAGCACGGAGCCGGCCACCGGCTTCTCGCTCCGCCCCGTCTCCGAGGTGACACTCGACCAGGCCAGCATCGGCCGCTTCCGCACAGAATGGCGCGAGCTGTTCGGCCAGGCCGCCGCCAATGACCCACTATACCAGGCGATCTCCGAAGGCCGCCGCTACCCGGGCATGGAACACTGGGTGCCGCTGTTCCACGAGGGCATGGAGACCCTGCTCGACTACCTGCCGAACCCGTCGGTCTCCCTGGACGGGCAGGGCGAGGAGGCGCTCACCGCGCGGCTGGAGATGGTCGCCGACCACTACGAGAGCCGCAAGATGGTGCCGCGCGACGGCGAGGTGCCCTACCGTCCGCTGCCCAGCGAGCGCCTGTATTTGAACCGCGCGGGGTGGGACGCCATGCTGGCCGGCGTGCCCGCTTTCGTCTTCAGCCCCTACGGCATGCCGGACGGCGCCGGCGGTTTCGACGCCGGCGGACGGCCTGGCGTGGTGTTCACCCAGGCGGGCGGCGCCATCACCGCCAACATCTACCAGCAGCTCGCCACGCAAGCCGCCAACTGGGCGGGGCAGGGCAAGCGCACCGTGGTCGCCGCCTGGTCGCGCGGCTCGCGCGCCCGCATCGCCACCCTGTTCGCCGAACACAAGATCCGCGCCGAGCCGGCGGACGACTGGGCGTCCGTCCGACGCCTCGGCCGCGGCACCGTGGCGCTCGTCACGCTGGGCCTGGAGCGCGGCTTCGTCGCCGAGGACTTCGCCGTCGTCGGCGAGCAGGACCTGCTGGGTGAGCGCATCAGCCGCCCGCCTCGCAAGCGCAAGCGCGCCGACCAGTTCATCGCCGAGGCCACCGAGATCGCCGACGGCGACCTGGTGGTGCATCAGGATTACGGCATCGGCCGCTACGACGGGCTGGAGACGCTGCGTATCGGCCAGGCGCCGCACGACTGCCTGCGGCTGATGTACGACGGCAACGAGAAGCTGTTCCTGCCGGTGGAGAACATCGAGCTGCTCAGCCGCTTCGGCAGCGAGACGCAGGGCGTGGCACTGGACAAGCTGGGCGGCGCCGGCTGGCAGAGCCGCAAGGCACGCATGAAGCAGCGCATCCGCGACATGGCCGGCGCGCTGATCCGCATTGCCGCCGAACGCCGCGTGCGCGACGCCATGACCATCGCGCCGCCGGAGGGCACCTGGGACGAGTTCTGCGCCCGCTTCCCGTTCGTGGAGACCGACGACCAGACGCGCGCCATCGCCGACGTGCTGGAGGACCTTTCCAGCGGCAAGCCGATGGACAGGCTGATCTGCGGCGACGTGGGCTTCGGCAAGACCGAGGTGGCGCTGCGCGCCGCCTTTGCGGTGGCGATGTCCGGCAGCCAGGTCGCCGTGGTGGTGCCCACCACGCTGCTCGCCCGCCAGCATTTCCGCGGCTTTACCGCCCGCTTCGAGGGCCTGCCCGTGCGTGTCGGCCAGCTCAGCCGCATGGTGACCGCCAAGGATGCCGCCGAGGTCAAGCGCGGCCTGGCCACCGGCGACATCAACATCGTCATCGGCACCCACGCCCTGCTGGCCAAGGGCATCGAGTTCTCCGACCTCGGCCTGCTGATCGTCGACGAGGAGCAGCATTTCGGCGTCAGCCACAAGGAGAAGCTCAAGGCGCTCAAGGCGGACGTCCACGTCCTCACGCTGTCCGCCACGCCGATCCCGCGCACGCTGCAACTGGCGCTGACCGGCGTGCGGGAGATGAGCCTGATCGCCACCCCGCCGG
The DNA here is from genome assembly GCA_964242595.1 of uncultured Acetobacteraceae bacterium. Taxonomy (GTDB): domain Bacteria; phylum Pseudomonadota; class Alphaproteobacteria; order Acetobacterales; family Acetobacteraceae; genus BOG-908. The sequence goes on along the minus strand of CAXTBC010000027.1, from coordinate 18,944 downwards.
TGGACCGCATGGCGGTGCGCACCTTCATCATGCCGTTCGACCACGTGGTGATACGCGAGGCCTTGCAGCGCGAACGCTTCCGCGGCGGCCAGGTGTTCTGCGTGGTGCCGCGCCTGGAAGACATGCCGAAGATGCAGACGCGCCTGCGCGAGATCGTGCCGGAAGCCCGCATCGTCGAAGCGCATGGCCGCCTGGCGCCCACCGAGCTGGAACGGGTGATGACCGAGTTCGGCGACGGCAAGTATGACATCCTGCTGTCCACCAACATCGTGGAGTCCGGGCTGGACATGCCGGCCGTCAACACGCTGGTGATCCACCGCGCGGACATGTTCGGCCTGGGCCAGCTCTACCAGCTCCGCGGCCGCGTCGGCCGCGGCAAGCAGCGCGGTTACGCCTACTTGACCTGGCCGCCGGGCAGCAAGCTGTCCGGCAGCGCCGAGAAGCGCCTGCACGTGATGCAGACGCTGGACCAGCTCGGCGCCGGTTTCACCCTGGCTTCCCACGACCTCGACATACGCGGCGCCGGCAACCTGCTGGGCGACGAGCAGTCCGGCCACATACGCGAAGTGGGCATCGAGCTCTACCAGCAGATGCTGGAGGACGCGGTCACTGAGATGCGCTCCGCCCGCGGCCGCGCCCGCAACGACGACCGCGACTGGACGCCGAACATCAACCTCGGCCTGCCCGTGCTGATCCCGGACGCCTACGTCCGCGACCTGCCCGTCCGCCTGGGCCTGTACCGCCGCATCGGCGCGCTGGCCACCGACGGTGAGAGCGAGGCGCTGGCCGCCGAGCTGGTGGACCGCTTCGGCCCGCTGCCCGAGGAAGTGGACAATTTGCTGCAGGTGGTCCGCCTGAAGCGCTTCTGCCGCGCCGCCGGGGTTGAGAAGCTCGAGGCCGGCCCGAAAGGCATGGTGCTGCAGTTCCGTGGCAACGCCTGCGCGAACCCCGGCGGCCTGGTGGCCTGGCTCGGCACCCGCAAGGGCCAGATCAAGCTGCGTCCGGACCACAAGCTGGCTTTGGTGCGCGACATGACGGTTGCCGAGCGCGTCAAGGCGGCCGACGACGTGCTGGGAAATTTGGTGCGGGTAGCTGGCCGGGCGAAAGCCGCTTGAGCGCGGGCTAGGCGGAGGAAGCAAGGCCTTCTTTTTTGAAAAAAGAAGCAAAAAACTTTTATCCCTACGCTGTCTCAGCGGCCTTGCTTTATCCTGCGGCACCCGGCTGCTTCGGATACGGGAAGCAAAAGTTTTTGGTCCTTTTTTCAAAAAGGACTGCTTGCTTCGACAACCCGGGCCCCTTACCGCATGAAGTGCGGCGCCAGGCCAAGCACACCGATCAGAATCAGGTACAACGCCACGATCAGGTTCAGCAGCCTCGGGATCAGCAGGATCAGCACTCCCGCGATCAGCGCCACCAACGGCGTGACGAGAACGGCGTGAAACACCATGGCAACCTCCTGGTATCGAAACGAGCCACCGCCACTGACGCGTGCCGTGCTGGCCGGTTGCCCGGATCGCCTATTGCGGCACCGTCAATGCCTGTGCTGCTGCCTGGCGGATCTGGGTGGACAGCCAGGATTTCTGCCGTGCCGCCTCGGCCTGCATGTCCAGCAGCAACGCCTGCAGCCCCTCGTCGCGCAGCGCCGCGGCTGAGGCCGATAGGATGAGGATCGTCGTCTGGCTTGCGGACGTCAGCAGGTCGGCCTGTTGCAGGGTGGCGAGCAGGGCCACGCCGCCCGTCGCCCCGTGCTTCGGCGTACGGACTGGAGTGGCCGGGTTCTGCACGGGCGGCGCGTAGCGGGGCTGCATGGGCTTGAGCCTGCCCAGCCCGGCACGCAGCGATTGCGCGAACAGGCGGCACGTGCCCACGAGGCCCGGCGTGTCGGCAAAACATGTGCCGATCTCCTCGAAGGTGGCCATCAGCAGGCTCTGGCCGGCAGCCAGGTCGCGCAAGTAGTCGCCCACATGCGCGCGCGGGGCCGGTTTCGGCATCACTCCCGCAGCCGCCAGGGTGGGAACCAGTGTCCCTCTTGCGCGCAACGCCGCCGCGTCTGGCCCGCCGCCCGCCAGGGTCACGCTGACCGCCGCGTGCTTGAACGTCGGCTGCTTGCTGACGGGATCGTACTCGAACGCGGTTAGCTCGTTGGCTGCGCGCAGCCCGCCGGGAAAACCGAAGCTGCTGTAGTGGAACGGCACGAACACGTGGCCGTCCAGCCCGTCGGCCAGGCGGGCGCGCGCCTGCATGACGCCCCGTCGCGAGCGCAGGCGCAGCATGGCGCCGTCCGCCACGCCAAGCCGGGCCGCGTCCGCGCGCGTCATCTCCACGAACGGCTCCGGCGCCGCGTCGTTGAGCGCCGGGACGCGGCCGGTCTTGGTGCGGGTGTGGAACTGCGTCAGCACGCGGCCGGTGGAGAGCGCGAACGGGTAGTCGGCATCCGGCGTCTCGGCCGCCGGCTGATAGTGCGCGGCCTTGAGGAACGCGCGGCCCTGCGGGTCGAAAGCCTTGTACTGCGCGGCGGTAACGGCAGCGCCGGTCTCCAGGTCGTGGCCGAAGCTCTGGCAGGTCCCGGAGGCGGTGTTGAACACGCCGTCGGCGTAGAGCCGCGTGGTGCCGTCCGGATGCGCCGCGTTGCAAGGCCAGGGGACTCCCGAACCGCCCGAGAGCTTGGCGTAGCTGAGCCCGGTGTAGTCGCACGGCCGCCCCGCCGAGCACGCCTTCCAGGCGTCGAACGCCGCCTCCGGCGTCCGCCACTTCACCAGCGCCCCGCCGTCCTTGTCGCGGAATCCCATGCGGTCCGCGTAGTCCAAGAAGATGTCGAAGTCGCTGCGCGCTGCTCCGGGCGGCTCCACGGCCTTGCGGCTGAGGTGCACGGTGCGGTCGAAGTTGGTGAAGGTCCCCATCTTCTCGGCCCAGATCGCCGCCGGCAGCACAACGTCGGCCAGCCGCGCCGTCTCCGACATGAACGCGTCCTGCACCACGGTGAACAAAGTGGGCGTACGGAGCAGCGCGCGCACCCGCGGCAGGTCGGGCAGGGAGACCGCAGGGTTGGTGGCCTGGATCCACAGCAGGCGGATGGTGCCCGCCTTGGCCTGGTGGAAGATGTCCAAGGCGGGCGTGCCCGGCGCCCAGTGCGGGATCGTTTCCGGCTTCACGTTCCATAGCCGCGCCAGCGCGGCCACGTGGTCCGGGTTGTCCCAGTTGCGCGAGCCGCTCAGGTCCTCGTACACGCCGCACTCGCGCGTGTTTTGCGCGGTGGGCTGGCCGTTCATCTGCAGCACGCCGCAGCCGGGCCGACCGATCATGCCGCGCAGCAGGTGGATGTTGTTCACCGCGCAGGCCGAGGCGGTGGCCTGGTGGCTCTGGTAGATGCCTTGCAGGCAGGATGACACCAGGCTGGGCGCCTGCCCTATCAGCGTGGCGGCGCGTCGCAGCAGCGTTTCGGTGACGCCGGTGACGGCCTGCACCCGGCTTGGCGTGTACTCCGCCACCACGGCCCGCAGCGCGTCCATGCCCAGCGTGTGGGCGGCCACGAACCCCTCGTCCACGTGGCCGCCTTCCACCAGCAGGTGAAGCAGGCCGTTCAGCAACGCCAGGTTGGTGCCCATGCGCGGCGCCAGCCACACATCGGCCTCGGCGGCGGTCGGCGTGCGGCGCGGGTCGATCACGATCAGCCGGGGCGGGGCGAGGCCGCGCCTGCGGTCCAGGATGCGCATCCACATCACGGTGGTCGTCACCGCCGCGTTGTGCCCGGCCAGCAGGATGCACGCGGTGGTGTCGAGGTCCTCCACGCTGCCCGGCTGCCCGTCGGCGCCGAAGCTCTCCTTCAGCGAGGCTGCCGCGGTGGCCGTGCACAGCCGGATGTTGCCGTCCACGTGCGGCGTGCCCAGCCCCGCCTTGGCGATCACCGCCAGCGTGTAGTACTCCTCCAGCATGAGCTGGCCGCTGCTGTAGATGCCGACCGCTCCGGCAGTGTAGCGCTCGATCGTCTCGCGCGAGCGCCGCACTACCAGGGACATCGCCTCGTCCCAGCTCGCCTCGCGGAACCGCCCCGCCTCGCGGATCAGCGGGTGCGTCAGCCGGTCCGCGCTGTTGTTGGCCGCCCAGCCGTGCAGCCCTTTGGGCCCGAGCCGCCCGCGGTTGGAGCGGTCGCCCGCGCGGCCGCGCACGCCGACGATGCGCCCGCCGCTGACGCCTACGTCGAGTGCGCAGCCGTTGGAGCACAGCACGCAGGCGGACTGCACCCAGCCCTCCGGGGTGGACGTGTACTGGGCGTCCACCCGGGCGGGCCAGGCGGTCTCGCCTTGGAACGGGGTGCGGGGGCCCCAAGGGTCGGAGATGCTGTCTCGGGTTTCAGGCATTGCGGAGTAAAGGCGAGGAGGAAAGCAGTTCTTTTTTGAAAAAAAGAACCAAAAAACTTTTGCTCCCTCTGGCGCGCGTTGGATTTGAGGTCCGCGACAGCACAGACAAAAGTTTTTTGCTTCTTTTTTTCAAAAAAGAAGGCCTTCCTGCCTACACGTTCTCAAGCAAGCTGATCTTCATCGCCCGGAATGCCTTCTGCGCGCGTCCCGTGCGCTCCTTCTCCAGCAACCGGTCCAGCTCGCCCCCCAACTGCCGCAGGCGACGATCGCTCAGCCGCGCCGCCTCCTTGAACATCGACTTTTCCTCCGATCCCGCATGGTGCAGGAACGCCGCCTGCAGCGCGCGCAGGTGCTCCTCGAACTCGGGGGTGCCGAGGGCGAACTTCACCGTCTGCGCCAGCAGGTCGGCCAGCACGCCGTGCTCGGCGTAGGCGATCTCGGTGTCCTCGCTCACCTTGCGGACTGCCGGGTAGAAAATCGCGTCCTCAATCACCTCGTGGATGTCCAGCTCGGCGGCCAGGCTGCGCATCAGCTCGTGGCGCTGCGCGTCGTTGCCCGAGGTCGCCAGCAAGCGCTCGAACATGCGGCGCATCAGCTCGTGGTGTTCGTAGAGCACCTGCGTGCCGGTCCGCCCTGGCAAGCCGCCGGGCTGCCCCGGGAAGCGGTCGGGCTTGGTCAACCGCACGGCGTCCGGCTCGTGGGCCAGCGAGGCGCTGGTCACCACGTGGTCGCCCGGCTCCTGCTCGCGCCGCAACTCCACCACGCCGTCGCGCACGCGCACCTCGTAGCGGGGCTGCGGGCAGGTCGACGGGCCCGATGTCGGCTGGCCGGTCTCCAGGTCGTAGCGCGAGCCGTGCCAGGGGCACACTAGCGAGTCGCCCAGCACGAAGCCCTCCTCCAGGGGGCCGCCCGCGTGGGAACAGCGCGCGCCCATGGCGTGCACCTTGTCGCCGCGCCGCACCAGCGCGATGCCCACGTCGCTGCGTTCCACGTCATCACGCACCGTCACCAGATGCGGCTTGTTCTCGGGCAGCTCGGCCAACCTGGCCACCGGCGTGAACTCGCGCGGCACCGGGCTGCGGTCCGCATGGTCCACGGCGGCGCGGCGCCGGTAGACGAGGTGGCCGCCCAGATAGCCGCCGACGCTCATCCACGCGTAGGCAGCCACGCTGGCCCACACGCCCGCGCCACGACGCCCGCGCCGGCGCAGGAGGCTGGACCACAGGTTCAGCCCGAGCGCGGTGGTGTTGACCGAGCCGTGCACCAGCCCGACCCGCCGATCCCGCCCGTTGAGGTGCTGCCAGTCCGCCAGCCCGGTGATGATGGCAGCGGCCGCACCGGCCGACCCGGCCAGCAGCGCCGTGTCCGCGACCGTGGCCGCCTTGCGGCGCCCGATCAGCCCGGCGGCGGCCAGCAGGTCCAGGCCGACAGCCAGCGTCCAGGTGCCGATCGGGATGGCCACGATCAGCGGGTGGACGGGATGGCCGTAAGGACGGCCGTGCAACGTGTCGGCGAGCATCTTGGCCGGCCGCCCACCCAGCTGCCCGGTCCGCGAGATCGCCTTGCCGAGCGCGTAGCCCGGCCGATCGAGGCTCTCGGTGGCTTCAATCAGGCCAATCGCAGTGTCCAGGCTCTTCGGCAAAGGTGTATCTCCGCTGTTCGATCGAGTCCCACCTACGCTACGCCCGGCCTGCCGTAAGGGATGCGCCCGCGCACGTTCTTGCGAAGACTCGCCCCGAACTCGGGGTTGCACCTCAATCGGCATCAGCCTAGGAAACGCGGGGCTTTCCAGTCCAGGCGCTGCTGTAGCTCAGTGGTAGAGCACTCCCTTGGTAAGGGAGAGGTCGAGAGTTCAATCCCCTCCAGCAGCACCAGCCAACGCCGCCGGCAGCAGGCGCCCGAGTCGCTCCGCCCAGGCCGCCTGGCCCGCCGCGTCTGCGATCAGGTCTTGCCGCACTTCCAGCTCCACGTAAGCCAGCCCGCGCCGCTCGGCATGCACCGGCACCGTGTAGTCCGAGTCGTCGCTGAGCTGGTAAGGTTCGTTGTCACCCACCAGGAACCCCTCCGCCTCCAGCAGACGCGCCAGCGCCCGTCCCAGCCGGGGATCCCTGTTGTGCAGCACGCCGGCCTGCCAGGGCCGCGCCACGCCCGCCATCACCGGGGTGAAGCTGTGCACCGCTACCAGCGCCGTCTTCAGCCCTGCGGCCGCCCGCCGGTCCAGCTCGGCCGCGATCGCCGTGTGGTAGGGCGTGAAGATTTCCGCCACCCGTGCCGCCGCCGCTGCCGCGTCCAGCCCCACATTGCCGGGTACCGGCGTGGCGTCGCTCGCAGGCGGGATGGAGGTCGGGTGCCCCGGCCTGCGGTTGCAGTCGATCACCAGCCGCGAATACGCCTGCGCCACGCCGGCGCATCGCAGGGCCTGCGCCAGCCGGTCGCACACGCCGGCGGCCCCGATGTCCCACGCGATGTGGCGTTCCCAATCCGCGGCATCCACGCCCAGGCTGCCGAGCGCCGCCGGCACGCGTCGTCCGGCGTGGTCGCACACCAGCAGGAACGGCGCGCCCTCGCCACGGCGCGTCACGCGCACCGGATCAGGATCAGCCGCGCTCAGCAGACGGGCAGGGATGTCGGCTTCGGAGGGTTCGGGCATGAAGGTTGCATAATCTCCTCGGCCCTGTCTTACAGTTTGGATGGCTGCACCGCACCAGCTTTCGCCACGCCCAAGGAGACCAGAACCGCATGCGGATCCACGCCGGCTACGAGATCAGCTTCGATTGTCCGCAGACCACGCCGATGATGCTGTGCGTCAGCGTGCATCCCAGCCGCGCCGGCGACCTGCTTACGCCCGGCCCCATCACCGTCTCCCCAGGCGCGCCGCTGCGCACCTACCGGGACCCGTTCGACAACGTGTGCACCCGCATCCTGGCCCCGCCCGGCCGCACCACTATCGCCACTGCGTTCGACATCTACGACACCGGCCTGCCCGACGAGGTCGCCCCCGACGCGATCCAGCACAAGGTGGAGGACCTGCCGGACGACCTGCTGACCTACCTGCTGGGCAGCCGCTACTGCGAGACCGACCGCCTGAGTGACGCCGCTTGGTACATGTTCGGCAACACCGCCCCGGGCTGGGGTCGCGTGCAGACGATCTGCGACTTCGTCCACAACCACATCAAGTTCAACTACCAAGACGCGCGGTCCACCCGCACCGCCTGGGAGGCCTACGAGGAGGGGCGCGGCGTCTGCCGCGATTTCGCCCACCTGGCCGTGGCACTGTGCCGCTGCATGAACATCCCCGCCCGCTACTGCACCGGCTACCTGGGCGACATCGGCATGCCGCCGCCGTACGCGCCGGGCGATTTCTCCGCTTGGTTCGAGGCCTATCTCGGCGGCCGCTGGTACACCTTCGATGCGCGCCACAACAAGCCGCGCATCGGCCGCATTCTGATGGCGCGCGGGCGTGACGCGACGGACGTGGCAATCTCTACGATCTTCGGGCGGTCAATCCTTTCGGGGTTCACGGTGTTTACGGATGAAGTGACGTAGGAAGGCAAGCAGTTCTTTTTCGAGAAAAAGAACCAAAAAGCTTTTGCTCCCTGTCGGGTGGTGCGGAACGGTGCGCGCCCAACGGATAAAAGTTTTTTGCTTCTTTTTTCAAAAAAGAAGGCCTTTCTTATTTTCCCATGCCCGACCCCAAGAAATCCGAACGCGAGGCCGAAGCCCGCCGCCAGCGCGAAGCCGAGGCGCTGCGCGAGAACCTGCGCCGCCGCAAGGCCCAGGCCCGCGCCCGCGAGGCCGAGCCCCCGCCGCCGCAGGAGGCAGACGCCGAATAATCCGCTAGCCTCTCCGCCACGTCCATGGAGTCGTCCGTACCCGCATGCCCGTCCTGCCCGACCACTGGATACGCCGCATGGCGACCGAGCACGGAATGATCACGCCGTTCGTCGAGGCGCAGAAGCGCGACGGCGTCATCAGCTACGGCCTGTCCAGCTACGGCTACGACGCGCGCGTGGCGCCGGACTTCCGCGTGTTCACCAACGTGGACAGCGCCATCGTGGACCCGAAGGCGTTCAGCGCGGACAGCTTCGTCACCCGCACGGCGCCGGTTTGCATCATCCCGCCCAACAGCTTCGCGCTGGCCCACACCATCGAGTATTTCCGCATCCCGCGCGACGTGCTGGTGATCTGCCTGGGCAAGTCCACCTACGCGCGCTGCGGCATCATCGTGAACGTGACGCCGCTGGAACCGGAATGGGAGGGCCAGGTGACCATCGAGATCAGCAACACCACGCCGCTGCCGGCGAAGATCCACGCCAACGAGGGCATCTGCCAGTTCCTGTTCCTGCGCGGCGAAAGCCCGCCCGAAGTGAGCTATGCGGACCGCGGCGGCAAGTATATGGGGCAGCGCGGCGTGTCCCTGCCAAAACTCTAAGGAGCGTCGGCTGCTGCTAAGAACTCCGCGACAGCACAGACAAAAGTCTTTTGCTTCTTTTCTTCAGAAAAGAAGGCCTTCCTTACCTTCCCACCCTAGGACGCCAAATTGGACCGTATCCTGATCAAAGGCGGCCGCCCCCTCCAAGGCGAGATCTCCATTCGCGGCGCCAAAAACGCCGCCCTGCCGCTGATGACCGCCGGCCTGCTCACCGACGAGCGCCTGGTCCTGTCCAACGTCCCGCGCCTGGCCGACCTCGACACCATGGGCGAGCTGCTGGCTCAGCACGGTGCCGCCGTGGAGCCGTCCGAGGACGGCCGCACGCTCTCCATCGGCGGCCCGATCACCAACACGCTTGCGCCCTACGACATCGTCCGCAAGATGCGCGCCTCCATCCTGGTGCTGGGCCCGCTGCTGGCCCGCTGCCGGGAAGCCCAGGTCTCGCTGCCCGGCGGTTGCGCCATCGGCGCCCGCCCGGTGGACCTGCACCTGAAGGGGCTGGAGCAGATGGGCGCCGTCATCCGGCTGGAAGGCGGCTACGTGCACGCCGCCGTGCCGCAGGGCCTGCAGGGGGCAGACGTCGTGTTCCCGTTCGTCTCGGTGGGCGCCACCGAGAACCTGCTGATGGCGGCCACGCTCGCGAACGGCCGCACCGTGCTGTCCAACGCCGCGCGCGAGCCGGAGATTACCGACCTGGCCGACTGCCTGGTGGCCATGGGCGCCAGGATCGAGGGCCTCGGCACGGACCAGCTCACCATCGAGGGCGTGCCCGCTTTGCACGGCGCCAGCCACCCGATCGTGCCGGACCGTATCGAGACGGGCACCTACGCCTGTGCGGCCGGCATCGCCGGCGGCGAGGTGACCCTGCTGGGCGCGCGCCTGGACCACATGGCGGCACTCGCGGTGGCGCTGGCCGAAGCCGGCGTGGAGGTCAGCGAAATGGAGGGCGGCCTGCGCGTCCGCCGCGTGGGCGGCCTGCACGGCACGGACATGAAGACCGAGCCCTATCCCGGCTTCCCCACGGACATGCAGGCCCAGTTCATGTCGCTGATGTCGGTGGCCGAAGGTGCGGCCATGATTACCGAGACCATCTTCGAGAATCGCTTCATGCACGCGCCCGAGCTCAACCGCATGGGCGCGCGGATCAACGTGCACGGCTCCTCGGCCATCGTGCGCGGGGTGCGCACGCTGCAGGGCGCGCCGGTGATGGCCACCGACTTGCGCGCCAGCGTCTCGCTGGTGCTGGCCGGGTTGGCGGCCCGGGGCGAGACCATCGTGAACCGGGTGTATCACCTGGATCGCGGCTACGAGGCGGTGGAGCGCAAGCTGGGCGCGTGCGGGGCGGAGATCGAGCGCATCTGAGATCAAGCCGTTGTTGCGGCTGAGTGATCCGGTGATGAGGCATCGGTCGAGGCGTGCTGCCAGTGCCCGCAAGAGAGTGGGCCTTGTCCCAACTGGCCCAATGGCACCAACAACGTATCAGCCAGCCGTCCACTTGGCAGCACCACGTTTGTGCACATCAGGATGCAGGTTCGTAATGCAGGCAAGACTGAGTCTCGTGGTGGCGCTTGCGGTCATCACCCCCTGTTTGGCGCAGGCCGGGGATGCCAGCCGCTACACGTTGAACCTGACGGGCGAAGGGGTGCGGTTCACGGCAACGATGAACGGCATCCCGGTCGGCCCGTCGGGCAACCCGGCGGAGAGCCTGGCCTACTCGGTCGATCCGTTCATGCACAACGGCCCCAACCGCCTGGTGGTGACGATCGACCGGCCTGGCGCCGAAGGTGCGGCGGCGGTGGTGCTGGTGGGGCCGGGAACCGGGGCATTCGAGCTGGGAGGGGGGCCTCGCCTGGCCACGTTCGCGTGCAACCCGGTAGCAGGCGAGGGGGTGCCGGCCTGCGGGGCGCATGACCTGTTTGACACTGGCGTGCAACGCGGCGATGCGCCTGACCTTCGGCTCTGGCACGCATCTGCCTTGCCCGCAGGAGCCAGGCCGGCCGATGAGATCGCCGCGGCGTTGGCGGCGTTGACTGGCGAGCTTGCAGCGGCTGCGCGGGCGCGTGATTGGGGCAGGCTGTTCTACCTGACGGACATCCGCAAGGACGACATGGAGCGCGCCAACCCGTCTATCGGCGACGACGAGGCGGCAATGGCGGCGGCGATGTTGGGGGCGCCTGCAGGCAAACTCACGGTCATGCCACCGCCGCATGCTGCGGAGCTTGCTGTGACGGCGCTTCCGGGGTCGCTGTGGTCAGTGCAGCGGGCGGACGGATCGGCGTTGCTACGGATCGCCACGGCCGACAAAGCGGTGAAGGGCACGCCCGATCCGGAGAGTTTTGGTGACCTGCCGGAACGCTGGGGCGGTGGTGTCGTGCAGCTTCGGGTGGCGGTGTTCGGCGTCTTCGACGGGCGCTGGCAGCTGGTGCGGTGAGGGCTCAGGTGGCGCCGTCGCGAGGCCTGCTCCACATGCTCGGCGCGCGGCAGTAGTCGAGAAAAACTTGCCAACGTTCACGGCTGGTGACGGCGAGCACAGAGGCGGCGGGGATGAACGCGAGCACGGCGAGAACGATGCAGGCGATCGGCAGGTGGGCTGTGACCCCCTGTGTTGGACGAATGACGAGCCACCCAACGGTGGGGACGAGGCAGCATGCGAGTGCCATGGCTCCCATGATGGGGCGCAGGGCGAGCATCGTGTGGCGTTCGCGAAACCCGATTGGGCCAGCGAGCGCGACGGCGAGGGCGAGCATGGCGAGGTGAGTCGCATGGCCCCCGTAGCCGAGGCCGGTATCGGCAAGGCGGTCGAGCATGGCGAAGGTGAGCAGGACCGCCGCGCTGCCGAGTAGGCTGACCGCCTGGACGACCCCGTCCGCATTCCAGCGGAAGTAGTCGGCCACGGCGCGGTCACGCGAGTTTTCGGCGGCGTCAGTCACGTTTCTTAAGCAGCAGAACGGAGATGTTGGCAACCTCGCCAGGCTTGTAGCGGAGCATGTCGTCAACAATACGCGGAGCCACGGCAGATGGTCCCGATCTTCCCGGTGCGCTCATCGCGGCCAGGGTGGCGGCACCAGCGGTTGCTGGCGCGGGAGTGTTTGGGTAACCCGGCCACGGAGGAGCTGTGTCGGTTGGTTTGCCCAACATAAAGTCGCGTGCCTGGACTGCGCCACCCGAGTCGTCACGGAAGCTGGAGTAAAGTCCCATGCCGTAAAGGACAGCGTCCAGGATACGACTTTGATGAAGCTGGCTACGCTCTCGGCGTTGTTGGCATCCTTGGTCAGCTTCAAGAATTTCGCCATCGTGGCGATGTCTTTATCGGCAAACTGGGCGAGCGCACCTTCGGAGATGCTGAGGCCGGCTTCCTTCAAAGCGCGGCTGACGGTGACGAGGTTGCGGCCTACAGACAGGATGGCAAGGAAGTTGGTGTAGTCGGCCACACGGTCGAACGTCTTGAATCCGGTGTTGTCGGCCATGGCGTCGGCCTTTGCGCCCTCGTCCCAGCCGACAAGTCCCGCGTGTACGGTGGAGCCGACGCATTGCGCGGAAGCGAGGGCGGCGGCATTTGCAAAGTAGATGGTCGCCAAGCTCGACATCCCCATGGAGGCGCCAGCACCGGCAATCGAGCCGATGGTGCCGACCCACCCCATGACGGCCAGGCTGCAGGACAGGCCGGTCGAAAACAACTCGGCAACGAGCTTGTGAGTCTGCGACACGGCGGGAGGAGTTGGCGGCTTGGACAGTTCCGGGCCGATATAGATCAACACGCTGACGTTGGACTGCATGTCGGGACCGCGGATGAACTGGTGGCCGCGTAACTGCGCTCCGCTATGCCCGGAGCGGCCGACAACACCGAACTCCAGGCTGCAGCCGCGGGTGAGCGGCATCTTGTCGAGCTGCTGGAGGATTCTGCTCCACAAGCCTTCGCCGACTTGCAATTCCGCGTCCACGCCGTTGCGCGGTGAACTGAAAGTGCAACGTTTAGGTGTCCGTTACCGCGGCGCCCGATCACGATAGACCGGGAGCGCGGTCTCGAGCAGGGCGCGCAATCCGCCGGCAGGCCTCGGCTTGCCGGCCCCCAATGACACCGCCGTGCCGCCGTGCTAGCCCCCGCGCCATGACCGCCTCCTACCGCGAGCAAGACCTCACCCCGGACCAGCAGCCCGCCCTCGTCCTCGCCCTTCCCAAGGGCCGCATCCTCGCCGAGTGCGGCCCCGTCCTCGCGCGCGCCGGCATCCATCCCGCGCCCGACTTCACGGACGAGGACAGCCGCCGCCTGCGCTTCCCCACCGACGACCCGATGCTCGACGTCGTCCGCGTGCGCCCGTTCGACGTCGCCACCTTCGTGGCCTACGGCGCCGCGGCGATCGGCATCTGCGGCGGCGACGTGCTGGCCGAGTTCGACTACCCGGAGATCTACGCCCCGCTGGACCTCGGCATCGGCGCCTGCCGCGTCTCCGTCGCCGCCCCCATCGCCGAGGACCTCGACGACCCGGCGCGCTGGTCCAGCGTGCGCGTGGCCACCAAATACCCCAACACCGCGCGCCGGCACTACGCCGCGCGCGGCATCCACGCGGACGTGGTCCACCTCAACGGCGCCATGGAGCTCGCCCCAGGCCTGGGCCTCTCCCGCCTCATCGTGGACCTGGTGCAGACCGGCAGCACGCTGCGCGCCAACGGCCTGCGGGAGACCGAGGTGATCGCCCACGTCACCAGCCGCCTCATCGTCAACCGCACCATGCTGAAGACCCGCCCGGAGGAGATCGGCGCCTGGATCGCCCGTTTCCGCGCCGCCGTGGCGGCATGAGGCGCCTGACCACCACCGATTCCGGCTTCCAGGCCGCTTTCGACGCCCTGCTCGACGAGGCCCGTGAGACCACCGCCAGCGTGGACGCCACCGTCGCCGCCATCATCGCCGCGGTGCGCGCCACCGGCGACGAAGCCCTGTGCGGCTACACCGCGCAGTTCGACCGCCTGGCGCTGACGCCCGCCACCCTGCGCGTCACCCAAGCCGAGATCGACGCCGCCGTGGCGGACACCCCGCCCGAGCTGCACGCCGCCCTGGATCTAGCCGCCGCCCGCATCGAATCGTTCCACCGTGCCCAGCTCCCCACCGACATGCAGATGCACGACGACGCGGGCATCACCATGGGCCTGCGCTGGACGCCGATCGACGCCGCCGGCATCTACGTGCCGGGCGGCAAGGCCGCCTACCCGTCCAGCGTGCTGATGAACGCCATCCCCGCGCGCATCGCCGGCGTCGCCCGCATCGCCATGTGCGTGCCCACGCCGGACGGCATCCTCAACCCGCTCGTGCTCGCCGCGGCCAGGCGGGCAGGGGTCAGCGAGGTGTTCCGCGTCGGCGGCGCGCAGGCGGTGGCCGCCCTGGCCTACGGCACCGCCACGGTCGCGCCGGTGGACCGCATCGTCGGCCCCGGCAACGCCTACGTGGCCGAAGCCAAGCGGCAGGTGTTCGGCCGCGTCGGCATAGACGGCGTGGCAGGCCCGTCCGAGGTGCTCATTCTGGCCGACGCCGCCAACGACCCGCGCCACGTCGCCATCGACCTGCTGGCCCAGGCCGAACACGACGAGTCGGCCCAGTCCATCCTCATCACGGACGATCCAGCCTTCGCCGACGCCGTGGCCCTCGCCGTGCAGGCCGAGCTGCCAACGCTGTCGCGCGCCGCCATCGCCGGCGCCAGCTGGCGCGCCCACGGCGCCATCATCCTGGTGCGGCACTGGGACGAGGCCGTGGCGCTGACCAACCGCCTGGCGCCCGAACACCTGCAAGTGATGGTCGCCGATCCCGCCGCCCTGTTGGCGCAAATCCGCCACGCCGGCAGCGCCTTCCTCGGCCGCCACACTCCCGAAGCGCTGGGCGACTACGTGGCGGGTCCCAACCACGTGCTGCCCACCGGCCGCACCGCCCGCTTCGCCTCGGGGCTGTCCACGCTGGACTTCCTCAAGCGCACCACCTGGATCGAGGCCAGCCCAGACGGGTTCGCGCGGATCGCCCCCGCCGGCGCTGCGCTTGCTACTGCGGAGGGGCTGGGGGCGCATGCGCTTAGCCTTCAGGTCAGGTTGTAGGAAGACAAGGCCTTCTTTTCTGAAGAAAAGAAGCAAAAGACTTTGACTCCGCTGTCGCTTGCTCACCTGAACCATTCGTGCGGTGGGCAGATGCTTGGAAAAGAACCGCTTGCTTTGACTAAATCGTCTTGACCTCAGGCCACCCGCTGACCACAACCCCTCCCACCCATCCCCAATAGAGGCCTGATGTCCAAAGAAGACATGATCGAGTTCAGCGGTATCGTCACAGAACTGCTGCCAAATGCCATGTTCCGTGTGAAGCTGGACACCAACGAGCACTCCATCCTCGCCCAGGTGAGCGGCAAGATGCGCAAGAACCGCATCCGCGTGCTGGCCGGCGACCGGGTGAACGTGGAAATGACGCCGTACGACCTGAGCAAGGGCCGAATCACGTTCCGCTTCAAGTAGAAGGGCATGCAACCCTCGCTTTGCTGCAGCGGACCTGTCCACCAGCGCGCGCCAGGTAAGCAAAAGTTTTTTGGTTCTTTTTTTCAAAAAAGAACTGCTTCCTTCCCTTGACCCTGATCCTAGCCTCCGCCAGCCCCCGCCGCGCAGCCCTGCTGGCCCAGATCGGCGTCACCCCCACACGGATCGACCCGCAGGACATCGACGAGCAGCCGCGCCGCGACGAGCAGCCGCGCCCGCACGCCGAACGCCTGGCGCGCGAGAAGGCGCAGGCCGCCGCCACGCCCGGCAGCTTCGTGCTGGCGGCCGACACCGTGGTGGCCGTGGGCCGCCGCATCCTGCCGAAGGCGGAGACAGAGGCGCAGGCCCGCGCCTGCCTTACCCTGCTCTCCGGCCGCCGCCACCACGTGATTACAGCGCTGGTGCTGGTGGCGCCCGACGGCACGAGCGGCGCGCGCACGTCGGAGAGCACCGTCGTCTTTGCCCGCCTCACCGAGGCGCAGGTCGCCGCCTACCTGCAAACGGGCGAGTGGGCGGGCAAGGCCGGCGGCTACGCCATCCAGGGCGCGGCCGCCGCGTTCGTGCGCGCCCTGCACGGCAGCTACTCCGGCGTGGTCGGCCTGCCCCTGTTCGAGACGGCACAGCTTTTGCGGGGCCGCGGCTACCTCTTTCCGTGACCCACGCCATCCTGGCCTGCGCCAGCCCCGGCGAGGTGCGCCTGGCCGTCACCCGGGACGGCACGCTCGAGGATTACGCACTGTGGCGCCCCGGCGCGCCGGACGGCCTGGGTGACCTGCACTGGGCCCGCGTCACCGCGCGCGTCCCCGCCATGGCCGGCGCCTTTGTTGCGATGGCCGGCGGCGTGGACGGCTTCCTGCCGGACAGCGCTGGCGCTGCCGGCCGCACCCAGGGCGACATGCTGGCCGTGCGCGTCACCCGCGCGGGGCAGGGCGGCAAGGGCCCCCGCTTGGCTGCCGCCGTGGTGTCGGCTGTCCCGTCGGGACCGCCGCATTTGATGGCCGCCGGTCCCACCCCGCTCGCCCGCCTCGCCGCCTCCTACCCAGCAGCCACTATCCACACGGACGGCCGCTCCCTGTTCGCTACGCTGCGCGCCGGCTTCGCAGACCGCATCTCCCTGGTGGCCCAGGCCTTTGACGACTCGCTGGAGGCCGAGGCCGAGGCCCTGTCGCACCCAGGGGCCGACCTGCCCGGCGGGCTGCGCGCCACCTTCACACCGACGCCCGCTTTGGTCGCCATCGATGTGGACGGCGGCGCCAGCACCGCCGCCCGCGCGCCCAAGGCCGCAGCCCAGTTCGCCGCCAACCGCGCTGCCCTGCCGGCGCTCGCCCGCCAACTCCGCCTGCGCAACCTCTCCGGCGCCATCCTGCTCGATTTGGCTGGCCTGCCCGTCCGACGTCGCGCGGCGCTCGGTCCGGACCTGGCGGCCGCGCTGGCGGACGACCCCGTCCAGCCGCGCCTGCTCGGCTTCACCCAGCTCGGCCTGGCCGAGATCCTGCGGCCCCGCCTGGCCGCGCCGCTGCACGAGATGCTGGCCGGCCCCCACGCTGCTGGCCTGGCTGCCCTGCGCGCCGCCGCCGCCCGCCCCGCCGCCCGTCTGACGCTGCGAGTCGCGCCGGGCGTGGCCGCTGCTCTGCAGGCCGACCCTGCCGCGCTGACCGATCTTGCACGCAGCACCACCCATCCCCTGATCCTCCGCTCGGACCCGGCACTCGCGCCGTCTGGATGGGTCCTTGAGGACACGCTGTGAGCCCCACCTGCCCGATCTGCCACAAGCCGGCCAACCCCGCGGCCCGCCCCTTCTGCTCGCCGCGCTGTGCCGGGATCGACCTCGGCCGGTGGCTGACGGAGAGCTACGTCGTCCCTGGCCAGGACGGCGAGGCGGTGCTCGAGCACTCCGCTCCGGACGCCTGAATCTGGCCCGCTGCCGCCCTGATCGCCAGCTTGATCCCCGCAAGCCCCTAGGCTAAAGCCTCGCCTCCCGACGATGCCCAGGTAGCTCAGTTGGTAGAGCATGCGACTGAAAATCGCAGTGTCGGTGGTTCGATTCCACTCCTGGGCACCATAACCAACCGATTGAACTTTTGTTCTTCTGGTGTCGTGGCTATCTCCGCCGTCCTCCGCCTGTGCGGACTCCATGCGAACTCTCGTAATTCGTGCGGTATTGAGCTTCGATGTCGTAGTGCTGGTGGCTGTTCTTGTTGCAGTTGCGACCACGGAGCCGGGCTTGAGGGCCTGCTCGGCCGATCATGGCATTTTCCACAACGAACACCACCGAAGCCCTCAGGCGTCACCCTGCCTGACAACGGGCGCCACAAGGGTCAGCTCACTGTTGCGCAAGGCAGCGCGCGCCTGCATGTTCCTGGCAATCCGCTTGCCGCGCTCGCGCATCGGCGCTTCTACCAAACGGTGGTTGATCTCGCTGAACACAGCCGTCAGAAGCAAACCACTCAACACCACGCAGATGTCGCCGGCTAGGCCGTAACCGCGGCCGATTCCGGTAGCGCGCAACCACAGGGCGCGCGTCAGGGCAAAAGTTGGCACGTGGACCAGGTAGATTCCGTAGGACCGGTCGCCCAGCAGAGACAAGCCCCGGCGCACGGTGCCGTCCGCCATCAGTAAGCCGCCATCGTAGCTTGCCGCCCAGACGAGGATCGCGGAGAGGATGGCAATCGTGCCTATACCAGTCGGGGTGATGGTCACGATGTTCGCGGCTAACAGCGACATCAGCAGGATCGGCAACCCCAGCATGAGGGCACGGCCGAGACGGTGCCGAGCCAGTGCCGTGGGCGCGAGATCGCGCCACCCCGCCTGCCGCTCGCCGATGGCCAGCAACACGCCGAGCAGAGCACCATGGACGCGGAACACCATAAGCGGCGTGGAGAGCGGCACGAAGTAAAGCACCGTCGCGCCAAGTCCCATGATCAGTCCGATCCGCCGCCCCGCAACGAACGCCATGACAGGCAGCACCAGGTAGAACTGCTCCTCCAGCGAGAGGCTCCAATACGCGCTTGTCACCCCGTAGCCGCCATGCGCCGCGACGACTGCGGCAAGATGGACGTTAGCCATGCAGACCATCGCCGCGACAACCGAGAGGAGGTTGACATGGAACGTGTCGAAGAAGCCGGGACGGCCGAAGACGCCAGCCAGAAACAGGCTGATGGCCAGCCACAGCCAGGCGGACGGGATCAGCCGCCAGGCGCGCCGCACCCAGAAGACGGAAGCCGTAACGAGGAAGCCGCCGACGCCCTGGGAAGCCGCAATGGCGGGTATGAGGGAGCGTGCGATGACGTAGCCGGAGATGGCGAAGAACAGATCCACGCCCCACCAGAACTCAACGTAGTTTCGGGTGAGATGATCTAATAACGGAGATGGATCCGGCAGAAGGCCGCTATGGACGTGGATGACCAACATCGCCAGGATCGCCACGCCGCGCAGCATCTCGATCTCGACAATCTTGCTACTTGCAGGCACCGACCGGCGTATGATCAAGCCCCGTCCAGTGTCAAGGGGCGTTCGCCGGGCCTCGCACGACTATCGCATTCGGCCGAAGGAAGTGGGTGCGGACTCGTCGGTCCGACGCGCCGTGTTCAAACAGAACTAATACTAACGGCCGTAAACTTTGACCTATAGACAAGCATGGGGCTCTGCCC